>NZ_JBQYEX010000013.1:0-77430 GCF_052655945.1 Faunimonas sp. B44 | reverse complement strand
ATGGCTCGCGCTCAACGCCGATTATGCCGACAAGTGGCCGAACATCACCGTGAAGCGCGAGCCGCCCGAGGACGCCAAGGCCCATGACGGCGAGGCCGGCAAGTTCGACAAGTACTTCACCCCGGAGCCCGGCCAGGGCGACTGACCTGGCCTTTCGCCTTGTATTCGCCCGGATCATCCCTATAAGAGCGCCACGCTCGGCTTCGGCCGGGGGCTGAACGGAAGGCGGGGCTTGCCCCGCGGGACCCGCAAGGGGTCCGGTTTCCCGTGTCTCCGCTCTCGAAGACGTCACGGCCTTTCCCGCGGGTTCTGCCCGCCCAAGGCTTCGACGAGGCTCCGCGCCAGGCCGGCAGAACAGGAAAGGCAACATCGTAATGGCATTGTACGAGCATGTGTTCCTGGCACGTCAGGACGTGTCGGGGCAGCGCGTCGACGAGCTGGTCGAGCAGTACCGGGGCGTCATCGAGGCGGCCGGCGGATCGATCGGCAAGACCGAATATTGGGGCCTGAAGAGCCTCTCCTTCCGTATCGCCAAGAACAGGAAGGCGCACTACACGCTGATGAACATCGAGGCGCCGCACGAGGCGGTCGCCGAGATGGAGCGCCAGATGGGGATCAACGAGGACGTGATCCGCTTCCTGACGATCCGCGTCGAGGAGCACGAGGACGAGCCCTCGGCCCAGATGCAGAAGAAGGAGCGGGACGAGCGCCGCCGCCGCGACCGCGAACGGCGCCGGGACGACGAGGAGTAGGATCGATGGTCGATATCGCACAGCTTCCGACGCGGCGTCCGTTCCATCGTCGCCGCAAGACCTGCCCGTTCTCCGGCGAAGGCGCGCCGAAGATCGACTACAAGGACGTCAAGCTCCTGGAGCGCTACATCTCCGAACGGGGCAAGATCGTCCCTTCGCGCATCACGGCGGTTTCCGCCAAGAAGCAGCGCGAGCTCGCCAAGGCGATCAAGCGTGCCCGCTTCCTGGGCCTGCTCCCCTACGTGATCAAGTGACCGGCCGCGGCATGCGCGGCTGAGGCTGGGGCGGCGAGGCGCCGCCCCTAACCGCTGCGGCGGGACAGCAAGGAGAACGAAATGGAAGTGATTCTTTTGGAGCGCATCGCCCGGCTCGGGCAAATGGGCGACGTGGTGCGCGTGCGCGACGGCTTCGCGCGGAACTTTCTGCTGCCGCAGAACAAGGCGCTGCGCGCCACCGAGCAGAACCGCAAGCGCTTCGAGCGCGAGAAGGTCCAGCTCGAGGCCCGCAACCTCGAAGCGAAGAAGGAGGCCGAGGCCGTCGCCGAGAAGCTTTCCGGCCAGACCTTCACCGTGATCCGGCAGGCGGGCGAGACCGGCCAGCTCTACGGCTCGGTGGCGACCCGCGACATCGCCGAGCTGGCGAGCGGGAGCGGCTTCAGCATCGAGCGCCAGCAGGTTCGGCTCGACCGTCCGATCAAGACGATCGGGCTGCACGAGCTGCTGATTTCCCTCCACCCCGAGGTCGAGGTGCCGGTCACGATCAACGTCGCCCGCAGCGCCGACGAGGCTGCCCGCCAGGCGCGCGGCGAGGACCTCACCCGCCGCCAGGCCTTCGAGGAGCCGGAGATCGAGGACGAGTTCGAGGAGGCTCCCGAGGCCGAAGGCGAGGGCGAAGCGGCCTGACCCGCCGGACGCGGATCGAACATCGAGGGCGCCCTTGCGGGCGCCCTTTTTCGTTCGCGCGGCCGGTTTCGTTCGACGGCTTGCAGACCGGGGACATGGCGCATAGCTTTCCGTGACCGACGCGTCGGAAGCCGCTCACGCCGACCGGAGAGTGCGGATGAACCCGTTGCTTCGAACACTCCTCCGGAGTGCCATTCGAAGGGGATCCCTGAACGTCAAATGGGCCGACGGCAGCCGGACCGTCATCGGGGATGGCGACGGGCGCACGGCAAACCTCAACTTCCATGCCCGCGCCGCCGAATGGGCCGTTCTCCGGAACCCGGAGCTCGGCATCGGCGAGGCCTACATGGCCGGCGAGCTCGATTTCGCTCCCGGCCGCGCCATCGATTTCCTCCTGCTCGTCAACGACAACTGGCAGGGGCGGCGGCCTTCGCCCTGGATGGAGTTCGTCGCCAGGCTGCGTTACCTGAAGCGGCGCGCGGTCCAGCACAACGACCTCTTTCGCGCCCGCCGCAACGTCGCCCATCACTACGATCTCGACGAGCGGCTCTATCGCCTCTTCCTCGATCGCGACATGCAGTATTCCTGCGCCTATTTCGAAACGCCGGAGACCGGGCTCGACGAGGCGCAATGGGCCAAGAAGCGGCACATCGCGGCGAAGCTGCTCCTTGGCCCGGACATGGACGTCCTCGACATCGGCTCGGGATGGGGCGGGCTCGGCCTCTCCATCGCCGAGATGACCGGCGCGCGCGTCACCGGCGTCACGCTGTCCTCCGAGCAGCACCGGGTCTCCCGCGAGCGCGCGGTCGAGGCCGGCCTCTCCGGTCGCGTCTCCTTCGAGCTCCGGGACTACCGGCGGCTCGACCGCACCTTCGACCGGATCGTGTCCGTCGGCATGTTCGAGCATGTCGGGGTCGGCCATTACCCGGAGTTCTTCGCGACCTGCGCGCGTCTGCTGAAGCCCGACGGGGTGATGCTCCTCCACGCCATCGGGCGCACGGAAGGCCCTGGCGCCACCAATCCCTGGGTCGTCAAGTACATCTTCCCGGGCGGCTACACGCCGGCGCTGTCCGAAGTCCTGCCGGCCATCGAGCGTTCGCGCCTGATCGTGACCGACATCGAGATCCTGCGGCTCCATTACGCCGAGACGCTGAAGGCCTGGCGCGAACGCTTCATGGCCCACTGGGACGAGGCGGCCGCGATCTACGACGAGCGCTTCTGCCGCATGTGGGAATTCTACCTCGCCGGCTCCGAGATGGCGTTCCGCAGCGGCGACATGATGGTCTTCCAGATCCAGATGGCGCACCGGCAGGACGCCGTCCCCCTCACGCGCGACTACATCGGCCTCGCGGAGCGCGCGCTCGAGGACGTGCGGGATCGCGGCGAATCGCTCCGCCTTGCCGGCGAGTGACGAATCAAGCCTCCTTCGAACGAAACGGGTCGATGGTTGAATAGCGGGCGAGACCGCGCCCGGGGCCGATGTTTCGCTGGGCCGATGACGGCGCGGACGATATCAACCGGGCACCTGCCGTTCCGATCGCATTGACATGGTTCCGATGACCCTTGCCGCCCACGCCCTCGTTCCCGTCGAGCCGCTCCCCAGGCAGAGCCCGCACAACATCGAGGTGGAGCAGGCGCTGCTCGGCGCGATCCTCATCAACAACGAGGCGTTCTACCGCGTCTCGGATTTCCTCGAGCCGGTCCATTTCTACGATCCGCTGCACCGGCAGATCTACGAGAAGGCGTCGCAGCTCATCCGGATGGGCAAGGTAGCCGATCCGCGCACGATCAAGTCGTTCCTCAAGGAGCGGGAATCGGTCGGCGACATCACCGTCGCCGAGTATCTCGGGCGGCTCGCCTACGAGGCTACGACGATCATCAATGCCGAGGATTACGGCCGCGCCATCTACGACCTGGCGATCCGGCGGGCGCTGGTCTCGATCGGCGAGGAGATGGTCAACGTCGCCTATGACGCGCCCGTGGACATGCCGCCGCGCGAGCAGATCGAGGACGCCGAGCGCCGGCTCTTCGAACTCGCCGAGACGGGCCGTTACAATGGCGGCTTCCAGAGCTTCACCGAGGCGCTGAAGGCGGCGATCGACATGGCCGGCGCCGCCTTCAAGCGCGCCGGCCATCTCTCGGGGGTCGCGACCGGGCTGGAGGATCTCGACCGCCTTATGGGCGGGCTGCAATCCTCCGACCTCATCGTGCTCGCCGGCCGGCCCGGCATGGGCAAGACCTCGCTCGCCACCAACATCGCCTACAACATCGCGCGCGCCTGGCGCGGCGAGCAGCAGCCCGACGGCTCGATCAAGACGGTCGACGGCGGCATCGTCGGCTTCTACTCGCTGGAAATGTCGTCGGAGCAGCTCGCCACCCGCATCCTCGCCGAGCAGGCCGGCGTGCCCTCCTCCGAAATCCGCCGCGGCGCCATCCACGAGGACCAGTTCGACCGCATCGTCGAGGTGGCGCAGGAGATGGCCCGGATCCCGCTCTACATCGACCAGACGGGCGGCATCTCCATCGGCCAGCTCGCCGCCCGCGCCAGGCGGCTGAAGCGCCAGCGCGGCCTGGACTTCCTGGTCGTGGACTACCTTCAGCTGGTCCAGGGCTCCAGCCGGCGCGCGTCGGAGAACCGCGTGCAGGAGATCACCGAGATCACCACCAACCTGAAGGCGCTCGCCAAGGAGCTGAACGTCCCGGTCATGGCGCTCTCGCAGCTCTCGCGTCAGGTCGAATCGCGCGAGGACAAGCGGCCGCAGCTCTCGGACCTCCGCGAATCGGGCTCCATCGAGCAGGACGCCGACGTCGTGATGTTCGTCTTCCGCGAGGAGTACTATGTGAAGAACCGGAAGCCGAAGGAAGGCACCGAGGAGTTCTTCGCCTGGCAGGCGGAGATGGAGCAGCTCGGCGGCCGCGCCGAGGTGATCGTCGGCAAGCAGCGTCACGGGCCGACCGGCACGGTCGTCCTGCAGTTCGACGCCGACGTCACCCGCTTCTCCTCGCTCGCGCAGGAGGACCGGATGCCGGCGCGCTACGAATGACGGCGGCCGGCGCATCCGAAGCCGCCGAAGCGCAGGAGGTCGATGGCCGCGGCGGATGGTGAATGCGACTTCAGAGCAGGAGCCGACCGGGCGGGACGCCGAGGACGCGTTTCCTGCCGCAGCCGGATTGCGCCTGACGATCGACCTCAGCGCCCTCGTCCGGAACTGGCGGCGTCTCGCCGGACTGGCGGCCGCAGCGGAGTGCGCCGCCGTGGTGAAGGCGGACGCCTACGGCATCGGCCTTGCCGCTGCCGTGCCCGCCCTGCGCGAGGCCGGCTGCAGGACGTTCTTCGTGGCTCTTCCGGAGGAGGGTGCGAAGGCGCGCGCGCTTGCACCGGATGCAGCCATCTACGTCCTCAACGGCTTCTTCCCCGAGGCGGCGGCGCTCTACCGGGCCGCGGCGCTGCGGCCGGTTCTCGGCCATCGGGGCGAGATCGAGTCCTGGGCGAGCGCGGCCGGCGGCGCGCCTGCCGCCCTCCATGTCGATACCGGGATGAACCGGCTCGGGCTGCGGCCGGACGAAGCCGCCGCCCTGCCGCCCGGTCTTGCCGAGCGCGCCGGGATCGCGCTCGTGATGAGCCACCTCGCCTGTGCGGACGAGCCCGGCCACGAGCTGAACGCGGTCCAGCTCGCGCGCTTCTCGGCGCTGCCTCTCCCGCACCCGGCCGCCCATCGCTCGCTCGCCAACTCCGCCGGCATCCATCTCGGCACGGCGTACCGTTTCGACCTCGTGCGGCCCGGCATCGCGCTCTATGGCGGCGCGAGCCACCCCGATGCTTTGAGCGAACCGGTGGCGACCGCGGAGGCGCGCATCCTCCAGGTGCGAAACGCATCCGCCGGCGAGACCGTCGGCTACGGCGCGGCGGAACGTCTCGCCCGCGACAGCCGCATCGCGATCCTCTCCGCCGGCTATGCCGACGGCTATCCGCGCAGCGCCGGCAAGGGCGAGCGGCCGGCGGCGCAGGTCTTCGTCGGCGGCAAGCGCTTGCCGATCCTCGGGCGGGTCTCCATGGATCTCATCGCAGTCGATGTGACCGACCTCCCCGAATCGAACGTGGAGCCGGGCGGCTGGGCCGAGCTCTTCGGGCCCTGCATGCCGATCGACGACGTCGCCGCGGACGCCGGCACGATCGCCTACGAGCTCCTGACCGGCCTCAGCCGGCGGGCGGCCCGGCGCCATGCCGACGGAGGGACGAGCTGATGGCGCGGCCGCGCGCGCAATATGTCTGCGCCGCCTGCGGCGCGGTTTCGCCCCGCTGGCAGGGGCGATGCGATGCCTGCGGCGAGTGGAACACTTTGCAGGAGGAGGCGCCGAGCGCCGCGCCGGTGGCGCTGAGGACCGGGCGCGGGCGTCCGGTGCCCCTCGTTTCGCTTGCCGGCACGTCGGCGCAGGTGCCCCGCACCGTCTCCGGCATCGGCGAGCTCGACCGCGTGACGGGCGGCGGCTTCGTGCCGGGCTCCGTCCTCCTCGTCGGCGGCGACCCCGGCATCGGCAAGTCGACGCTCCTCATCCAGACGGCGGCAGCGCTCGCGCGCCAGGGCAAGCGCGTCGTCTACGTCTCGGGCGAGGAGGCGATCGACCAGGTGCGGCTGCGCGCCGAACGGCTCGGCCTGCGCGACGCCCCCGTGGAGCTCGCCGCCGAGACCCGCGTCGAGGACATCGTGGCGACCCTGGAATCCGGGCCGCAGGTCGATTTCGTGGTGGCCGATTCGGTGCAGACGCTCTGGACCGAGCTGGTGGAGAGCGCGCCGGGCACTGTGACGCAGGTCCGGACCTCCGCGCAGGCCATGATCCGCTACGCCAAGAAGTCCGGCGCCTGCGTCGTGCTCGTCGGCCACGTCACCAAGGACGGCCAGATCGCCGGCCCGCGCGTCGTCGAGCACATGGTCGACGCCGTGCTCTATTTCGAAGGCGACCAGGGCCACCAGTTCCGCATCCTTCGCGCGGTCAAGAACCGGTTCGGGCCGGCCTCCGAGATCGGCGTCTTCGAGATGACCGGCAGCGGCCTCAGCGAGGTCGCCAATCCGTCCATGCTCTTCATCGGCGAGCGCGATTCCGGCAGCCCCGGCACCGCCGTCTTCGCCGGCATCGAAGGCACGCGCCCGCTCCTCGTCGAGGTCCAGGCGCTCGTCGGCGAGACCGCGCTCGGCACGCCGCGCCGCGCCGTCGTCGGCTGGGACCCGAGCCGGCTCGCCATGATCCTCGCCGTTCTTGAAGCGCGATGCGGGCTTCAATTCGGCAGTCACGATGTCTATCTGAACGTCGCCGGCGGGTTGCGGCTTTCCGAGCCTGCCGCCGACCTCGCCGTCGCCGCCGCGCTCGTCTCCTCCCGCGCCGGGGTGCCGGCGCCGCGCGAGACGGTCTATTTCGGCGAGGTCAGCCTGTCCGGCTCGGTCAGGCCGGTGGCTCAAACCGGCCTGCGCCTCAAGGAGGCCGAGAAGCTGGGGTTCAACCGGGCGATCCTGCCCGCGGGCGGAGGTGACGTGGAATGCTCGACACTGGCACTCCATCCCGTTACCACCCTCGCCGACATCGTCGCTGCGATCGCGGCGGGCCAGGCCCGCGCGCGGTCATCCGCCGCGTCGGACCGCTGAGGCTCGCTGCAGCGGTCGGCGGCTTGCTGGAGACTTCCTGAATGCCCTTCACGGTCCTCGACGGCATCCTGGTCGCGATCATGCTGGTTTCGGCGGCCTTGGCCATGATCCGCGGCTTCACGCGGGAGGTCTTCTCGATCGCCTCCTGGGTCGCCGCCGCGGCCGCCACCTATTTCCTCTGGGAGGACCTGCTGCCCTACGTGCAGCAGTACATCGACGACAAGAACCTCGCGCTCGGCGTCACCGTCGTCGCCATCTTCTTCGTCACGCTGCTCGTCGTCTCGCTGATCACGATGCGCATTTCCGACTTCATCCTCGATTCCAAGGCCGGCCCGCTCGACCGCACCCTGGGCTTCATCTTCGGCGCCGGCCGCGGCCTCGTCCTGGTCGTGATCGCTGTCCTCTTCCTCAACTTCTTCATCGCGCCGGACAAGCAGCCGCCCTGGATCTCCGACGCCCGCACCAAGCCGTGGCTCGATTCGATCGGCAACGACCTGCTCGCCGCCCTGCCCGAGGACCCGGAAGCGGAGATCATGGAGCGCCTGCGCGGCGAGGAGCCGACCGAGGTGCCCCGCACCGCCGAGGAGCCCGGCGCCGAGCCCGGCATCGCGGAGGACGACCAGAACGCGCTCGACCGGCAGCTTCGCTCGGGCCAGGGCCAGTAGGGAGCTCGCCATGCACGACTGGCCCGCCACACCGTTCGATGACGACAAGCTGCACGAGGAGTGCGGGGTCTTCGGCATCTACGGCCATGCGCAGGCGGCAGCGCTCACCGCGCTCGGCCTGCACGCCTTGCAGCACCGCGGCCAGGAGGCGGCCGGCATCGTCTCCTTCGACGGGCGCCAGTTCTGGAGCGAGCGGCACATCGGCCTCGTCGGCGACAATTTCACCAAGCCCGCCGTCATCGAGCGGCTGAAGGGCAACCGCGCCATCGGCCACAACCGCTATTCCACGACCGGTGCGCCTGTGCTCCGCAACGTCCAGCCCCTCTTCGCGGAGTTCGCCGGCGGCGGCTTCGCCGTCGCCCACAACGGCAACATCACCAACGCCCGCACGCTCCAGCGCATGCTGCAGCGGCGCGGCTCGATCTTCCAGTCGACCTCCGACACGGAGACGATCCTCCATCTGATCGCCACCAGCCAGCGCAGCCAGCTCGTCGACAAGCTCGTCGAAGCGCTCGCGCAGGTCGAAGGCGCCTTCTCGCTGGTCGCCCTCACCGAGAAGAAGATGATCGGCTGCCGCGACCCGCTCGGCGTCCGGCCGCTCGTCCTCGGCGACCTCGACGGCTCCATGGTGCTCGCCTCGGAGAGCTGCGCCCTCGACATCATCGGGGCCCGCCTCGTGCGCGAGATCGAGCCCGGCGAGATGGTGGTCATCACCGACCACGGCATCGAATCGATGAAGCCGTTCCAGCCCAAGCCGTCGCGCTTCTGCATCTTCGAGCACGTCTATTTCGCGCGTCCCGATTCGCTCGTGGAAGGCACCAGCGTCTACGAGGTGCGCAAGCGCATCGGCGCCGAGCTCGCCCGCGAATCGCCGGCCGACGCCGACGTCATCGTGCCGGTGCCGGATTCCGGGACGCCGGCCGCGATCGGCTTCGCGGAGGCGAGCGGCATCCCCTTCGAGCTCGGCATCATCCGCAACCACTATATCGGCCGGACCTTCATCGAGCCGACCGACTCGATCCGCCACATGGGCGTGAAGCTCAAGCACAACGCCAACAGCGCGATCCTGAAAGGCAAACGCGTCGTTCTCGTCGACGATTCGATCGTACGCGGCACGACCTCCGTGAAGATCGTGCAGATGGTGCGGGATGCCGGCGCGGCCGAGGTGCACATGCGGATCGCGAGCCCGCCGACCACCAATCCCTGCTTCTACGGCGTCGACACGCCGGAGAAGTCGAAGCTGCTCGCCTCCCGCATGTCGATCGCCGACATGGCCGAGTTCATCCGCGTCGACAGCCTCGCCTTCCTCTCCCTCGACGGCCTCTACCGCGCGGTCGGCGAGGAGGGGCGGAACGCGCTCGCCCCGCAATATTGCGACGCCTGCTTCACCGGCGAGTACCCGGCGCGCCTGACGGACCACGAGAACCGCGGCGAGGTGCGCCACCTCAACATCCTCGCCGAGTCGGCCTGATGGCGGAGCAGGTGCTTCGGGACCGGGTCGCCGTCGTCACCGGCGCCTCGCGCGGGATCGGCTATTTCGCGGCCAAGGCCTTCGCCGCGGCCGGCGCGCACGTGCTCGCGGTCGCCAGGACCGTGGGCGGGCTCGAGGAGCTCGACGACGAGATCAAGGCCGCCGGCGGCGCGGCGACCCTCGTGCCGCTCGACCTCACCGACCATGCCGGCATCGACCGCCTCGGCGCCGCGATCTTCGAGCGCTGGGGCAGGCTCGACGTCCTGCTCGCCAATGCCGGCGTGCTCGGGCAGCTCTCGCCGCTCGGGCACGTCTCGCCCAAGGTCTGGGACGAGGTCATGGCCGTGAACGTGACCGCCAACTGGCGCCTCATCCGCTCGTTCGACCCGCTCCTGCGCCGATCCGACGCCGCCCGCGCTATCTTCCTGACCTCCGGCGCGGCGCAGAACTGCCGGCCGTTCTGGGGGCCCTATTCGGTCTCCAAGGCGGCGCTCGAGGCGCTCGCGCGCACCTATGCCGCCGAAAGCCGCAAGACGGCGATCCGGGTCGCGCTGGTCAACCCGGGCCCGATGCGGACCGCAATGCGCGCCAAGGCGATGCCGGGCGAGGATCCGGCCACCCTGCCCCACCCGTCCGAGATCGCACCCGAGCTCGTGCGGATCGCCGCGCCGGGATACGATCGCTTCTTCTCACGTTTCGACTTCGCCAGCGGCGCCTTTCTCGATCTCGCCGACACGATCTGACCTGCCGCCATTCGCGGGCGCGGGCCGGAGTTCGACGGACCAGCGACGGATGCCGTGCAGGCTCCGCCCACCGACCGCGAAGGAACCCTGATGAAGCCCGTGTCAGTGCCGCCCTTCGCGGAGTTCGTGACGCTCGTCGCGCTGATGATGGCCGTCACCGCGCTCGGCATCGACAACGTGCTCCCGGCTTTCGGCCCGATCGGCGAGGATTTCGGCGTCGCGGACGAGAACCGCCTGCAGTTCATCGTCTATTCCTACATGATCGGCTTCGGCGTGATGCAGCTCGTCTACGGGCCGCTCGCCGACGTCGTCGGGCGGCGGCCGACGCTGCTCCTCGGCTACGCCATCTTTGCTCTCGGCTGCCTGCTGGCCGTGTTCGCCCCCAGTTTCGAATTCCTCCTTGCCGCCCGCGTGATCCAGGGCATGGGGGCAGCCGGCGGCCGCATCGTGTCGGTGACCGTGGTGCGCGACTGCTACGAGGGCCGCGAGATGGCGCGCGTCATGTCCTTCACGATGATGATCTTCATCATCGTCCCGGTGTTCGCCCCGGCGGTCGGCAGCGGCTTCCTCGCGATCGGGAGCTGGCACCTCATCTTCGCCAGCATGCTCGTCTTCGCGCTCGCCATTCTCGGCTGGTACGCGCTCCGCATGCCGGAGACGCTCCGCCCCGAGTACCGGTTCCCGTTCTCGATGAGCCGGATCCTCGCTGGCATCCGGCTGAGCGCCACCACCCGCGTCTCGATCGGCTACTCGACGGCGATGGGCCTGATGTTCGGCTGCCTGATGGGCTATATCGGCTCGGCGCAGCAGATCTTCGCGACCGACGTCTACGGCCTCGGACCCTATTTCCCACTGGCCTTCGGCCTGGTGGCGGCCGTCATGGGGGTCGGCTCCTTCCTCAATTCGAGGCTGGTGCGCCGCGTCGGCACCCGGCGCATGTCGCATACGGGCATCTGCGGGTTCGCGGTCGCCTCGGCGCTGCAGGTGGCGCTCGCCCTCTCCTATGCCGGCAAGCCGCCCCTTGTCCTGTTCGGGCTCGTCCTGTCGGCGAACCTCTTCCTGTTCAGCCTGACCCTGCCCAATTTCAACGCGATGGCGATGGAGCCGCTCGGCGCGATCGCCGGCACCGCGTCCTCCTTTATGGGCTTCTACATGACGCTCCTCGGCGCCGGCTTCGGCCTTCTCGTCGGCCAGGCCTTCGACGGTACGGTCCTGCCGCTCGCTGCCGGGTTCCTGGGGCTGAGCATTCTCGGCGTGCTTGTCGTGTTGTGGACGGAGCACGGCCGGCTGTTCAGGCCGCGCCAGCCCGACGCGGCCTGACCGGCGCCGGCGGCCCGCCGCAGGGGCGGCGGGTCCGTGCGCCGCGGCGTCAGAAGATGGCGAACTCCGGCCACAGGCCGACGGCACCCTTGTAGAGCAGCTCGAGCGCCACGTAGAGGATCACGGCAAGGCCGATATAGGCGATCCAGCGATAGCGCTGCAGGATGCGCGCGACGAAGGTCGCCGCGAGGCCCATCAGGGCGATCGAGAGAACGAGGCCGAAGACCAGCACCCAGGGATGTTCCATCGCGGCGCCGGCCACGGCGAGGACGTTGTCGAGCGACATGGAGACATCGGCGATGACGATCTGCCACGCCGCCTGCGCGAACGTCTTCTTCGGCACGCCGCCGCTGACGGTGCCGTCGGAATTGAGGTCTTCGTCGACGAGGGCCTCCTCGCCCGCAAGCTCCTCGACCGGGTCGTGGCGAAGCTCGCGCCACATCTTCCAGCACACCCAGAGGAGCAGCAGCCCGCCGGCCACCAGCAGGGCCGGGCCGAAGGCGAGCAGCTGCGTGGTAGTGAGCGCGAACAGGATGCGCAGCACGGTCGCCGCGGCGATGCCGAGCAGGATCGCCTTGTTGCGCTGCTCGCGCGGCAGCCCCGCGGCGGCCAGGCCGATCACGATCGCATTGTCGCCGGCCAGCACCAGGTCGATCATGATGACCTGGAGGAAGGCCGTCATCACGTCGGCCGAAAAGATTTCAGACATTCAGAACCCTCATTCCTCAGCAACGAGGAACGGCCGCATGGCCCGCCTGCAACACCAAGGAAGGGATGGCGCAATGCGCGTTGCGCTACGCTGCCGGGGCCATCCCTTGGGTTCGACGAGGGGGCAAAGGAGCCGCTCCGCTCATCCAGTCCGACATCGCAGCCTTGAGGCTGCCAGAGGGGCCCGGCCTGGTGGCGACCTCATAGCGGCTGCTGCTGCTCTCATCAAGCGGCGCGCCCACGTCAGCGGGTCTGCCGCTTCTTGCCCTCATAGGGGTTTCGCTCGGCCCTCAGCATCAGCCGGATCGGCACGCCGTCCAGGCCGAAATCGTCGCGGAGCGCGTTCGTCAGGTAGCGGCGGTAGGAATCGGGCAGCGATTCCGGCCGCGAGCAGGACAGGTAGAAGGTCGGCGGCCGGGTCTTCGTCTGCGACAGGTACTTGAGCTTGATGCGGCGCCCCGACACGGCCGGCGGCGGGTGCCGCGCCGTCGTGGCCTCGAGCCAGCGATTGAGCTGGGCGGTGGCAATGCGCTTGTTCCAGACCGCGTGGATCGCGAGGACCGTCTCCATCAGGCGGTCGAGGCCGAACCCGGTTAGCCCGGAGATCGGCACGAGCGGTACGCCCCTGACCTGGGCGAGCGTTTCCGCCAGGTCCGCCCGGATCTCGTCGAGCCGTGCCTGCCGGTCTTCCACCATGTCCCACTTGTTGAGGACGAGAACGAGCGCCCTCCCCTCGCGCGCGACGAGGTCGGCGATCTGGAGATCCTGCTTCTCGAGCGGCTCGCTCGCATCCATCACGAGCACGACGACCTCGGCGAAGCGCACCGCGCGGAGCGCGTCGCCCACGGACAGCTTCTCGAGCTTCTCGACGACCTTCGCCTTGCGCCGCATGCCGGCCGTATCGACGAGCTCGAACGCCCGGCCGCGCCAGGTCCAGGGCACCGCGATCGAATCGCGCGTGATCCCGGCCTCCGGCCCGGTCAGGAGGCGCTCCTCGCCGATCATCCGGTTGATGAGCGTCGACTTGCCGGCGTTGGGCTGGCCCACGACGGCGATCTTCAGCGGTCCGGTCCGGCCCTCGTCCGCGTCCTCGCCCTCCGCAGCCGCTTCTTCCTCCGGCGGGGCATGTTCCCTGATGGCGTCGTAGAGGTCGGGTATGCCGATGCCGTGCTCGGCCGAAACCGGGATGGCCTCCCCGAAGCCGAGGGAATAGGCCTCCAGCAGGCCGGAATCGGCCGCCCTGCCCTCGGCCTTGTTGGCGATCAGGACCACCGGCTTTCCGGACGTCCGCACAGCGGCGGCGAAATGCTCGTCGGCCGGCGTCACGCCGGCCCGCGCGTCGATCATGAAGAGGACCACGTCGGCGTCGGCGATCGCAGCCTCGGTCTGCCGGCGCATGCGGCCGGCGAGGCTCTCCTCGCCCGCCTCCTCCAGCCCCGCCGTGTCGATGACGCGCATCGCGAATTCGCCGAACGTCGCCTCGCCCTCGCGGCGGTCGCGCGTGACGCCCGGGCGGTCGTCGACGAGCGCGATGCGCTGCCCGACGAGCCGGTTGAAGAGGGTCGACTTGCCGACGTTCGGCCGGCCGACAATGGCGACTGCGAGCCGCATCGGCCGGTCGATCTCCTATTGGAACGCGGACAGCTGGCCGTCCGAGCCGAGGACCAGCAGCTGCCCGGACGCGGCGACCGGGCGGACGAAGGACGGGCTCGACAGCGGCCGCGTGCCGACGATCGTGCCGTTCGTCGGGTCGACCGAGACGAGCTTGCCGTCGTTGGAAACGGCCCACAGCGCGCCGCCGGCGAGCGTCGGCCCGACCCAGACGGAGAAGAAGCGCTTCTCCCGCACGGCCGGCAGCGCCGTCCGCCAGGCGACGCGGCCGGTGCGCCGGTCGAGCGCGACCATGTTGTCGGCGAGGTCCACGAGGAACACGGCGTCGCCCGCGACGGCGGGCGTTGTCGCGCTTCCGACGTTCTGCTCCCAGAGCCGCTCGCCGTTCGCCAGCCGGATCGCGATCGTGCGGCCGGCGACGCCGGTGGCGTACACCACGCCGTCATGGATGACCGGGCTCGCGGCGAGGTCCGTGAGGCCGGCGACGGCCATCGAGCGCGTTGCGCGCACCACCGTGTCGCCCCATTTCGGCTGGCCGGTGGCGGTGTCGAGTGCGATGATCTCGCCGGAGGGCAGCGGGACGACGACCGTGTTGCCCGAAACCGCCGGGCTCGCGGCGGACAGCACGCCCGCCGTCTCGCGGATGCCCGATTGCGTCCAGGCGAGCGTCCCGTCGGCCGCGTTCACGGCATGGACGGTGCTCGTCGCGCTGACGACGTAGACCTTGCCGCCGGCCGCAGTCGGGGCCGAGCGCGCCGGCGCGTCGAGCTTGTAGGTCCACACTCGGCCGCCGGTGGAGGCGTCGAGCGCGACGAGCTCGCCGTAGCCCGTCGCCGCGAAGACCGCGTTCCCCGCAGCCGCAACGCCGCCGCCCGGCAGCGAGGCGCGATCGCCTTCCGGCGCGAGGCTCACCGACCATGCCCGTCCGCCGCCGGCCGAGAGGCTCGTGACGGCGCCGTCCGAGCCGTAGACGTAGATGCGGCCGCCGTGGACGATCGGCGGCGCGGGGCTGCGGGCGTTGCGCTTGGCGAGCGCAGCAGTCGCCGTGGCGCGCCAGGCGGCGTTCGCGCCGCCCGAGGCGAGGCTGACGTTGCCGGGCGCATTGGCAGCGTTGCCGCCGGGCTGCGACCAGTCGGCGCTGGCCGTCTGCGGCCCGGGATGGGCGCGGCCTCCCGCCGCCTCCACGCCGAGCGAGGCGAGCGCCGGGCGCCGCTCGCCCGGCAGCGGCGTCTCCTTGCTGCCGAGGAAATCGAGCGAGCCGCAGCCGGCGAGCAGGCCGGCGGCGAGGATCAGGATCGTTGTCGCGCCGCTCCGGCGCGCCGTGTGGGTCGCTGTCATACTTTCCTGCCGCATTGCTAGTCGGTCGGCGTGGCGTTGGCGGGCGCGCCGTCGGCGGGCGCCGGGTCCGCCGACGGTTCGGCTGCGCCGGCGTCCGGCCCGGTCCCGCCGGAGGACGACTGGCCATCGATCAGGGCGACCATCATGGTCGCGCGCGTCTGGCCGTCCTGCGGCGCTTCCGCGTCCTGCTGGATGGTGGCGAAGAGCTCGCGTGCGCGGCCGAGATCGCCGTCCTCGTAGGCGACGGTGGCGACGACCTCGCGCGCCATGTGCCGCCACGGGTTTCCGCTCTGGTTGAGCGGCTCGGCCCGGCTCGCCGCACCCTGGAGGTCGCCGGCCCCGAGCGCGAGAAGCGCGCCGCGCAGCCGCGCGAGGTCGCGCATCACGGCCGGCACGCGGCCGTCGGCGGCGATGGCGTCGAAGCCCGCGATCGCGTCCTCGGTGGCGCCCGCCTTCGCCTTCTCGCCGGCGAGCGCCAGGCGCGCGAGGAAGCCGTAGCCGCCGTCGCCGCGCTGGGCGATCTCGGAATAGATGCGCTCCGCCTCGTCGGAACTGCCGGCCTCCGCCGCGCGCAGCGCCGCGATGTAGCGGTCGCCGGATTCGGCCGCCTGGCGCGCCTGCCACCAGAGCCAGCCGCGATAGCCGGCGGTGATCAGCACGATCGCGACGCAGACCGCGATGATCAGCGCGCCGAAGCGCTCCCACAGCGCCCTCAGCTGGTCGCGGCGCAGCTCCTCGTCGACTTCGCGGATGAACTGGTCAGAGCTTCGATCGTCGTGCGCCATGCTGCGGAGAGCTTCTCTTTCTGGCCGGGGCTGGGCCGGCGCGAGCGGCGCGGACCCTATCGGCTTTGCCGCGGCCGGGCAACGCGAAATCCCCCTCGCCGACCCTCCCGGAGGCGAGACAGGACGGCTCCGCATGCCTATACCTCCGCCCCAGCCGCGCGCCTGCGCGGGAGGTCCACACGGCATATCAATCAGGGAGATCAACATGGGAGAGACGATCACGCTCGAGGCGAGCGACGGGCACCGGCTCGGCGCCTACCTCGCACAGCCGGAGGGCATGTCAAAGGCCGGGATCGTGGTCATCCAGGAGATCTTCGGGGTGAACAGCCACATCCGCAGCGTCTGCGACCGGCTTGCGGCGGAAGGCTACCTCGCCATCGCGCCGGCGATCTTCGACCGCCAGCAGCCCGGCTTCGAATCCGGCTATTCCGAGGCCGAGGTCGCGACGGCGCGCAAGTTCCTCGGATCGCTCGACTGGGACGCGTTCCTGCGCGACACGAGGGCGGCAGCCGAACTCGTCAAGGACCGCGGCCTGCCGATCGGGATCGTCGGCTTCTGCCTCGGCGGCTCGATCGCCTATCTCGCGGCCACCCGGCTCGACCTCTTCAGCGCCGCCGTCGCGTTCTATGGCGGCCGCATCGCCGATTTCGCCGACGAGGCGCCGTCCTGCCCCACCCTCATGCATTTCGGCGAGAAGGACGGCTCGATCCCGATGGCGGACGTCGAGGCGATCCGGAAGAAACGCCCGGACTGCACCATCCACGTCTACCCGGCGGGCCACGGCTTCAACTGCGATGAGCGCGCGAGCTACGACGCGGAGAGCGCGGCACTCGCCTGGCGCCGCACGCTGGACTGGTTCGACAGGACGCTGGCCGGCTAGGGCCGAACGGCCGCGCCGGGGAAAGATCGGGGGCGGCTCGCGCCGCGATTCGGGGTAAGGTGCCGGGACTGCGCCGAGGCGGCGGGAGGAGCGGGCGAATGACCGGGGCGGTGCTCTACCACGAACATCCCAGCATGGTGCGGAGCAATCCGCTGCTGTTCCTCCTGGCACTCCTCCTCGTCCCGGTCGGGATCGGAATCGTGATCCTCCTCGTCTGGTGGATCAGGGTGCGCACCATCGCGCTCCGCGTCACCGACGAGGAGGTCCAGTACGAGGCCGGGCTCCTGTCGAAGGAACGGCGCGAGATGAAGCGGACGGCGATCCGGACGGTCACGCTCGACCAGAGCCTGCTCGACAGGATCTTCGGGGTGGCGACCGTCTCGATCTATTCGGCCGGGGACCATCCCGAGATCGTCGTTCGCGGCCTCCCCTCCCCCGATCGCCTCCGCAACCTCCTCTAGACCCACATCATGTAGAGGATCGCGAGGATAATGAAGGCGAGCGGCAGGCCGACGAACAGGACCACCTTGTTCATCTTGCGGTCTTCGCCCTGCCGGGCTTCCGTCTTGGTGAGCTCTTCGTGGGTCATGGCATCCCCTTCCAGCGTGTCCTTGGCCAACGCGGTCGGCTGAGCGCGGTTCCCCGTGGCGAGCCTGCCCTCGCCGGCGCCCGACTCCGCTTCGCCCGGGCGAGGCTCCAGCACCGAGAGGCCGCGCTGGTGCATCCGGATCCGCAGGGGCGAGGCGAGGCGCACGATCTCCCCGTCGACGGAGGCGCGCACGTCGGGCCGGGCGAGCACGACGTCGATCGCCCGGCCGGTCATGCGCTCCAGCAGCGGGCTTTCCTTGATCGCCCCGAGCGTGACCGCCGCCGTCAGCTGGAGAAGGTCGGTCCACCGCCGGGACGTGCTCACGTAGAGGCCGAACCGCCCCTGCCGCAAATCGTCGGCATAGGGCAGATGGCCCTCCCCGAACGGGTTGTTCGAGACGACGAGCGCTGCGGTCCGGCGCACCTGGCGGACACCGTCCACGTCGATCTCGGCCCGGAAGTAGGGTGGGCGCCGGATCACCAGCCAGAGCGCTTGGACGTTGGCGAGGATCTTCCCGATGCGGGACCCGTATTTGAGCCGCTCGCGCACGCGGATCATGCGCGGGTGAAGGCCGAGCGTGACATGGTGGATGAAGAGCCGCCCGTTCACCTCGCCGATGTCGACGGCGACCGCCCGGCCGTGCGCCAGCGCCTCCGCCGCCGGCTCGAGCTCGAGCGGGATGCCGAGGGAGCGGGCGAAGAGGTTCATGGTGCCGAGCGGAAGGATGCCGAGCGTCATGCCGCTGCGGGCGGCCGCTGACGCTGCGGCCGAGACCGTGCCGTCCCCCCCGCCGACGATGATCGCGTCGCAGCCCTTTGCGGCGCAGACGCGCGTGATCGCGGCGATCGCCGCGCTACCGCCGTGCACTTCCGCCGCCGCCTGATGACCGGCGTCGCGGAAGATGGCGGCGATCCGATCCGCCGTCTCCTGCGGGTCGAGCCCGCGAAGCGTGCCGGCATTGCTGTTGAGGACGATCGTGACCTTCATGGAAGCTGCGCCTTCGCCGGAAACGTGGTCATGCACCGGCGCGAGGCGCGAATCCAGCGGCGGACGATGCCCGGTCGGGATGCGCGCAGGTGCTAGTCCCGGTCCTCCGCGGCCTCGTCCTCCGCGCGCTCCAGCTCCTCTTCCGGGCTGGCGGCCCGCATGTCGGGGTCCATGCCGTACCCTTCCGCGCCGCCGTAGCCCTCGGCTGACATATCGAGCGACGCCAGTGCGTCGTCGATCACCACGATCAGGCTGTCGAACTCATGCTCCATGTCCATGCCGGAGCGGGTCGTCAGGTCGTCGCGGATCCGCAGCAGCAGGTTCCGCTTGCTGCCCACCGACTCGCCCGGCGAGCTGAGGATCGCGGCGATGTCGTCGGCGGTGACCGGCTGGTCCATGCCCGGCAGATCGTCGTCGCCGCCGGCGTCGTATTCGGCCGAAAGCGGCGAGCCGCTGCGATCGATGTCTCTGGCCATGAAACCGTCCTCCCTGATCCGATGAGAATTCCGCAGCACGGATTAGAGTTCCCGCCGGGCGCGAGCCATCCCGAACGACGAGGGGGCCGCGATGCGGCCCCCTCGCTTCGTCTCTTTCGCTGGCGACGGTTCGCCGGTCAGGCGACCACCCAGCCCGGGTGCCAGCCATAGGTCTGCACCATGTGCCAGCCGCTCTCGCCGCCGTCGGGATTGTAGAGCCAGGACGGGTAGAAGCCCCAGCCCGCGGTCCACGACCAGCTCCAGCCCCAGCCGTAATAGGGGCTGTACTGCCAGCCATAGGCGTACGACCAGCTGTACCAGTAGTCGATGCCCCAGCCGACGTACCAGCCGTACGACCAGCCGTAGTCGAGCGACCAGCTGTACCAGTAATCGACGCCCCAGCCGACGTACCAGCCGTACGACCAGCCGTAGTCCAGCGACCAGCTGTACCAGTAATCGACGCCCCAGCCGACGTACCAGCCGTACGACCAGCCGTAGTCCAGCGACCAGCTGTACCAGTAGTCGATGCCCCAGCCGAGATACCAGCCGTACGACCAGCCGTAGTCCAGTGACCAGCTGTACCAGTAGTCGTAACCCCAGCCGACGTACCAGCCATACGACCAGCCGTAATCAAGCGACCAGCTGTTCCAGTAATCGATGCCCCAGCCGACGTACCAGCCGTACGACCAGCCCGGCTCGTAAGACCAGCTGTACCAGTAGTCGTAGCCCCAGCCGAGGTACCAGTCGGCGTACCAGCCGTACGCGGGATCGTAGGCCCAGGCCTGGTGCCAGCCGTAACCGTAAGACCAGCCGTAGCTCCAGTCCCACGTCCAGCCATATGTCCAGCCGACGTGCCAGCCGTATTCATAGGACCAGCCGTAATCGAGAGACCAGGACCAGTCGAACGTCCAGCCGTAATGCCAGCCGTACTCGTACGACCAGCCGTAGTCCAGCGACCAGGACCAGCTGAACGTCCAGCCGTAGTGCCAGCCGTATTCATAGGACCAGCCGTAGTCCAGGGACCAGGACCAGTCGAACGTCCAGCCATAGTGCCAGCCGTACTCGTACGACCAGCCGTAGTCCAGGGACCAGGACCAGCTGAACGTCCAGCCGTAGTGCCAGCCGTACTCGTACGACCAGCCGTACTCCAGGTCCCAGGTCCAGCCGAAAGACCAGCCGTAGTGCCAGCCGTACTCATACGACCAGCCGTAGTCGAGTTCCCACGTCCATCCGTAGGTCCAGCCGGAGTGCCAGCCGTAGCCGTACTCGAGCGAAAGATCCCAATGCCAGCCATATGACCAGTCGATGTACCAACTGTCATAGGCCGGCGAGAGTCCCCAGCCGTAGTACCAGCCCCAACTGGCAGGTGCGGCGATGTCGGCGGTCTCGATCTGGAGGCTGTCTCCCCCCAAGACCGGCAGGACCGCCGTCAGCGTCTTGTCTGCCATCGTTGCCATCTTCTCACCTTGTTCGTCGAACGAGCGTCGACGTGCGTTGTCCACGAATCCGCGAATGGATCCGAGGTGATGCCGACCTAACCGGGACCTGGCAGGATTGCCCGGCTTTTCGCCCGAAACGAGCGGAATCGCTTAAAGAATTGATTTAATTGAATCATTCTGTCCGGAGCTGCACGACGTAGTGCCACAAATCCGTGACAAGGGATTGAATTTCAATAGGAACCTGATCTATCGTCCCGGCCTCTCGGAGTGCACATGTTCTTCCGGCGCAAAGCAGCCCACGGTAGCGAATACCTTCAGCTCGTCGAAAGCGTCCGGGTGGACGGGCGGCCCCGCCAGGTCGTGCGCGCAAGCCTCGGCCGGCTCGACGGCATTGCCGGAAGCGCCGAGTTCGACCGGCTGCTGGACAATGGCGCCGGCCTCAGCCGCACGGGGCTGTTCCTCTCTCCGCACGCGACTCGGCCCGTTTCGGTCGATCACGACGGCGGCCTCGCCCATGCGCTCGTATCCGCCGCCCTCGATCGCTCCGGCCTGATCGAGACGCAGCGCCAGCTCGCCCGCCTGGTACGCGCACCCGTTCACTTGCGATCCCTCCTGCAGGAGGTGGTGTTCCCTCAGCGAGGTCGGCAGTGGGAGGACGGGATGGCCAGCCTCCTGCCGCGCCTCGGCCGGAGAGAGGGGGTCGGCGAGAATGCGGCCGGCGGAACGGAGACGATCGTTTCGGACGGCCTTGCCAGGGCCTTCGCCCGCGACGGAGCCGACGACATCCTGCTCGCGGTCCGGCTCGGCGGGAGAGGCACCGGGCGGCTCTCGCCGATCCGTGGCATCGTGTTCGGCCTCGCCATTCTGCCGTCGGGCGTCGCCGTGGATTACGAGCACTGGCCGCACCAGATCCCCATCCACGAGGTCGTCGCGTCCCTCGGCGCGCGCCTGCGCGACCGGCTGCAGGCGCGTCGCATGATCGTGATCGGGGACGGCGCCGCCATCAACGAGCGGGTCGCAGCCGCCCTGGCCGAACGCGACATTCCCTACGTCGCCATGCTCCGCGGCGGCGTGCACGCGGAGGACGGCGCCGATGGGCCGTTCGAGGCCCACGAAGTGAAGCCGCAGGGGCAGAACGCCGGGGCCGGCCGCGCGCCGCGCTACGTCCGCTTCCTCTGCAAGCGCGCCGCGGAAGGAGAACGTCGGCTGCGCCATCTGCAGGGCGTCCGGTTCGACCACGCCGTTGGCCGGCTCGGCATCCCGCCCGGCTTTGCGGCCGCGGCCAAGCGAAAGCTCCAGGAAGCGGCGGACTGGGACGGCCTCACGCTGCTGGCGACGAACCTGCCCGATCCCCCCGCTGCGGTGGCGCAGATGTACGCGGCGGCGTCGACGGCAGCCGATTGGGAAACCGAGATGGCGGACTTCGGCAGCGCGCTGCTCGAGTGGCAGCACGGCGGGCTCGAGCTGGAAGCCGCCCTCGCGGGCTGGACCAGGATGGCCCTCCTCGGCTTTGCGCTGCGACACGTGCTGACGGCGGAATGCAGGCGCGCGACGGGGCAGGCCGTGACCTGGCCGGCGCTCGCCCGCGCGCTCCAGGCGAGCCGGGCCTTGCGGGTGACTCAGGGAGAGACCACTCTCATCCTGAACCATTCCACGCCTCCGCTCGTCGTCGCACTCGCGGAAGCCCTCGGGGTGAAGCCCGGCGGGCCGATCGAGGTCGCCCCGGCGCAGGGCGGCAGGCCGGCACGGCGCGTCGGCGCAAACGGCAAGAAGCGGCCCGTCCCCACGGGACGGGCGGCAGGGGAGAGCGGAGCGAGTGATGAGTGACCGCAGACCGCCCCGGCTCCGTCCCGGCGCCGCGCCCCAGACGCCCCTCAACGAGGCCATGCGCGCGGTCAAGCCCGCCTTCGCCGTCATGCTTGCGTTCAGCCTGTTCTCCAACCTGCTGAAGCTCACGATCCCGCTCTACATGCTCCAGATCATCGACCGGGTGCTCTCGAGCGGCAGCGAGGACACCCTCCTCTACCTGACGCTGATCGCCGCGCTCGCGCTCGTCGTGGCCTCGACGCTCCTCGCGGTGCAGAAGGTGATCCAGAACCGCATCGGCCAGTGGCTCGAGGAGCGCCTGTTCCGACCGGTGCTGACCGCCAGCCTCGACGGCCAGCTCGTCGGCCGGTCGATGGGCAGCCAGGCGGTCCGCGACCTCAGCATGGTGAGGCAGTTCATCTCCTCGCAGGGCTTCGCCACCCTGCTCGACGCGCCGTGGACGCCCATCTTCATCCTGGTCATCTTCCTGCTCCACACCTGGCTCGGGCTCCTGACGGTGGCGGCAGCGATCCTTCTCCTGCTGCTCGCGGGCATCAACGACATCCTGATCCGCAACCGCCAGATGGCGGCGCAGGCGCAATCCAACCGCCTGTTCCAGGAGGTCGAGCGCGGCAGCCACAATGCGGCGATCATCCACGCGATGGGCCTCCTCGACGCCTTCCTGGCGCGGCTCGACACCATCCGCCGGTCGGCCCGCGACGATGACGAGCGCGTCAACGAGCGCAATGCGTCGATCACCGGCCTGACCCGCTTCATCCGCCAGCTCGCCCAGGTCCTGACCTATGCGACCGGCGCCTATCTCGTGCTCGAGGGCGAGGTCACGTCCGGGGTGATGATCGCCGGCGCGATCCTGCTTTCGCTCGCGCTTTCCCCCGTCGACCAGGCGATCTCGGCCTGGCGGGGCATGGTCAACACCTGGCAGGCCCGCGGCCGCATCCAGCAGCAGCTCGCCGCCGTCGACGCGCGCGCCGACGTCCCCTACGAGGCGCCGCGGCCGGAGGGGCACCTCGTCCTGCAGCAGGCACTCTTCATGCCGCAGGGGCGCGGCCGGCCGGTGCTCCGGCCGCTCAGCTTCGAGGTCCGGCCCGGCGAGATGCTCGGCGTGCTCGGCCCGTCCTCCTCCGGCAAGAGCACGCTGCTGCGGATGCTGGTCGGGGTGGTCGCGCCGACCGGCGGCAGCGTCCGCCTCGACAATGCCGACTTGCACCGCCAGCTGTCCGGGGACATCGGCCGCCACATCGGCTACCTGCCGCAGGACCCGATGCTTTTCCATGCCAGCATCGCCGACAACATCGCCCGCCTCGAGCCCGCCACCCGCGAGGGGCGCAACAGCGCGGTGGTCGAGGCCGCGCGTATGGCGAACATCGATTCGGCCATCATCGAGCTGCCCGACCGCTACGAGACGATCGTCGACAACGACACGCTCATCCTGTCGCGGAGCGAGCGCCAGCGCATCGCGCTCGCGCGCGCGCTCTACGGCCGCCCCCGGCTCATCGTGCTCGACGAGCCCGCCACGTTCCTGGACCGCAGCTCGGAGGCCGCCCTCATCGAAAACCTCGCCCAGCTGCGCGAGCAGGGCAGCACCATCGTGCTGGTCTCGCAGCGGCCGACGCTGCTGGAAATCTGCGACCGCCTCCTGCTGCTGCGCGACGGCATGATCGAGGCCTATGGCGAGCCGAAGGCGGTGATGGAGCGGCTGCGCGACAACGGCCAGGGCCGGATCGAGCGCGGCGGCGGACCCCAGCGCCGCATCGCGCTCCAGGCGGTGAGCGGGCCGAGCGGCAATGGCTGAGGAAATGAACATGACCAGATCCATCGGCCAGTCCGCCGGCGCCGGGCGGCCCCGCCTCGGCGGCATGCTCCGCACGCCCGTCGCGATCGGCGCATTCGCCATAGCCGGCTTCTTCGGCGGCTTCGGGACCTGGGCCCTGACGGCGCCGCTCTCGGGCGCGGCGGTGGCGGTCGGCGTCGTCAGTCCCGACACGAACAGCAAGTCCATCCAGCACCTCGAAGGCGGCATCGTCCGCAGCATCGAGGTGCGCGACGGCTCGGTCGTCGCCGTCGGCGACGTGCTCGTCGTGCTCGACGACACCAAGGCCCGCTCCGCACTCGAGCAGCAGCTCGTCGAGCACCGCAGCCTGGTCGCGCGCCGGGCGCGCCTCGACGCGGAATGGCGCTACCTCCACGGCGAGGACGACGCCCGCCCCGAGTTCCCGGCCGAACTGCGCCGCGAGGCGGAGACGGTCGCCGCCGTGGCCGAGATCGTCGAGGCGGAGGAGCGCCAGTTCGCCACGCGCAAGGCGACGCTCGAAAGCAACCTCGCGATCATGGACCAGACCGTTCGCCAATACGAAGCCGAGGTCCGCGGCCTGAACATCCAGGTCGAGGCGATCGGCCGCGCGCTCACGCTCATCAAGCAGGAGATCGATCTCGTCGACGACCTGCGCAGCCGCGGCCTGGAGAAGATCTCCAGGGTGCTCGACGTCCAGCAGTCGCTCGCCGAACGCGAGGAGAAGAAGGCTTCGCTGGAAAGCCAGATCACGACCCGAACGGAACTGGTCAAGACGACCACGCTGCAGATCGCCCAGGCGAAGGCGACGCGGCTCGACGAGGTGATCTCCGAACTGGTGAGCGTTCGCGGCCAGATTCAGTCGGTGGCGGAGAAGATTGCGGCGAGCCGCGACACGCTCGAGCGCACCGTCGTCCGCTCGCCCGTCGAGGGGACGATCCTCAATCTCCGCCTCCACACGATCGGCGGCGTGATAGAGCCCGGCGCCACGGTCATGGATATCGTGCCGGCGGAAGACGAGCTCATCATCGACGCGCGCGTGCAGCCGAACGACATCGACGCGGTCCATGCCGGGCAGACCGCCCGCCTCCAGCTCCTCGCATACCCCACCCGGGAAATGCCGCTCATCGAGGGCACGGTGGAAACGGTTTCGGCGTCGAGCCTCGTCGACAGCGCCACGGGGGAATCGTACTATCTCGTGAAGATCAAGGTGCCACCGTCGGAGCTCGACGATCTCGGGCCGCGGATCCGCATGGTTCCGGGCATGAGCGTTCAGGCCCTGATCGTCACCAGGGAGCGGACGTTCGTCGACTACCTGATCGACCCGATCCTCAAGTCCGCGCAGAAGAGCTTCCGCGAGAGCTGAGAACCGGTTGCATCCGCCTCGTCAGCGAACCGCCGCCGCGATCGCCTCGTCGGTTAGGACCGGGATGTCGGCGGCGACGACGCCCGTGGCGTGCGCCAGCGCAAGGATCTCGGCCCGCAGTTCCGCCCCCGAGAGCGCGGAATCCCGTGCCGCGATCGCCCCCGCCACCGCGGCGATGCGCGGCGAAGCGAAGCTCGTGCCGGTGAGTTCCGCCGGCGAGCCGTCGAACCGCCGGCCCGGCAGGTCGGTCGCGCGGACGGCGACATGGACCACGCCCGCGCCGTGATTGCTCCTGGCCCAGAGGCCGTGGGTCTCATCGGCGGCGGCCACCACCACGGCGTTCGGCACGTCGTAGCTGGCGGGATAGTTCGGCGTGTTGCGGAGGTCGGCGCCCTCGTTGCCGGCCGCGATCACGAACAGCATGTCCGGATGGCGCCGCATCGCCTCCTCGAAGTCCGGCCAGGGCCGCGACCGTCCCGAAGAGATGCTCACGACCCGCACGCCGTCCGCGGCAGCGCGCTCGACGATCGCCCCGATCTTCCGCTCCGGGTCCTGCGGGAAGTACCGGTAAGGCACGATGCAGACCTGCCGGGGCGCGTCGCGGATGAAGACGCTCGCCACCATCGAGCCGTGGCGCCGGGGCGAGAAGGCGGAAACCCGTGGATCCTTCGATCCGGGCGGGACGCCGAAATCGAACGGCCGGTCGTCCTCGTCCCAGAAATCGTAGCCGACCAGGCGACCGTCCGGGTCCCGGGCCAGCCGCGCCTCGATCTCGGGCTCGAGATAGTTGACGCCGTTGTCGAGTAGCGCCACCCGGGTGCAGTCGCGGCCGCCGGTTCCGTCCGGCACCGGCGGGTTGAGGGGTGCCGGCTGGCCCTGAGGCCGCATCGCGGCGTCGAGGGGCTGCACGGCTTCCGCCGTCGCCGCGCCGTCGCTTTCCCGGTAGACGATCTTGCGGCCGCCCAGCACCCGGCACGACTGATCGACGACGGCGCGCATCAGCGGCCGCTCGTTGCCGGCGGGACCTTCGTGATAGTCGATGAAGAACATGGCGCCAGCGCCTGGCCCGCGCCGGATGCCGGTCACCTTGAGAGACCCGCCCGGAAAACGCCAGAGGCGCATCCAGCCCATCTCGTCCCGGAGCCGGAAACGGTCTTCGCTCTCCAGGGCGGCGCCCTCCGCGGGCGGCGTTGCCACGCCGCCGCGGCAGACGCGTCCGGCCGCCTCGAGGACGAAGTCCTCGGCTGCGGCAGCCGCCGCCGGCTGCGCGAGGAGAAGGATGGCAAGGCACGCGAGCGCGACACGCGCCGCCGCCGTCGATGTTCCGGTGCTAGGGCAGCCTGTATCCGTATCCCGCAAGATCGACCCCTGTCTGCTCCGCCAGGCGGGCGTTGGACGGCGCATAGATCGCCGTCAGCCGCTCGACCAAGGCTGGCGGGAAATTGAGGTCGATATCGGGCGCAGGATTGTGCTGCTGGAGCTGCTGCGCGCCCTTGGAGAGCGGCATGCGGATGAAGTCGTCCGCGGCCCTTTCGTGCGGAACCGCGACGCCGAGTTCGTTCTGGAAATAGGTCCGCATCCGCATGCAGCTGAACGGCTCGTAGAATGCGCCGCCGAACTCGTGCGGGAACTTCTCGTTGAACCGGCGCATCAGTTCGTAGACGCCGAGCGACGGCCCCTGCTTGTTGAGCTCGCGCATCTGCAGCTCGACCCGGCTCACGCCGATGCCGTCGCACAGGCGCGCGACGAAGGCCTTCTCGTCGGCCTTGAGCAGCTCGAACGGCACGGCGCACACGTTCTCGCGTCCGAACAGGCCCGCATAGAGATCGAAGACCTTGTCGAAACAGAACTCGCGGCACCAGTTCCGGTCCTGGAAGAGATAGGTGTACTCGAGGAACTTCCGGAACGTGCCCGGATACCCGCCCTTCACCATCTCGGTATAGAGCGACTTCAGCAGGCTGAGCTGCTCCCGGAATACGAAGACGACGCAGGTGTCGTCGCCAAAGATTTCGTGGAGGCGTTTCGCCTTGGTCACGACGTCGACCTCATTGCCGAGCGTGAACGACAGGAATTCGGAAGAAAGTCCGACCGCCTTGGTCTTCTCGTCCGCCTCGGCCGCTTCGAAATGCGGCTCGAACGCCGCCTTCGCCTGCTGGGAGTCGTAGATGAACTCGCGCTTGTAGCGGAGATCGACTTCAGCGACGTTGGTCACCGCGTCGTCTATGTAGCGGTTGTTGTTCTTGTTCCAGCCGTTGCCGAGGTGATAGAGCTCGGGATGATCCGGAAAGAACGTGATCTGGATCGAGGTCGAGGCACATTTCGGGTATCCGATATGGATATACCGGCGCTTTGGCATGGGCCGTGGGCTCCTGGCGGCTGGCCTGCAGGGGGGCGGCGGGTTCGGCTTTCGTGCCGGGCCGTCGGGCCGGCACTCTGTTCCGGATGAGCGGCGGTGCCGCCGGCGCCCGCACTATTCCTTCGTGATGTCCGTGAAATTCAGGTTCGGCGGCGGCGCGCCCTTCCCGCCGGGCCGAGGCGGTCCGCCCGGGCGGCCACCGCCGCCCGGCCTGCCGCCGCCGCCGCCCATCGTCTTCTGCATCGTCTCGCCGATCTTCTGGAACGCGGCCTGAAGGCGGCCGGCGGAGATGATCAACTGGACGACGTCTTCCGATCCGGACTTGTCCTCGACGGCAAAGGTGAGCTTGACGATCCCGGTTTCCGGATCGGGCTCGATCGCGGTGACCTTCTCGACGAAGTGCCGCGCCACTGAATTGGTCATTCGACGTCCCTCCCTGCGATCAGACGAGCGGCTGGCCGCCGCCGGTGCCTTCGTCGTCCGCAGTCAGATCCCGCAGCCTCGGCTGGCCGCCGCGCATGCCTCCCGGTCCGGGGCCGCCAGGCCCGGCACCCTGGGGCCCGGCGCCCTGCTGTCCGCCCTCCTGCTTGCGCAGGATCCCGCGCTGGATCAGGTCCTGGTAGACGTTCCGGAGCACGCCGACCGACCGCGTGAAGCCGCTCATCGGGATCGACACGGTGAAGCTGACATCCTCGGCGGTCGTCTCCGCATCCGCGGAGGCCTCGCCCTTCGCGTCGGCCTGCAGCGAAGCGAACTCGATGCGCACGACACCGCCAACGAAATACGCACGGTGAATGCGGCTGGCGAATAGGTCCAACTTCATCAATGGCTCCGGATGCTTTGGGAAAGGGCGGCATCTATAGCAATTGGTCGCTACCCGGTCCAGCACGGGCGACACGCGCACTTTCGATGAGAGATCCCGAACGCGGCGTCGGAACCGGCCCGGAGAAGCGCCGATCGCGCTTGACACCCTCTGGGGCCGAACCCTAAATGCGCCTCGCCGCACGGGCACCCCATCGTGCGCCTGGGGCCGTAGCTCAGATGGGAGAGCGCTGCAATCGCACTGCAGAGGTCAGGGGTTCGATTCCCCTCGGCTCCACCAACGCACCCGATCCGGACCTTCGATAGTTTCCGCCGACTCGCCAAGGGAGCAACGCCGTTTGGTTTCCTTGCAGCACTGCCCGCTTGGCACGCCGCCCGAGGCGGACGTTCTTCCCGGGGATCTCGCACCCTGCCGGCGACCCGGAATCCGCCCTCGCCTCGCATTCCGGCACCCATCTCTGTTCAAAATGCCTAAATGTTTATCGACTTGTGGGCCGGTGCCGCTGCCGCTACGAAGAGCGGCGGAGATCGTGACCCCTGCGGCCGCCTTTCGGGCATGACTCTTGCGTCCTCCGGAGCACCCGCGGACCGGGCTTCCCGGGTCCGATGCGGGTGCGCCGCGCCGGATCGTCTCGATAACATGCAGCCAAGGATCAAGAGGCCAGGATGAAGGGTATAGTGCTTGCCGGGGGCAGCGGGACCAGGCTCCACCCGATCACGAAGTCGGTCAGCAAGCAGATCTTGCCGGTCTACGACAAGCCGATGATCTACTATCCGCTGTCGACGCTCATGCTGGCCGGGATCCGCGACATCCTGATCATCTCGACGCCGCGCGACGTCCCGACCTTTCGGGACCTTCTCGGCGACGGCTCGGAATGGGGCATCAGCCTGAGCTATGCCGAGCAGCCCCGGCCCGAGGGACTGGCGCAGGCCTTCCTCATCGGCGAGGACTTCATCGCGGGCGAACCGTGTGCGCTCGTGCTCGGCGACAACCTCTTCTACGGCCACGCCCTCTCCACCTTGCTGCGGCAAGCGGCGGAGCGGCCCGACGGCGCGACCGTCTTCGCCTATTGGGTCCAGGACCCCGAGCGGTATGGCGTGGTCGATTTCGATTCCGAGTTTCGCGCCCTGTCGCTTGAGGAGAAGCCGGCAAGGCCGAAATCGAACTGGGCGGTCACCGGGCTGTATTTCTACGACGGCGAGGTGGTCGACCTCGCCAAGACCATCCGCCCCTCGGCGCGGGGCGAGCTCGAGATCACCGACCTCAACCAGCTTTACCTCGACCGCAAGAGCCTGAAGGTCGAGCGCCTCGGCCGCGGCTACGCCTGGCTCGACACCGGCACGCACGAATCGCTGCTGGAGGCCGGCGAGTTCATCCGCGCCATCGAGCACCGGCAGGGCCTGAAGATCGCCTGCCTCGAGGAGGTCGCCTACGAAATGGGCTTCATCGACGCGGAGCAGGTCGGCCGGCAGGCCGAGCGGCTCGGCAAGTCCGCCTACGGGCAGTACCTTGCGAAATTCGCAGCCCAGATCGCCACGGATCGCCGGGGCCCGTAGCCCGAGCGCGGATGGGCTTCACGCGCTCCATCCGCTAGGATGGCGATAATCTCGATGCAGGTCGCAGCCATGGCACGTTCAACCGGATGACCGACATTGGCGGTCCATACGTTCGGCCGTCTTCGGTCACGATCTTCATGCGCGTCGTGGGCGCACTCATCATGCGCGAGGTCCGCACGCGGTACGGCCGCAACAAGCTCGGCTTCGCCTGGGCCATCATCGAGCCGCTCGCGCTCGCCGGGGCGTTCATCTACGTCCATGCGCTGATCTCGAGCCACCCGCAATACGGGCAGAGCATCCCGCTGTTCTACGCCAGCGGGATCATTCCGTATCGCATGTTCGCCGGCATCGCCGGGCAGGTGACCACCGCGATCCGCTCGAACCAGCAGCTCCTCGCCTATCCGATCGTCAAGCCTATAGACACGGTGGTGGCCCGCACGCTGCTCGAATCGGCGACGAAGACCGTCGTCCTCCTGATCGCCTGGCTGATCCTGCGCGTGACCGAGGACATCACCATCGTCCATCATCCCGGTACGGTGATCTCGGCCATCGCGGCCATCATCCTGCTCGGGGCGAGTGTCGGCTATTTCAACGCCGTGATCGGGCTGCTGTTTCCGGTCTGGGAGCGGATCTGGTCGCTGATGGGCCTGCCCTTGTTCATCAGTTCCGGCATCTTCTTCGTGCCCTCGCAGCTGCCGCCGGAGGTGCTGCAGTACCTGACCTGGAACCCGATCATGAGTTGCCTTGAGTGGTTCAGGTACGGGATCTATTTCGACTACATTCCGGTAATGAGCGTGAACTACGTCCTCTCGCTCTCCGTCATCCTCCTGGTGACGGCGCTCGTCTTCGAGAAGACCGCCGTCGTCAAGATGGTGGAGCGCTAGGCCCGAGCGTCTCGGCCAAGCGTTCCGCCGCTGCGCCGAAGGGTGCGATCCGCTCGATCCGGGCGAGCCTGCAGAAGCGTGCAAGCTCCTCCGGCGACAGCTCCGGCAGGACCCCGACGCCTTCGGGGCAGCCCAGCTCTCCCGCGAATGCACCGGCCGGTGCCACCCACAGTCGGTGCGCCCGCTGCAGGTCCCGCAGCGCGCCGCAGGCACCGTCCACCGAGACGAGGGCGAGCGCGTTCGTCCGCGTGCCCACGCGGCCGCCGGCGATGTCGCGCAGCCAGGCATGGAAGACGCGCAGGAAGCTGTCGTCGGCGGCATCCTCGAGCCCCAAGAGGACATGGAACTCCTCCAGCTGCAAAGCGGCGATCGCCTCCACCTGGGCGGGCTCCAGCAGGCCTGCCTCCGCGATCCGGACCTGGAGGGCCGCCCGCTCGACATGGAAAACCGCCTGCCGCTGCGCCCCCGCGATCACCCCCTCGCCGTGCCGGCGGTGCAGGTTCAGCCGCCGCGGCGAGTAGGCGAGCGATCCCCGCTCCAGCATGGCGGCGTAGAGCGCCCAGTCGCCGAGCCGCGGGAAGTCCGCGGCCGCCTCGATGCATGCGAGCGCGGCCCTGCGCCTGAGGAGAGCCGCGCTCACGTTCGGGATGATGTTGCCGAGGTACAGGCAGGCGCGGATCTCCGCTCGGCCCTCGGCACGGAACGGCTGGTCCCAGTCGCGGCCGGGCGCGATGCGCTTCAGGTACTCGTCCTGGTCGCGCGAATGGATGCGCGAATGCGCGTCCGCCGCGGTCGAGCGCGCATAGGCGATCGCGCAGCTTTCGTCCGTGCCGGCGAGGCGGCCAATCTCCTCCAGGAAGGCGGGATGGGCGACGTCGTCGCTCTCCGCGATCCAGCACCATTCGCCGCGCGCAGCTTCAAGGCACTTCCGCCACTGCACGTAGGGCGAGCCGGAATTCCTCTCCGAGCCTTCGATCCGCATCGGCACGGGGGAAAGCGCCGAAAGCCGGTAGAGACAATCAAGCGTCCGGTCCTTCGAGGCGTCGTCGAAGGCTATGATCTCGGCCGGCAGCACCGACTGCTCGAAGATCGACCAGACGCGCTCCTCGATGTCGCGCTCGGCATTGTAGGCCGGCAGCCCGACCGAGACGTCGCCGCGCCGCGCCCGGCCCTCGCCACGGATCCGCCGCAGCCCCGCTGCTCCCGCCTCGAGCGCGGCGAGGAGCTCGCGCACGAAGGCCGCATCGGGCGTCCGGGGATCGCCCGCCAGCGTGACGACCCGCTCCTCCGGGAGCCCGCCCGCCCAGTCCGGCGGCGCACCGGTGCTCACCACCAGGTCGGCGAAGAAACTCGCGGAAAGCGCGCCGTCGAGCTCGGCCTCGGCCTCGGCCCCGGAGGCGCCGGGGCCGAGGGCCGCGACCCGCAGGCCCCGGCGGCGGAGCGGCGGCAGGTAGCGCGCGGCCGGCAGCGACAGCGCGAGCCCGACCGAGATCGCCCGCGCCTGGAGCGCACCGGCCAGCTCGTTCCAGGCTCTGCCGGCATCGCCGCCCGCATCCGCCAGGAAGGCATCGAAATCCAGCATCTCGGGTCCACCGGGCAGCGGCCGGCCGGCGTCGCGTCCGCCCGCAGTCACCGGCACCACCGGGATCCTGAACGGCGCGATCGCGCGGAGCAGCCCCTCGGCGAGACGGTCGTCGTTCGCGCCGTCGAGGAGCAGGAAGATGCCGTTGAGCGTCGGATAGCGCGAGAACAGCCGATCGGGGCGCGTCGGAAGCCGTGGCGCCTTCGACGCGAGATAGCCGGCACGCTCCCCGGCCGTGACCCGCGCCGGCAGGCCCTCGGCGCGCCCGCGTTCCAGATAGTGGCGGAGCGGGTTCATCCCCGTCGCCAGCACCTCCGGGTTCCGCTCCACGTAGTAGCGCGTCAGGAACGCCGGCGACGCGCTGCGGCGCTCCCGCGCGCCGTAGAGGATGAAGTGCGTCAGCGGTTCCATCCCGCTTTCCAGGACGTCCCGGTTGAGCGACAGGTAATAGGCCGGGTCGAACAGCGGGTTCGGTTTCCGGCCGGCGCTCCAGCCCTCCGCCAGGTAGTCGGAGATCGCGTCCGCCTCGTGGCCGATCGCGTAGCTCTCCCTGTAGAACGCTTCGTCGAAAAGGCCCGATTCCGCGATCAGGCGCGCCGCCTCCGCCCTGTTCCCCTCGTATTGCCCCTCCTCTTGCCCCTCCTTTCGAGCCTCGCTTCGCCGACGCGGCTCGGCGGCCAGCCGGGAGCCGAGCCTGCGAACGATTTTCTTGAAGCTAATCGCCATTGCGTTCCTGCGGTCCGGCGCCTCCTCCCCCCATCCCGCGCGGCGGGCCGGTTTCCACCCGCCCGGGCGGCGAACCGGGAATCGCGCGACTTGCGGGAAGGTCGGCCATGCCGTTATGCCATGGCCATAGGCCTGCACAACGCGACCGGTCCGTTTTTGCCGCGAGATTCCATTCCGTTGCTGATCGCGCTACGTCCGGTGGCACAGTGTCCGATCCTCGATCGGTGCCCGCGGTGAAGCGCGCCGTCCACCGGGTGATGCGGCTGATCGGGCGGAAGCCTGCGGGATCGGCCGGCGGCGGTCGATCCGACCCGGACACGCTCGCCCGGGCGATGTTCCTGGCGGATCATTATCGGCGCGTGGCGGGCCTTCCCGACGACCTTCCGGACGACGATGCCTTCCGCCATTTCATGGTGGAGGGATCGGCGCGCGGCCTCGAGCCCTCTCCGCTCTTCGATGCGCCCTTCTATCTGGAAGCTGCGAGCGCGGCCGGCCTGCCGGCGTGCGGCCCCGGCGAGAATGCGTTCCGGCACTGGCTGAGCCATGGCGTGGAGCGGCGGATCGTCCCGACGCCGGTCTTCGACGAAGCCTTCTATCTGGAGATCCACAAGGACGTCTCCGCCGCCGGTCGGTGGGGCTTCGAGCATTTCCTGAAGTACGGCGCGGCCGAAGGCCGGATTCCCTCTGCAGGCGCCAGTTTCGTCGGCCCGGTGTGGCGCAGCCGCCGACCCGACCTGCCGCCCTTCTACCGGGCGCTTCTCAGTCAGATGGACGCCGGGGCGTCGGCCGAGGATCACGCGGCCAGGCGCGCGCGCGAGCGCGAACTGCTCGCTTCGCCGGCCTTCGCCGAAGTGCTGCGGCAGGCGAGCGATCTGGAGCCGGAGATCGGCGATCGGCTCGACACCTTTGCGATCAGGCGACCGCCGTCGGACGATCTCCTCTACCACGCCCATGTCGATCTGGAGGGCCGGCTCGCCGCGCGACGCTACGACATCCTGGTGGTGATCCCCTTCTGCCGGATGGGCGGGGCGGACCTCACGGCTGGGTTGCTGACGCAGGCCCTTCGGCGGCTCCGGCCCGACGACCGCATCCTCGTCCTGCGCACCGATTCGGAGCATTTCGAGCGACTCGACTGGTTCCCGGCCGGCGTGGAGACGGTCGACCTATCCGACATGACCCGGGCCATCGGCCCGGACGGCTCGGAGCGGTTGCTCTACACGCTCCTGACGGGCCTGCGGCCGCATTCCGTGTTCAACGTGAACAGCCGCCTCTTGTGGGGTGCGTGTCGCCGCTACGGGCGTCAGCTCGCCGCCCGCATGGACCTCTACGCCTATCTCTTCTGCTGGGACAGGACACCGTCCGGCCAACGCGTGGGCTTCGCGTCCGCCTTCTTCAGCGAGGCGCTGCCGAACCTCGCCGGCGTGTTCACCGACAGCGATTTCATGCGCGAGGACCTGACCGGGGTCTATGCCCTGCCGCCGGCCTACCGCGACCGCATCGTCACGCTCGCGACGCCGCTCCGGCTCGTGCCGCAGACCTCTTGGGATCCGAATGCGCCTCGGGACGCCAACGGGCCTCTCATCCTCTGGGCCGGCCGGTTCGACCGCCAGAAGCGATTCGACCTCGTCGTGCGGATCGCCGCCGCGATGCCGGACGTGCGGTTCGCATGCTGGGGAAAGCCGGTTCTCGACGACCCGGCGGACGCCGGCGTTCTGCCGCCGAACCTCGCCATACAGGGCCCGTTCGGAAGCCCGACCGAACTGCCGCTCCAGGCGGCGGCCGGCTGGCTCTACACGTCTGCCTGGGACGGTCGGCCGAACATGCTGGTGGAGGTCGGGGCGCTCGGCATTCCGGTCGTGGCGAGCGGCGTCGGCGGCGTTCGGGAGATCGTCGGTCCGGATTGCGGCTGGGTGGTGGAGGATCCGGACGATGCCGATGCCTACGTCGCCGCCCTCCGCAAATTGCTCGCGGATCCGGGCGAGGCCGCACGCAGGGCGGCGAGGCTGAGGAGCCGCGTCCTCGAACGGCACCGGCCGGAGGCCTATGATGCGGCACTTGCCGAGGCGCTCGCGAGGAGAACCCGTGCCTGACGTCGCCATCGTCCTCAACGCCCATCGCGAGGGCGCCATCTGCGGCCCGTCCGTCAGGAGTTTCCGCGCCGCTGCGGCGCGCGCGCGGGCCGAGGGGCTGTCGGTGCAGGAGATTGCGATCCTCGACCGCCCCGATCTGCCGACCAGGACGATGCTGGAGCCGCTCGCCGGCGACGGCGTGGACGTGTTGACCGTCGATCTCGGGAATCTTCCGATGGCGCGGAATGCGGGCGTCGCCGCGTCGGCCGGCGATTTCGTCGCCTTTCTCGACGCCGACGATCTCTGGGGCGAGAACTGGCTTGTCGACGCGTACCGCTTCTGCTCCAGCGCCGGGCGCGCCACTGTCGCCCATCCGGAGCTGAACGTCGTGTTCGGGGCCGAGCAGTACCTGCGATGGCATGTCGATTCCGAGGGCCCGGATTTCGACGCACGCTACCTCCGCGTGGCGAATTACTGGACTTCGCTCGCCTTTGCGCACAGGACCGTCTTCGAGCGCTACCCGTGGGCGCCGATCTCGATCGAGGACGGCTATGGCTACGAGGACTGGCACTGGAACTGCGTCACGCTCGAAGCGGGGATATCGCATCGCCCCGTTCCGGGGACGGTGCATTTCATTCGGCGGCGGAGGCGCTCCCTGCTGGCGACGAGCGCCGACCACGATCTGGTACCGCGGCCCACGGGCCTGTCGTCCTTCGAGTGGATCGCTCCGCCGCAGCCGAAGTCGGCGTTGTCCAAATGAGGGGCACCGCCGCGAAGGTGCCGGAAGGCTGCCGCGGGTCGTCGGGTCAACGGGAAAGTTGCGGTGGCGGCCGCCACTGCGGCGTCGGCGCGCTCGCGCGTTCCTCGCTCTGGCCTCTGGGTTTGGCCTGATGCGCGACCGGTCGCGGCACCGAGCCTGGACCGTCGGAGTGGATCGGATTGCGGCCGGACGTGCTGCGGGAGGAAAGCGTGCCGGATCTCGATTGGAACAGGTCGACCTGGGACGGCGATTACGACTGGAAGGGCGGCGGCGAGGAGTGGAGCGAGGTCTGGGGCGGCAGCGAGGCGCAGTGGTACGGCGCCCTCTATCCCCGCATCCATCCCTTCGTGCCGGCGCGGCGCATCCTGGAGATAGCGCCGGGCTTCGGGCGTTGGACCCGTTTCCTTTTGCCGCTCTGCTCCGATTATGTCGGGGTCGACCTGTCGGCAGAATGCGTGCGTGCCTGCCGGGAGCGCTTCGCCCGCAAGCGCCACGCGGCCTTCCTGCAGAATGACGGCCGCTCGCTCGCCTCCGCGGCGGTCTCGGGGCCGTTCGACTTCATCTTCTCCTTCGATTCGCTCGTGCACGCCGATCGCGACGTCCTCGACACTTACGTCACCGAAATTCTCGCGCTCCTGTCGCCGGAGGGCATCGCATTCATCCATCACTCCAACTTCGCGGCGAGCGGGGCGAGGGAGAACCGGGGCTGCCGCTCGGAGAACGTCACCGCCGCGGTGGTCGAGCAGACCGTCGCGGACGCCGGCGGCCATCTCCTCGTTCAGGAGCGGATCAACTGGGCGGCGCCCGAGCTCGTCGACTGCCTGACGCTCTTCGGGAAGGCGTCCCAGGACGGCGCTCCGGCGCGGATCGCCAACCCGGCCTTCATGCAGGAGGCGCAGCTCATCCACGACAATCAGAGCCCCTATTCCCGGATCGGCCGGGGCCGCCCGAAGCCGCGGCGGCCGGTCCGGCGCGGCCGCACCCCCGCCGCACTCCTGAAGCGCTTCGCCCGCTCCCTCGCCGGCCGGTGAGGCCGATGAGGCTCCGGCGCGACCTGCGTCAGGCGCGTCGCTCGACGGCGAAGACGTCCTGATGGTCGTTCCAGCCGCGCTCGATGTAGGAGACGACGCGCCGCTCGCGATCCTTGAAGGCCCAGTCGAACAGCCATTGCGGCCGCGTCACCGAGACGCCGAGGCCGTCGCAGCCGGGATAGTCGCGGTAGCCGTAGCCGACGGCGCGGCAGTCGCGCGCCGCGCCGAGATAGAGGTCCCGCTCCGGGTCCTGCTCGAAGGCGCCGTCGGCGACCCATTGCTCGATCAGCCGGCCATGCGTGGTGACGACCAGGAGCCCGCGCGGCCGGAGCAGCGAGAAGAGACGCGCGAGCAGCCTCTCGGCGTGCTCGGCCGAAATGTGGGTGAGGACGGAGCCGGCCCAGACGAGGTCGTACTGCCGGCCCGGCCGGATCTCCTCCGGGACGATCGGCGCCTGCCAGGTCGGGATGCCGAACGTCTCGGCGACGAAGCCCGTGCCGTTCGCGTCGATGTCGCAGCCTTCGATGGCGGCGTCCGGAAAGGCGGCCTGCAGCCAGCGCGCCACGCGCCCCCACCCGCAGCCGAAGTCGAGGATGGCGCGCGGCGCGTCGCTGCCGGCCGCGGCCATCGCGGCGCGCATCGCGCGGAGCGCGGAGTTGCCGATCCGCAGATAGGATTGGATGTGGGCCTGGTCGAGCGGACCGTGCAGCATGCTGTCGTTCTCGTGGACCGTCCGGTTCACGCGCGCCGAAATGGCGTCCATGTCGGTCTCTGAATGCGTGATCGGCATCTCGCTCCGTCTCGTCTCGCCTCGCGGGGCGACCATGGGGGAACCGCCCGCCCGGATCAACGATCGCTGCGCGCGAGGAGAGCTGCGGGACCACAAAATCACCATCGTCCTCGCCGAGGCTGGACGTGCGGGGCCTTCGAGCGGCACACCGGCATCCGGTTTGGACACGTGACAGCAACGCCAGACATTGCGGCCATCCGCTTCGGCTTCGGCCTGACGCGCGGCTTCGCGCCGCCCGCCGGCCCGGACGCGCTTCTCGACGACCTCCGCACGGCCGAGCCCGTGCCCGCCCGGCTCGACGGGATACGCAGCGTCGAGCGCATCCGCACCGAGCTCGCCGCCTTCCGTGCGACCGAGAAGGACCCGGAAGCGCGCAAGGCACTCGCCCGCGAGCTGCAGGTCAAGCTCGCCGCCGACCGCCAGACCCGCATCCTCGCCGCCGTCGAGACGCCCTGCCCATTCTTCGAGCGCCTCGTCGCGTTCTGGTCGAACCATGCCGCGGTGAGCGCGCAGAACCTCATCGCCGGCTGGATCGGCCCCTACGAGGTCGAGGCGATCCGCCCGTACGTGATGGGCTCCTTCGCCGACATGCTGGTCGCGACCAGCCTGCACCCGACGATGATGGCCTATCTCAACCAGCGCACCTCCGTCGGGCCGAACTCGCCGCTCGGGCTGAAGGCGGGCGTCGGGCTCAACGAGAACCTCGCGCGCGAGATCCTCGAGCTCCACAGCCTCGGCGTCGCCGGCGGCTACACGCAGGAGGACGTCCTCGCGCTCGCCAGGATCCTCACCGGCTGGACGATCCGGCCGAACAGCGGCGAGGCCGGCTTCATGCCCGGGCGCGCGGAGCCCGGCCCGAAGCGCCTGCTCGGCCGCGACTACGCGGTCGACGGCGCCGCCGCCGGCGACGCCGAGGAAGCGCTCCGCGACCTCGCCCGCCATCCCGCAACCGCCCGCCATGTCGCACTGAAGCTCTGCCGCCATTTCGTCGCCGACGACCCGCCGGAGGACGCCGTCGCCGCGCTCGCCGCTGCCTATGTCGAGAGCGACGGCTGGCTCCCCGCCGTCTACGAGGCGCTGGTGTATATGCCGGCCGCCTGGGAGCGCTTCGGCGAGAAGGTGAAGAGCCCGCTCGACCTCCTCGTCTCCGCACTCCGCGCCCTCGGCCCGGCCGAGGCGGCGCTGGAGGACCCCGACCCCGACCACCCCGGCAGGAACAGCCCCTTCACGGTCGACGCCCTGCGCGCGATGCAGCAGCCGCTCTGGGCGCCGCCGCAGCCGGAAGGCTGGCCGGACCGCGCCTCCGACTGGCTCGGCGGCAGCAATCTGGCGAGCCGGCTGCAATGGCTCCGCCAGGCCTCCGCCCGCCTCGGCCGCACCTTCGAGCCGCAGGACTTCGCGAGCCTCGCTCTCGGCTCCGCACTCCGCCAGGAGACGCTCGCCACCATCGCGTCGGCGCCGACGAAGGCGCAGGGCCTGTTCCTGGCGCTCGCCAGCCCCGAGTTCAACAGGAGATAGCCGATGCTCTCGCGCCGCTCGGTTCTGCAGGGCCTGTTCGGCTGCGGCGTCACGGCGGCCATGCCGGAGCTGACCCTCGCCCGCGCCGCCACCGACAACCGCCTCGCGGTCATCGTGCTGCGCGGTGCGATGGACGGGCTGGAGGCGGTCCAGCCCTATGGCGACCCCGCCTTCCGGCAGCTCCGCGGCGCCAACGCGCTCGACCCCGCAACGGGGCTGATCGACCTCGACGGCCGCTTCGGCGTGAGGCGCGAGCTCGCCCCCCTCGCCGACCTCTACGCCCGCGGCGAGCTCTCCTTCGTCCACGCCGTCTCCACGCCCTATCGCAGCCGCTCCCATTTCGAGGGCCAGGACATGCTGGAATCGGGCGCGGCCGACCAGCCGCGCCGCGACGGCTGGCTGAACCGTCTCCTGCCCCTCCTGCCGGAGGCGGACGCCACGGCGCTCGACGTCGCCGACCTTCCCTCGCTCATCCTCAAGGGCGACTCCCCCGTCCGCAGCTGGCGCCCCAACACGCGGGTCGACGCGCTGGAGGAGAACACCCTCTGGCTCCGCCGCCTCTACGAGGCCGATCCGCTGTTCCACGCCGCCTTCGAGGCCGCGCTTTCCGAAGGCATGGCGCGGGCAGCCGACGAGGCGGCCGAGCTCGCCGGCTACCGCGCCATCGCCGATCTAGCCGGCCGCGCGCTCGCAAGCGATTCCCGCATCGCCGTCTTCACCGTGCCGGCCTGGGACACGCACGCCAACCAGGCGCAGGCGGTCGCTCGCCCGCTCCAGATGCTCGCCGCCTCGATCGAGACGCTGCGCGAGCGCCTCGGCCCGCTCTGGGGCCGCACGGCCGTCGTCGCCGTCAGCGAGTTCGGCCGGACGGTGCGCATCAACGGCAACAGGGGTACCGACCACGGCACGGGCGGCGCGATGGTGCTCGCCGGCGGCCTGCTCGCCGGCGGCCAGGGCGGCCGCGTGCTCGGCCGCTGGCCGGGCCTCGGCGAGGGCGACCTCCTCGATGACCGCGACCTGATGCCGACCGACGACGTCCGCCGCTATCTCGGCTGGCTCCTCCGCGACCTTTACGCGCTCCCCGCCGCCACCATCGCCGACGCCATCTTCCCCGGCCTCGACCTCGGCGGCGACCTGCGGCTGGTCGGGTGATCCGCGTCCAAACGCCCGCGGACGGCGCAGCCGGCGTGCCGGCGATTGGATTTCCGCGGTTTCAGCGTTACAAGGGCGGTGCCGGAACGTCCCGGCGCAAACCACAAAGGACCATGACCATGGCACCCAATCCGGATCGCAAGCGCCTCCGCGAGCTGAACGAGCGCCACAAGGCGCTTCGCGAGGCCACGGCCCGCGCCCGCGACGAGATGCAGCAGATCAAGACCGAGCGCGACGCGCTCCGCCAGAAGCTGTCCGCCGAGACGGCCGAACAGTGATATCGAGTGGCCGGAGCGGTTATCCGGCCGCTCCGGCCGTCCGCGACTGCGGACCCGCCCACGTTCCTCGTGGCAAACTCCGGGTGTCCCGCGATCGCAGGCGCCTATTGTGACCCGAAACCATCCATGCGCGGCCAGATGTTGTGACTGATACTCTCGCTCAAGAAGAGACTTCTACACCGGGTACCAACATCTTGCATGCGCAGATCGCATTTTTGCACATTCCGAAGACTGCTGGAACATCTGTTCGCGCTGCACTTGTTAGGGCGTACGGTAGGAACGAAGTCGTCTTCATCCAGCCACAGAATGCACCAGACGATCTATCAACATACCGCGTTGTAGGCGGTCACTTTAACGCAGCTTTCATAAAGTCGAGAATTCCCGACGCTGAGGTTGTGACTATTCTCCGCGACCCAACCAACCGAGTTCTTTCTCTTTACCGCTACTGGACGGCGCGCCAGATTCCGTGGGTTACTCGCCTCACTCTTGAGCAATTTGCAGAAACTTCACACCCCGGCTGCATTCGGCACATTGATAATAGTCAGGCTTGGCAGATCGCAAACAGCGAACTTCCGCGGGACCGCAGGAAGATGGCTGGAACATCTGATGACGAACTTTTCGCGATGGCGGTGACCAATCTCGAAAAATGCGCCGTCGTCGGCACTACGGAGCGCCTGAGCGAGTTCAGTCGCGCTATGCACGTGCGCTTCCGCATACCGTTTCATATTCCTCACCTGAACGCATCTCAGAGCGGCGGAGGCTCCTCTCAAATTTCTGAGTGCGCGCGAGAGGCAATTGAACGTCGAACGGCAGTCGATCGACGGCTCTACGACTATGTCGTAGCCCGCGAGAGATACTGACCCCTTATACGAGCGACCATTGTACGATGCCTCGTCCTCTTAACCCATCCTGACGCTATATCGTACACAACAGGCAATCGAAAATGTCCCCACGAGTAATCTTCCACGTCGGTTCGGGAAAGACAGGGACGTCGTATCTTCAATCCTGTTTTTCTCTAAGTGAATCAACTTTCCTTGCCAACGGACTCTATTACCCGCGCGCACCACGCCATGATTTGGCTGTTTCGGGCCGGATTACAGGTGGAAACGGCCTTCGGATAGCCCGCACATTGAACCCAAATACTTTCACCGGCACGCCCGACGAGTCGCTTGGTGACGATCTTTTAACAGCCATTGCCCATGCAGAAGGACGCGAAATTCTTTTTTCTTCGGAAGCCATGATGTCAATGCTTGGCCCTCAATTATCAACGCTTGTTGACACTGTTAGGTCTCACGGGTACAGTGTCCTCTTTGTGATGTATGTCAGATCCCTCGTCGAGTTAGCTTACTCCTCATACAACATGCATGTCAAGAGAGCAAATCTGTCCGGTGACTTTGGCGACTTCTTAGCAACATTCTCGCCGTCTTTCGTGCGTGTTGCGCGCGAGTTTGCAACCCGTCTTGACCCAAGTGAGTTCGTTATCCGAAATTATGACAAGGTGAAAACAGGTCTTGCGGCCGATTTCAGATACGCTGCAGGAATTCGCGCAACTCTCTCCAGCCCTCCTAATAAGACCGTCAATCGATCGCTAGATAGCCATGAACTTGCTGTCATGCGCGAGTTGAACAGACTTATGCCGAACTCAAAGATGCCGGCCCTTGTTGGCGATGCCCTCGTTTACAATGACCCCGATCGAGCATGTTCCTACGACATTACGGAAGAGGACGTTCGGATCGTCTCCGGCAGATTCGGCACGGATCTGGACTTCGTGAATCAGCTTCTGCCGGATGAGCACCGAGTTACAGTCTCGGCGATGACGAGTTCAGAATACACTCGAACCCGAACGGAGTTAACGCCGAGCGAGCGAAACCTGGTCGCTATTCTGGCTCACCTTCTAAGTTCGGATAGATCGAACACAGTTGCCGCACTTCTCAGAAAGATACCAGCGCGAGCAGACTCTTAGCAGAATTTCAGGGAACACATTTTGATCTTATTTCTTCCATGAATTCTGTATACGGCCGCCGTGGATAACAGAGTTGCGCGTTCAGTGCGGCCCAGTATCCGGTGGTCGGGGCGATCTTCAGGCCGTTGACGAATGGGGTCAATAACGGGTTCGGAGCGAGCTCATCCGATGTAACATACGAGAAGTATCTTTCTACATTTCCGGTCATGACAACATCCGGTTGAATTTGCGAGATAGCATCTTTATGGAAGTATCGTGTCCGAAAGTATGTCACTTCTGCGAAGAATGCTGAAAGATGTTGCAGCATCCCCCTAAGAAATGAATCGCCAAATACAACAAGGCGAAGATTGCTAGTCGGCTGCGGGGAAACGAGTATCTCAATTAGTCCATCATTCCCCGATAAACCATTCGAGAACTGGGCAATCGGCCAGCAGGGAATAGGCACAACGCGACTGCATACGATAGGGGGTTCAAATTTTACGCCCAAGTCGCCTGCGTATTCTATCGTTCGAGTGAGGCGCTTGTGAAGTAGACGAAACCCCGCTTCGCATTCCATTTGAAGGCTGTCTTCAAGCAACCCATGCAGGACTGCCGAGATCCCGGCTTCGGAAAGGTGAGTGTCGACCGGTACATACGCGGCTCGCCCGACACTTCGGAGATCGGAAAGTGGATTATAGACTGGAAGGCTGCTGCCCCCCATGCCTTGCACATACTCCTGCAGGAGTGTGGTAGATACATCAAACGGGAAGTCATCGGGATTCGCCGAGTGCTTATCGGGAAACACCACATGGCAGTAACGAATCCCCCGCTTCTCGCAAAACCGGTTGCGATCGGTGATGTTCCTTCGGAAGGTATTTAATGAACCAGGTCGCACCTTACGGCGGCCAGAGACGAACTCAAGCACCTCGTGCTTGCCGCCGATAAGATACAATTGCCCGTTGTGACCCACAACTGCATCATTGGAAATCGTTCCGACCGGTGGGAGTTCGGAGGGAAACTGTTCGGTCCCATTCGGTGAGTACATCGTTTAACCTTGATCATGCAGTGAGAGAAGCGGCGCGCTTTCGGCCAACGGTGTCTTGAGGGTGGCAGAGCACGGGGCAGTGTTTTTATCCTATTCCCGATTGACGCTTTTGCAACACCGACCCGGCGCGATGGTAGGCTCTTTGCATGGTCGAACGCTGTTGGACATGAGGCACCTCGACCATGCCGCACTGGCCGCGCCGTCTAATGTGCGATATGTCCGTGGCGGGATATGTTCCGGCTCGGAGGAGGGGTGAAGAATGAGGCAGGAGATAGAATGAAGGGACCCGTTTTCGTACTCGGCCCGGGGCGGTCCGGAACCAGCGTGCTCTACTCGGCTCTCAAAGTCGTGACGGGCGCAGCTGGATACGGGGAGGGATTTTTTTTTCCTTTAGCCCTCGAGTTGTCGAATTTGGTTCAGGCCTACTTCCGGAAAACGGCAGCGTGGCAGCAGAATCCTAAGCTTCTCATACACCACGTCGAGCAGTCCAGGGTAAGGTCGGGCGTTCTTCACGCGATTAAGGAGGAGATGGAGCGAGTCCATGGTGGTGTGCGCTTCATCGAAAAGACTCCGTTGCCGGTTTCGATCGCTTCGGCCCCGCTCGCCTTGGAACTTTGGCCTGACGCGAAATTCGTGTTTGCCACGCGTCGGGCGATTGAGAACGTTGCCTCGCGAATGAGGAAGTTTCCGCAGCTTTCGTTCGACAAGCACTGTGAACACTGGGCAGCTAGCATGACCATGTGGGAGTCAGTTCGGCCAAAGCTCGGCGATAGTTTTGTAGAGGTGGACCAGATCGACATTTCGCGGCAACCTGACTTCGTAGCCAACGCTATATCCACCTTGATTGGGCTAAGTCGGTCGGAAGAAGCTGCGATTTCCGACTACTTTAAGAAACATGAGCCCCAATCGACCCAGGAGCCAGGTCGTCCGCACGACATCATGACGATCGACAGCGCGCCATTTGATGAGCAGCAAAGGGCAATTCTCCTTGCCCGCTGCGGCGAACTTATGGACCGGTTCGGGTACTCCTTGGACGAAGGGTACTGGCGGCTACCTGACGAACGGCAGCGGTCGTCCGTCTAGAGCTATCGCCCCCAGGCGCGCTGCGAATTGCCGCCGCGCATTGACTTGTCAGTCAATGCCGCTTACGGCCCCTGCCCTCAGCTCAGCTTCCTGATCCAGAGGCTGGCGCCGGGATTGTGGCTGAACCGCGGGAAGACCTCCTTGATGGCGTCGGCCGCCTTCATGTGGAAGAGGCCGTTCATGAACTCGACCTGGTAGTTCCAGTTGTACATGAGGAAGGCCCGCACGGCATACGCCTCGTTCCAGGAGTAGCGGCGCTCGTAGATCCAGAGGTCCGGGTATTCGAATGGATAGGGGATGTCGTGGAAGTGGATCAGCACGCCCGGCTTCAGCGCCGGCAGGATCGAGAACAGCTCGTAATGGACGTCGCTGCCGGTCTTCAGCACGTGGGTGGAATCGATGAAGAGGATGTCGTTCGATTCCAGCGTCCTGAACTCATCGACGGGCACCTCCTGCACCGGCTTCTCGACGATGCGCACGCGCGCATTGTCCTCCGCGCGCAGCCGCGAGCGCAGCCGCTCCGTATAGGGTTCGATCAGCACGAGATTGGTGTCGAGCCCCGCCTCCTCGATCGTGTCGAGCATGACGGCGGACGAGAAGCCCGAGCCGATCTCGATGATCCGTTTCGGCCGGTTGGCGAGGATCATGGCGCGCAGGATCGTCGCGTCGCCGATCGGGAAGATGTCGTTGTGGGCGTAGAACCGGTGCTTGCCGTCGGGGTCGTCGGAATAGGGCGTGGCGCGGATCGCCTCGGCGTGGCGCATCCAGAAGGCGCGCATGCGCGGCAGCGACAGGTCGATCCCGGCGATTGCCTCCGGCTCGACGTTGCGCTTGGGCTTCCGCGCGCCGACGAGTTCGCTCGGGTCGACGACCGGCGAATAGTAATGCCCGACCGGATGGCCCGGCTCCACCGCGCCGCGCAGCGCCTTGTACTCGTCGCAGGTGACGAAGGCGTGGAAAATGTCGCGCTGGCTCATCCCCTTCTCGGCCGCCGCGACCCAGTTCTTCAGCTCCGCCTCCCCCGGCTCGCGCCTGAGGATGTGCGCGTAGAGCTCCCGGATATACTCCGCGGGTTCCTCTGTCGCCCGCACCTGCGTCTCGCTCATCTTGTTCTTGTCCTCTTCGGGATTGGCCTGGACGACGCTCTCCTCGCCGGCCGTGGCGTACGCCGGAGCGGCATCGGGTCCGCTGCCGCCGGCAATGTGCTTTCGCTTCTTCCAGAACACCGGCCGTCCCTCAGCCGAGCGCCTGCAGGGGCCGCGGCCGCTCAGCCGCCCCGGCGCGCCCGTGGAACACCTCGAGGTAGCGGTCGGCGATTACGTCCCAGCGCTGCTCCGGGCCGATCCGCGGCGCGAAGCGGTGCCCTTCCGTCATGAAGCTTTCCATGGCGTCGGCGAGGCCGAGCGCGTCGCCGGGCGCCACCAGGAAGCCGTCGGTCGCCGGGTCGACGCGCTCCGGGATGCCCCCGATCGCCGAGGCTATGAGCGGCTTGCCGAAGAACTTCGCCTCGTCGACCACCATGCAGTAGATTTCCCACCAGAGCGACGGGACGACGACCACGTCGACCTCGGCCATTCGGAACGGCAGCGTGTCGTGAATGTAGGGGCCGCGCAGCAGGATCTTGCCGGTCATCCACTTGGCGCTCTCCGCGATCGCCGCGCGGAAGCGCTCCTGGAAGGCCGGGGTGCCGGCCTCGAGGTTCGCGCCGTTGATCGCGACCTGGAACTTGCCCACGTCGCGGTCCTCCAGGAGCCGCGCCGCCTCCAGAAGCGTCTGCACGCCCTTGTTGTCCACGAGCTGGCCGAAATAGCCGAAGCGCACCACCTCGCGCGGACGGCCGCCCTGTTGTGCGGCGTCGACATCGCGTCCGCGGGCGACTCCGGTGCCGGCCCGGAAGGACGCCTCGTCGATTCCGTGCCAGATCACGGAAAACTTATCCTTTTCAAGGCCATAGGCCGAAAGTCTGTCGCGCAGGAAGAGCGACGGGGATATGTAGCCCTTTGCCTCCCCCAGGCACTTCTTGAAATGCGTGTTACGCAGGAAGAACAGATCCGGTGGAATATCCGGGAAACACTGTGTGCAACGGTCCGGCGCCGACACCGAGCAGAGTTCGTTGGTGTTTCGCGTCACCATCTGCCCGTTCGCATAGCAAGACGTCAGCATCTCGTGGAATCCGACATAAACGGATATTCCCCGCTCCGCCATCAGCGGGATCAGGTCGATGCCGAAATGCATGAAATGCGACAGGAAGACATGCGTGACACCTTCCGCCTCGAGGAAATCGAGAAGCGAACGCTTGGCGTAGGCGCTGTTCGTGCGCTGCCAGAAATGGTCGTAATGCTGGATCGAGAAGAGGAATTCGTTCGCTCCCATCCCCGACGGGCGCAGGAACGTGTCGGCCTTCCGGTTGGGCGCGAGCCAGTCCGGATCGGCGGCGACGAACAGGCAATTATCCCCCCTCTCCCGCAGCGTGGAGAAAAGCGAGTAGGCGCATTGCTGCGCACCGCCGCGATAGAGCAGCGAATGAAACAGCGTGAGGATGGCGAGCCTAGGCATCCGCCGTCTCTCCTTCGATCAAGGGTGCCAGGCGGGCGCTCCACTTCTCCGTGAAAATCAGGCGGTTCAGCATGGGAACGGTTCTGGTGATGTGCTCCGGTACGGCAGATCCGCCCCCTTCCGAGTGAATGAACGAGACGTCCTTGAGGATCGCGGTCGGCGCGCCTTCCTCGGCGAGACGGAGACACAGATCGAGATCTTCGAAATGGCCGAAAAGGTACTCGCCCGAGAAGCCGCCGATCGACAGGAACAGGTCCCGGCCGACCGCGAGAAACGATCCGGACGTGAAGGTCGGCCCGAAGACGCGTCCGGGCGGCGCACCGCGCCCGACCGAGACCCCAGACAGGATGCCCTCGGCGCCGTTCGTCATGACCGGGTCGAGCACCCCGACCTGAAGCCCGTCATGCATGAGCCCGCCGCTCGGGAAACGCTGGCGGACCCCGAGAACCTGACGCGGGTTGTCTTCGAGTGCCTGTATCACCTTGTCGTAATCGGCCGGTTCGGCGGTGAACACGTCGTTATTGTGAAAGCAGACGAACTCCGCGTCGGTTTCGGCCGCCGCCGCGTTGCAGGCGCTGCTGAAGCCGATGTTCCGGGCGAACTCCAGGTAGCGCCACGGCACACCGAGCAGCGTCGACAGCTCGGCCAGGGTCGAGAGCGCGTGCTCCCGATAGGCGCGGCTGTTGTTGACGATGATGACCTCGACGGGAAAGCGGGTGCTGCGCAGATAGTGGAACACGGCCGGCAGGAGCGGAAGCGGGCCGCACTGCACGAAGACAAACGCGCATTTGCGACCCTGCGGGACCGGTTCCGACGTCAGCCTCACCGCCGGCTTCTCGTTCTCGGCGAGATAGGCCGAGAAGAGCGCCTGAAGATGCTTCAGCATGGTCCTGGGAACGCGATAGAGGCCGCGTCCGTCGCCGTCCATTCTTTGGAAATTCGAAAAATACTTCAGCACCTCGTCGAGAAAGTCGCCGGCTCGATTGAAATACTGCGGATGGAGCTTGCGCCCATAGCCGTCGGCGCGGAACGAGAACTCGTCGCTGACGAGATGCTCCGTCTCGATCTTCGTAAGTATCCCATAGCCGAGCTGCATGAAAGGCGGTGCGCCGACAGCTTCGCAGACGTCGAGCCGACGGTACTGGAAGGCGGAGTGCCGGACGTCGAACTTGCGACCTCCGAAAGAGACGGCAGCGATGTCCGTGTCCGCCAAGGGAACATCAAGCCAGCCTGTGAGGAAGACATACCTGCCGAAGACGAAAACCCGCTCGATTTCTCCCCGGTGATCCCGGAGCGTGTGCGGATTGGGCGCTCGTCCCTCGGCGCGGCCGTAATTCATGAAGTGCTCCAGGGCGGTTCCGCCGCCAGAGCTGACCTTCTCGCGGACGTCTCCGTTCCGCTCCAGGTAGAAAAGCTCGTCGAAGAGCAACAACCCTTCCGCCTCGGCGCGGGGCTCATCCGATCCGTGCGGCTCAGGGACATTCGGCCGATACGAGACCGGCCTCTCCCCACTCGCGGGCGCCTCTTCTCGGGCATGGGGCGCGGCGCCGGGTCCGATCAATTTTCCCAGGAAGCTCGCCATGCCGGTACTCACTCCGCCTCGCGTTGAATCGCAGGGGCTTTGTGGAGCTCTCTGCTGAGCTCTTTGTCGAGCTCCCGGAGAATGAGCGCGGCGATCTTCGCGATCTCCCGTGCGGAGGCTTGCGCCGATCGGGCCTCGGTCCTTGACACGATCGCCGTGGCTGCTTGCAACGCGGCCGCCTGCAACTCGTTTCCCGACACGCTACGAAGCTCCACGCCTGACCTGCTTCCAGAGCAGGTTATCGCGCCTTTTGTGCGATGCACACATTATATGTCACGCCCGCCAGCATCGCGCTACCACGCTCTGCAGCCAGGTGTCCATGCCGTTCGGCAAGGGCAAGCGACCGCTTCACGCGATGCCTCCCGCCGACGGTGCAGCGCGCGCACTCTGTACTCCCTCCCTTTCCGTCTCCGCATTCCGGCAGAGTTCCTCCACGCAGGCGCGCACGCTTGGCTGCCAGTCGGGGAGGCGCAGGCCGAAGACGGACGAGAGTCGGGAGCAGTCCAGCCTCGAATTGGCGGGACGGCTGGCCGGTGTCGGGTAGTCTGCGGTGGCGATCGGGTGCACCTCCGGCGGGCTCTGCCAGGGGGCGGCGCTTGCGAAGACGAAACGGGCGAAATCCCACCAGGTCGTCTCGCCGCTGCCGGCGGCATGGTAGGTGCCGTAGGTTGCCGGAGGTCCGCGACCGAACCGGTCCGCGATCGTCAGAACCGCGCGGGCGAGGTCGTCCGCCGAAGTCGGGCAGCCCCGCTGGTCGGCGACCACGGAGAGCTCGGTGCGGGTCGCGCCGAGCCGCAGCATCGTTTTCACGAAGTTGGTCCCGAACGGGCTGTAGACCCAGCTCGTTCTCAGGATGACGTGCGCCGGCAGCAGGTCCCGGACGGCGGCTTCCCCCGCCGCTTTGGACGCTCCGTAGACGCCCAGCGGCCGGATCGGATCGTCCTCCAGATACGGCCCACTCTTTGAGCCGTCGAACACGTAGTCCGTGGAAATGTGGATCAGCGGAATGCCGGCGGCGGCGCACAGGCGGGCGAGCGCGGCAGGACCGTCGCGGTTGATCGCGTATGCCGCATCCGGCTCGCTCTCGGCCCGATCGACCGCCGTGTAGGCGGCCGCGTTCACCACCACGTCCGGCGCCTCGGCGCGAAACGCCGCCGCACTCGCTTCCGCGGATGCCAGATCGAGGCCGTCCTCCCGGCCGTGGCAGACGATCTGCCATCCGTCCGGCGCCTTCGCCCGGGCCAGGCACCTGGCCAGCTGGCCGGAGCGGCCCACGACGAGCAGCCTCCGCGGCACGTCATGCCGGTCGGCCATCAGGAGGCGCGCTTCTTCTGCACGAGCCCGAGACGCTCGCCGGCATAGACGCCACTCCTCAGCGGCCGCCACCAGGCCTCGTTCTCGAGGTACCAGGTCACCGTCCTGACGAGGCCGGTCTCGAACGTCTCCGATGCGCGCCAGCCGAGCTCCGTCTCGAGCTTGGTGGCGTCGATGGCGTAGCGCTGGTCGTGCCCCGGCCGGTCGGCGACGAAGGTGATGAGATCCCGGCGCGAGCCACCGTTCGGGGTCAGGTCGTCGAGGCAGTCGCAGATTGCCTCAACGACCTGCAGGTTGGTCCGCTCGTTGCGGCCGCCGACATTGTATTTCTCGCCGAGCCGGCCCTCGGTCAGGATCGTGAAAAGCGCGCGGGCATGGTCCTCGACATAGAGCCAGTCGCGGATGTTGTCGCCGCGGCCGTAGACCGGAAGCGCCTTGCCCTCCAGTGCATTGAGGATGACGAGGGGGATCAGCTTCTCGGGAAAGTGGTACGGGCCGTAATTGTTGGAGCAGTTGGAGATCACCACCGGCAGGCCGTAGGTGTGGTGCCAGGCATTGGCGAGGTGATCCGACGCCGCCTTGCTCGCCGAATAGGGCGAGTTCGGGCTGTACGGCGTTGTCTCGCAGAAGAGCCCCTCGGTTCCGAGGCTGCCGTACACCTCGTCGGTGGAGACGTGCAGGAAGCGGAAGGCGTCCCGCTTGCTGCCGACCAGCGCGTCGTAATAACGCCGCGCCGCCTCCAGCAGCGTGTAGGTGCCGACGATGTTGCTCTGGATGAACTCCGCCGCGCCGGTGATCGACCGGTCGACGTGCGATTCCGCGGCGAGATGCATGATGGCGTCCGGCCGCGTCTCGGCAAGGACCGCGTCCAGGCCAGGGCCGTCGCAAATGTCGAGCCGCACGAACCGGTAGCGCTGGTCGTCCGCGATCGGATCGAGCGAGGCAAGGTTCGCCGCATAGGTCAGCTTGTCGACGTTGACGACTGAAACGCCGAGCGTGCCGACCAGGTAGCGGCACACCGCCGAGCCAATGAAGCCGGCGCCGCCGGTCACCAAGACCTTCATGCAAAAACCTCCCGCGATCCGCAGCACGTCATCCGGAATAGACGAAATCGAGGTCGAGCGCGTGAAGGGCCGGCAACTTCCTGTCCTTCTCCGACAGGATGACTTCGTCCTCGCCCACCCCCCAGTCGATGCCGAGCTGGGGATCGTTCCACCGGAGGCCCTTGTCGTGCTCGGGCGAATACACTTCCGTGACCTTGTAGATGACCTCGGTGTCCGGCTCGATCGTCACGAAGCCGTGGGCGAAGCCGACGGGTACGAGGATCTGGTTCCACAACTCGGCGCTGATGACGGCGGAGACATGCTTCCCGAACGTCGGCGATCCATGGCGGATGTCGACCGCCACGTCGAGGATCGCGCCGCGCACGACGCGGACGAGCTTCGCCTGCGCGAAGGGGGGGCTCTGGAAATGGAGGCCGCGGAGCGTTCCATTGGCGCGGGAGAGCGATTGGTTGTCCTGGACGAAGTCGAGGTCGAGGCCCGCCTCGCGCATGGCGCGCCGGCTCCAGGTTTCGGAGAAGAACCCGCGGTCGTCCCCGAACCGCGACGGCTTGATCAGCTTTACCTCGGGGAGAATTCCAATCGGGCTTACATCGAGCATGGATGACCTGGCACCGCCGTTTCGGATCGATAGTCTGCCCGCCTCGCCCCCGTCAAGCGAGGTCCGGGAGCGGCCGAAGGAGGGACGAGCCTCGTGGGCCAGACGAAAGAACGCCGCACGAGCCGGCAGAATCCGGCCGGGGCCCGATCACCCTCTGCCCTCTTCCGGCCGGTGCACCGTTCGGGTAGGTTCCGGCCCCGAGCGGGGCGGCGTGAAGCAGTACCAGACGATCATCCAGGTCATCGGAGCGCTGCTCGCCGTCCTCGGGGCGACGATGCTCCTGCCCGCGCTCGTCGATTTTCAGGACGCCAATCCGGAATGGCGCGTCTTCGCCCTCTCGGCGGCGGTGACGGCGGGGACGGGCCTCCTCCTCTTCCTGAGCACGCGGACCGTCGAGCGCGCCACCCTGCGCCTGAAGCAGGCGTTCCTGCTGACCGCAGCGGTCTGGACCGTGATCCCAGCCTTCGGCGCGATTCCCTTCCTCGGGCTGGGGATCGGCTATGCCGACGCCTTCTTCGAATCGGCCTCGGGCTTCACCACGACGGGCTCGACGGTGATCGCGGGGCTCGATTCGTTGCCGCGCGGTATCCTGATCTGGCGCGCCGCGCTGCAATGGGTCGGCGGCGTCGGCATCATCGTGCTCGCGATGGTCATCCTGCCCTTCCTCGGCGTGGGCGGCATGCAGCTCTTCCGCGCGGAAAGCTCGGACCGCTCGGAGAAGGTCCTCGCCCGCTCCTCCGACATCGTCGCCTGGATCGCCTTCATCTATTGCGGTCTGACGCTTCTCTGCACGCTCGCCTATGCCGCGGCCGGGATGACCTTCTTCGACGCGCTCGCCCACGCCATGACCACGCTGTCGACCGGCGGCTATTCCACGCACGACGCGTCGTTCGGGTACTTCCAGAGCCCGGCGCTCGAATGGATCGCTGTCTTCTTCATGATCTGCGGCGGCCTGCCGCTCGTGATCTTCATCGCCGCCGCGCGCGGCGAGGTGCGGCGTTTCCTGCGCGAGCCGCAGGTCCTGGCGTTCCTGGTCTTCCTGGCTGCCACGTCCTTCGTCGCGGCCGTTTGGCTGTCGATTGGCCGCGGCATCGCCCTCGAAGAGGCATTGCGCGAGGTGGCGTTCAACATCGTCTCGGTCGTGACGACGACCGGCTACGCCACCGTCGACTACACGCTTTGGGGACCGCTCGCGGTCAGCTTCTTCTTCGTCCTGACCTTCGTCGGCGGCTGCACCGGCTCGACGTCCGGGGGCATCAAGATCTACCGCTTCATCATCCTGTTCCAGGTGATCAAGCGGCAGTTCCGGACGCTCGCGAACCCATCCCGCCTGGAGACGCTGAAATATGGCGGCACCCGCATCCCCGACGATGTGCCGCCCTCGGTACTCGCCTTCCTGACCCTCTACATCGCGTCGACAGCGGTCGTGACGCTCATCCTCGCCGCCCTCGGCCTCGATTTCGTCACCGCCGTGTCATCCGCCGCCACCGCCATTTCGAATGTCGGCCCCGGCCTCGGTGACATCGTCGGCCCGGCGGGCAATTTCTCGACCCTGCCCGACACGGCCAAGATCGTCCTGGGGATCGCCATGATCCTCGGGCGCCTCGAGCTCTTCACCGTGCTGGTCCTGCTCGACCCGGAATTCTGGCGTTGGTGAGCGGCCGGCCGCATTCGCCTGAACCGAGGGGCGGAAGTCGGTCGATCCGGCCCGCGTTCCTAACGTTATCCGGGGTCGTATACCTCACCGACCGCGGCGTACCGGCTCGACGGCCAGGCGCCACATCGATCCAGTCATCCACCTGTTGGGCCGCCCCCGGGCACGACTTCGATCCCGGCGTCCTCGTCGAACCGACGCCGGAATGCCGTACTCGCCGGTACCGTCGCATGTGTGGGCTGAACTGGTAGCGGAGGAGGGACTCGAACCCCCGACACGCGGATTATGATTCCGCGTCAAGTCATTGAATCGGCTCGACGATTTTTCCAACCGTTTAACATCCCACAGTAAGGAATTCAGACACTTACGAGAGGTTTCCCAACCGGAATAGGCCGCCTAACCACCTCGGGAGGTGTGCAGGGATCGAGCTGGCATACTGGTCCCGCGCTCTCGGCACCGTCTTGGCCGACGCGACTTCCATCGTTCCAGTGACCAGAGCGTTGAGAGCTGACGGCGCACTGGATTCATCTTGAGGCAGCGGGTGGTCGCCGCGATCAAGAAAGGCATGAGGTGCCGGCGCGGCGGAGCTGTTCGGGATCGGACCTTCGGCGGTGGTGAAGTGGCGGCGTCGCCAATTGGAGACCGGCTCAGTCACGCCGCGGCACCAGGGCCGGACACCTGGGCGTGTCCGGTCGAGGCGCTTGACCTGGCAATCCTCGCCATGATCGCGGTTACGCAACAAGGCGTGCTGACCTCCCCCAGGCAGTCAGAGCCACGGTACGCCCGCAGGTCGGGAGATGCTGGACGAAAATCCGGATCTCGTCCACTCTCAGCTCAAGTTCGGGTGCGGACCGAATAAAGTTGACCGTCAGTTTCGAGCGCGTCGCCGTGCGCCAAACTCGCCACCTGCGCTCCCCCCATTCCATCGCATGGGCCATCGGCTCTCTCAGGACAGGGATGTCTTGTGTCAACAACAAGAGTCCCAGCGGTAGCATCCAGAGCGATGACGGCTCATTCAGCCGATGGACGAAGCGACCCGCTTTCTCGGGCAGCGCACTGGCAATCCGGTTGAACTGACGATCCAGTTTGTCGCCATGGCTTCCTGTCATGAGAGTTCCCTAATGCCTCGCTTCTGAGATTTTGCACCGTCGCCAGCGGTGCAGGGCCTCAGGTGTCACCAATGTCGGAGTCGCCGCCGCCGCTGCAGTGGGAAGCATCACTGGCCTTGTGCATGGTGAGGCCGTCGGCCAGAGCGGTAACCCGGACAGGATTAGAAGCCTTGTCGACGCAGTTCTCTCGCGATGCGTGCACGGGACGCCATATCGCGCGTCGGGAAGGCAGCGAAATAGTCCAAGGCCGTAGCATCCGGCTTGCGCCGGCGAACCTCTCGACCCCATCGGACCGCTTCGTCGTGTCTGCCGGCCAGCCCATTGGCAGCAAGCGCAATCATGGCGATCAGGTAATGGGCACCGGGTGTGGTGGCCGCGCGATCCGCCCAGCGGGCGGCGCCCTCATAGTCCTCCTGCTGGATCAACATCTGCGCACGGACGCCGTGAAAACCGTATAAGAGCGGGTCCAGTGGACTCAGATGCAGGGCGGTCTCCAGAGCGCCGAAGGTCGCAGCCGCATTTCCTGTCAGCATCGACGTAAATGCCGAGGCGTAGAAGCCTTGCGCATAGTTGGGGTTCAGCGCCGTGGCCCGCGCCAGCCATTCGATGGCGACTTCGGGCTCGCCTGTCAGCCAGAACGAACGCCCCATCGTAAAGTTTGCAAAGGGGTCGAGCACGTCCAGTTCCAGACCTCGCTCGGCGTGCCGTCGCGCGTTGCGCGCCGCCACCGTGGGATCGGGACTCAGGCGCAGGAAGGCGTCCAGAAAGCTCGTGAAGGATAGTCCCGCATGAGCGCGCGCGAATTGCGGATCCGCCGTCACCGCCCGTTCGAAACAGACCTGCGCAAGGGCCGTGTCCTTAGCCGTAAAACGGTAGAGATGCGCGAGACCGACATGATAGTTGGCCCAGGCATTCAGACCGGCAGGCTCAGTCAAGCGCGCGACGCGCGCCTCGTTGAAGGGGATGTGAGTCTCTAGCGCCGAAACCAGATGCACGACGATCCGCGCCCTCAGGTCGCCGATTTCGGGGATAGGTGCCTTGAGACGATCAGCCCAGAGGATTTCGCTGGAGCTCGTATCGGTCAGTTCCAGCGTCACCGCGATGTCGTGATCCGGGCTCTCGATGATCCCCGACAGAACGTAACGCGCCGCCAACGCGGTGGACACCAGGTCCAGATCGGGGACGGCTTGCCGGAATCGGAACGAAGAGCCGCGCGCGATCACCGCCAGCCAGCGCAGTCTCGATAGAGCCTGTATGATCTCGTGCGGGAGCGCTTTGCCCAGGATGGCAACTTGCGGCACGATGCCCAGCGGTTGGAACGGCAGTACGGCGATGGAGGGGCGTCCGGCGGGATGATCGGAGTCAGGTGCCACAGCGTCAGGCACCGCGTGCGCGGGCGGCACGGTCGAAACCTCGGCTATGAACCGAAATCCCCGTCCATGCACTGTTTGGATCACGTTCTGTCCCGCGCCGTCGTCCTCAACCGCCTGACGGGCCGAGCGGATACGGCTGGAAATGCTTGCATCCGAGACGGGTCGGCCCTGCCAGACGGCCGCAACGATGTCGTCCTTCGTGACCATGCAGTCCCGGTTTCGGACAAGATGGATCAGAAGGGAGAGCACCTGCGGCTCTAGCCGCACCGGCTTGTCGCAGCGGCTGAGCTGAAACTTCTCCGGGTCGAGTCGGAAATCCCCGAATGTCCAAGCCATGCGCAAGACTACAGCACAATAGGGTACTTCTACAGGATTTCTTCAGGTTTCCGTCAAGCGCGCCTCCCACGAAGCGGTAAATTGAGCGGGTCGGCGACCTGATCGTCACAGATCCTGAACATGAAGCGGAGCAGCCCCATGTGTCTGCCTTCGATAGAGACAAGGCGGTTCGAAGTTCCCGATCATCTCCTCGACATGAAGGAGCGAGGAGGCATCGCGATAATCAAGATGGCTGACGGCAGCTCGGGGATGCATGCGGTCTTCGAGCCAGGCTGGACGTGGGAAATTGACGAGAAGCCGCTACTCGGCTCGCCGGACGCATGTCCGATGCGGCACATCGGCTACTGCATCTCGGGCAGGCTCGTGGTCCGCATGACCGACACGGGCATCGAAACGCGCATCAGCACGGGTGACTTCTTCGAGATCCCACCGGGGCACGACGGCTATGTCGATGGCAACGATCGGGTCGAACTGATCCTGTTTGCGCCGCCCGACCCCCCTCGATAGCAGGTTGCTCACATCGGCTTGCTCCACCCCGAAACGCAATGGAGAACAACATGTTACGAGTTCTAACCTGTGCGGCGATCTTCACTTCCGGAGTTGCCTGCGCCGAAACCGAGATGGCCGAGATCGATCGTCCGGCCTCAGAACTGAACCAGATACTGGCTCATCCGCTGGAGATCCCGGATGGACAGCTGGAAGCGCGGGTGGTCCGTGCCACGATCGAACCGCGCACGATCGCCGCTTGGCATACCCATCCGACGCCGGTCTACCTCTATATCGCGACAGGAACACTGACGATGGAGGTCGAAGGGCAGGAGCGGCGCAAGGTCCCTGCGGGGCAAGCCATCGCCGAACCTTTGAACTCTCCGATGCGGGTGATCAACGAAGGCGACGAGCCGGTGGAGGTAATCGTTTTTCAGATCAGTCCGCCAAAATCCGAGTTCCTGAAGCAATAGTGGGATCGCGAGGCGGCAGGCATTCGGTAAAAGAAAGCCCATAAGTGGACTACCAAGGCCTGCAATCTACACGATCAACTTGATCGTCTGCGCTCTGCTCGTACACGATCCCTGGCGGCCTTCTCCTCAGCGGGGCGGCCGCCTCAGCCATGGTTGCGGGACTTTCCCGGGGCGTGGTGCAGCTGGGTAGTGGGTGGTCCGTGCCAAAGTCCGCCCCACTGCGATCCGCCGCGCCCTGCCAAACCTTATGGAGAACGCACAACGCTACGGCGGCGAGGCGCGGGCGACTGTCCGGGAGATGGCAACGCCGCGGAGGTCCTGATCGAGGTCTGCTGCATCGTGACCCGGGAGGAGATCGTGATCCTCACCGCCATGTTCGTGCCCATCTGAGGCGACATCGATCACCTGGGCCGGGACCCCGGCAAATGGGTCATACTGACGATGACCTGCGCAGGAGAAAGCACGATGCTGGCGATCAGGATGATCGTCAGCCGCACGCCTCCTGGAACACGGCACCAGTGTCCGCCTCTGATCATTCTGATGCCGTACAGCCCCGTGCCGTTTCGTGCGCTCTCTTGCTTCATCCCCCTCCGGGGGATAGCAGTTGTCTATGCTGGAAATCCATCGTCACGCAAGCCATCCGGACCTCGTCAAGCGCCTCAAGCGAGCCAGCGGGCACCTCCGCCATGTCGTCGAGATGATCGAATCCGGCAGGCCTTGCGCTGAAACCGCGGTTCAGCTGCAGGCCGTCGAACGGGCAATCACCGCGGCCAAGCGGACGCTGATCCATGATCATATCGACCACTGCCTTGGGCGCGGCGACGATCAGGACATCGCTGATCTGCGCGCTCTCGCGAAGCTGCTCTGAGGCTCGCAATGTTCTCCGTCCTCTCCCATCCGACCTATGCCAGGCTCTTCACGGCGCAAGTGGTAGCGCTTCTCGGCACCGGGCTTCTGACGGTTGCGCTCGGTCTCCTCGCCTATGATCTGGCCGGCGAAAGCGCCGGCGCGGTGCTCGGGACGGCGCTTGCGATCAAGATGATCGCCTATGTCGGATTGGCGCCTGTGGCGAGTGCGGTGGCCGAGCGTCTGCCGCGCAAGGCTGTCCTCGTCGGGGCCGACCTCGTCCGCGCTTCCATAGCCCTGTTCCTGCCGTTCATCGATGCAGTGTGGCAGATCTACCTGCTGATCTTCGTGCTGCAGGCGGCGTCCGCAACCTTCACGCCCGCCTTTCAGGCGACCATTCCCGACATTCTCGAGGACGAGGCCGAGTACACCAAGGCGCTCTCGCTCTCTCGCCTGGCCTACGATCTCGAAAACCTGATCAGCCCGACGCTCGCGGGCCTCCTCCTGCTGGTGATGAGCTACCATTGGCTCTTTGGCGGGACCGTGGTCGGATTCATCGGGTCGGCCGCGCTCGTCCTTGCGGCCAACCTGCCCGCTATACGGCAGAAGGCGCCCCGCCCCTTCATGGAGCGACTGACGCGTGGCGCGCGCATCTATCTCGCCACGCCTCGGCTGCGCGGGCTCCTCTCTCTCAATCTTGCCGCGGCGGCCGCGGGCGCTTTCGTGATCGTCAACACGGTCGTAATCGTCCGGGCAGGGTATGCCGGCTCCGAGACGGATGTGGCCTATGCCCTCGCCGCGTTCGGGGGCGGTTCAATGATTGCGGCGCTCGGCCTGCCTCGTCTGCTCGAGCGGTTTGCCGATCGCCGCCTCATGATTACCTCGGCCGCCGCTCTCGCCGCGCTGACGGTCGCGCATGCGCTCTGGCTGATCCTGCAAGGCCTGCCGCCCTGGCCAGCCTTTCTGATCCTCTGGGCCGCAAGTGGTCTTCTGTACTCCGCGATCCTCACACCATCGGGCAGATTGCTCCGCCGCTCAGCGCATTCTGAGGACAGGCCCGCGGTCTTCGCCGCCCAGTTCGCGCTTTCGCACGCCTGCTGGCTCCTGACCTATCCCGTTGCCGGATGGGCCGGCGAGGTGCTCGGCCTGCCGGTCGCGATGGCGCTTCTTGGCCTCATTGCGATCGTCGGGGCTGGCTTGGCAGCGCGCGTCTGGCCCGCGGGTGACCCCGAGGAGATCACGCACGCGCACACCGATCTGCCCGTCGGCCACCCGCACCTTGCAGGACAAGACGCGCACCATACGCGTAAGCACACCCACCGTCTTGTCATCGACGATCTGCACCCTGCCTGGCCCGCTTAGGCGATGTGGCACCGGGACATGGACCGCATCGGGAGCGCACTCCGGCCTCTTCGCCGTCTGCTTCATCGCCTCGCTGTTCTTCCTCGGCTTAGCTGCGGTCTATCTGCCGTGTGGCAAGTCAGGTCCACGAGCACGGTAGCCGGACGCCGCCGGGTGCAGATCCGCCCGGCGGCTTTCCGGGTGCAGCTGCTGTCCAAGGTCCTGGCCTCGGGCTGGTGTCCAGCGTATCAATAGCCGCTCCGCTTTGATCCGGCTGTGGAGTCCGCGCCCCTCGCCCATACGCCCGCGGTGATGGTGGCAAGTCAGGCTACCAGCTCCGACCAAACCGTCACCTACGCAAGGTCGATAATGGCTGCACACAATCGACGGCCACGGTGTTGGATGGCGCCAGCACCGCACGTCTCGAAGACGGGCGAGAGCACGAGCTCGCGACGCTACAAGATGATTTGGATCATATTTGCGTCCCGCTTTCTGCCCTAACGTTGACCCTGCGGTGCGCGTCCGACGCGGAATTCTGATTTCTTCATGCACGTGGGCGCCCAACCCTGCCGCGGATGACGGAGGAAACGATGACTCGATCAGTCTCGATGACAGCAACCGCGCTCGCGCTCCTCCTTGGGCTGGCGGGCGCGCCTGCACTGGCGCAGACGCCTCCGGGCCAGGGCTCGCCGAGCATGCCGGCACCTCCGTCAGCGAGTCCCGGCAGCCAGCAGGGCCAGAGTGCGACCAAGGGCGACGACAGTGCCGACCGGAGCTGGCAGGACCGCATGCGCGAGTGGTACCGAACCATGCGCGGCTGGGGCGATGACGATGCTCCGCGAGGCTGGGGCGGACCCGGCATGATGGGCGGCTGGGGCAGCGGCCCCGGCGGACCGGGCATGATGCCATGGGGTGGCCAGGGCGGACCGGGAATGATGCCGTGGGGCGGTGGCCCCGGTGGACCGGGCATGATGCCCTGGGGTGGCCAGGGCGGTCCAGGCATGATGCCATGGGGCGGACAAGGCGGCGGTCCGGGCATGATGCCGTGGGGCGGCCAGAACTGGGGCGGCGGCTGGGGCCGCGGCCCGCATTTCGGGATGTCGATGATGATGGCCATCATCGACGAGGACGGGAACGGTTCGATCTCCTACGAGGAGGTTGAGACCTTCCATCGGCGCATGTTCGATCATCTCGACGAGGACAAGAACGGCGAGCTTTCGCCCGACGAGCTTCAGGGGATGTTCGGCGGAATGGGCCTCCGTCGTCAGGAATGAGATAACGGGCAGAAATTTGCTGGCGAGTGCCTCCGGCCCTGCCGGTGGCACTCGCACCCAGTGGTGCAGCATTGCGTTTTGACTTATGTCAGTGATCGCTGCTCGGATCGGTCTAGATTGTCCATCGACCCGCCTCTGATCGAGGCAGTCCAGAGGACCCAGTGCGGCTAACCGGCAGGATATTCGGTGCGGCAGGTTTAGCGGCCAGGATGCTCCTGATCGCGGCCGTCCTGTTTTCAGGATTCTCCGGACAGGCGCACGCGGGCCTTGCCACTGGTGCCGGCCACGCGGATCACTGGGTAGCTGTGACACTGGACGGCGCGTCTGCTGAAGGTGCTGACCGGATCCTGCTTATTGCCGTGACGGGCGAGCTCACCCAGAGCGATTGCACTGCTGCCCATGGCGGCGGAGGACTGCGCCATTGCGGCAGTCCGCACTCGCCGATTGCTTGCGGATCCGCTCTTCCCGCAGACGTTCCGGCGACCGAGCTCACGAGCATGTGCTCCGGTGCCTGGCTCACGCAAACGAGCCTGCTGGGCGGTCGCGAGAGCACGCCCCCCATCCCTCCTCCCCGCCATCTGATCTGAGCCGGCAGCTGCTGCCGGTGAGGTGAGCGCGGCGCCGATTGCGCGGCCGCGTCAGACGCTCGCCCGGTGCTCGTACGCGACCACCGGCCGTCCGGACCCATCAGATCAATGGTGCACAATGAGATCGATTACCCGTCGTCATCTTCTGGCGCTCGCCGGAACATCGGCAGCCTTGGCCGGAACGAATGCCTTCTTGCCGGGTGCGGTCCGGTCCGCATTCGCCGGGGCAGCAACCCCGCTCAGGATCGAACGTCGAACGCTCGATGTCCGCGGTCGCGCGGCATCTGTCTTCGGGATTACCAGACCTGGCGGCTCGCACGGGATCGCGCTCGATCCGGGCGAGGCCTTTGCCGTCGACCTTCACAACGCCACGGCCGAGGACACCATTGTCCATTGGCATGGTCAGACGCCCGAGTGGAGCAAGGACGGCGTTGTCATCGGGCCTCACGCGGCACTCCGGCCGAACGAAGTCCGGCGCTATGATTATGAGCCGCGGCCAGGCACCCACTGGATGCATTCGCATCTCGGCCTGCAGGAGCAGCTGCTGCTGGCGGCGCCGCTGATCGTCCGCACTGCTGAGGACCTCCGGGCCGATGCGCAGGAGGTTATCGTCCTCCTGCACGATTTCACATACCGCGATCCCGCCGAGCTGCTCGCCGACCTCCGGGGCAGCGCCATGGCACATGCGACGGAGAACTTGCTGTCGATGGGCCACGGAGGCATGGCCGGCATGGACCACATGACCGGAGGCGAGCCCGATGTCCCGCTTTCCGGTCTCACGGCGGCACCCGACGCCCACGCCGGTGGTCCCGGTCAGCCCGACCTGAACGACGTCGAGTATGACGCGTATCTCGCCAATGACCGCACCCTCGACGACCCGGAGATCGTCACCGTGGAGCGCGGCGGCCGGGTCCGGCTGAGGATCATCAACGGCGCGACGACCAGCGCATTTCAGATCGATCTCGGCACCCTCCAGGGCACGGTGATTGCCGCCGACGGCAACCCCGTACGGCCGGTCAAGGGCAGGCGGTTTGGCATGACCATGGGCCAGCGGCTCGACGTCGTTCTCACCCTGCCACGCGAAGGCGGCGCCTGGCCGATCCTCGCACAGCGGGAGGGCGACAGGGAAAGAACGGGAATTATCCTCGCAACGAAAGGAAGTCTCATCGCCCGGGTCTCCGGAGAGGCCGGAAGCGCACCACCGCCGGTCGATCTTTCCCTTGAGGAGAGCCTATTCGCGGTTGATCCGCTTCCGCACCGGCATGCCGATGTCACCTTCCGCACCGCATTGACCGGCAGGATGATGGGCTACGTCTGGTCCATCGACGACCGGACCTGGGGGAACCACACACCGATCGAAGTGCATCCGGGTCAGCGCGTGGCGATCGAGATGCGCAACGCGAGTGCGATGGCCCACCCGATGCATCTACACGGGCATCACTTCCAGGTCGTCGGGATAAACGGGCGCCCGCTGAAGGGGGCCGTGCGCGACACGGTCCTGGTGCCGGTGAACGGCGCCGTGACCATCGCCTTCGATACCGACAATCCGGGCCGTTGGCCCTTCCACTGCCACAACCTCCTCCACATGGCCGCCGGCATGATGACCGAGGTTGCCTACGAGACTGCGTCCGGACGGAGCTGAGGGAGATAGCAATGAACAGGAACAGATCGACCATCGCAGCGGCCGTGACAGCGGCCACCATGCTCTGGGGCTCCGGAGCAATGGCTCAGGATAGCCAGGACCACGAGGCACACCATCCGGGAGCGACGCAGGAAACGCCCATCCGGCCAGCTCCTGCCGATGGGGCAGGAACTGCACCGGAGAGCTCGGCATCCACCGTTCCTGAACAAGGTGAGCCGGCGGCGAGCGGGTCGGGCGCGCCTGCCGCTTCGAGCGGCGGAATGGGCATGGGGTTGGGGATGGGCATGGGCGGCTCGATGATGACTGGCGGCATGGGGCAGATGATGGGCGCCGACATGCAGGACATGATGTCCATGATGCAGGCGATGTGCCCGGGAGCTGGTGGCGGCATGATGGCGATGGGGAGCCGACCGGCGGCTGGCGGCGTCACGATGCAGGGATTTCCGCTGCGGCACCTGGAGGGCAGCCTGGCTTTTCTGCGGACGGAACTGCAGATAACCGACGCACAGACGGACGCCTGGACCGCTTTCGCGGACGCTGTCCGCACCGGGGCGAAGGCTCTGCAGGAGGATGGCCGGGGCGACCCCGCCTCGGCCCGACGGAACGAGGCGCCTGCACAGGTGCAGCCGGGCTGGCCGACGCTTCTCGAGAGGCACGAGACCGCTCTCGCCGCACGTCTCGAAATGGTGAGGAACATCAGGCCTGCGGCCGAGGCGCTCTATCAGGAGCTGGATGAAACCCAGCAGCGGCTCGCATCCGAGCTGGCCGGCGGCTTGATCGGGGCGCCGTAACGAGGCTTGGCGAAGCGATGGAAATCCCGACCTGCGCGGCTTCTCCGCTCTGGCTGCGATCGTTGCGGCGCTATCTTGCGTTGCTGGCGATCGGCAATCTTGGCTGGGAGGCCGCGCAGCTCCCTCTCTACACGCTCTGGCGGGACGGCACGACCGCCGAGATTGCCTTCGCGGTCGCCCACTGCACGGCAGGCGACGTATTGATCGGGCTAACCGCACTCTTGGGCGGCCTTCTGGCAGCAGGCGGCGATCGATGGCCGGGCGAGCGCTTCGGGGCGGTGGCACTAACCACGATCGGAATCGGCCTCGGTTACACGGTGTACAGCGAGTGGCTGAACACCGAAGTCGGTGGCGCGTGGGCTTACTCGAACCTGATGCCGATCCTGCCCGGCATCGGCACTGGATTGTCCCCGCTCGCCCAATGGCTCGTCATTCCGGGGATCGCCTTGTGGTGGGTTCGCCCCACCCGAGAACTGGGGAACGCGAGATGACAGGAAGCGGAATGGTCCGCGTGGCGGTGAACGGCTACGGGGTGATCGGCAAGCGCGTCGCCGACGCGGTTTTCCGGCAATTGGACATGGTGCTCGCCGGGGTCGCCGACGTCGGGACGGACTGGCGGCTGCGCGTAGCGACGACCAGAGGTTTCCGGGTTTTCGGCGCCACCGCCGGGCACGCGGATGCGATGGCATCGGCAGGGCTCAAGATCTCGGGCACGCTGGACGCCCTCCTGGATGAGGTCGATATCGTCGTGGACTGCACGCCCAAACGGGTCGCAGCGAGGAATGTCGACGAGTACCGCCGACGCGGCCTGAAGTTCATCCTTCAGGGCGGCGAGAGCCATGCAGTTGCCGGCCACTCGTTCGTCGCCGAGGCGAACTATGCGAGCGCTGTGGGACGGGATGCCACGCGCGTCGTCTCGTGCAACACGACCTCGATCGTGCGTACCCTTACCGCTCTCAAGCGCTCCGGCCTGCTCCGCCGCGCGCGCGGCACCCTGCTCCGTCGCGCCACCGATCCCTGGGAGAGCCATCTCGGTGGCATCATGAACACGCTCGTCCCCGAGCCGGAGATCCCGAGCCACCAGGGGCCGGATGCGCAGTCGGTGGATCCCGAGCTCGACGTAGTCACGATGGCGGTAAAGGTGCCGGAGACGCTGGCCCATCTGCATTACTGGGTAGTGGAGATGACCCGGACCGCGAGCAAGGACGAGGTCATCGAGGCATTTGCTGCCTCCTCCCGAATCCTGCCGGTGCGCACCGACGCCGGGCTGTCGGCTCTGAATGCGATCAAGGAGATGATGGCCGACATCGGCCGGCCGCACGACAATCTCTACGAAGTCGCACTCTGGACGGACATGCTGAAGGTCGAGGGTTCCGAGCTCTTCTACGCCTACATGGTCGACAACCAGGCGATCGTGATCCCTGAGACGATCGACGCCATCCGCGCACTCTGCGGAACAGAGGCGGTTGCGGCTGCCTCGATCGCTCGAACGGACGATGCACTCGGCATCGGAGCCGTGACCGCACGTCTGCAGCCCAGTGGGAGATAGGCAAATGACTGCCTATCACAAGCACGAGCACGCAACACGCGCCCGCTGGCCGGTCGATACCGGGATCCGCCAGAGTCTTGCGCCACCGGATCTCGCAGCCGTCGCCACGCACGGCCAAGCCATGCCAAGGGACCAGGCCCACGAGGCGGATGACCATGCACTGATCGACGCTTTTCGCGTGCCGGTACTGGTGTTCCGCGGCGTTAACGATCCCCATCCTCTTTTTATCGCCCATGCTCCACCACTAAGTGGGACCAGTGACGGCGCCCGTGGCTTCCCGCCACAGGCCGGGCCGAGTTTCTGCGCCCCACGCGGATCGCACTCCTTGAGGACAATCCGATGACATTCCTCTCGCCCACATACCTAGGGGTCGGCGTCGCAGCCGTTCTCGCGGCTGGGATGATTGGCTATTCGGTGCATTCGGACGCCGCAGCGACCATCTCGATCGCCGAGCTCCTGCGCGGGAGCCACGTCCATGGTTTGGCGGTCGACCGCGCCGACAGCTCCCGTCTGCTGATCGCCACACACCATGGTCTCTTCCGCACGGCTCCCGAAGGTCAGGTCGAGCCGATCTCGGACATGCAGGATTTCATGGGCTTCAACGCCCATCCGAACGAACCAGGCATACTCTTCGCGAGCGGCCATCCCGCGGTCGGTGGCAATCTCGGTTTCGTGGTTTCGAACGACGCCGGGCGGAGCTGGCGGCAGGTGTCACCCGGTGTGAACGGGCCGGTCGACTTCCACCAGATGGCGGTGAGCGCGCTGGATCCTGACGTCATCTACGGCAGCCATGGCGGCATTCAGGTGAGCCGGGACGGTGGCAAGACCTGGAGGATCGCCGGCCCGGATCCGGCCCGCCTGATCGATCTTGCCGCGTCGGCTGACGATCCGGATGTCCTCTATGCCGCGACCGAACTCGGCCTGCTCGTCAGCCGGGATGGCGCCAGGACGTGGACCCCGATCCTTCAGGGCATGCCGGTGAGTCTCGTCGAAGTTACATCCGATGGCACGATCTACGCCTTCCTGTTCGGACAGGGTCTGTTGAGGGCAAGCGAGCCCGCAGCATCGTTCGCAACCATCTCCGATGGCTTCGGGGAATCGTACCTGCTGCACCTGGCGGTCGATCCCGGCGATCCGAACCGCCTTTTCGCAGCATCATCCGACGGCGAGATCCTTCACAGCATCGATCAGGGTCGCACCTGGGGAAGGCTGGCGGACGCCGAATTTCATGAGAGCAAGGAGTAATGGACATGATGGACGGAACGGGCTGGGGCATGGGCGGAATGGGGATCGTCTGGATCCTCGTCGCCGTCCTGCTTGTCCTCGGGATTGCTGCACTTCTCAAATACCTGACCGGCGGCCGCCGATGAAGATGGAGACCAACCGACATCGGGCGTTTTCTGCCGGTTCAACGACGAACTCGACTGATGTGTCGGCGGCGGTACGGTTGGGAGCCGCGTGAATAGTATTCCTCAGCACAAGGATGCCAGTATGGAGCAGCACAAAGGGATGATGGGCATGAGCTGGGTCCGGTTAGCGGCAATGATCGCGACCTCGACGTTCATCATGTTCTTCCTGATGTACCAACTCGTCTACTCGTTCGACCACGCATTCTTCAGCATCAACCGGTTCGTGGCCTCCCTGGTCATGGGCAGCGTCATGACGCTCGTCATGCTCGGGTTCATGTGGTCCATGTACAAAGGCACGATCGCCAAGGTTGCCGTGCTGGCATTCGCCGCCTTGGCCGGCGTCGGCTTGCTCTACGTGAACAGAAATCAGCTTCTGGTGGACGACGTGAGGTTCATGCGCTCAATGATTCCGCATCACTCGATCGCTATCAACAATGCGCGAAAGGCGAGCATCAGTGACCCGCGCGTGCGCGAGCTCGCTGACAAGATCATCGAGTCACAGGTGCTCGAGATAACCGAGATGAAGATGCTCATCGCCGACATCGAAGAGAGCGGCTTGCGCGGGACGACGGAACTGCCGGCAAAGCCGGCAGATGTGACACCCGAAGTGGTGAGTGAAGCCAGGAAGGCGCTCGAGTAGCCCTTCGGTCACACAGGCGCAGGCATTCGTTGTGGTGCGGGACGGGATGGCCGTGCCGGAAGGAAGGGGTTTTCGTGGACAGGGCCGCTTTCGGGCCCCGCGCGCGTTGCCGCCCTGTACGCGCAAGCCGTGCCGCACATCTGGCTCGCCGAGGGGTGCCATGCAAGAACAGCTCCTTTCCGGGATTCTACAGAAGCTCGGTAAAACCGAACGAGAGCATGTTCCCCTGCAATCCGTGTTGGCGGCCGTGGGGACGCGCGTCCACGGGACCGCCCTGTTCATCCTGTCCGTACCCGAGGCGGTGCCGCTCCCGATCCCCAGCGCCTCCATGATCCTTGGGATGCCCATCATCATGATTGCAGGCCATCTGGTGATCTTCGGAGAGCGGGCCGGACTGCCGCGCCGGATGCAGACCCTGCCGGTCCCGGCTCGTACGTTGCGGCTGATCGCGCGCTACCTCTCGCCCATCCTCCGGATAATGGAGCGCGTCTCGCGTCCGCGCCTCGGCCAGGTCGCCGGCCGTGAGCGGGTGATCGGACTGGTCTGCGTGTATCTTGCGGTCATCCTTCTGCTCCCGATCCCGTTCTTCAACGCCATCCCGGCCACGCTGCTTGCCATCATCGCCTGGGGCATGATCCAGAGGGACGGGATGGCGATCGCCGCAGGTTTGGTCGGAACCGCCCTGATCACCGTCGGCGTGCTGGTGATGTCGGAGTTCATCGCCAAGACGGCCTCCAGCTTCGTGCCGGGCATGCGGTGATCCACCTGCCGGAGCCTGGAGAGGCCAAGGCTCGGAACGTATTCGACGCGAGCGCATGGCGCGTCCGACGGCTGAGGAACCTGAAGAGCACCCGTGGATTGCCGGAACGAGCACGCCGCAGAGTGAGACGGAGGACAATGATGACCTATTACCACGCGCGTACGGTGGATCTCCCGTTTGAGCAGGCGGTCGAGCGGACGATCGCCTCCCTTCAGGCCGAGGGCTTCGGCGTCCTGAGTGACATCGACGTGGCAGCTACCCTCAAGAAGAAGATCGGCGTCGATTTCCGGCCGTACCGCATCCTGGGCGCCTGCAATCCGCAGATGGCGCACCGCGCCCTTCAGGCCGAGGACAAGATTGGCACGATGCTCCCTTGCAATGTGATCATCCAGGAGGTCGATTCCGGACAATCGGAAATTGCGGCGGTGGATCCCGTTGCTTCCATGCAGGCGGTGCAGAATCCCGGCTTGTCGGAGACGGCCAACAAGGTCAGGGCGATGCTGATGAAGGCGGTTGACGCAGTGGGTGCCTGAGACCAGCCCTGGGCTCGTGCGTTCGTGGGCCCCGCAGTGGCGTGGGAATCGCGCTGCTCCTCCAAAGGTCGCGTGTTCACCCCTCCCACGGCCTCGGCCCGATCACCGGAATCGTGCTGACACGGCTGCGGGAAGCGGGGGAGAGGCCGAGGTCGGAGAGGTACCTGTGCATCAGCTCCAGCTGCTTGTTGGAGATGGCGAGCCAGGGCGAGGGCTGGATGTCGCCGGAGGGGAGCTTGATGAGGGTGGGCGTCTCCTTGAGCTTCCGTTCCGCCTCGGTCCAGCGGCCATAGGCCTGGCAATAGACGGCGAGCGCGGCCCGGTCGAGCTGGCTGATGATGCCGAGCCGGTGCATCTCGCGGCCGAGCCGCTTCCACTCGGCCTTCGCCGTGGAGGAGAGATGGGCAGGACAGGTCGGCACGGAATGCGCCGGCCTCGGCTCGGCCATGTCGAGCGGCCGCTTGCCGGGATTGCCTTGGATGCACTCGGAACTGTCGTATCTGGTGCCGGGTCCCAAGAATGGAAACAACTCGGACTCCAATTCGTTCATGGCGAAGGAACGGATGCAACGCGGTATGCAAACGAAGCTCCTGCACAGCGACAACGACCAGCGGACATTCATCGTCGTTCTTGAGACGGGCGAGGAGGTGATGGGCTACCTGAGGTGCTTCGCTGCCCGGGAGCAGCTCTCGGCCGCTCAGATAACCGCCATTGGCGCATTCAGTGACGCCACCTCTTCTTCTTCGACTGGGACAAGAAGGAGTATCTGGAGATTCCGGTGACAGAGCAGGTGGAGGTCGCGTCGCTGATCGGCGACATCGCCCTCGATCCCAAGGGTGAACCCGCGGTGCATGTCCATGTCGTTCTAGGGAAGCGGAGCGGCGCGGCTGTCGCCGGTCACCTCGATTGGGCCCTTGTTCGGCCGACGCTCGAAGTCGTCATAACGGAAAGCCCGGCGCATCTTCGGAAGGTCATGGATCCGGAAACCGGACTGGCGCTGATCAAACCTCGTGCGTAAGGCGCGGCGAAACGGCCGAAGCTGACGTCCGGTCCTAATGCCGGCTACGGTGGGTAATCGGCACGGTTCCACATCCCTGCCGCGGATCGCTCAATCCGCTGCCAAAGCCGTGGCGAGGATGGTCATCCTGCCCGCGCCCCTGTGTCAGTCCTGGAAAATTGAACCACAATGCGCCTGTCGGACCGGATCACGGCTCCATATTCCGTGTCGAGCGGCATTGCTTCCGGAAAGATCAGATCGTTGAAGCGGATGCGCCTGATCCGCCGCGCCTTCACTGTGAGCGCATACGGCCCGACCGGATTGCGGTCTGCGTAAAGGATATCGATCTCGATCCGGGCCTCCACCTCGCAGGTATTCAGGACCACGATCTCGTCGCGGCTGGTGAATTCAGGCTTCGGTCCGCTGCTGCGGAGCGGAACACGGCCGCCGGACTGCGCCCAGATGCGGCATCCCAGTTCCCTCACCGGCCGCTCTCCACCCCGAGGATCTTTCGCAGGTAGGGTGTCAGGAATACGCCATGGGGATCCATGCGCCTGCACAGGTCAAGGAAATCGCCCCAACGCGGGTAGAGCGTTCGCAGGTCAGGAGCTGTCAGACTGTGCTTCTTGGCCCAATGCGGACGACCGCCGTGATCGCGAAAGATCGGCTCCAGGTCCGCGAAATAGTCGGCCGATGGGAGCGATGCATTCTGATGAAGCGAGATGGTCGTCGTCGGCCTGCCATGCGCCTCGCTCAGCCAGCTGTCGTCGGCCTTCACGAAGCGATAGAGCAGCCGCCAGCCGACGGAACGCCGCCACTTCTCCAGGATGCGGCGCCGCAACGCGCGCAGGCAATCCGGCCCCGCTTCGGACGGCAGCGCATACTCCATCTCGTCGAAGAGATGCTTCATGGAACTGTGCTTCGGAATGACTACGTGCGGCGAACCTGTCCGGTCCTCTATCAGGCGGGCAAAGCTGCGGTAATCTCGCATCGAAGCCGGCTCGTTCAGGCACCTGAGCTTCACCTCGTCGCTGCGCGGATACCAGTAGAAGTCGAAATTGCGGTTCCCGTCCGCCAGCACGTCGAGGCGGCTCATGCAGGTCTCGAAATCGGTGCACCACACTCCTGGCGCCGCAGCTCGCCGAAGGGAATGGCCTGGATCCGGACGGAGGTGAGAGTGCCGAGCGTGCCGAAGGAGACCCGCAGCGCCCTGACACAGTCCGGATCGCGCTCGAAAGAGAACTCCTCGATTTCGCCGGCAGCAGTGACCATACGCCCGCCGACGAGCATCATCGACAAATTGTAGAGGTCCCGCCCGGAGCCGTGGGTACCCGTTCCGATGACGCCCACCAAGGTCTGGGTGGCGACGTCACCGAAATTGGAGAGGGCGAGCCCGACCTGGCAAAGGGCGTCACCCACATCGGTGAGAACGGTCCCCGCGCCCAGCACACCCTGGCAAGGGTGCGGATCATGGGCCCTCCAGCCCGGAAATTCTGTTCAGGGAGAGGAGAATGTCGTCCGTGGCAATAATGGGGGTCGACGAATGGCCCGAGCCGATGGCGCAGACGGTGCGGCCGTGCCTGGCCGCAGAGCGAACGACTTCGGCGACCTCTGCCTCGGTACCGGGTGCCTCGAAGCGGGACGGGCGAAACCGCAGACTGCCCGACCAGTTCTGCCACGCCTCCTCTACAGGGTTCTCGAAAGCCTGCCATTGAGAGCGAACCCCGCTTCCCGTCCCCATTTTCGGGTGTGGGTGCGAAGCGCGTGCGGAGTCCTGCCTGTCCAAGGCAACCATTATTCGGCTGGGTAGGCGAGGGTCGACAGGAGCGCGAGCTCAGCCTTTCGGGAATCAAGGCGAGTGTGCTGGACGACGATCGGTACGTCGGACTCGATCGCCGACGAATACGGCGTGTCGCGTGGAACAGGCTCAGGGTCCTGAAGATCGTTGAAGCGGACGTGCCGGGTCCGCATCGCGGGAACGGCAACATGATAAGGTCCGACGGGGTCGCGGTCCTCAAAGAACAGGGTAATCGAGACATCCGCGTCCCGGTCGGACGCGTTGAGGATGCATGCAGTCTCGTGAGAAGCCAGCGCGGGGTCCTGGCTGGTGCCCTGTGAAGGAATGAAACCCTCCGGAATGGCCCAGGTCCTGCGCCCGACCTCCTGACGCATCGCTCTGCCTCCTCCACTAACGGCCCCGTGCCATGGGCCTATGCGCTACATGCCGGTGTCGATCGGCTTCTCGACCTCGCCGCCGCTCTCCGCCCAGTCCTTGAAGGCGCCGAGATTGTAGACCTTCCCGTATCCCAGCTCCTTCAGTGCCTTTCCGCTCAGAGCCGAGCGGCCGCCGGACGCGCAATAGACGATCACTGTCTTGTCCTTGTCGAACGCCTTGTCGTGATACGGCGTCTCCGGATCGGCCCTGAACTCGAGCATGCCGCGCGACACGTGAACGGCGCCGGCAACCTTGCCTGTCTTCTCAACCTCTGGCGCATCGCGGACGTCGACGACCAGCGTGTCGCCCCGCGCGATCATCTCTCGGGCTTCGGCCGGCGTGATCCGCGGCACCGCCGCGTTCGCCGCCTCAATCATCTCTTTCACGCTCGCGGGCATGCTCGCCTCCTCCGCCGGATGAGAGAGTGGATCAAGCGTGCGGCCGTGGTGTCAATGGAGCGCGCACAGCTTCGTCACGACGACCATGGTGCTCGGCTCCGAATCACCAATTCACAGGGCGATTCAGCCGAAGCGACGCGAGCAACCCTGGAAGAGCGGCTGGCGAACGGCCTCCGGACCAGGAGGCTCATATACACCTGCGGCCGCCCACAACCGACCTGAGAACACACTGGTGAAATCTTGGTTGCCGGCGATTTGCCCCCGGCTGTCTGTCCGCCTCGAGGGAATGGGCCGAGCCCTCTTCATCCACAAGGCCGGGTGCTGGAACTCCCGCGTCTGTCGCAGGTTGGATTCCTCCACCAAGACCAGGAGGTCACCATGAGACGAGTGCTTCTGAGTGGCATCGCCACAATCGGCATTCTCGCTGCCACGGGTGTTGCGGCCCAGACGCAACCTCAGCTTCCACCGCAGCAGCAAGGCACTCCTGCCCCGGGCGGAGGCGGCGCGGACCAGCAGGCGCCTGGCCCGGGTCAGCAACAGCGCCAGCAGCCCGCGGGAGAAGCCGGGCAGGAGCAAGGTCAGCGGCCCGCCGGAGAAGCGGCCGGGCAGCAGCGCCAGCAGGCCCCCGCCGCGGCGGACGCCGGGCAGCCGCGTCAGCGGCCTGCCGCCGGCGAGGACCAGACACCTGCCGGCCAGCAAGGATCCGGGCAAGCGAACCAGGGTGAGCCGGGCCAAGCCGCCCCGGCGACAGGTTCGGCCGAAGGCCAGCCGCGTCAGCGGCCGCAGCAGGCGGAAGGTGCGCCGGAGCGCAGCGAACCGCGAGCAGGCGGAGGCCAGCAGGACCAGCGGCCGGCTCCGGCGCAACGGGCCGAGGAGCCAGGAGCGGACCGCCCGGGTGCAGAACAGGCGCAGGAGCGCCAGCAGGCGCCTGGTGCCGGCCAGGGACCGCAGCAGGAAACCGCAGGCGAGCCTCGGCGCCAGCCAGAAGGGCAGGCGCGGGAACAGGCCAGGCCGGGTGCCGGCGACCAGACCGGAACCACCCAGGGTGCCGCACAGCAGCAGGGCCGGGACCAGGCTCCGCAGCAGGACGCCGGTCGCGCCGCCGGGGGCGACAGGCCGGTCCGCGCGATCTCCGAGAACGCGCAGATATCCGCAGAGGAACGCACCCGCGTCACGTCGGCCTTCACCAGGACCGATGTCGAGCCGGTTCGGGACCTCGACGTCAGGATCTCGGTCGGCGTCAGGCTTCCTGACCGGGTGCGCCTCTACGACGTGCCGAGCGAGGTGATCGCCGTCGTGCCGCAGTATCGCGGCTATCGGTACACGATCGTGGAGAATCAGGTCGTCATCGTCGAGCCGCAGACCCTGGAAGTGGTGGACGTGGTGCCTGTCACGGGTTCGACGCGCGCGACCGCTTCGACGACGCGGGGCTCGATCAACCTCTCTGCGGAGCAGCGGACGACGATCGTGAGCACCCTGCGTGAAAGCGGCGAGGGTTTCCGTGCCGGTTCCACGGTCCCTGCTTGCGTCCAGCTGCAGCCCATGCCGGAGACGATCGAGGTGCAGGAGCTTCGGTCCTACAGCTACTTCGTCGCCGGCGAGGAGGTCATCCTGGTCGACCCGAACACCCGCGAAGTGGTCGAAGTCCTGAACTGATCGGAGCGCCTGCCGCACTGCAGTCGTGGCGCGGCGGGCGAACGAATGAGGATCCGGGATCTAAGGCGCGGGCCACTGAATGCGTTGGCTGTTGAGTCGAGGTCGCATTTCGTCGGTCAATGAAGGCGAACCGGTCCCGAACAGCAGTCTTGCCTTACCCGCTGCATAGACCGAGGCTCCGAGCGAGCGAAGCAGTGCCTCGCCCGCTCGGCGTCGGGTACGAGGTCACTCGACGATCTGCACGACCTTCCGGGTGCCGGGGTCGACCAGCACGCGCTTCTCGTTCACGACAGCGAACTGGTACTGATAGTTCGGTACCGGCTTGAGCACGACCGTCTCCGGCAGTTCCTCGCCGACCGCAACCGTGCCCTCGATCTTGACGGTGTCCGCCGGCTGTTCGATCACGTACTGACGAACTTCTGCCGGCGGTGGATCGATTGCCGTGCCCATGGCCGCACCGGCTACTCCACCCACGACGGCGCCCACCGGTCCGCCAATTACGGCGCCGGCAGCAGCTCCGCCAGCCGCTCCGGCGGCAGTGCCCTCCTGAGCGAACGCCGCCGGGGAGGCGAACAGTGCCGTGGCGGCGGCGGCAATCAGCAGCTTGTGCATGTCAGACTCCTGTCGATAGCCCCCAGCCTGAACGATGCCGCGACTGTGCAAGTTCCGGCCTTCCAGCGTCAGGCTTGTTGCCCGTTGTCGACTGGAGGTCGAACGACTGTGCACCGACCCCTGCGGGAACATTCTCGAGCCAAGTCACGTTGAGGCGTTTCCCTTGTACACCAACGGGATAGGCGATGCACAATGGTTCGGCGGCTGACGCTGGCGCAGGGTCGCACCTGTCACGACGGCACCTGCTAGCCATGCTCGCGGCTCTGGCAGCATTGCCGGCCTCGAAGGTTTGGGCTGAAGAGAACGCTCGCGTGCCCGGCGGCGGCTCGCTCCGGTTCGGCAAGGCTACTCGCTTCTCGTGGGAATGGCTGATCGCAAGAGCACGCGAGATGAGGGATACGCCATACGAGCCGAGACGGGATCCCGCGCCCGAGATCCTCGCGCAGATCGGATACGAGCAACATCACGCGATCCATCAGCCTGCCTCCGGCGGCATATTCGCGGCGCCCGGCCGGGATGGAATCGTCACCGCATTCCATCTGAGCGATCTCTTCCGCGAGCCCGTGCGCCTCAACAAGCTGCAGGACGGTCTCGCCTATCCGCTTCTCTACCGGAACGACTACTTCTCCCATCCCGCCGGCAGCCCGGCTTCCGACATGCCTGACGATGCGGGCTTCGCTGGTTTCAGGGTTCACGAGCGATGGAACGGCACGGGACAACCGGGAGACTGGTTGGCATTCCTTGGCGCCTCCTACTTCAGGTCCTCCGGAGATCTGAGGCAGTACGGCATTTCCGCGAGGGCACTTGCCCTTGATACCGCCGCGGCCGACGGGAGGGCTGAGGAATTCCCGGCCTTCACCGAATTCTGGATCGAAGAGATGAAGGGCGGGGTCATGATGATCTACGCGCTCCTCGACGGCCCCAGCGTCACGGCCGCATTCCGCTTCGAGGTCCAGCACCTGCCCAACGTGGTCATGGACACGTCCTGCCGCATCTTCCTTCGCCGCGATGTCAGCCGGTTCGGTGTCGCACCGCTCACCAGCATGTACTGGTACTCGCAAGAGAAGCGCTGGACCGGGGGCGACTGGCGGCCGGAGGTCCACGATTCCGACGGTCTCCTCCTGATGGGCGGAGACGAGGCGATCTGGAGGCCGTTGACGAATCCGGGCGAGGTCTCGGTCTCTTCCTTCCCGCTTCCCTCTGGCGGTGGTTTCGGTCTCATGCAGCGGGACAGGAACTACGCCAACTACCAGGACAAAGTCGCGTTCGAACGGCGGCCCAACCTGTGGGTGGAGCCGATCTCCGGGTTCGAAGCCGGAGAGGTTCAGCTCATCGAGTTCCCGACCGAGGCGGAGTATGGCGACAACATCGTTGCTTTCTACGTTCCCGAACGTCCAGCGGAGGCGGGCTCAGACTTCGCGTTCCGATACCGCCTTCACTGGAGCGGCGTAGAACCTCCTTCCAGTCTGGCCAAGCTCACGGACCTGCGGTTGGGTCTGCCTCGCCTGAACGAGCGGAAAGACGGAGTGCGGCTGGAGCGAAAGGTGATCACCGATTTCGCGGGCGGTGCGCTCGCCGGACTTGATCCCGCCAAGGCGGACATCAGCATCGAGGTGACCGGCGCATCGACGTTCAAGCCGGGCCTTTCCCGATCGCCGATGGGCCCCGCCCAATGGCGACTGAGCTTCGACATCTTCTCGACCGATCCTGCGCCAGTCGACCTCTCGATCACGCTGACGCAAGATGGACGAGCGCTCACCGAAACGGCTTTGATCCGCGTCTGGCCGGATTGACGTCGTTCAGCTTCAGCGCCTCGTCGAGGAGAGCGACGATTGCCCTGTCGATGATACTCGGTACCGGATTCATGCACCGCATTCCGGTTAGGCCGACTGATGGAGTTCGCAAGCACAAGGCGGCGAACCACGCCTGACGTGGAGTGCAGCGTGCGGCCACAGTGGAGTCAGCGCGTCGGCCGCACCCCCCTGTGGGCGAACGCATTCGGATCTGCGGCTGGGAGATCGAGGTCGTAGACATGGACGAGCGGCGCATCGACAAACTGCTCGTCGCCCCGATCGGATCAGGGCAGACGGCCGCGCATTGAGCCGCGGCATTACCGGAGCGACGGCTTCGCCTGGGGGTTGCGTCACATTTCAGGTAAGACTCAACGGCCCACGCCCCGCTGGTTAGCGTCCACGGAGGTGGTGGAGTTTTGGGTTTAGGCCGGGGTGGCCATCGGGGTGTGCGGCTAAGGTGGAGTTTGCCGACTTCAACCTGAGCCACGAGGACCCGATGACCGACGACAGGATGGCGCTGATGGAGGCGCTGCAGAAGGCCGATGACGGAAATTTCCTGCGCAGCGTCGCGGAGACCGTCCTCCAGATCCTCATGGAGGCCGACGTGGAGGGCGTGATCGGCGCCGGGCGCTACGAGCGCAGCGGCGATCGGGCGACCTGGCGCAACGGCTACCGCGACCGGACGCTGGATACGCGGCTGGGGCAGTTGAACCTGCGCATCCCGAAGCTGCGGACGGGCAGCTATTTCCCGCCCTTCCTCGAAGCCCGCAAGACGACGGAGAAGGCGCTGGTCTCGGTGATCCAGGAGGCGTGGATCGCGGGCGTCTCGACCCGCAAGGTGGACGACCTCGTCCAGGCCATGGGCTTGAGCGGCATCAGCAAGAGCCAGGTCTCGAAGCTGTGCAAGGACATCGACGAGCGCGTCGGCGCGTTCCTCAAGCGCCCGCTCGAGGGCGACCG
>NZ_JBQYEX010000012.1:0-77517 GCF_052655945.1 Faunimonas sp. B44 | reverse complement strand
AGCGGCCGTCTCAGGCTGCCGCGGGGGAGCCCAGTTCGACCTTCGGGCGGCGGGGCAGGATCACGGTGACGCGCGTGCCGACGCCCGGGGCGGATTCGATCCGCATGTCGCCGCCATGAAGCACCACCAGCGCGCGGGAGATGGCGAGGCCGAGGCCCGAGCCGCGGTGGTTTCGCGTCATCTGGCTCTGCACCTGCTCGAAGGGCTGCCCGATCTTGCCGAGCGCGGCCTGCGGAATGCCGATGCCGGTGTCCTCCACGATCGCGACGACGTTGTCGCCGCGTCGCCGGCACTCGACCAGCACCTTGCCTCCGCCGGGCGTGAACTTGATCGCGTTCGAGACGAGGTTGGTGAGCACCTGCCGGAGGGCGCGCCGGTCGCCGAGGAAGGAGACCTTCGCGTCGAGGCGCTCGATGATCTCGATCTCGCCCGCGTCCGCCTCCGAGCGGCAGGTCTCGACCGTGTCGGCGAGCAGCGATTCCAGCTCGATCCGCTCGAGATCGAGCTCCACGCGGCCAGCCTCCAGCCGGGCCATGTCGAGAATGTCGGAGATGACCGCGAGCAGGTACTCGCCGCTCTGGCGGATGTCCTTGCAGTACTCCTCGTATTTCTGGTCGCCGAGGGCGCCGAACACACCGGACAGCATCATGTCGGAGAAGCCGATCACGGCGTTCAGCGGCGTGCGGAGCTCGTGCGAGACGTTGGCGAGGAACTCGGACTTCACGCGGTTCGCGTCCTCGGCCTTCTCCTTCTCCTGCGCGTACTTTTCCGCCAGTTCGACGAGCTGCTGGGCCTGGCGCTCGAGCTTCTGGCGCGACTGGCGGAGATCGGCGACGGTGGCGGTGAGCGCCCGCTCGTTCTCCAGGAGCTGGCTCTCGTTGTTCTTCAGCGCGGTTATGTCGGTGCCGACGGACACGAAGCCGCCGTCCTTGGTGCGGCGTTCGCTGATCTGCAGCCAGCGGCCGTCGGCGATCCGCGCTTCCAGCGACACCGCCTCTTCGGCCGCGTCGTCGGCAAGCGGCGTGCTGCTCGTGATCTGGGGCCGCTTTCCGGCCCTGCTGATCGCCTGATAGTGCGTGCCCGGGCGGACGAGCTCGTCGGAGAGCTGGTAGAGATCCTGATACTTGCTGTTGCAGATGACGAGGCGGTCGTTGGCGTCCCACAGGACGAACGCCTCGGAGATGGCCTCGATGGCGTCGCGCAGCCGGATGTCGGCCATGCGCGAGGCCTCCTGCATGCGCTTCTGCTCGGTCACGTCGACGGCGATGCCGACGAGGTGGGGCTCCTCGTCCGCATCGCAGACGACTTCCGCGCGCGCCCGGATCCAGATCCACCGGCCGTCGACGTGGCGCATCCGGAATTCCTGGTCCACGGTGCCCTTGCCGGCGCGCACCAGCGCATTGGCGAGCGAAAGCAGGTCGATGTCGTCGGGGTGGACCAATTCCACGACATCGCCGATCGACAGCAGCTTGTTGCGCGGGACGAGGCCGAGGATCTCGTACATCGACTGCGACCAGAACAGGGCGCCACGCGAGAGGTCCCAATCCCACAGGCCGGAATGGCCGCGGCGGAGCGCCATGTGGAAGCGGTTCTGCGTCTCGGCGTAGATCGCGTCGGCCTCCTGGGCCCGCGCCGCCTGGGCATGGAAGGCGAAGCCGAGGATGACGAGCACGACGCTGGTGGCGACGAAGATCGTGGCTTCGCGCGAGACCGTCTGCCGCCACTCCGCGTAGGCGCCGGATACCGGCTGCATGACCGCGATCGAGGCGGTTCGCGCGGGATTGTGGTGGACTGCGGCGAGCACCTCCTCGTCGTCGGGGCGCGTGATCGAGAGCACGCCGGCGAGCTGGCCGAGCGTCGTGAGCGGCTGGCCGAGGCCGATGATGCTGTCGAAGTGCTGGCCGACGACGCCGTTGCGGGCCGGGACCGCGGCCACGATCACGCCGTCGGGGTTCAGCACGTAGATGGAGCGTTCCATGCTGGCCGCGCGCGGCGGCAGCGTGTTCTCCAGCCGGCCCTGAAGCAGTTCGGAGGGCTCGCTGATCGGCGGGAGGGCGTCGCCGCCGAGGAGGTCCGCGGAGACGGCACGCGCGAGCAGTGCGATCTGGTTGCGCGCGCGCAGATCGACGGAATCGTGGCCTTCGAAGAGGACAACCGCGCGCATCCCGCCGAGCGAGAGCACGAAGAGGACGATCAGCGCCGGGATCAGGCGCTTGACGTAGGGCTCATTGGTGACGAGGCGAGCGTAAGCGGGATGGACGAACAGTTTGGCGTGACCCGCCAGCGCCACGCGATTGAGACGCTCCGGAATCCGGGTGCGCCAATCCGCGGACGCGATGGCCTCCCCAGCCCGCGCCATGCCAGCCTCCTCGTCTGCCGTGCAATCGGAGCGCCGCTTCTCCGAATCAGCTCATTTGAGTCGAGCGGATTCCGCTTGTCCAGATTGTTTCTAGAAGGTTACGGAAATTTGGTGCGATTGTGGCAAGCAGGCATTTACCCTTCGAGCGTGCGGAGGAGAATGTCGCCCACGTCGCGCGACAGGTTCGGCCTTGCGGAGAGGTCCGAGAGCGCGGCCTGCGCGGCGGCGCGGCGGGCGGGCTCCAGCATCGCGAAGGAGCGGAAGGCGGTGGCGAGCCTCGCCGCGACGGATGGATTGTGCGGGTCGATCTCCGCAATGACGTCCGCGATGAGGCGGAAGCCCGCGCCGTCGGCTCGGTTGAAGCCGACCGGGTTCGCGGTCGCGAAGGACCGGAGCAGCGCGTAGACCCTGTTCGGCGTCTTCATCGAGAAGGCCGGGTGGCGCATGAGGTTCCGGACGCGGTCGACCGTATCGTGGGCGGGAATGGTCGCCTGCACCATCAGCCACTTGTCGAGCACGAGCGCGTTGCCGCGATACTGCTCGTAGAAGGCGGAGAGCGCCTCGTCGGCGCAGCCGAGCCGGTGGTGGGCCGCGAGGCGCAGCGCGGCAAGCCGGTCGGTGAGGTTGCCGGCGTCGCGGTAGCGGGACAGCATGTCCTCCGAGCCGATCAGGCCGCCGGCAATGCCGAGCGACCACGCGGCATGGGCGAGCGCGCGCCGGCCGGCCTGCCCGGCATCGGGCGAATAGGCGGGTGCAGGGGCGTTGCGCGCCGCCGCCTCCGAGACGATCTCCGCGATGGTTTCCCCGATCGCGGACTGCAGCGCCAGGCGCGCCTCGTGAATGGCGTCGGGATCGACGTCGCTTCCGATCGCCTGCGCAACGTCGCCCTCGCTCGGCAGCATCAAGGCGAGCGCGCGGAAGGCGGGGTCGAGCTCGTCGTTGGCGGCGAGGCGCCCGAGTTCCTCGGCGAACCTTCCGTCGAACTCCGGCCGGCGGCCGGCCCGGACGGCGGCCGTACCGGCGCGGAGAAACTCGAGCCCGATCGACTGCGCCGCCTCCCACCGGCTGAACGGATCGGGATCGTGCCCGATCAGGAACAGCCGGTCGTCCCGGGAGACGTCCGAGCGCAGCCGCACCGGCGCCGAGAAACCCCTGAGGAGAGAAGGCACCGGGCGGGCGGTCACGCCGTCGAACGTGATCTCCGCGCTGCCGGTGGTGAGATGGATGATGCCGTCGTCGACGCGGGCGCCTTCGGCCCGCCGGAAGCTGAGATCCTGGCCGTCCGGCCCGACCAGACCGAAGGCGACCGGGACGTGCATCGCGTGCTTGGGACGACGGTCGGGCGTCTCGGGGAGATCCTGCTGCAGGCGCAGGGTGAGGCGCTGCCGGTCGGGATCGTAGGCGTGCTCGGCATGCAGCGTCGGGGTGCCGGCCTGATGGTACCAGAGCGAGAACTGCGACAGGTCGGTCCCGGTGGCGTCGGCGAAGCAGGCGATGAAATCCTCGATCGTCGCCGCGTCGCCGTCATGGCGCTCGAAATAGAGATCCATCCCGGCGCGGAAGCCGTGCCGCCCGAGGACGGTCTGGAGCATGCGGCAGATCTCGGCGCCCTTCTCGTAGACGGTCGCCGTGTAGAAGTTGTTGATCTCGCGGTACGTCGTCGGGCGCGGCGGATGCGCAAGCGGCCCGGCATCCTCCGGGAACTGGTGCTGCCTGAGCGCGACCACGTCGGCGATGCGCTTGACCGGGCGCGAGCGCATGTCGGAGGTGAACTCCTGGTCGCGGAAGACGGTCAGGCCTTCCTTCAGGCAGAGCTGGAACCAGTCGCGGCAGGTGATGCGGTTGCCGGTCCAGTTGTGGAAATATTCATGGGCGATGACGGTCTCGACGCCGGCATAGTCCTGGTCGGTGCCGGTTTCCGGGTCGACGAGGACGTACTTGTCGTTGAAGACGTTGAGCCCCTTGTTCTCCATCGCCCCCATGTTGAAGTCGGAGACGGCGACGATGTTGAAGACGTCGAGGTCGTACTCGCGGCCGAAGCGCTCCTCGTCCCAGCGCATCGAGCGCTTGAGCGCGTCCATCGCGTAGCGGCAGCGCTCCTCCTTGCCGGGCTCGCAGTAGATCGCGAGGCGGACGTCGCGGCCCGACATCGTGCGGAAGCGATCGTGGACCGCCGCGAGATTGCCGCCGACGAGCGCGAACAGGTAGCTCGGCTTCGGGAACGGGTCGTGCCAGACCGCGAAGTGGCGGTCGGTGCCCGGGATCGCGCCGGCCTCGACCAGATTGCCGTTCGACAGCAGGACGGGCGCCTCGTCGGCGCGCGCCTCGATGCGCGTGGTGTAGACGGCGAGCACGTCCGGCCGGTCGAGGAAATAGGTGATCCGCCGGAACCCCTCGGCCTCGCACTGCGTCGCGTAGATGCCGTTCGAGATGTAGAGGCCCATGAGGGTCGTGTTGGCCGACGGATCGAGCCGGGTCACGACCTCGAGGTCGAAGGGTCGCGCCGGCGGCGCGTGGATCGTGAGCCGGTCGGGCGTCGCCGCGAAGGCTTCGGCCGGAAGGGCGGCGCCATCCATCGCGAGGCTTTTCAGGACGAGACCGTCGCCGTCGAGCGCGAGCGGGGTCCCGGCAGGCGTACCCGGCCGCGGCGCGAGCCTCAGGCGGGAGCGGACCTCGGTCGCCTCGGGCGCCAGGCGGAAGTCGAGTTCGACCGTTTCGATGCTGTAGTCGGTCGGGCGGTAGTCCTCGAGGCGGACGATCGGTGTCTCTTCAGCGGCCATGGGGGCTCCTTTGCGGAGCCCCCGATTAGCACGTTCGCAGCCGCATGGGAGTGGTCCCGCGCCTCAGCGACGACGCAGGCCGCGCCGTTCGGAGCGCCGCCGCACGAGTTCGGCGGCGGCGTCGATTGCGAGCGGCTGACCGAGCGCCCAGCGCACGTCCTCGCGGCTGAGGCCGATGTCGTTGAGGACATGCTCGTCGAGCGTGTCGAGCGTGGCGAGCCTGCGGCGGCGCTGCCACCACCGCAACGGCGCAAGGATGCGCTGCGCGACGCCCGACAGTCCCGTCGGCGACCAGATGACCTGGCGGGCCATGAATGATGCTGCTTCCCGCATGGCAATTCTCCTTCGTCCACCGGAATGCAGTATTCCGGCGCCGGACATCCACCCGTTTCTTGCGAGATCAGTCGCTTGGGGACGGCTGACAGTCAGAGATTTGGCGCATCCCTATTGCTCAATCAAGCGAATTGGTTTTATCTATCCAGTCAATGGCACTGAACATTCGGGAGGCGCGGATGAGTGTCCTGGAACTGAACGGGGAAACCGCCGGCCGGATAGGCGGAGAGGCGGTGGATTACCGCTCCGGCGCCGGGCTCGACGTCGATCTGCTGCGGACCCTTGTCGCCATCGCCGATACCGGCAGCTTCAACCGCGCTGCGCGCCAAGTCTACCGCACGCCCTCGGCCGTCTCCATGCAGATGAAGAAGCTCGAGGAGCAGGTCGGCCGGCCGCTCTTCGTCAAGGACGGCCGCTCGGTCGCGCTCACGCCCGACGGCGAGGCGCTGGTCGGCTACGGCCGGCGCATCGTGAAGCTGACGCAGGAGGCGCTGCAGCGGTTCAGGGCGCCGGGCATCGCGGGCACGATCCGGTTCGGCACGCCCGACGACTATGCCGGCCGCTTCCTGCCGGAGATCCTGTCCCGCTTCGCCGCGAGCCATCCGATGGTGGAGGTCGACGTGGTTTGCCAGTCGAGCCTCGATCTCGTGCAGATGATCACCGCGAACCAGATCGACATCGCCTTGGTGAGCGCTGGCGAGGGGGCGACGGCCGGGCAGATCGTGCATCGCGAGCCGCTGGTCTGGGCGGGCCTGCGGCACGGCTGCGCGCACGAGCAGCAGCCGATCCCGCTCGCGCTCTCCCATCTCGGCTGCTGCTGGCGCCGGATGGCCCTGGAGGCGCTGGACCGGGCCGGCATCGCCTACCGCGTCGCCTATACGAGTCGGCACTATCTCGGCCAGCTGGCGGCGTTGATGGCCGGGCTCGCGATCGCGCCGCTGCCGCATTCGACGGTGCGCGGCGACATCAAGGCGATCGGAGACGAGGCGGGGCTGCCGTCGATCGGGCAGCTCGGGATCGAGCTCCGCCGCGCGCCGGCGGCGACGGGGCCGCTCTTCGATGCGCTCGCCAATCACATCGAGGAGAACTTCTACGGCTACAGCGCCGTGGCCGCCTGAGCGGCCGATGGCGGCCGATCAGTCTACGGCGTCGTCGAGCGTGACGAGGCTCGCATTGCCGCCCGCCGCGGTAGTGTCGGTGGAGACGACCTGCTCCAGCGCGAAGCGCTGCAGGTAGTTCGGGCCGCCGGCCTTCGGCCCGGTGCCGGAGAGGCCGGAGCCGCCGAAGGGCTGCGCGCCGACGACGGCGCCGATCGTGTTGCGGTTGACGTAGACGTTGCCGACCTGGAGGGCGCGCGCGATCCGCTCGGCGCGTCCGCCGACGCGGGTATGGATTCCGAGCGTCAGGCCGTAGCCGGTGCTGCGGACGGCTTCGATGATTTCGTCGAGACGGTCGGACTGCCAGCGTACCACGTGAAGGATCGGGCCGAAGACCTCGCTGTCGAGGACGGCGGCGCGGTCGAGCTCGATCACGTGCGGCGCGACGAACAGGCCGGCGGCGGGCGCGGCGCCGGCGTGAATGATCTTCTGCTCCCGCCGCATCCGCTCGATGTGCGCCTCGAGCCCGGCCTTCGCCTCGGCGTCGATGACGGGGCCGATATCGGTTGCCGGATCGGACGGATCGCCAAGCACGAGCTCGGCGGCCGCGCCGGCGATCATCCCGATCATCTGGTCGGCGACGTCGGCTTGCGCGAAGAGAAGCCGCGTCGCGGAGCAGCGCTGGCCGGCGGAGCGGAAGGCGGAGGTGACGACGTCGTCGGCGACCTGCTCCGGGAGCGCCGTGGCGTCCGCGATCATGGCGTTGATCCCGCCGGTCTCGGCCACGAAGGGGATGATCGAGCCCGGGCGTGCCGCGAGCGTGCGGTTGATCGCCTGCGCGACGGCGGTCGACCCCGTGAAGGCGACGCCGCCGATGCGCAGATCGGCGACGAGCGCCGCACCGGTCGCGCCGTCGCCTGGCAGGAGGTTCAGCACGGAGGCGGGCACGCCCGCCTCGTGCAGGATGGAGACCGCCGCGAAGGCGACGAGCGGCGTCTGCTCGGCCGGCTTGGCGACCACCGCGTTGCCGGCGGCGAGCGCGGCGGCGACCTGGCCGGTGAAGATCGCCAGCGGGAAATTCCACGGGCTGATGCAGACGAAGACGCCGCGGCCGCGCAGCCGGTAGCGGTTCTCCTCGCCGGTCGGCCCGGGCATGATCGTGTCGGCGCCGAAGAGGCGGCGCGCTTCGCGGGCGTAGAAGCGCAGGAAGTCCACGGTTTCGCGGATCTCGGCGATGCCGTCGTCGAGCGTCTTGCCGCCTTCACGGGCGAGCAGCGCCATCAGCCGGTCGCGCCGCGCCTCGACGATGTCGGCGGCGCGCTCCAGGACGCGGGCGCGCTCCTCGGCAGGCGTCGTATCCCATGCCGAAAATTCATCGAGAGCCGCGGCGACGGCTCCGGCCGAGGTCTCCGGCCCCGCCTCCTCGACATGCCCGACCAGGGTGGCGCAGTCGACGGGTGCGCGAAGCGCGCGGCGCGTGCCGCCGATCCGCCGTCCCGCAACCATAGGGGCCGCGTCGAGGATTGGGTTGGCCACGGCCCGCATGCCGGCACGGAGGCACGCGACCTCCTGCCGGTCCCCGAACTCGATGCCGGCCGAGTTTCGCCGGCCGGGGAAGATCGCGTCGGGCCGGGCGATGCGGGCGTGGCGGACGCTGCCGTCGGCGAGCGCCTCGTGCGGATGGGCCACGAGACCGCCGATCGGCACGCCCGGGTCCGAGACGACGTTCACGAAGGAGGAGTTCGCGCCGTTCTCCAGCAGGCGCCGCACGAGATAGGCAAGCAGCTCGCGGTAGCCGCCGACCGGCGCGTAGATGCGGCAGGGATGGCCGTCGCGGTCGTGGACCTGCCGGAAGAGGTCGTCCCCCATGCCGTGGAGGCGCTGGAACTCGAAAGCCGCGTTGCCGGCCAGCTCGATCACGGTGGCAGCGGTGAGCGCGTTGTGGGTCGCGAACTGCGGATAGATGCGGTCGCCTGCCGCAAGCAGCCGCGAGGCGCAGACGAGGTAGGCGAGGTCCGTGACGGGCTTGCGCGTGAAGACGGGGAAATCGGCGAGACCGCGCTCCTGCGCGCGCTTCACCTCCGTGTCCCAGTAGGCGCCCTTCACCAGCCGGACCATGAGGCGTCGCCCTGCGGCGCGGGCAGCGTCGTCGAGCCAGGAGACGACGGCCGGCGCACGCTTCTGATAGGCCTGGACGGCGAGGCCGAGGCCGTCCCAGCCGGCGAGCGCCGGCTCGCGCAGGAGCGCGCCGAAGACGTCGAGCGAAAGTTCGAGCCGCTCCGCCTCCTCCGCGTCGACGGTGAGGTTGAGGTCGTGGGCCTTGGCGAGCCGGGCGAGCTCGACGAGATCCGGCACGAGCTCGCTCAGGACGCGGTCGCGCTGCCGGGCGGTGTAGCGCGGATGAAGGGCGGAAAGCTTCACCGACAGGCCCGGCCGCTCGCGCGGGCCTTCGCCGCGGGCGGAGCGACCGATCGCCTCGAGCGCATGGCGGTAGGATTCGAGGTACCGTCGCGCGTCGCGGGCCGTGCGCGCGCCTTCTCCGAGCATGTCGAAGGAATGGCGGTAACCGCGCTCCTCGCGGCTGCGGGCGCGGCGGAGCGCGGCCTCGATCGTCTCGCCGAGCACGAACTGGTGGCCGAGGAGCCGCATGGCCTGCCTGGCGGCCGTGCGGATGGTCGGCATGCCGAGGCGCTGGGCGAGCTTTCCGACGATGCCCTCCGCCGTTTCGCCGGGATGGACGATGCGCACGCTCATGCCGAGCGCCCAGGTAGTCGCCGAGACGATCCAGCTCTCCGTCTCGCGCGCGGCCTCCGCCCAGTCGCGGCCGCCGAGCTTGTCCTCGATGAGCCGGTCCTGCGTCGCGGCGTCGGGGACGCGCAGAAGCGCCTCGGCGAGCGACATCAGCGCCAGCCCCTCGCGGGTCGAGAGGCTGTAGGTCTGCATGAAGTCTTCCAGCCCGCCGACGCTGCCGCGGGCGGCCCGGATGCCCTCGACGTAGCCGCGGGCCCGCTCCGAGGCGCGCCGCGCGGCATCGGACGAGAGCGCCAGCTCGGCGCGGAGCGTCCGGACGAGATCCTCGTCGTCCGGCGCGTAAGGGGCACGGAAGGCGGGGAACGGCTCGACGTCGGGAAGCGCGCTCATGATCGGGGCTCCGAGGAGCCGACAGCATAGGTCAGCTTTCGGACGGCCGCACCGGGACAAATCGGGCCCGGCTTTCGCGTCCGGCGGCAACCCGCTAGGGCTGTGCCCGACAAGGGCCGGCAGGGGGCCGGCGGAGGAGAAGCCATTTGGACACCAAGCCCGCAGACCTGCCGTCCGTGAACGCCGTGATCGTCAGCCGACGGCGGATCCATGACGGCTGGAACCGGTTCGACATGGTCACCGTCGAGGAGACGCTGCCGAACGGCACGGTCACGCGCCACGAGCGGGAAGTGATCGACCACGGCGAGGCGGCGGTGGTGCTGACCTACGATCCGGAGCGGCGGGTCGCGCTCCTCGCGCGGCAGCTGCGCACGCCGCTCCTGGTCATCGGGCACGATCCGTACCCGCTGGAGGCCTGCGCCGGCATCGTGGAGGCGGGCGAGACGCCGGAGGAATGCGCGCTGCGCGAGGCGGAGGAGGAACTCGGGCTCCATCTGAAGAGCCTTCGGCCGGTGCAGATCATCCTGCCTTCGGCGGGTACGCTGACGGAGCGGATGCACCTCTTCCTCGCCACCTATTCGAGCGCCGACAGGAAGACGGAGGGCGGCGGCAACGAGCACGAAGGGGAGGCCATCGAGATCGTCGAAATGCCGCTCGACGAGCTTTATGCGGCGGCGAGGCGCGGCGAGATCGAGGATGCGAAGACGCTCGTGCTGGTCTTCATGCTCATGTTTGAAGAGGAAGGGAACGGCGCTCCGCGGCAACGCCAACCAGATGAAGAATTCGTCCGCCGGTGAACCAATTCCGTGTTGCTGCGTTTTTCCTGCCGACGGCGGTAGCGCCGGAGCCAATACGGAGGTTGCAAATGCTCGGTTGGGCACTGACGTTCCTGGTGATCGCGCTCATCGCCGCGGTCCTTGGTTTTGGCGGCATCGCCGGCACGGCTGTCGGTATCTCCAAGCTGATCTTCTTCGTCGCGATCGCGCTCTTCTTGATCTCTGCGATCGCCGGCGCGATGCGGGGCCGCAGCCCGCGCGTCTGACTCAGAATTCTTCGGGAGCGGGAGCCGCCGGAGCGATCCGGCGGCTCCTTCCTTTGCAGCGGCAGGCCATTCCGGTTCCCGGGCGGCTTTGCCTCCGCGCCGCGATCCCTCTAAACCGCTCGTCATCGCAGCGGAGGACGGAATGGCAGAGGGCGGCGGAGAGCAGGCGCGGATCATCGACGGCAAGGCGGTCGCCGCCGGCATCATCGAGCAGGTGAAGGAAGCGCGCGACCGGCTGATGAGCGCGCTCGCAGTCAAGCCGGGGCTCGCCGTGGTGCTCGTGGGCGAGAACCCCGCAAGCCAGGTCTACGTCCGCAACAAGAGCGCCAAGGCGCACGAATGCGGCTTCCACTCCGAGCAGCACACGCTGCCGGCCTCGACCAGCGAGGCGGACGTGCTGGCGCTCGTCTCATCCCTCAACCGCGACCCGGCCATCCACGGCATCCTCGTGCAACTTCCGCTCCCGGACCATGTCGACGAGCAGAAGGTGCTGCTCGCAATCGCACCGGAGAAGGACGTCGACGGCTTCCACCCGGTGAATGTAGGCCGCCTTTCCACCGGTGCTCCGGGCGCCCTGGTCCCGTGCACGCCGGCGGGCTCCGTGATCCTGGCGAAGTCCGCACTGGGGAGCGACCTCTCCGGCCTGGAGGCGGTGGTCGTCGGGCGCTCCAACATCGTGGGCAAGCCCGTGGCCCAGCTTCTCCTGCGGGAGAACTGCACTGTCACGATCGCGCACAGCCGGACCCGCGACCTGCCTTCCGTCTGCCGGCGCGCCGACATCCTCGTCGCCGCGGTCGGGCGGCCGCAGATGATCCGCGGCGGCTGGGTGAAGCCCGGCGCCTGCGTCATCGACGTCGGCATCAACCGCGTGGCGGCGCCCGACCTCGGCGAGGGTCGGACGCGCCTCGTCGGCGACGTGGCGTTCGACGAGGCGTCCACGGTCGCCGGGGCGATCACGCCGGTTCCGGGGGGCGTCGGCCCGATGACGATCGCGATGCTGATGGCGAACACCGTCACGGCGGCCGCGCGCGCCGCGGGCAGGCCGGACCTGGCGGCAGGCGTGGGAGCGACCCGGACTGCAGCGTGACCGCGACGGCGGATGTCGTTGCCGGGTCAGTGCGCCGCCTCCCCGCGACCTATGGCCGATGAGCGGGGGCTGAAGAGGGGACGGCAATCATGAAGTCGCACGCGCGGGTCGTGGTGATCGGCGGCGGGGTGGTCGGCGTCTCCACGCTTTACCACCTGGCCAGGAAGGGCTGGGCGGACGTCGTCCTCCTCGAGCGCAAGGAGCTCACGTCGGGCTCCACCTGGCATGCCGCGGGCCTGCTTCCGCTCTTCAACCTCAGCTATTCGGTCGGCCAGATCCACAAGTACTCGGTCGCGCTCTACAAGACGCTGGAGGCCGAGACCGGCCAGAACGTCGGCTTCTCGGTCTGCTCCAACATCCGCCTGGCGCGGACCCGGGACCGCTGGGACGAGTACATGTACTATGCCGGCGTGGCGCGCACGATCGGCGTCGACGTGAACGTGCTGACGCCGGACGAGGTGAAGGCGATCTGGCCGCTCTGCGAGACGGACGGCATCATCGGCGCGATCCAGCACCCCGACGACGGCTACATCCAGCCGGCCGACCTTACGCAGGCGCTCGCCAAGGGCGCGCGCAGCCGCGGCGCCGAAATCCACCGCAGCACGGCGGTGACCGGCATCGCGCGGCGGCCCGGCGGCGAATGGCTGGTGCGCACCGACAAGGGCGACATCGTCGCCGAGCACGTCGTCTCCGCGACCGGCAACTTCGCCCGGCAGACCGGGGCGATGGTCGGGCTCGACGTGCCGGTCATGCCGGTCGAGCACCAGTACATCGTGACCGAGCCGCACCCGGCCATCCTGGAACGCCGGCATCGAGGCCTGCCCGAGATGGGGGTCCTGCGCGAGAGCGATTCCTCCTGGTACATGCGCGAGGAGGCGGGCGGGCTCCTGCTCGGGCCGTACGAGAAGGGCGCGCCGGCCTGCTACGTCGACGGGCCGTCGGCGGACAGCGAGTACGAGCTCTTCCAGGAGGATCTGGAGCGCCTGATGCCGCATATCGAGACGGCGATCGCGCGCGTGCCCGCCTTCGGCGAGGTCGGCATCAAGAAGGTCTACAACGGCGCCATCGCCTATACGCCGGACGGCTCGCCGATCGTCGGGCCGGCCTGGGGACTCAGGAACTTCTGGCTGAACGAGGGCCATTCCTTCGGCGTCACCGCCGCCGGCGGCGCGGGCTGGCAGCTCGCCGAGTGGATCGTGGAGGGGGAACCCTCCATCGACATGCTTGGCGTCGATCCCCGCCGGTTCGGCCCCTACGCCTCGCGCGGCTACCTCAAGGCGAAGAACGAGGAGGCCTATGCCAACGTCTTCACGCCGCATTACCCGGACGAGGAGCGCGCGGCCGGGCGGCCGCTGAAGACCGCGCCCTGCTACGACCGGATGAAGGCGCTCGGCGCCGTGTTCGGCTCCGTCTACGGCTGGGAGCGGCCGAACTGGTTCGCGCCGGAGGGCTACGGCATCGACGTCGCTTCGATCGAGAAGCCGGACGTCCTGTTGAACCACAACCACCCGCAGCCGGATGCCGACGGCCGGGTGAAGGAGATCTGGTCGTTCCGGCGTTCGAACCATTTCGAGCACGTGGGAAACGAGGTGCGGAACGTCGCCTCGGGCGTCGGCCTGCAGGACATGTCGGCCTTCGCCAAGTGCTACGTCAGCGGGCCGGGCGCGGAAGCCTGGCTCGACGGACTGATGGCGAACCGCGTGCCGAAGGCGGTCGGCCGCATCCACCTCTGCCATTTGTTGACCGTGCGTGGCGGGGTGCGGTCGGAGTTCACGGTCTACCGGACCGGGCCGGAGAGCTTCTATCTCGTGTCGGCGGGGGCGCTCGAGCGGCACGACCACGACGTGCTCGCCAAGGCGCTGCCGGGCGACGGCAGCGTCCAATTGCGCCCGGTGACCACCGAATGGGGCGTGCTCGTGCTCGCCGGCCCGCGCTCGCGCGACGTCCTGCAGAAGCTCACGAGCGCCGACCTCTCGAACGCCGCCTTCCCGTGGCTGACGGGCAAGCGGATCGACATTGGGCACGCGCAGGCTCATGCGCTGCGCGTGAATTTCGTCGGCGAGCTCGGCTGGGAGCTCCACCACCGGATCGAGACGCAGAACGCGGTCTTCGACCTCCTGATGGAGGCGGGGCGGGAATACGGGATCCGGCCGTTCGGTATCCGGGCGATGATGTCGATGGCGATCGAGAAGTCGTACCGGCTCGTCGGGCGCGAACTCTCGATCGAGTATTCCGCCTACGAATCCGGCCTCGACCGCTTCGTCCATCCGAACAAGGGCGATTTCCTCGGCCGCGACGCGCTGGTGCGCGCGCATGCCGAGGGCGACAGCTGGCGCTTCGTGACGATGGAGATCGACGGTGTCACGGATGCCGATGCGCGCGGCTCCGAGCCGCTCTGGGCGGGCGACGACCTCGTCGGGCGCGCGACGAACGGCGGCTTCGGCTGGCGCACCGGCAAGTCGCTCGCCCTCGGCATGGTGCGTCCGGAGTTCGGCGAGGTCGGAACGGAGCTGGAGATCCAGATCCTCGGCGAGCGCAGGCGGGCGACCGTCATTCCCGAGAGCCCCTACGATCCCGGCAACGCGCGGCTGAGGGCCTAGCGTCAACGGGCCAGCTGGCCGACGGGCGGCGCGAGAAGAGCCCGGGCTCGCCCCGGTAGCTTGCGCGCGCAGATTGTGCGCGCGAGGGCGGGCTGCTGATCTGGATCAAAGCAGATGCTATAAGGCGGCTCAAGACCGAAACGTGGCAGGGCCGCGAGCCGCGGCCGAGCCCCTATAAACGGGAGGCAGACATGGCTATTCGGCACTCGGTTTCTTGCGCGCTTCTGGCATCGGCGGTGGCGGTCGCGGCCGCCCCGGCGCAAGCGGCCGGCACGGTTGAGGTGCTCCACTGGTGGACTTCCGGCGGCGAGGCGAAGGCCGTCGGCGAGCTGAAGAAGGCCTTCGAGGCGCAGGGCGGCAAGTGGATCGACTCGCCGATCGCGGGCGGCGGCGGCGACCCGGCCATGACCGCGCTGCGCGCCCGGGTGGTTGCCGGCAACCCGCCGACGGCCGTCCAGCTCAAGGGGCCGGGCATCCAGGAATGGGCGCGCGAGGGAACGGTCGCCGACATCGAGGAGGTCGCGGCGCGCGAAGGCTGGGACGACAAGCTGCCCCCGGTCCTCGCCGACATCATGAAATACGAGGGCAAGTACGTCGCCGCGCCGGTGAACATCCACCGCGTCGACTGGATGTGGGTGAACCCGGCCGTGCTCGAGAAGGCCGGCGTGAGCGTGCCCACGACCTGGGACGAGTTCAACGCCGCTGCCGAGACGATCAAGGCCGCCGGCATCACCCCCCTCGCGCATGGCGGCCAGCCCTGGCAGGACGCCACCATCTTCGAGGTGGTGGCGCTCGGGCTCGGCGGCGCCGACTTCTACCGTAAGGCGCTGGTCGAGCTCGATGCGGACGCGCTGCAGAGCGACACCATGGTCAAGGTCTTCGACCAGATGCGCGTGATGCGGGGCTTCGTCGACCCCAACTTCTCCGGGCGCGACTGGAACCTCGCCACCGGCATGGTGATGCGCGGAGAGGCGGCGTTCCAGATCATGGGCGACTGGGCGAAGGGCGAGTTCCTCGCCGCCGGCAAGGCGCCGGGGACGGACTTCGTCTGCGCCGCCGCGCCGGGCGACGCCTTCATCCTGAACTCCGACAGCTTCGTCATGTTCAAGGTCAGGGGCGAGGATCGGGTCGAGGGACAGAAGGTCCTGGCGAGCCTGATCATGTCGCCGGAATTCCAGGGGACCTTCAACCTCGCCAAGGGCTCTATCCCGGCCCGCATCGACGTGCCGCTCGATGCCTTCGACGACTGCGCAAAGAAGTCCCACGACGATCTGACGAAGGCGATCGAGGCCGGCACGCTCGTGCCGAGCATGGCGCACGAGATGGCGATCCCGCGCTCCGTGCGCGGCGAGTTCCTGGACGTCATCACCGAGCACTTCAACTCGGACATGAGCTCCGCCGAGGCCGTCAAGCGGCTGGTGGAAGCGGTCGAGCGCGCAGGATAGCGGCCGGCTCCCCCGGCGCCCGAGAGGCGCCGGCGGGCTCTCGCGGAGGAGGGGCGCGTGACCGGTCACGGGGGCAGTTTCGCCGCGCGATGGCGGCGGCTCGACGTGCTCATGCCGAAGCTGGTGCTCGCGCCGTCCTTCGCGGCGGTGCTCTTCTTCGTCTACGGCTTCATCCTGTGGACGGTCTACATCTCCTTCACGAAGTCGGGCGTCCTGCCGAACTACGATTTCGCCGGGCTCGTCCAGTACGAGCGGCTCTGGTCGACGCCGCGCTGGTACATCGCGCTGAAGAACCTCGCGATCTTCAGCTCGCTCTTCATGCTCGGCTGCACCGCGCTCGGGATCGTGCTCGCGGTGCTGCTCGACCAGCGCATCCGGATCGAGGGGACGCTGCGCACGATCTACCTCTATCCGATGGCGCTCTCCTTCATCGTGACGGGCACGGCCTGGAAGTGGATCCTCAATCCGGGGCTCGGCCTCGAGCGGGTGATGCACGACTGGGGCTTCGAGAGCTTCCGGTTCGACTGGCTCATCGACCGCGACATGGCGATCTACACGGTGGTGATCGCCGGCGTCTGGCAGTCGTCGGGCTACGTCATGGCGCTCTTCCTGGCCGGCCTGCGCTCGGTCGACGACGAGATCCTGAAGGCGGCGGCGATCGACGGCGCCGGGCCGGTGCGGACCTATACGCGCATCGTCCTGCCGATGCTCCGGCCGGTGTTCCTGTCCGCCTTCATCGTGCTCGCGCATCTCGCCATCAAGAGCTTCGACCTGGTCGTCGCCCTCACCGGGGGCGGGCCGGGAATCGCGACCGACCTGCCGGCGACCTTCATGTACGCCTACGCGTTCCAGCGCAGCGAACTGGGGCTGGCGGCGGCGAGCGCGGTGATGATGCTCGTCACGATCATCGCGATCATGGTGCCCTATCTCTATTCGGAGCTCCGCGGGGGGCCGAAGTGAGCGCGCGGGCGGAAGGCGGGATCGTCCGCCCGTCCGGCATCGGCAGCCGCCTGCTCCGCTATCTCCTCTTCGCGATCCTCGGCCTCTTCGCGCTCTACTACCTGATGCCGCTCTTCGTGATGGTCGCGACGGCGCTGAAGCCGCTCGACGAGATCCGGACCGGGACGCTGATCAGCCTGCCGCGGCAGCCGACGCTCGAGCCGACGCTGAGGGCGTGGGACTCCGCCTGCGTCGGGGTGCGCTGCGAGGGGCTGAAGCCCTACATCTGGAACTCCGTCCTGATGGTCGTGCCGGCCGTGCTGATCTCGACCATGCTCGGCGCCTTCAACGGCTACGTGCTGACCAAGTGGCGCTTCCGCGGCGCCGACCTCGTGTTCGGCCTCATGCTCTTCGGCGCCTTCATCCCGTTCCAGGTCGTGCTGCTGCCGATGGCGCGGACGCTCGGCGCGCTCGGCCTCGCCGGCACGGTGTCGGGGCTCGTGCTGGTCCACACCGTCTACGGCCTCGCCTTCACGACGCTGTTCTTCCGGAGCTTCTTCGTCGGCGTCTCGGACGGCATCGTGAACGCGGCGCGGATCGACGGCGCCGGCTTCTTCGGCATCTTCTTCCGCGTGCTGCTGCCGATGGCGCCGCCGGCTTTAGTCGTCACGATCATCTGGCAGTTCACGCAGATCTGGAACGATTTCCTGTTCGGCAGCGCCTTCACCGTCGGCGCCAGCAACCCGGCGACGGTGGCGCTCAACAACCTCGTCGCAAGCTCGACGGGGGTGAAGGAATACAACGTCGACATGGCGGCGGCGATCATCGCCGCCTTGCCGACGCTGGCGGTCTACGTGCTTGCCGGGAAATATTTCGTGCGCGGCCTCGCCGCCGGTGCGGTGAAGGGGTGAGCGATGGCCGGCGTGCGGCTCGAGAACGTCTGGAAGCGGTTCGGCGCGACGGAGGTGCTGAAGGGCATCAGCCTGGAACTGGAGCCCGGCGAGTTCGTCGTGCTCGTCGGCCCGTCGGGATGCGGAAAGTCGACGCTCCTCAATCTGGTGGCGGGACTGGAGACGGTGAGCGGCGGCGACATCTTCATCGGCGACCGGCGCGTCAACGACGTGCCGCCGCGCGACCGCGACATCGCCATGGTGTTCCAGTCCTACTCGCTCTACCCGACGAAGACGGTGCGGAAGAACATCGTGTTCGGCATGGAGACGCGGGGCGTCCCGCGGGCGCGGCAGGACGAGGCGGTCGCCGAGGTGACAGGGCTCCTGCACATCGAGCCGCTGCTCGACCGCAGGCCCGCGGAGCTTTCCGGCGGTCAGCGCCAGCGCGTGGCGATGGCGCGCGCGCTCGTCCGGCAGCCGGAGGTGTTCCTCTTCGACGAGCCGCTGTCGAACCTCGACGCCAAGCTCCGCATCGAGACGCGGACCGAGATCAAGAAGCTGCACCACCGGCTCGGCAAGACGATGATCTACGTCACCCACGACCAGATCGAGGCGATGACGCTCGCCTCCCGCATCGCCGTGATGGACGCCGGCCACATCCGCCAGTTCGCGCCGCCCGAGGAGATCTACGAAAGCCCGATCGACCTCTTCGTGGCGGGCTTCATCGGCTCGCCCCCGATGAACATCGTGCGCGGCCGGGTCGTGCGCGAGGACGGCCTCTTCGTCGCCGTCCCGGGCGGGAAGGGCGAGACGATCCGGTTCCCCGTGCCTGCGCGGCTCGCCGGGCGCGTGGCCCCCTACGAGGGGAAGGACCTCGACCTCGGTCTCCGGCCGGAGGCGATTACAGGGCCGCGGAGCGGGGAGGGAGCGAGCGAGCTCTTCACGTTCGAGCGGCCCGTGGAGGTGGTGGAGCCGACGGGGCCGGACACGATGCTGGTCTTCGCGCTCGGCGAGGGCGAGGCGATCGCGCGGGTGCGCCCGGAGGAGGCGGTGCCGGAAGGTGCGCCTTTCCGCTTTTCGGCCAACATGGCGAAGGCCAAGCTCTTCGATCCGGAAACGGGCCGGCGGGTCTGAGCCGTCGTGGCGGGTTTGCCTCGGACCGCGAAGAACTGCGCCGCGTAAACACCTCGATAACCAGCAGGGCGCTCTGATCGCACCGGGACGAATCAACCTGCGGGAAGGAACTTGGATGACGGTCGGGCCAGAAGGTGACGCGGTCTCGGAGCGGGAGATCATCCGCGATGCGGGCGAGTGGGCGGCCGCGGCGCACAGCTGGCTGACGGCAGTCGTGAACGGCTCGCGCACGATGGGCGCACAGGAAATGGGCGCGGGCGTCCTGCTCGACCGGATCGCGGTGCCGAGCGCCTTCCTGGATGCCTTCGTCGATCAGCTCGGGCTGCTCGCGCGCAACCTCGGCACGTTGAGCGACGAAGCGCCCGCGGCGGAATCGCTCCCCTCGGACCGCCCGATGCCGGCACGGGCCGGCTCGTCGGGCACGGCTTGCGAGATTATTCCCTTCGTCGCCAGATAACGAACGCGCCCGCACGGCACCACGCGGGCTTGCCGAGTCCCGAGCCAACTGCTGTATGCGCTTGCGTTCGGCTGCGCACAGCCTCACCTCCGCGAGGGCGTCGTGGCGCACGATACCGGCAAGGCGGCAATCGCGCTGTCCAGCCGACGGCAGGCGAGCCGGGCGAGCCCGGCATTGGCAAGGAGACCCGCGAGAATGAACGACGCTCCCGCTCCGGTGCAAACGGGATCGGCCGATGCCCCGGCCTATGTCCACCTTGCCCGCGCCTTCGCGGCCGAGGGCGTGGAAACGCTCTTCACGCTGATGGGCGACGGCAACATGCACTGGGCCACGGCGCTTTCCGAAGAGCCGGGCGTGCGCACCTACCATGTCCGGCACGAGCACTGCGCGGCCGCAATGGCGATGGGCTACGCGCTTGCGAGCGGCAAGGTCGGCGTAGCTTCGGTGACCTGCGGGCCGGGATTGACGCAGCTCAGCACCGCGCTCGCCACCGCCGCGCAGGCGCGCGTGCCGCTTGTCGTCTTTTCCGGCGACGTCCCGATCGACGCCAGCTTCTACAACCAGCGCATCGACCAGGCGCCGGTCGTCGCAGCGACCGGGGCGCATTACATCTCGGCCACCAGCAAGAAGCGGATGCTGGAGCTCGTCCGCGAGGCCTTCTACATCGCGCGCACGGAGAGGCGACCGGTCGTGCTCGGCGTCCCGTACGACCTCCAGAAGCAGACCTTGCCGACCCCCCACGAATATGTGCCATCGGCCGCGTTCATCCCGGACACGAAGCCGCGCACGCCGCATCCGGCCGACCTGGAGCAGGCGGCCGCGGCGATCGCCGCGTCGGATCGCGTCATCGTCGTGGCGGGGCGCGGCGTGCTGCGGTCCGGCGCCGAGGCGGAGTGCGTGGCGCTCGCCGATCTCTGCGGCGGGATGCTCGCGACCACGCTGCCCGTGCGCGGCATGTTCGACCACCACCCGTTCGGCATCGGCATCTCCGGGGGCTTCGCGCGCGAGGTCGGCCGCGAGCTGTTCGGCGAGGCCGACCTGATCGTGGCGGTCGGCGCGAGCCTGTCGCACTATACCGCCGACGGCGGATCGCTCTTTCGCAATGCCCGTGTGCTCCACGTGGACGTCGAGCCGCTCGGGCTGCGGCACGGCCGGAAGGCGGCCGACCTCCACCTCGAATCCGACGCGAAGATCGGCCTCGCCGCCCTCGTCGCGGCGCTCGAGGCGCGCGGCAGGCGGCCGGCCGCGTGGCGCACGCCGGAACTCGCACGGCGGATCGCGGAGGAGCCAGCGGACAGCACCGAATTCGCGGTGGAGCCGGGGGTGATGGACCCGCGCGAGGCGGTCGCAGCACTCGACCGCGCGATCCCGAAGACGTGGGAGATCGTCAGCGGATCCGGCCACTGCTCCTATTTCCACGCCCAGATGCGCGGGCGACGGGCGGAGAACTTCCACACCATCCGGGAGTTCGGCGCGATCGGGAACGGGCTGTCCTACGCGGTCGGCGTCGCGACGGCGCGACCGGACAACAATGTGGTGCTGGTCGATGGCGACGGCGGGTTCCTGATGCACGTGCAGGAGCTCGAGACGGTGCGCCGCCACGGCCTCAAGATCCTGTTCTGCGTCCTGAACGACGGCGCCTACGGCTCCGAGATCCACAAGCTGCGGGCCGACGGCCTGGACGACGGCGGCGCCGTCTTCGGACGGGGCGATCTCGGCGCGCTCGCGCGCGGCTTCGGGCTCGCCGGCGCGGTCGTGACGGAGCCCGGGCAGTTCGAGCAGCTGGCCGAGGCGTTCCAGGCCGGCGACCGCGCCGAGGTCTGGGACATCCACGTCTCCGACCAGGTGACGTCCCCGGTCATGCGCAAGGCGCATCCGAAGAAGCGCTGACGGCTCAGGGCTCCGCCGAGCGAGGCCGGTGCAGCGGACTGCACCGGCCGGAAAGCGCGGCTGAAGGGCTCAGCCGGGCAGACGCGCTCCGGTCAGAGGAGCTTCTCCTTCAGGCGGCCGGCGAGGCTCTCCTGCTCGGACTGCGCGCCGGATTTCGGACGGGCGGGTCCGAGGTCGGGCACCTCGCCGAGCGGCTGCATCGGCCGGCTGGTGAACTCGCCCTTGCCGTCCATCGACGTGCCGGAGCTCCAGCGGCCCTGCACCGGCTCCGCGCCGTCCTTGTCGAAGCCGAGGAAGACGTAGTTGAACTCCTGGTTCTCCTCGCTCCGGGGATGGCTGTTCGGAATGGGCATGGCGGAAGCGAGGCCACCCATGTCCTCGATCGCTGCCAGCCACTGGTTCTGGTGCATGGTGTCGCGCGCGATCAGGAACTGCAGCATCTCCTTCATGCCGGGATCGTCGGTCATGTTGTGGAGGCGCACCGCGAGGGCGCGCCCGGTCGATTCGGCCATGACGTTGGCAAGCATGTCGGCGGCCGTGTTGCCGCTCGCATAGACGTGCGACATGTCGAACGGCACGCCGTCGGAATCGACCGGCATGGCGCCGAGGCCGCTCGACAGGATGTGCTTCATGGCCATGCCGTTCATCACGGAGCCGGCGACGGGATCGGCCGCCATCTCCTCCTGGAGCGAGAGCGGCGCGTTCTCGAGGTTGAGCGCGACCGCCGTCGCGAGCATCTCGATGTGCCCGATCTCCTCGGTGCCGGTGGTCAGCAGCATGTCCCGGTACTTCTTCGGCCCGCGGGCACTCCAGCCCTGGAAGAGATACTGCATGCAGACGCGGATCTCGCCCTCCACGCCGCCGATCGCCTGCTGCAGGGCGCGGGCAAAGCGGGGGTCGGGCTTCTCCACCCGGACGGGGAATTGCAGCTTGGGGTCGTTGAAGAACATCGGCGCCTCCTGTTGCGGACGGGGGCAATGGGCGCAACCTTGAGGCGGTTCCGATTAAGTAGATTTCGTACATCCATTTTTCCGGCTGTATGCCGGACTGGTCATGCGCTCGCCAGCTGCGCCGGCTGCAGCGCCGGGGAAGCGAGGGCGCCGGGTCCGTCGGACCGCTGCGCGAATGCCCAGTTCGGCGCGAGCCACGGCTCCCGGTCCTCCGGCGCGAGCAGCGCCCGGCCGAGGATGTGATCGGCCGCCTTCTCCGCCAGCATGATCGTCGGCGCGTTGAGATTCCCGTTGGTGATCTCGGGAAACACCGAGGAATCGACGACGCGCAGGCCTTCCACGCCGAGCACCCGGCACTCCGGATCGACCACCGCGAGATTGTCGCCCGGATCACCCATCCGGCAGGTCCCGCACGGGTGGAACGCGCTCTCGACATGCTCCCGCACGAATTCGTCGAGCGCCTGGTCGGATTGGGCCGCCTCGCCGGGCGCGATCTCCTCGCCGCAGAACGAGCCAAGCGAGGGTTGTGCGAAGATCTCGCGGGTGAGACGGATCGCGTTGCGGAAGTCGCGCCAGTCCTCCTCCGAGCTCATGTAGTTGAAGCGGATCGCGGGCGGGGCGGCCGGGTCGGAGCCGCGCAGGCGCACGGTGCCGCGGGACGGCGAGCGCATCGGACCGACATGGACCTGGAAACCGTGCGCCTGCGCAGCCGCCCGTCCGTCGTAGCGGACCGCCGCCGGCAGGAAATGCATCTGGAGGTCGGGATAGCGGATGCCCGGCCGCGAGCGGACGAAGGCGCAGGATTCGAAATGGTTCGTCGCGCCGAGGCCGGTACGGAAGGCGAGCCATTCGAGCCCGATACGGGCGCGCGCCATGAGCCCGAGATGGGCGTTGAGGGTGATCGGCTGGCTGCAATGCTGCTGGACATATACCTCAAGATGATCCTGCAGATTGCCGCCGACGCCGGGCCGGTCAACCAGCACGTCGATGCCGGCGGCGCGCAGGTGCCCGGCCGGGCCGATGCCCGACAGCATCAGGATCTTGGGCGAATTGATTGCGGAGGCGGCGAGGATCACCTCCTTGCGGGCGCGGACGGACTGCAGGCGGCCGCAGCGGCGGACGGAGACGCCCGTGGCGCGCCGCCCCTCGAACGTCACCCGCTCGACATGGGCACCGGTCACGATCGCGACGTTGGGGCGGCGGAGCGCGGGCCGGAGATACGCATTGGCGGCCGACCAGCGGCGACCCTGCCACACGGTCATCTCCATCGGGCCGAAGCCCTCCTGGCGGTGGCCGTTGTAATCCTCCGTCGCGCCGTACCCGGCCTCGACCCCTGCCTGGACGAAGGCGCTGTAGAGCGGATTGAGGCCGCCGCCGCGGGTGACGTGCAGCGGGCCTTCGCGGCCGCGCCAGCCGTCCTCGCCGCCGTGGCTCGTCTCCATCCGCTTGAAGTAGGGCAGGACGTCGCGATAGGCCCAGCCTTTCGCGCCGGCCTCTTCCCAGCGCGCGAAATCGAGCGCGTGGCCGCGCACGAAGACCATGCCGTTCACCGAGGACGAGCCGCCGATCACCTTGCCGCGCGGGCAGACGAGGCGGCGCCCCCCGAGATGGGGCTCGGGTTCGGTGCGGAAGCCCCAATCGTAGCGCCGCGTGTTCATCGGGATCGAGAAGGCGGCCGGCATCTGGATGAAGGGGCCTGCGTCGGTCCCGCCATACTCCAGCACGAGCACGCTGTGCTGGCCGTCTTCGGAGAGGCGATGGGCGAGGGCGCAGCCGGCGGAGCCAGCCCCGACGATGACGTAATCGGCCTCCGGCGCGCTCATGCCCGCCTCAAGGCCCGCCAGACGGCGGACTCGACCAGCGCGACGGCACCCTCGTGATCCGGACCCGCCTCGGCGAGCGACCGCCTGATCCAGAGCCCGTCGATCAGGGCAGCGGCCATTTCGGCGATCCCGACGGCGTGCTCGCGCGTCGTCAGCTCCCGCAGCGCGTGCAGGAGATTGCTCTCGAGGCGCTTGGTGTAGACCCTCAGGAGCCGTCTCGCCTCGGGATCCGTCTGCGCCTGGACGTAGAAGGCGAGCCAGGCGGAGATCACCGCGGGCCGGAACTGGCACGGCGCGAAGTTGCCCCGCACGATGGCCGAGATCCGCTCTTCCGGAGACCGGGCCCCCGACAGGCGGGCCTGGATCTCCTCGCCGAGCTCGGAGAGGAGATGGCGCATGGTCGCGAGGAGGAGGTCGTCCTTGCCGCCGAAATAGTGATGGGCGAGCGCCGCCGACACGCCGGCGCGCCGGGCGATCTCGCCCATCGTGACCTGGGCCATGCCCCGCTCGTGGATCGTGTCGATCGCCGCCGATATCAGCGCCTTGCGGCGGATCGGCTCCATGCCTGTGCGCGGCAAGACAAGCTCCTGCAGATGCGAACGCGACCGGACGCGCCACATGCAGCGACCCTAGCTTTTCTTGATTGATCGATCAATCAAGGCTTCCTTGCCTCCCGCGGCAAAGGATGGTTCGATGCGGCGCTTCGAACGTGTTCTTCCGGGAGGGATCCATGGCACGCCGCAACTGCGCGCTCGCAGGCGCTCTGCTCGTGCTCGGCCTTTCGGCGGCACCCGCGCTCGCCCAGGACCCGGACAGTTGCCGGACCGTGCGCTTCTCGGACGTCGGCTGGACGGACATCACGGCGACGACGGGTGTCGCCTCCGTGGTGCTGGAAGCGCTCGGATACAGTGCGGACGTGAAGGTGCTGTCGGTGCCGGTGACGTACGCTTCCCTCAAGAACAACGACATCGACGTCTTCCTCGGAAACTGGATGCCGACGATGGAGGCCGACATCGCCCCATACCGCGATGACGGGTCGGTGGAGACGCTGGGCGCGAATCTCGAGGGGGCGAAGTACACGCTGGCCGTCCCGCGCTACACGTTCGAGGCGGGCCTGAAGAGCTTCGAGGACATCGCGAAGTTCAAGGACGACCTGCAGGGCAAGATATACGGCATCGAGCCGGGCAATGACGGCAACCGGCTGATCCTCGACATGATCGAGAAGGACCAGTTCGGGTTGAACGGGTTCGAGCTGGTGGAATCCTCCGAGCAGGGCATGCTCGCGCAGGTGAAGCGCGCCGTGCAGCGCAAGCAGCCGATCGTTTTTCTCGGCTGGGCGCCGCACCCGATGAACGCCTCCCTGGAGCTCGAGTATCTCGCCGGCGGCGACGACGTGTTCGGCCCGGATTACGGCGGCGCGACGGTCTACACCAACGTCCGCAAGGGCTTCGTGAACGAGTGCCCGAACGTCGGCCGCCTGCTCGACCAGCTGAGCTTCACGCTGCCGATGGAGAACGAGATCATGGGCGCCATCCTCGACGACGGGAAGGACGCCGAGATCGCCGCGAAGGAATGGCTGGCTGCGCATCCGGACGTCCTCGCGCCCTGGCTGGAGGGGGTGAAGACCATCGACGGGAAGGATGGCCTGGAGGCGGTGAGGGCCAGCCTCGGCTCATGATCCGGAGCCGGTGAGCGCAGGGCGGCATGGACTGGCTGACCGGCCATAAAGTTCCGATCGGCCGGTGGGCGCAGTCCGGAGTGGATTGGCTGACCGCCAACGGCGCCGCCTTCTTCGACGCGGTCGCGGACGTGCTGCGGACCATGATCGACGCCATCCTGTGGCTGCTGAAGACGCCGCATCCCTTCGTGATCGTCGGCCTCGCCGTCGCGCTCGCCTTCGCCCTTCGCCGCTCGCTCGGCTTTCCCGTCTTCGTCGGGGCCGGCCTGCTCCTCATCATCAACCAGGGCTACTGGAAGGAGACGACGGAGACGCTGGCGCTCGTCCTCTCCTCCGCAATCATCTGCATGGCGGTCGGGGTGCCGATCGGGATCCTGGCCGCGCGCCGGCCGTGGCTGATGACCGCGATCCGGCCCGTGCTCGATCTGATGCAGACGATCCCGACCTTCGTCTATCTCATCCCGGCGCTCATCCTCTTCGGCCTCGGCATGGTGCCGGGCCTCATCGCGACGGTGATCTTCGCGCTGCCCGCGCCGATCCGCCTGACGCAGCTCGGCGTGAGCTCCACCCCGAGGCATCTCGTCGAGGCCGCGGACGCGTTCGGCGCCACGTCCTGGCAGCGGCTCTGGAAGGTGGAGCTGCCCTGGGCCATGCCGCAGATCATGGCGGGGCTCACGCAGACGATCATGCTGTCGCTCTCCATGGTAGTCATCGCGGCGCTGGTCGGCGCCGACGGGCTCGGCGTCCCGACGCTGCGCGCCCTCAACCAGGTGAACATCGCCCGCGGCTTCGAGGTGGGCGTCGCGATCGTGCTGATCGCCATCATCCTCGACCGCTTCTTCAGGCGATCGGGCGAGGCGTCGCGATGAACGGGGACGCGCGACAGCCGCTCGTCTCGTTCCGCGCGGTCGACATCGTGTTCGGCGACGAGCCGCAGCGCGCGCTGCCGCTCATCGACGCCGGGCGGACGCGGAGCGAGATCCATGCGCAGACCGGTCAGATCGTCGGGGTGAAGCAGGCGAGCCTCGACGTGTTCGAGGGCGAGATCGTCGTCCTGATGGGACTGTCGGGATCCGGAAAGTCGACGCTGGTGCGGGCGGTGAACGGCCTCAACGCCGTCACCCGCGGGCAGGTCCTCGTCCGCGACGGCGCGGAGACCGTCGACGTCCACGGCTGCGGCGCGCGGCGCCTGCGCGCACTCAGGCGGCGGCGGATCGCCATGGTGTTCCAGCAATTCGCGCTGCTGCCGTGGCGCTCGGTTTCGGACAACGTGGCGCTCGGTCTCGAGCTCGACGGTATGGCGCGCTCGAGGCGCGGCGAACGGGTGGCGCGGCAGCTCGACCTGGTCGGCCTTTCCGGCTGGGGCGACAAGAAGGTCAACGAGCTCTCCGGCGGCATGCAGCAGCGCGTCGGCCTCGCCCGGGCGTTTGCGACCGAGGCACCGCTCCTCCTGATGGACGAGCCGTTCTCGGCGCTCGACCCGCTCATCCGCGTGCGCCTGCAGGACGAACTGCTCGCGCTTCAGCGCCAGCTCGACCGCACGATGATCTTCGTGAGCCACGACCTGGACGAAGCGTTGAAGATCGGGACCCGGATCGCGATCATGGAGGGCGGATCGATCGTGCAGGTGGGAAGCCCGCAGGAGATCGTGCTGCGGCCCTCCTGCGACTACGTCCGCGAGTTCGTCGCGCACATGAACCCGCTGAACGTGCTCCGCGCCCGCGAGGTCATGACGCCGCTCGCCAGCCCGCCGGCGGAGGTGGACGGGCGCGTGCGGGTGAGCGAGGAACTGGCCGCGAGCCGACAGGGGCAGGCATGGCGCGACGGCGAAGAGGCCGTCTGCATTCCGCTCGACCGGATCGGATCGGCCCCGCCGGGCGCATTCGTCAGCGTCGGGTGCGCGACGCCGCTCCGTGCCCTCATCGAGGCCCGCCTGAAGCATGCCGGTCCGTTCCTCGTCGAGGAGGACGGCCGCATCACCGGACGCATCAGCGACGAGGACCTGTTCGGCTGCCTGACCGGGCGTGAGACGCGCAAGGGTGCGATCATCTGAACCGGGCCGTTCGGCCCGAACCATGCTATTGTCGAATGCACCATTCAACTTCAGCAGGAGCATGGGCGGCCGCGCCCCGGACGACGTGAAGAAGCCGATCCTCGCCTCAGTCGGCATCGCAGCCAGCGCGCTCGGCATTCTCGGTGTCTGGCTGCCCGGCCTGCCGACGACGCCCTTCGTGCTGGTCGCACTCTGGGCGTTCTCGCGCTCCAGCCCGCGCCTTCACGCCTGGCTGACCCGCATGCCGCTCCTCAGCGCCGCGCTCGCCGAGGCCCATCGCTTCGAGCAGGAAAGGACCATGCGCCGAGGCGTCAAGCTGATCGCGCTTTCCTCCGCCTGGGGCTCGTTCGCCCTGGTCCTCGCGCTCACCGGCGGGTCGAGCCCTATCCTGCTCGGGGCAGTCGGGCTGGCCGCGATCTCGTGCTCGGTCTTCCTCTGGTACGTTCCGACCAGCAAGGAACAGGCGTGATGCTCAGCTCCGGCCGGCGGTGGCGATCATGCCGCCGATGCCGACGAAGGTCGCGCCCGTCACCCGGTTGAACCAGCGCCCGTGGCGGCCGAGCCAGGGCGCGACGCGGACGGCCATGCCGGCGAGCACCAGCTCGTAGGCGAATTCCACCGCCGCGAACGTGCCGGCAAAGATCGCGAGCTGGGTGAAATAGCCGAGGCCGGGCTGCATGAACTGGGGCAGGAAGGCCGCGAAGAAGATCAGCGCCTTGGGGTTCGAGACGGCCACCAGGAAGCCCTGCGTGAAGAGGCGGTGCCCGCGCCGCTCCCGTCCGGCGTCGCCCGCTCCTGCATCCACGGCCGGCGGCGGCGCCCGCCACGTCCGCACGCCGAGATAGACGAGATAGCCGGCACCGACCCACTTCGCGACGGTGAAGGCCTGCTCGGACGCCGCGAGGATCGCGCCGAGCCCGGCGAGGGAGGCGGCGATCAGGAGCGAGAAGCCGGCGACGCCGCCGAGCACCGTCCAGACCGTCCGGCGGAAGCCGTAGCGGATGCCGTGGGTGAGCGAGAGAAGCCCGTTCGGGCCGGGCGTGAGCGAGAGCCCGACCGCGGCCACGAAGTAGACCAGCCAATGCTCGACGCTCATGGTCGCCCCACCTGCACCCCCGCCATCGGTAATCCGGCCGGCGGCAAACCGCCAGAGCTTCCCCGACGAATGCCTGGATGCGGCAGCCCGGCCATTGACAAGCTCCCTCCCGGCCCCCTATTTCCCGCTCGAACCATTCAGGGCGTGCGGATTGCCGTACGCGGGACGACGGACCGATGAAGATCAAGAACTCTCTGCGCGCCCTCAAGGGCCGCCACCGCGACAACCAGCTCGTGCGCCGCAAGGGCCGCATCTACGTCATCAACAAGACGCAGAAGCGGTACAAGGCCCGCCAGGGCTGAGCCCGGGCTTCCATCACTGGCTTTGACGGCATGGCCGGAGGACGCTAGGTTCTCCGGCCATGCTTCGTCTTGTCCTGTTGCTCGCCCTCGCCCTCGCCATTGCGCCGCCCGCCTCGGCGCAGGACAGGCCGCGGGCCGAGCCGTCCTTGCGCGAGCGCATCTCCCAGATGTCGCTCGACGATCTCTATGACCGCCTCGCCGTTAGCCCGGAGCAACGCTCCGCGAAGGCGCTCGAGCACGAGATCGTGAAGCGCCTCCACGAATCCGGCAGCCCGACGATCGACCTCCTGTTCGGGCGCGCGCTGCAGGCGATCAAGGACAAGGACGAAGCGCTTGCGCTCGACCTGCTCGACCATGTGGTGACCCTGCGGCCGAACTTTCCGGAAGGCTGGAACAAGCGCGCCACTGTCCACTTCGCGCGCAAGCAGTTCGGCATGGCGATGGCCGATCTCGAACGCGTGCTCGCCCTGGAGCCCCGGCATTTCGGCGCGCTCGCCGGGCTCGGCATCATCCTGCGCGAGTTCGACCGCAAGGAAGCGGCGCTGACCGTGTTCGACCGGGCGCTGGCCATCCATCCCCAGATGGAGGAGGCGAAGAAGGTCCGCGACGAGCTCAAGCAGGAGGTCGACGGCCGCTCGCTCTGAGCGTAGCGGCCGCAGTCCCGTCAGAGCGGGGGGACCCGCTCCAGCCGGGGATCAGACTGCACCGCCGCGAGGAGAAGCGCGACGCTGCCATTTCCGAGAAACCGCCCGGCGGCGGCGGGCGGGTGCCGGCTCCTGCATCCTTCCGCACGGTCGTCGCGCGACCGAACCCGGCTTCATGGAGCGGTCAGGGACCGTCGAACCAGGTCTTCCATTGCGGCACCGCCGTCGCGAAGGTTCCCCGGTGGGTGGTCTCCCCGGTCGACACGGCCTCCACCTGCGGGTTCCCGTTGCCCATTGCCTGCTGGTAGGTCATGGCGAGCCGGCCCAGGCCGGTGCTGATCGCCTCGTCGCTCTCGCCGTAATAGTTGCGAACCGGCGACTTGATCACCCAGCGGTAGGCGTGGGCTTCGGCGACCAGCTTCCCGTACGCCGATGCGGCGAAGAACTGCGGATCGAAATAGTCCGGGCGGACCAGCTTGCGCAGATCCGTCGGGACATCTGCCGGATCGATCGGCTGCCGCTCATAGGCCTTCTTGGAGACGTCGTACTCCTCGTCGGTGATCAAGGAGCGCGCGAGGCCCGGCACGCCGTAATAGTTCTCGAAGGCGAAGGACGACAGGATGAACAGGGTCGGGACCCAGGTCGCGTCATTCTTGCGGGGGAAGTTCAGGAAGCCGTTCAGTGCCATGGAGACGTCGACCGGGGCGCTTGCCGTCGCGGCCTTCTCCACCGCCACGCCAGCGCTCTCGAGCTTCTCCAGGAAGGCCATCGTGACGAAGCCGCCTTGCGACCAGCCGGCCAGAAACAGCTTGGTGCTCTCGATCTTCAGATGGTCGAGCACCGCGCGGCTCGCCATCAGCATGTCGTAGGTCGCCTGCTGATGGCTGGCCTTCACCATGTAGCCTTCGGGTTCCTCCGAAAGGCCGAGGCCGAAATAGTCGGCGCCGATGAGGAGGTAACCCTGGCCCGCGAACTGCGCGATCATGAGCGCCGTCTCCGGCGACTGCTCCGGGAACGAGGGAACCTGCTGTTTCCCGTACACCGTCCCGTGCTGGTATGAGACCGTGGGGAAACTCGTCTCCTCCGTGTCCGGGACAGCGATCAGTCCGGTCGCGACGGTCGGCTTGTTGCCGCGCTCCGGTATCACCGAGGAATAGGTGACGCGATAGAGGCGGACGGCATTGCGCGCCGGGCTGTAGGTGACGGGAATGCCGGAGAAGGCAGGGGTATCGGTTTCCAGGACCTTGTTCAGGCGATCGACGTCCCAGCGCTCCAGGAACTCGTACTTCACGCCGGAGACGACCTGAACGGGGCCGGTGTCCTCAGCCATCGACGGTGCAGACGCCGCCCCGACACCGACGAGCAACACGAGAACTGAAAGCGTGCGAACAACGATCGGCATGTTTCCTCCCCCAAACAAGCGTGAATGTCCGCCGCCCGGCCGCATCCCGGACGAAGTGGCGGATGTCGGCGGGACTGTGCCGATCGCCCGTAAAAATTGCGTTCCAGGAGCGTGAGGTTCGCGGAGCGCGCGACCCCCCGGGCGGACCGTCGACGGTCGCCCCGGCTCGGCCCGACCTGTCAGATCCCCGACAGACCGTCGGAGCCCACGAAGGCGAGGCGCAGGAGGTTCGTCGCGCCGGGCGTTCCGAACGGCACGCCGGCCGTGATGATGATGCGCTGGCCGGGAGTGGCGAAGCCTTCCTCGACAGCGATCCGCGAGGCCCGGTCGACCATCTCGTCGACGTCATGCACGTCGGCGCTGACGACGCAATGGAGGCCCCAGGTGAGCGCAAGTCGGCGGGCCGTCTGCGGCACGGGCGAGAGCGCGATCACCGGCACGTGGGGCCGCTCGCGCGCGGCGCGAAGGCCGGTGGAGCCCGACGAGGTGAAGCAGACGATCGCCGCCAGATGCAGCGTCTCCGCGATCTGCCGCGCCGCCGCGGTGATCGTGTCGGCGCCGGTCGATTCGGGCTCGTTGCGCTGCGAATGGATGATCTGCTGATAGAGCTGGTCCTGCTCGATCTGCTCGGCGATGCGGCTCATGGTTTCGACCGCGAGGACCGGATACTCGCCGGCGGCCGATTCCGCCGAGAGCATGACCGCGTCGGCGCCCTCGAAGACCGCAGTCGCCACGTCGGACACCTCGGCGCGGGTCGGCACCGGTGCGGTGATCATGCTCTCCAGCATCTGGGTCGCGACGACCACCGGCTTGCCGGCGCGCCGCGCGGCGCGGGTGATGCGCTTCTGCGCGCCCGGCACCAGCTCGATCGGCATCTCAACGCCGAGATCGCCGCGCGCGATCATGATCGAATCGGAGATCTCGATGATCTCCTCGATCCGCTCCACGGCCTGCGGCTTCTCGATCTTGGACATGATCCCGACCTTGCCGCGCGCGATCTTGCGCGCCTCGGCAACGTCCTCCGGCCGCTGGATGAAGGAGAGGGCGATCCAGTCGATCTCCTCGCGGAGAGCGGCCTCGAGATCCTTGCGGTCCTTCTCGGTCAACGCGCCGACGCGCAGCACGGTGTTGGGCAGGCTGACGCCCTTCCGGTTGGAGAGGCGGCGGCCGGCCAGCACGGTCGTCTCCGCGCGGTCCGGCTCGGCCTTCGTGACCTCGAGGCGGACCTTGCCGTCGTCGAGCAGGATGTGGTGCCCCGCCTCGAGCGCCTCCAGAATCTCGGGATGGGGCAGGTAGACCCGATCGGGTCCGCCAGGCGCGGGATCGCTGTCGAGCACGAAGCTCTGCCCCGGCGCGATTTCGACCGAGCCCGATTCGAAGCTGCCGAGCCGGAGCTTCGGCCCCTGCAGGTCCACCAGGATGCCGATCGGCCTGCCGTAGCGGAGCTCCACCTCGCGGATCGTGCGCACGAGCGCCCGCATGCCCTCATGCGTGGCGTGGCTCATGTTGATCCGGAAGACGTCGACGCCGGCGCGGAAGAGCTCGTCGATCTTTTCGGGGCTGCTCGACGCTGGGCCGAGCGTGGCGACGATCTTCGCCTTGCGGTTTCGCCTCATCGGCCCCCGACGCCTCCGCGCGCGGTCGGTTCGGTGAGTTGCACCGTCCAGTTGGTCTGGTCGCCGGTGTCGACCTCGAAGAACCCCGTGCGCTGGAAGCCGCGGGCAACGCAATCGTTCACGCCCTCGATCGTGAACTCCTTGTCACGCGTGCACATGAAGGCCGCGCCGCCCCATTCCCCGCCGTGATCGTAGTCAACCGCGTAGATGTAATAGTAGCGGGAGGACAGATCCCCGCCGAGCAGCGTCTCGCAGCTCTTGGCCTGAATGTTCCACCAGCCTTCGGTGGTCCACTGCTTCTCGTTCACGTAGCCAATGGCAACGCCGACGCGGCTCGGCGTCTTGTTGCAGAGCCTGAGATCCGCCAGAGCGCCGGAAGGGGAGAAAAGGTAGGGGACCACGCTGGTCAGGAGGGCTGCGATAGCGCTTGTACGGACAAGCATCATGGCTCCGCCCATGCCGTCTTTTTCGTGTCTGGAACCCCGCCGCGCTTATGGCCCCGGCTCGCCGGCATTGTCAACGACGACGCAGCGGAAGTCGTTGACATTGGTGCCGGTCGGCCCGGTCGCGACGAGGTCTTCGAGCCGTTCGAAGAACGTCGTGGCATCGTTGTTCTCCAGGAAATGGGCAGGGTTGAGGCCGTGGCTGCGGGCGCGCGCCGCGGTGCCGGAATCGAACAGGGCTCCGGCCGGGTCGCCGGGGTCGCCGCCGCCGCCGTCCGTGCCGTCGGTGTCGGCCGCCAGCCCGGCGATGCGATTCGTGCCTTCGAGCGCCTGGGCGAACGCCAAAGCGTATTCCTGATTCGGCCCGCCGCGGCCCTCGCCCCTGACCGTGACGGTGAGCTCTCCGCCCGACAGGAGGACGCAGCGCCGGTTCGCGTCGCGGAAGGACAGTGCGAGCGTCGCATGCTCGGCGGCCACAATGCGCGCCTCGCCTTCGAGCGCGTCGCCCATGGCGACGACCTCGTAGCCGGCCTGCTCCGCGACGGCCGCGGCCGCGGCGAGCGAATCGGCGGGACGCGCGACGATCCGGTACTCGGCGAGCGCGAAGGCCGGATCGTCCGGGGACGGCGTCTCGCCCGCCTCCGAGCGGATCACGGCCCTCACCGGGGCCGGCACCGGGATCGCCCACTTCTCCAGAATGGCGAGCGCGTCCTCCGCACTGGTCCGGTCGGGGACCGTGGGGCCGGAGGCGATGAAGCTCGGGTCGTCGCCGGGGACGTCGGAAATGACGAGGGACAGAGAGCGGGCCGGCGCCAAAGCGGCCGCGAGCCGGCCGCCCTTGATCCGCGAGAGGTGCTTGCGGACCGTATTGATGTCGCCGATCGGCGCGCCCGATTTCAGGAGCGCCCGCGTGAGCGCCTGCTTGTCCTCGATCGAGAGGCCCGGCGCCGGCGCCGTCCAGTTGGCCGACCCGCCGCCGGAGATGAGGACGAGGGCAAGATCTTCGGCCGTCGCCGAGCGGGCGAGCGCGAGGGTCTCCGCCGTCGCCCGCAGGCCTGCGTCGTCCGGCACGGGGTGCCCCGCCTCGACGCAGCGGATGCGGCGCAGCGGACGGCCATAGCCGTGGCGCGTGACGCAGATGCCGACGAGGCGCTCCGGCGCGATGCGGCCGGCGTCGAGGTAGTGGCGCTCGACCGCCTCCGCCATGGTGGCGCCGGCCTTGCCGCAGGCGAGCACCAGGAGCCGGCCTGCGCCGGGCGGCTCCGGCAGGTGCGGCGGCAGGCAGACGGAGGGCTGGGCTCGGGAGACGGCGGCGTCGAACATCGCCAGCCGAAGGGCACGCAGGTCCATCGAGGCTCCTTTCATTTGGCCCGCCGCATCCGCGCGAAGGCGATGCCGGCGAAGATCGCGGCGGCGCCGGCGAACTGATACGCGCCGACCGCCTCCGACAGGATGGCCCAGCCGAAGAAGGCGCCGGCGACCGCCTCCAGGAAGATGACGAGCGAGGAGAACGCGGCGGGGAGGTGCCCGAGCGCATAGGCGAGCAGGCCCTGGCCGCCGGCATGGCTGACCAGGGCGAGCGCGACGAGCGCACCGATCCCGCCCATTGTCGCCGGCCATAGCTGCGGTTCCACGGCCACGGCCTGGACGCCCAGCGCGGCGGCGGTCACGAGCGACGACCCGAAGAACGCGCGCCCGGAGCCGTAGGCGCGCCGCGCCAGCCGCATCGCGATGAAGTACGCCCCGAAGAAGACCGAGGTGATGACGCCGTAGATGTCGCCGAGCACCTGCTCGGGACGGAACGCCAGCGAGTTCCCGATGAGGGCCGCGGCGCCGACCAGGCAGAGGGCGAGCCCGACGAGGACGCGCCGCTCGACCCGCTCGCCCAGAAACAGTCCGGAGCCGAGCACGACCCAGACCGGCGCGAGCACCGCCAGGAAGGTGGCGTTGGCGACGGTCGTGTTCATGATCGACAGGTGCCAGAAGGTCAGGTCGCCGGCGAACAGCAAGCCCGCGGCGATCACAGACACGACGCCCGCCCACGTGGCCGGCGTGGCTGCGCGCGGTACGCCGCGACCCTCCAGGCGCATCCAGATCCAGAGCGCGGGAAGCGCCAGCGCGACGCGCCAGAATGCGCTCGCAAACGGCCCCACTTCGGCGAAACGCACGAAGATCGGCGATATGCCCATGCCGATCGCGCCCGCGACCAGCGCCATGAAGGCGAGCGGGGCGTCGTCTCGTGCGGCCAGAGACTGTCCGGCGGGTGCGACCATGGCGGGTTTATGAGGTCTTTCGAGCGGCGGCGACAGCCCCTATCATGCCCATCTTCCCACCGCGAGGCATTTCCGCATTTTGAGAATGTTTTCCATGGAGACTGCTGCCTGCGCGGGAACACCGGCCGAAGCCGTCGAGCATCTGGACGGCGACGTGGACGCAGGCCTGCTGGTTCTGTGCGACCATGCCTCGAACGCCGTGCCGGAGCGGTATCGGGACCTCGGCCTGCCGCGGAGCGAGCTCGAGCGCCACATCGGCTACGATATCGGGGCGGCGGCGCTCACGCGCGAGCTCGCCGCCCGCTTTCGCGCGCCGGCGCTGCTCACGCGCGTGTCGCGGCTCCTCATTGATCCCAACCGGGGCGAGGACGACCCCACCCTTATCATGCGGCTCTCAGACGGCGCCGTTGTGCCCGGCAATGCGCATGTGGACGCCGGCGAGCGGGAGCGTCGGCTCGATCTCTATCATCGGCCCTACCACCGGGCGATCGAGGTCCAGCTCGACAGGATGATCGCAGCCGGCCGGCCGCCGGCGATCCTCTCGGTCCATTCCTACACGCCGATCTGGAAGGGCTTCGCCCGGCCGTGGCACGCCGGGGTGCTCTGGGACCGCGACATGCGCCTGGCGCGTCCGCTCATCGACATGCTGCGCGAGGACCAGGGCCTCCGCGTCGGCAGCAACGAGCCGTATTCGGGCGCGCTGAAAAACGACACCATGTATCGGCATGGGACCGGGCGCGGGCTCGCGCATGCATTGCTCGAGGTCCGCAACGACCTGATCGCCACGCCGGCCGGCGTACTGGAATGGGCGGACAGGCTGGAGCCGATCCTGCGCCGGGTCCTCGCGACGGAGGGCGTACACGAGATCCGCCATGCCGGCTCCAACGCCGACGGCGGGCCGACACGGACAGAAGGAGATGACGATGCCGCAACCCGATGACCCGGTTCGAACCGAGCTGGAGGCGGCCGCCTTCCGCAGGCTCGTCCAGCACCTGCGCGAGCGCGCCGACGTGCAGAACATCGACCTCATGAACCTCGCCGGCTTCTGCCGGAACTGCCTGTCGAACTGGTATCTCGACGCCGCGAAAGAGCGCGGGCTGCCGATGACGAAGGAGGAGAGCCGCGAGATCGTCTACGGAATGCCGTACGAGATCTGGAAGGAGAAGAACCAGGCGGCCGCGTCGGCCGACAGCCTCGCCGCCTTCGAAGTCAACCGTCCGCGGCACGACTGACACAGCTTTCTTGCAAAGATGAGGATGGCGGAAAGGTCCCGTTGACGACGCGGCCGGCTTTCGGCACGCGGGTGGTTCAAGGCCATGCGCGGGCGAACCGCGCCGAGAGGATGATGGCATGGACTCACTGAACCCGAATGAATCCGCAGCCAACCAGCTCCGCTCCTTCGTAGAGCGCATCGAGCGGCTCTCCGAGGAGCTGAAGGGCATCCAGGACGACATCAAGGACGTCTATGCCGAGGCCAAGGGCAACGGCTTCGACACCAAGGCGCTCAGGAAGATCATCGCGCTGCGCAAGAAGGATGCGGCCGAGCGCGAGGAGGAGGAGGCGATCCTCGAACTCTACATGCAGGCGCTCGGCATGATACCCGGCAGCGGCGTGCGCGAGGCTGCCGAATAGCGGGCGACCCCCGAGGCGCGATCCGCCTGCCGAACCGGGGCGTTCCGCGCACCGGCCTCCCGTTTCTCCCGTTCCGGTGCCGGATCCGGGCTTGCGCTTGCCGGCCCGGCGGCGGCAGGGATATCCGGACAAGGGGACAGAAACCGGGAGGGAAGCAGTGAACGACATCGCGCAGGGTGGGCGTGCCGGGCTGAAGGCCGCGCCGTCGAGGCCGCACACGCGACGCTGGGCGGCGCAGCGCTGGCTCGTCGACAACGTCATCGAGGCGAACGGGATCGACTGGGACCAGCCGCGCTCGACCTATCTCAATGCGCCCTGCGGGATGGAGGCCGCGCCGGACTTCGCGACGATCCGGCAGCAGGTGAAGAAGTACGCCGACTGCGCGCCGGCCTTCGAGGCGATGGCGAAGAAGCGGGAGGCGAAGGCCGTCGCGGCCGAGGAAGCCCGGCAGACGGTCACAGCCCGCAACAACTATTTCATCGCGGCGGTCCACTGGGGCGCTGCGCAGTGGCCGCTCGAAGAGAACAACGCCACGAACCTTCGCTACAACGAGCGCAAGCGGGCCTGCTACACGGCCTATGCCAGGCTCGCGGACCATCATGTCGAGGCGGTCTCCATCCCGCTCGGCGACAAGCAGCTGCCGGCCTGGCTGCACCTGCCGCCGGGCCACCGCGAGGGACGCCTGCCGCTGGTGGTGGCGATCCCCGGCATGGATTCCTTCAAGGAAGGCATCGTCCAGCTCTACGGCGACCCGATGCTGCAGCGGGGCATGGCGGTGCTCGCGCTCGACGGGCCGGGGCAATACGAGAGCCCCGTCCTCGGCATCCATGTGAGCCTCGAGAACTGGCGCGCCACGGGACCGGCCGTGTTCGACTGGCTGTCGGCCCGGCCGGAGATCGATCCCGAGCGGGTGGGGATCACGGGACGGAGCTTCGGATCGTTCTTCGGGACGATCCTCGCCGCCTCGCACCCCGGGTTCCGCTCCTGTGCGGTGAGCGCGACGTGCCACGAGCCGGGCTTCCACACGATCTTCGAGGAGGCTTCGCCCACCTTCAAGATGCGCTTCATGTACATGGCAGGCTTCACCGACGAGGACGCCTTCGACGATTTCATCAGGACGCTCACCTGGGAGCACGACGTCGGCCGGGTGGCCTGCCCCTATCTGTGCCTTGCCGGGGAGGCGGACGAGCTCAGCCCTTTCGAGCACACAGAGCGCCTCTTCGAACGTCTTTCCGGGCCGAAGCAGCTCGTCGTCTACGAGGGCTCGCGCCATTCGATCCGGGGACCCGCCGCCAATAACGGCCCCCACCCGCAGACGCTGATGGCGGACTGGACCGAGGCGCGGCTGCGCGGCGAGCCGATGCCGAGCGAGCGCTGGTTCGTCGAATCGAGCGGGAAAATCACGAAGACGCCATTCTGACACGGCTGCCCCGGCACCCTTGCGTGCGGCGCCGGGAGCGTCCTCGCGCGCATTGCCCTTGACGGGCGCACGGCGCAGGGGGAACCCTGAGCGCGCCCGGCGCCAGCGAACGTCCCGAGCCGGGCAGGGAGGCGCCCGATGAGCCGGACCGCCGTGCCGGAGGTCACGCCCCGCTATTCCGCTGCGGCGCGCGCGCTGCACTGGACGATCGCGCTCCTCGTGCTCGTCGTGCTGCCGTTCGGCGCCGTCATCAAGTTCGTGAAGGAGGACGTGAAGCTCACCTTCTACATGATCCACGAATCGCTGGGCTTCCTGGTGATCTGGCTGATGCTGGCGCGCTGGGCGGTGCGCCTCGTGCACCGGCCGCCGCCGCCGCTGCCGATGCCCGCCTGGGAACACCGGCTCGCGACCACCGTTCACTGGTCGCTCTATGTCGTGCTTCTCCTCATGCCGATCACCGGATTCCTCGCCACCAACGCGCACGGCTTCCCGCTCGAATGGTTCTGGCTGGTGCCGATCCCGAGCCCGATCGGGAAGTCGCCGGAGATCGCGCCGTACTTCTCGGTCGTGCACGCCGTGCTCGGCTACATGATCCTGGCGCTTGTGGCGTTGCATCTCGGCGGCGTGCTGAAGCATCACGTGCTTCGCCGCGACGCCACGCTCCACAGGATGCTGTGACGGGCGCCCGAACGCGTGGGCGCGACGCGACCGCGCTCTGGGTGGTCGGGCCGGAGCGGGCGGAGCTTCGCGGCGAGGCGCTGAGGCCGCCGGGCGAAGGCGAACTCCTCGTGGAGACGCTCGTCTCCGCGATCAGCCGCGGGACGGAGCGGCTCGTCTACGAGGGCAGGGTGCCCGAGACGGAGCGGGACCGGATGCGCTGCCCGTTCCAGGGCGGCACGTTCCCGTTTCCGGTGAAGTACGGCTATGCCGCCGTCGGCCGCGTCGTAGACGGCGCGGCGGACCTCCGCGACCGCACCGTCTTCGCGCTCCATCCGCACCAGGATCGCTTCGTGATCCCGGCGGAGGCCGCGATCGCCGTCCCGGCCGATGTGCCGGTCGAGCGCGCGGTGCTCGGCGCGAACATGGAGACCGCGCTCAATATCGTGTGGGATGCCGGGATCGCACCGGGAGACCGGGTCGCCATCATCGGCGGCGGGCTCGTCGGCCTGCTGACGGCGCGGCTCTCCGCCCGCATCCCTGGAACCGACGTGACGGTGGCGGACGTCGACGCCGCGCGGGCGGGGCCGGCGCGGACGCTCGGGGCGGGCTTCGCCGCGCCAGCCGAGCTCGGCGACGATTTCGACGTGGTCGTCCATGCCAGCGCGAGCGAGGCCGGGCTCCGCAGCGCGCTCGGCGCGGCCGGCTTCGAGGCGCGTGTGGTCGAGGCGAGCTGGTTCGGCGACGCGGCCCCGGCGCTGCCGCTCGGCCAGGCCTTCCATGCGCGGCGGCTCTCGCTCGTCACGTCGCAGGTCGGCTCCGTTCCGCCGGCGCGGCGGGCGCGCTGGACGAACCGGCGCCGGCTGGAAACGGCCATGCGGCTCCTTGCGGACGAGGCGCTCGACGTGCTCGTCAGCGGCGAGACGCGCTTCGCCGACCTGCCGTCCGACTATGGCGGCATCCTGGCCGCGCCGGACACGCTGCTCCACCGCATCCGCTACTGACATCCGCCGAGGAACCGCCATGTTCGCCGTCGAAGTCCGCGACCACGTGATGATCGCCCACAGCCTGCCGCGGCCGGTCTTCGGGCCCGCGCAGGCGATGCACGGCGCGACCTTCGTGGTGGACGCCGCCTTCTTCACCGCCGAGCTCGACGAGGATGGGCTCGCCGTCGACATCGGCCTCGCCACCAAGGCGCTCGCCGACGCGCTGGCGCCGCTGCGCTACCGCAATCTCGACGCGGAGCCCACCTTCGCCGGCAAGGTGACGACGACCGAGGTGCTGGCGAAGCACGTGTTCGACCGGCTGGCGCAGGCGATCCGGGCGGGCGATCTCGGCGCGGGCGGCGGGCGGATCCGGCGGCTCAGGGTGACGCTCCACGAGAGCCATGTCGCGCGCGGCTGGTACGAGGCCGATCTTTGAGCGGAGGCCGGGTCATCTTCGCCGTTCCCGGGGACATCGCGCAGCTGACCGGAGGCTACGGCTACGACAGGAGGCTGCTGGCCGAATTGCGCCTGATCGGTCTGCCGGTCGATCATCTCCGGCTGCCGGCCGGCTATCCGCGGCCGAGCCAAGCGGACGAGGCGGAGGCGCGTGGCGCGCTCGCGAACCGGCCGGACGGCTCGGTCGTGCTTGTCGACGGCCTCGCCTTCGGCGCCATGGACCACATCGCCGTGGCCGAAGGCGAGCGGCTGGCGCTCGTCGCGCTGGTCCATCATCCGCTCGCATTGGAGACCGGTCTCGGCGCCGGGGAACAGGAGCGGTTCGCCGCGTCGGAGCGCCGGGCGCTGGCCGCCGCCCGGCGGGTGATCGCCACGTCCCGGACGACGGCGGAGCTTCTGGTCTCCGGCTACGCGGTGCCGGCCGGCAAGATCGCCGTCGCGCCGCCCGGAACCGATCCCGGCCCTCGGGCGGAGGGCGGGAACGAGCCGCCGGTGCTCATCGCCGTCGGATCGCTCATTCCGCGCAAGGGGCACGACGTCCTCCTCGACGCCCTGGCGCGGATCGCCGACCTTCACTGGACCTGCAGGATCGTCGGGAGCCCGGAAGCCGATCCCGACTGGGCGGGCGGCCTCGTCCGCCGGTCCGAACGGCTCGGCCTGTCCGGCCGCGTCGCGTTCCTGGGCGTCGAGGACGACCCCCGCCAGCGCATGGCGGAGGCCGATCTCTTCGTGCTGCCGAGCCGCTACGAGGGCTACGGCATGGTCTTCGCCGAGGCGCTGTCGCAGGGCCTGCCGGTGATCGGCTGCCAGGCCGGCGCGGTTCCGGAGGTCGTGCCGGAAGGCGCCGGCATCCTCGTTCCCGTCGACGACGTCGACGCGCTCGCCGCCGCGATGCGGCGCCTCATCGCCGATCCGGTCGAGCGGCGTGCCCATGCGGCGCGGGCGTGTTCGGCCGGAGCAAGGCTTCCCACCTGGACGGAGACGGCGGCGATCGTCGGCCAGGTGCTGCGGTCGATGCTGCAATGAGCGGGTTCTCGAGGCAGTGGCTCGATCTCCGCGAGCCGGCGGATCGCGCCGCGCGCGACGAGGGCCTGCTTCGGGCGGCGGCCGCGCTGGTTGCGCGCGCGGACGATGCGGTGGTCCTCGATCTCGGCAGCGGGACGGGCGCCACCGCGCGCGCCCTCGGCCCCTATTGCGGCGCCGGCATCACCTGGCGCTTCGTCGACCACGACCCGGATCTCCTGCGGGAGGCGGGGCGGCGGACGCCGGGCGCCGCGACGTTCGCGCGTGATCTCGCCCGCCTCGCCCCCGATGGCGGCGCCGGCCTCCCGCTCGACGGCGTCGCGCTCGTGACGGCCTCGGCGCTGTTCGACCTCGTGTCGGACGCGTGGGTGGAGGCTCTCGTCTCCATCCTCGCAGCGCATCGGCTGCCGCTCTATGCCGCGCTCACCTACACCGGCGCGATGGCCTTAGACCCCGGCCATCCCCTTGACGAGCGGGTCGGCACGGCCTTCAACGCCGATCAGCGGGAGGACAAGGGGTTCGGCCCGGCCCTCGGTCCGGAAGCGGCCGACGTGCTCGCCCGCGCCCTCCGCCGCTCCGGGTATTCCGTCCGGGTGGCTGCGAGCCCCTGGATCCTGGGGGCGGGCGACCTCGCGCTTACGACGGACCTCCTGCGCGGCGTCGCGGGTGCGGCGCGCAGTCACCTCGATGCCGCCGGCGACGCCGAGCTGTGGCTTTCGGCGCGCCTCGCCTCAGCGCCGCACGGCACGATCCGCATCGGGCACCAGGACCTTCTCGCCGTTCCGCGCTAGCGGTCGGCCGCGGCGGTCGTCGGCGCATCGCGCGAAGGTGCAGTCGAACAGGATGTCGCTGCCGAGCGCATAGACGGTCGCCTCCGGCGTTATCGCGTCCGCGAGCGCATTGATCGGCGCGCGGGCAAGGCCGGACGGGCCGGAGCCGATGATCTTCGCGGAGACTGCCACGTGGAGGCGGTCGACGAGGCCCGCGTCGATGAAGGCGGCGATCGTCCGCGCCCCGCCCTCGATCAGGATCCGGCCGAGCCCGCGCCCGCGAAGCGCTTCCAGGATCTCGCCCGGATCGATCCTGCCGCTGCCGTTGGGACGAAGCCTGACGACCTCGACGCCCTCCGGTCGCGCGGCGTCGACGGTCTGGATCGCAATCCGGCGCGGGCCGGGTGCCCAGATCCGGGCATCGCCCGGGACACGCCCGCTCGGGTCGAGAACGACGCGGCTCGGATCGGGGCCCGCGGCGAGCCGCACGGTCAGCCGCGGATCGTCCGAGAGCACCGTGTCGGCGCCGACGATCACCGCATCGGCGAGCGCCCGCAGCCGGTGCAGATGGGCGAGGCCGTCGGGGCCGGAGACGTCGCGGCAATCGCCCGACGGCGTTCCGATCCGGCCGTCGAGCGACTGCCCGACCTGGGCCAGAACGAAGGGCGTTCCGGCCGGCCCGGCCAGCGGGCCGTACAAGGCTGCGGCCATGCGTTCGCCGACGGTCCAGGATGCCGGCGGCTCGTCCGGATTGCGCCCGCGCCGGTCCAGGAGCCAGGCCCAGACCCTCGTCGTGACGGCGACGGGCTCTCTCGCAAGATGCATGCGCGGTCAGCTTCCTCGCGGAATTGAGACTTGTCAAAGCGCCTCTTCCCGCAAATGTAGCGCAGGAGCGAAACGGCACGAGTGCAGGTGAGCGCACATGACGAGTTGCGAGGGGTTTGGCGACCGCCCCGAAGTCCGGGTGGAGCGCGCCGTTGCCGAGCTGAGGGCCGGGCGCCCCGTCCTCCTCACCGGCGAATCCGGCCCGCTTGCGATCCTCCCGCTCGATTCGACGACGCCGGCGTCCTATGAGCGCTTCGCGCGCCTGGCGGGTGACGCGCATGCCGTCCACCTGACGCCGGCGCGCGCCAACCTGCTCGGGCTGGCGCGCCCGGAAGGCGCGCTCGTGCCGCTTGCGGGGCTCGATCGCGAGGCGGCCGTCCTCATTGGCTACGGCCTGGTAGCCGACGTGCCGCGCGAGCCGCTCGAACGGGCGCGAGAGGCCAGCGCGACGAGCGCGGCGGCGAGCGAGCTCGCCCGCCTCGCGCTCCTCCTGCCGGCCGTGATCGTCGCGCCGGTTGAAACGCGGGCCGCGGTCGGAAGCGGGATGCTGACGCTCGGCAACGGCGACCTGGAGGCCGCACGCGCCGGCGCAGGCCGGCTCTTCGAAGAGGTGAGCCGCGCCCGGGTTCCGCTCGCGGCGGCAGGCGATACGACCTTCGTTGTGTTCCGCGGCGGACTTGCCCAGCGCGACCAGCTCGCGGTGATCGTGGGCGATCCCGACCTTGCCGGGACGGTGCCTGTGCGGCTTCACTCCTCCTGCATCACCGGCGACCTGTTCGGGTCCCTCAAATGCGATTGCGGCGATCAACTCCGGGAGGGGCTCCGGGCACTCGCCGAGCGCGGCGGCGGCGTCCTCCTCTATCTCGACCAGGAAGGCCGCGGCACCGGCATTGCCGCCAAGATGCACGCCTATTTCCACCAGGACCTCGGCCTCGACACGATCGACGCCGACGCCATGCTCGGCTTCGAAGCTGATGCGCGCCGCTACGAGGCCGCGGTGGCGATGCTCCGGGGCCTCGGCGTCGAACGCGTCGACCTCCTCACGAACAACCCCGCCAAAGTCGCCTTCCTGCGCGACGCCGGCATCGAGGTGGTCAGCCGCACGCCGATCCTCGGCGCCGTGACCGCCGAGAACCGCGGCTACCTCCGGACCAAGTCGGAGCGCGCGGGTCACCTCATCGCGCTCGGGGACGACCCGGACCTTGCGGCGGCGGAATAATCGGCGGGACCCGCCGAGCCCGGCGATCCCTCGGGTGTGAAGGTCTCGAGGATTCGGCCGCGCATCGCCTCCATCGGGAGGGTCGCGGCGTCGCTTGCCGGGATGAGCCCCGGCGCGAAGCCCCAGGCTTCCGCAGCGCGCACGATCTCGGGATCCTTCGCGATGACATGGACGGGCACGTCCCGCCCGGCATCCCTGCCGGTGACGAGCGGCGCGGGCTGGTGATCCCCGAGCACGATCAGGACGAGGTTCGGATCGCCGTGGCGGGCCACGAAGCTCGCGAGCGTATCGAGCACGTACCGGATGGAAAGGCGGTACTGCGCGCGAACGCGCTCGGGATCGCGCCAGACGACCTCTGGCGGGTCGCCCGAGCCGGCCCAGCGATTGAACACGCTGCCGTCGCCGACCGCCTCCCAGTCGATGACGGGCGGGATGGGCGTCCACGGCGCGTGGCTCGAGATGAGGGCGAGGACCGCCATCAGCGGCTTATGGCCGGGGCCGGCCAGTTCACGTTCCTGGAACGCCTTCAGCGTGTACTGGTCCGGCATCGTGACCCAGTTGAACGGCTCGCCTGCGTAGCCGAGCCCGTGGGCGTCGTAGATCGCGTCGTAGCCGAAGAAGGCCGCCTCGGGCCACGCCATGCGGATGGCCGGGACCGCGGCCGCCGTACGCCAGCCCGCCCGGCGGAAGTCCGAGACGAGCGTCGCGCGCGCGCTCGTCACCAAATGCAGGTAGCGGCGCTGGTTGTCGATCCTGAGGCCGGACAGGAACGTGCCATGGGCGAGCCAGGACTGGCCGCCGACGGTCGGCGAAGCGAGCCAGCCGGACGCCGACGCGAAACCGGCGCGCGCCATCGTGTCCTCGGCCGATGCGAGGGTGGCGCGCACGGGCGCAGCATGATCGCTGCCCTCGAGCGCGCTGCGGCCATAGGATTCCACGAACACGAACAGCACGTCCTTGCCGTCGAGCCTGCCGAGGAGCCCTGCGTCGGGGACGTCGCCGAAGGGTTCGTCGGCCGCTTCGGCGCGGAACGCCGCGAGGTCGTGCAGGCTCGCCCAAGCGGTTGCGGCGTGGCGGGCGACAAGGCGGCTGGCGTCCGCCGATGAGAACGGTGCGAACGCTGTCACGGCGAGCACGGCCACGGCGAACGGCGCGACCACGCGGCGTGACCCGGAGAGGTCTGCATTCAGCCGGCCCGCCGCGACGACCAGGAGGGCGCCGCCGATCGCGGCGAGGAGGACGGAGCCAGCAAGGACGACGGCCGCGGCAGGCACTCCGATCGCGCCCGATGCGAGATTCCACGCCGCCGGCAGGAGATGGACATCGAAGACCGGCTCGAAGGGGCGGCCATAGGCAGCGTGGCTCGCCATGTCTGCAAGCTTGATGAGCACCATTGCAGTCAGCGCCAGCCCGGCCACGCGCGCCGCGACGCGTCCCCCGCGCCCCGGCAGGATGGCAAGCAGCAGCACGAGCAGCGGGAACTCCAGGGGGAAAGCCGTCGTACCGGGCTCCAGGAGGCGCGCGGCGTCGTTGGGCAGACCAAGGGCGGCAAGGACGGCAAGGGCCGCCGCGAGCGTGAGGGCCGCACCGCGCAGGCGCGCCGGACCGTTGGTCATGCCGGCCCCTCCCGATGCCTTGCCGGGATGAGCCACGACGATCTCCGCGCCGACGGCGCCGCCCAAGGGGCACGAGCCCTCATTGGACGAGCCGCGCATAGAGATCGCCCGAACGGCCGGAGCGGCACAAAGCCGGCATGCGTGCCGCGGCCTCGGCCGGATCGACCCAATCCGGCCAGACGAAGCGGTGGTCCTCGCCGACGACGGCGTTCAGCCGGTAGGCGCCGAGGCTCCCCAGACGATCGAGGCAGGCCGCCGTGACCTCGGGCGCGGCGGGAAGATATTCGAAGGCGAGGAGCGGTACGGGCGCGGAGAGCGCGCCGAGAATGTCCGCCTCGAGCCCTTCCACGTCGATCTTCACGAAGGCCGGGCGCCCATAGGTTGCGACGAGCCGGTCGAGCGTGGTCATCGGGACCGTGACGCTGCGATCCCAGCGGACCTTCTCGAAGCCGGCCGTCGTCCCGACAGCGTCCGGGAAGGCGGGATCGGCCGTGGAGACGGTCGGGTGGCGCCGGGAGATCAGCAAGGTCGCTTCGCCCTCGCAGCCACCAACCGCGTGCTCGACGAGGACGATCCGATTGCCCGGCAAGGTGCGCCGCAGGCATCCAGCGAGGAGCGGCTGGGGCTCGACGGCAATGACGGTCGCCCCGACCGCGTGAAGCGCGCGCGTCCGGTTGCCGACATGCGCGCCGATGTCGAAGACGAGGTCACCCGGCCGAACGAGCCCGGCATAGAACGCGCGCAGCCGGCGGTTCCTGCCGGGAACGCCGTAATAGAGGGCGAGCGAGCGCAGCAGGCCGGCGAAAGCCATCGCGTCGAAGCCTGCGGCCACGCCCGGGGCCCGTGCATGACGGTGCAGCGGGCTCACCCGGCCTCGCGGGGTACGGCCCGCCCGTGCCGCCATCCCCAGCCGACGTCGATGGCGAACGACCAGGCGAGAAGCAAGAGCCCGATACCCGCGATCACGGCCGCCGCGCCGGCGGGAACTGCGGGGGCAAGAACGGCGAGAAGGACGAAGAACTGCAGCACGCACACCGCCTTTCGCCGGAACGACGGCGGCAGGGGGCGCGCGATCCATGGGCGCACCGCGCCCGCAGCGACGAAGGCATACCGCATCAGGCCGATGGCGAGGACCCAGGGGCCGACTTTCTCCGTCTCCGCCGCCCATCCGGTGAGGACGAGCACGAGAAAGGCATCCACTTCCATGTCGAAGCGCGCGCCGAACGCGCTGGCGAGGCCGAAGCGGCGCGCGATCGGACCGTCGATGGCGTCGAGCGAGAAGGCAATGGCGGCGAGGGCGAAGACCGTCCAAAGCGTGGACGGGGGGATGCTCCCTTTGCCGAATGCATGGTCGGAAAGCGCGCCGGCGAGGAACAGGGCGACGGCCGCCCGCACCAGAGTGATCGCGTTCGGGGTGCCGAAGGTCTGATGCCGATGGTGCTCCGGCAGTCGCGGCGCCATGAGCGCGGCGAGCAGGGCGAAGCCCACGACCGGGGTGAGGAAGAATGCCGGCCCGCTCCGCTGCGAGAGGCCGACCACGATCACCGCGGTGCCGAGTGCGGCGCCGACTGCGACCAGCGCCGGCACGGTTCCGGTGGGGAGGCCGCGGCGCGGCAGATGCTGGTAGGGGCTGTCGACGCTCGACATGGCTGCGCCGAAAGGAGGAATGGCGTTGCGGGGACTATTACCCCTGTGGCCCAGCAAGCGCCAGCGGCACACGCAAACGTGCGCCGCGGTGACAGCGAGCACCGGCCGGATGCACGGCCGGTGCTCGAACGCCCTGCGTCAGCGCAGGCTGGCGAAGTGGGCGGTCGACGAGGCGGAGCCCGATTCCGACGTGTCGAGGCTCGCGCCGGAGAAGCGGTCGGTGCGCAGGGATCCCGCCGATGCGCCTCCGAGGACGCCCGAAGCCGACGCGGGGACCGCGAAGAGGCCGGAGCGGGCGACGGGCTTCGGCATGGCGAACTGGGCGAATGCCCTGGTGCGCGTGGTCGCGCTCGCCATCAGGCTGCGCACCGCGCTCACATGCTCGGGCGCGGCGTCGGCCGCAGGGGAGCGGACCGGCGCAGGATCGGCCAGATGCGCGACCGTCTGCGCACGACCCGCGTTGGTCGGCTCGGCGGCGACCGTCACTGCAAGGACGGGCGAGACGGCCCCGGTGGTGCTCGGTTCTTTCAGAGCCGGGCGCATACGCGGGGTGGGATGGGCCACCTGATCCGCCTCCAGCTCCACCGCCGCGGCGTAAGCGAGCTGATAGCCGGGGTGGGCGACCGGCATCTGGAAGGGTGAGCGGCCACCGAGCGCGCTCGCGGCGGCGACGGCGGAGCTCGCCTCGATCACGGGCCTGTCCGGCGCACCGGTGCGGAGTCCCTGGGCCGCCTTCAGGACTGCGTCCAGTGCGGCGCTGTCGTCAGCACTTGGAAGGGACGCCACTTCGAAGCGCTCGGAGGCAGGTACCGCGTTCCCGATCAGGGCCGCCACCTGGTTCGCCTCCGCCGCCGGGATAGGCGCGGGCTGGCCGGCGCTCACGCCGGGCCGGCCCTTCGGGGTGGGAGCGTAGGCAAGGACGGCGGCTGCATCCGGCGCCTCTGCCGGCGCGGCTGCTGCGAGCGCGGCGGGTTGCTGCGGGAGATCCGCCGGAACCGGTGCCGCCGCCGGGGTGAGCGAGGCGAGCACGATGTCGCGCGTCTTGACCGGCACGGCCTTCGGCAGCGGTGCGGTCGCGGCTTCGGCGACCGCAACTTGCGGCACCTGCGCCGTCGGCTGCTGCACGCGGGCTGCGGCCGGCGCCTGCTGCCGGGCGGGCGCCGATGCGACCAGGACTCTTGGCTCCTCGGACGGAGCCGTGCGGACCGGCACGCCGCGGCTCGGCTGCCGGGAGATCTCGGTGTCCTCCTCCTCGTCGGCGCCGCCGCTGAACACGCGTCCGAGCCAGCCGGCGAGCGTACCGCCTGAGGAGCCGCCGCTCGCCTTGGCATCGAGATAGGCGAGGGCGGTCGACTTCGACTTGCCGTACTTGGCGAGCGCCCGCTCGAAGCCGGGCAGCGGCTTGCCGTCGCTCGGGATGTACATCGTCTCGCCGGTCGGGAAGAGGGCGAGGAGCTGCTGCCGCGTCATGCGCGGCCAATGCCGGACGCTGCCGGTGTCGAGATGGACGAACTTGGATGCGGAGGTGGGGTAGTAGCCGACGCCGCCGACCTGCATGCGCAGCGCGAGTTCCCGGATCTTCGAGGAGGGCACGCCGGGAATGAAGAAGTCCATCGCCCGGCCCTGGGTGTGCTGGCTGTTCTTGGCAACGCCCCGGCTGCGCGAGCGCAGCATGCTGTTGGTGGCGGGGGAGCGGTAGGCGGAGACGACGTGGATGTACTGGTTCGTGCCGAGGCGCTGGTAGACCGACCAGATCAGGTCGAAGAGCTGCGGATCCATCCGCGTCGGCTCGCCGCGGCGCCAGTCGCGCAGGAAGCGGTTCAGCCGCTCGAGCTCGGCACGGTCGTAACGGCCGTTTCGCTTGAACGTGAATTCGCCCTTCTCGCCCGTGTGGGTATAGTAGAGCTTGATCGTGCGATCTCCCTCCCGGGCAGCCGCGTAGCCGGAGAGGCTGGCGAGGATCAGCACGCAGAGTGTGCCGACCGCGATGCGGGCGCGCAGGCCCGCCGATGGTCTAGAGGCCATGTGTTCCAACCGCGGAATGCCCTTGTTTTGGGATCGCCCCGTTCCCCCCGGTAAGGTGACTTCCCCTGCGTCGCTTACGCACCCTAAGTGTCAGCTCGTGGCGGAAATTGGACGAAGATCACCATTCCGTCGAATTTCCCAGTGCCTTCTGCATCCTCGCGTCGATTCCGTACAGATCGCTGTAGCGATGTAACACGCCCTCGCCGTCCACGGCCATTGTGAAGTAGGCGAGATGCACCGGAATCGACCGGGAAAGATTGATGCGCCGCTCGGGTCCGCCGTAGAGCTTCTGCAGCCGGTCCGAGTTCCATTCCGCCTCGTCGACCAGGACGGCGTCGGCGAAGGCGAGCGGGTTGTCGACGCGCACGCAGCCATGGCTGAAGGCGCGGGCGTCGCGCTCGAACAGCTTCTTCAGCGGCGTGTCGTGCAGGTAGACCGCGTGCTCGTTCGGGAACATGAACTTGATCCGGCCGAGCGCGTTCGCTTCGCCCGGCGGCTGCCGGACCCGGAGGCTGCGCACGTCGATGGCAGTCCAATCGATCGTGTCCGGCCTGACGACGCGCATCTGGCCGCCGGCGCGGGCCAGCACCTGATAGCCGCGCCGCGAGAAGTAGCCGCCGGGATCGGCCTGGATGTCCGGCAGCATCTCCTTGCTGAGGATGGAGGTCGGAACGTTCCAGTACGGGTTGACCACCAGATGGTCGATGGCGTTGGAGAAGAGCGGAGTCTGGTTCGTCGGGGTGCCGACGACGACGCGGGTGCGGAACGCGGTCTCCCCGTCTTTGCGGACGCGCGCGACGAATTCGGGCACGTTCACGAAGACGTGGAAGCTGCCGAGGTCGCGCGGCATCCAGCGCCAGCGCTCCATGTTGACGATGAGCGCACCGATCTCGGCATCGCGGCTGACCGAATTGAGCCTTGCGAGGGTCGCGGCGCCGACCACGCCGTCGGCGTTGAGGCCGTGCCGCGCCTGAAACGTCTTCACCGCCGCGAGTAGGGCGTCGTCGAAAACGGCTTCGTCCGACGGTTGGGCGCCCGGCAAAGCCAGCCGCGCGCGCAGCAGCGCCACGCGCTCCCCGCGGCCGCCGAGCTTCAAGGCCGGCCCGGGCGGGATCTCGACGGTCTCCGCCTCTGCCGGGGCCGCGCGCAACCGCGCGAGTTCCGCCTTGAGCGCCCTGTATTCCGGATGCGGCGGCTCCAATGCCTCGACCGCCAGGGCGGCATCGTCCGCCGCCACGAGCCGCGCCAGCGCAGCCGCGAGGTCGGGCCGCTCGGGCTTCTGGCTCAAGCCCTCGCCGAGGCTCGACGGAACGAGCTGACCGGCGGCGAGATGCGCGACGAAGCGGGCGGCGGCCAGGGTGATCGCGATGTCGGCCTGGGCGGCGACCTGCGGATCCTTCAGCGCGAAGAAGTGGACCGGCGGCGTCGCGTAGGCGCTCGGGTCGAGGCCGTCTTCGGCCGCCCGGGACATCCGGGCGACCAGCGCCTTCGCGTTCCGCGTCGCCTTGCGGTCCACGATCCAGGCGGGCTCGAAGCGCCTGGCCTTGTAGAACGCGCGCACGTTCGCGAGGATTTCGCGCTCGATGCGGTCGCGCGGTTCCGTGCGGCCTTCGAGCAGCGACCAGACCAGTTCGGCCTGCTCCGACATCGCAGTCCCGTCGAGGACCGGCGCCTCGGCCGGCGCATTCGGAACGGCGAGAGCAACGTCCGTCGGCTTGGCGAAGCCAGCGCTGGTCAACGCCAGGAGGGCGGCGCTTGCGGCCAAGAGGGCAGACTGTCTCATTGCCATCCTACTGCTCGACCACTGCGAGCTCGGGGGCGGTTCGCCCATCCGGCGCCACAGAAGCCTCGGTGTCGATCCCGTAGTCCTTCAACTTCCGATAGAGCGTCGAGCGGCCGATGCCGAGCCGGCGCGCGACTTCGCTCATGCGTCCGCGATAATGACCGAGCGCGAAACGGATCACCTCCTCCTCCAGCGCATCGAAGCGGCGGATCTCGCCGCGCTCGTCCAGGAGCCGGGCAAGACCATAACGCTGTGCCGGACCGGCGTCAGCCTGGACGAGCGCCGGCCGGAGGCCGCGATGCGAATGGGGCCCGTGCTGTCGCCTCTCGGCAACAGAGGCGGACGAAGCGCTGGAAAAGGCGGGCGGCCGCGGGGCGACTTCGTCGTGCGCGCTGCTGCCTTGATGCTCCGCGACCTGCGGAAAGTCGTCCGGGCGGAGCATGCCGCCTTCGCTGAGCAGGACGGCGCGGAACACGGCGTTCTGCAACTGGCGGATGTTGCCCGGCCAATCGTAGGCGACGAGCGCGTCCATCGTCTCGTCGGCGAAGCCGGCGATCCCGCGCTTGCCCTCCTCGGCTGCGAAGCGGGCGAGGAAATCCTCGGCGAGCGCGGGAATGTCCTCGCGCCGCTCCCGAAGCGGCGGAAGCCTGATCGGCAGGATGTTCAGGCGGTAGAAGAGGTCTTCCCGGAACGCGCCATGCGAAACGAGATCGAGCAGGCGCCGGCTGGTGGCCGCGATGAGGCGGACATCCACCTTCAACGGCCCGGGACCGTCGATCTCGCCGTCCTGCAACAGGCGGAGCAGTCGCGCCTGTCCTTCGGTGCCGAGATCGGCGACCTCTTCGAGGAAGAGCGTGCCGCCCTGCGCTTCCCTGAACTTTCCGAGCCTGCGCTCCGGCATCCCGGCCGGTGCGCTCGTTTCCCCGTCGAAGAGCATGCTCTCCAGGAGAGCTTCCGAGACGCCGCCGCAGCTCACGCGGACGAAGGGCCGCGAGCGGCGGTTGGAACTGCCCTGGATCGCCCGCGCAAGCGTCTCCTTCCCGACGCCTGCCTCGCCTTCGATGAGCACCGGGATCGAGGAGCGGGCGGCGCGTTCGCCGAGATCGACAATGCGCTCCATAGCGGGCGCGCGGCAGATCAGGTCGCACAAGGTGAGGGTGCCGGTGCGCGTACAGCGCGTGCGGGCGAGTTCGTCGGTGAGCGCGGCCAGCCGCAGGGCGTTCGCGAGCGAGGTGCGCACGCGGGCCGGGGAGGACGGCTTGACGAGGACGTCGAACGCGCCGGCGCGCATGGCGGCGAGCGCCGATTCGCCGCCCGGCTGATCGGCCCGCACGATCACGGCCGGATTGGCAGGGCTCGCCCCGAGCCTCGGCAGGATGCCGAATCCATCGGGCTCTAGCGCCGAAGGGCTCAGCACGACCACCGAAACGGCCGGTGCGTCGGGGCGCCGGACGCGGGCGAGCGCCGCCTCGCCGGAACTCGCGGTCTCGACCCGGGAGCCCAGCATGCGCGCCGTCTCCTCGATCAGCCGACATTCGGCCGGATCGTCGTCGAGAACCAGGATGCGGCTAGGCATTGGACCGGGTGCCGATCTTCTTGAGGCGTGGCGGATTCGGCGTTGTCATGGCCGTGCACTGTGGTGCGGCTTGGTTAAGGGTGTCTTACCGCCCGGTCCAAAGTGGCCCGGGGCGGTTGCGGCGGAACGGCTGGCGGGCGATGTATGGCCCTTTGCACGGCACGGCGAAGGGCGTTCACATGGCGGCAACGGACAGCGCGGCGCAGGCGAGGGAAAGCCAGGAACTCGGCGACCTCCCGGTCTGGAACCTGACCGATCTCTATCCGGGGATGGATTCGCCCGAGGTCGCCGCCGATCTCGAGAAGGCGGACCAGGACGCCTCCGCCTTCGCCGCCGACTACAAGGGAAAGCTGAGCGAGCTCGCGACCGGTGCCGACGGCGGCAAGGCGCTCGCTTGCGCAATCCGGCGCTACGAGGCCGTGGAGGAGGTCATCGGCAAGCTCATGAGCTATGCGAGCCTCACCTATGCGGGCGACACCAGCGATCCGGCCAGGGCCAAGTTCTACGGCGACTTGCAGGACAAGCTGAACACCGTCGGCACCCGCCTCCTGTTCTTCGAGCTGGAGCTCAACCGGCTGGACGATGCCGTGGTGGAAAGGGCTATGGGGGAGCCCGAGCTCGCCCGCTACCGCCCCTGGATAGAGGACATCCGGCTGGAGCGCCCGTACCAGCTGTCCGACGAGATCGAGCGCCTGTTCCACGAAAAGTCGGTGACCGGCCGCGGCGCCTGGAACAGGCTGTTCGATGAGACGATGGCGGCGCTGCGGTTCCAGGTCGGCGGGGAATCGCTGACCCTCGAGCGCACCCTCAACATGCTCGTCGACCGGGACGAGGCGAAGCGGAAGAGCGCCGCGGATGCGCTCGCCGAGACGTTCCGCGCCAATCTCAGGCTGTTCACGCTGATCACGAACGTGCTGGCGAAGGACAAGTCGATCTCAGACGGCTGGCGCGGCTTCACGGACGTCGCCGCCGCGCGCCATCTTGCCAACAGGGTCGAGCCGGAAGTGGTGGACGCGCTCGTGTCGGCCGTGCAGGGGGCCTATCCGCGGCTCTCGCACAGGTACTACGCGATCAAGGCGCGGTGGCTCGGCAAGGACAAGCTCGAGCACTGGGACCGCAACGCACCCTTGCCCGAAACGCTCGAGCGCCGGGTGCCATGGGGCGAGGCACGCGAAACCGTGCTGTCGGCCTATGGCGGCTTCGCGCCGGAAATGGCCGAGATCGCCGCCCGCTTCTTCGACGGAAGCTGGATCGACGCGCCGACGCGGCCGGGCAAGGCGCCGGGCGCCTTCGCGCATTCGACGGTGCCTTCGGTGCACCCTTACGTGCTGCTCAACTACCAGGGCAAGACGCGGGACGTCATGACGCTCGCGCACGAGCTCGGCCACGGCGTCCACCAGGTGCTCGCCGCGAACCAGGGGCTGCTGATGGCGCAGACGCCGCTCACCCTGGCAGAGACGGCCAGCGTCTTCGGCGAGATGCTGACCTTCCGCTCGATGCTCTCGAAGGCCGCTTCCGACCGCGAGCGCAAGATCATGCTCGCCGGCAAGGTCGAGGACATGCTGAACACGGTCGTGCGGCAGATCGCGTTCTACACGTTCGAGCGCCGCGTCCACCTGGAGCGCCGCGAGGGCGAGCTCACCGCCGAACGGCTCGGCGAGATCTGGCTGGAGATCCAGGGCGAGAGCCTCGGGCCGGCCATCCGGCTGGGAGACGGTTACGAGACGTTCTGGACCTACATCCCGCACTTCGTCCATTCGCCGTTCTACGTCTACGCCTACGCCTTCGGCGATTGCCTGGTGAACTCCCTGTTCGCGGTCTACCAGCGCGCCGAGCCCGGGTTCCAGGACAAGTACTTCGCCTTGCTGAAGGCAGGCGGGACGAAGCGGCACAAGGAGCTGCTCGCGCCCTTCGGGCTCGATGCCTCCGACCCCGGCTTCTGGACGATGGGGCTGTCGGTGATCGAGGGCTTCATCGACGAGCTGGAGGCGCTCGACCGCAGGTGACGGGCGCCAGCCGCCGCGCCGCGATCCGTTTACCCTGAACGCGACTTCGCAGCGGCCCGGCCGGGCGTTTCCCTGCCGGCAACCTTTCCCGCCTAGACGTGCAGGACCAGTCAGGCCAGCAGGCGATCTCATGTTCAGCTCGGCGCGCCGCCGCTTCGGTGCCTACGGCCGCTCCTCGGACGGCAACGTCGCGATCATCTTCGCCCTCAGCATGATCCCGATCCTGCTCTTGATGGGGGGCGGCATCGATCTCGCGCGCCATTCCGACTATCACGGCCGGCTTGCCAACGCGACGGACGCGGCTGCGCTCGCTTTGGCACGCCATGGCGCCGGCCTCAGCGACGCCGAGATGGCCGATTTCATCCGCGACCGCATATCCGCCATGGATGTCGGGGCCGATCCGGACCGGCTGGTCATCAAGGGCTATTCGGTCGTCCGAACGAAGAACGGCTACGTGGTCGACGTGGATGCCGAGGTGAAGACGACCTTCCTGGCGATCGCCTCCCTGACCGGCTACGACCTCTCCAGCCTGAATGCCGGCGTCCATGTCGAGGTGGTTTCCTCCTCCAATCGCGTCGAGCTCGCCCTGGTGCTCGACAACACCGGGTCGATGGATCAGCGCGACACCGGCAGGGGCACGCGCATGGACGGCGTCAAGGCGGCGGCGAAGAGCCTCGTCGAGACGCTGATGAAGCCGGGCCTCGAGGACCCGGAGTTCATCAAGATCGCCCTCGTGCCGTTCGAGGGCTCGGTCAACATCCAGAACGCCGCCTTCAAGTGGGACTGGATCGACAAGGGATCGTACGAGACGGCGACCGGCCGCTGGTACGGCCGCGCCAAGTACAACGGCATCAATTTCGACAAGACGAACAACAAGGCCATCAGCCATTTCTGGCTGCACGAACAATTGCGGAAGGCGATCGGCGTGGACTGGGCGGGCTGCGTGGAAGCGCGCGCGGAGCCGCACGACCTGCTCGACACCCCGCCCAGCCAGGGCAACCCGGACACGCTCTTCGTGCAGTCGTTCTGGCCGGACGAGCCGGACGGCGGGGGCACGTCCGGAGGCGTGCAGCAGCACGACGGCTACTGGAACAACTATCTCAAGGACCAGAGCACCGCGACCAGCGACCTGGCGCGGCAGAAGAGCCTCGCCAAGTACCAGACGGTGTCGGCCTGGCGGAAGGCCACGGTTCGGCCGATCATGTCGGGACCGAACCGCGGCTGTCCGCAGCCGATCGTGCCTCTGACCACGGACAAGGCCGGGCTGCTCGCCGCCATCAACACCATGGTGCCGACGCCGGCGATGGGTACGTTCATCCCGACGGGACTGGTCTGGGGCTGGCACGTCGTGTCGCCCGGCGAGCCGTTCACCGAAGGGGTCGCGCAGGGCCAGAAGCACTTCGAGGACACCGTGAAGGCCGTCGTGCTCCTGACCGACGGCGAGAACTCCTCGACCGCCGACGGCCGCACCATCAACCAGTCGACCTACAGCGCGTACAATTATGTCTCGAACGGCAGGCTCGGCAGCTACCGCAACGCCAATGCGACGCTGGACACGAAGACGGCGACGCTCTGCGGCAACGTGAAGGCCGACGGGGTGCGCGTCTACACGATCACCTTCGGCAACATCGCGGAAGCGACGAAGACCCTGATGCGCAATTGCGCCTCGGTCGACAAGGGCCAGCAGCTCTACTACCACGCGCCGAGCGACGCCGACCTCGCCGATGCCTTTGCCGCAATCGGCGACGACCTCGCGGAGATCCGGATCGCGCGATAGGGCGTTCGGTCACGCGAAGGGCCGGAGCCGAGATTGCCCCACCTCGGCGCGTGCCGGTCACGAATCCGTGAGGTCGGCCGGGGCGGCGAACCAATGCAACCCCGACAGGGTTCATCAATGCGGCCGCCGACCCGAAGCGCCTCGGACGAACGACCGAGCAGGGGGAGGTGAGAGAGACCTGCAGAAGCCCGATCGGGCTTCGTGCAACGCGTCATCGGCGGCCCGGAAGCCCGTCCCGCGGCGACACCGTCGGGACGATCCGTGTCTCTCGCACCTCTGGAGCGCCCATGATCGCTCGCGCCCTGATTGCCGCCACCCTGCTGACAATCCCGCATGCGCCCATCGCCGCGCACGACTGGTACCCGAAATCGTGTTGCGGCGGCGAGGATTGCGAACCCGTCGCCAAGGAGACGATCGCGCTGACGAGCGGTGGCTGGCTCGTCAAGAACACCGGAGAGGTGATCCCGTTCTCCACCGCCAAGGCGAGCCCGGACGGGCAATATCACCGCTGCCGCATGCGGGTCTCGCAGCCGAACAGCAGCACGCGCTGCCTGTTCGTGCCCGACATGGGATACTGAGCGGGCCCCGGACCGCGGCCTCGGCGCCGGGCCTGCCTCAGGGCTTCATCAGCGTGCCGGCGCCGTGCTCGGTGAAGAGCTCGAGCAGCACGACGTGCGGCGTCTTGCCGTTGAGGATGACGACGCCCTCCACGCCGCGCTCGATCGCCTCGATGCAGGTTTCGACCTTCGGGATCATGCCGCCGGAGATGGTGCCGTCGGCGATCAGCGCGTGCGCCTCCGCGACGGTCAACTCGTCGATGAGCTGACCCGACTTGTCGAGCACGCCCGGCACGTCGGTCAGGAACAGGAGGCGCTTCGCGGTGAGCGCCCCGGCGATCGCGCCGGCGAAGGTGTCGGCGTTGATGTTGTAGGTCTCGCCGTCGCGGCCCGGCGCGACCGGCGCGATGACCGGAATCATCTCGGAGCGCGCGAGGAGATCGAGGAGCGTGCGGTCGACCTCGACCGGCTCGCCGACGAAGCCGAGATCGAGCACCTTCTCGATGTTGGAATCGGGGTCGAAAACGGTCTTCCGCGCCTTCTCGGCGAAGACCATGTTGCCGTCCTTGCCGCACAGCCCGATCGCCCACTCGCCCTCGGCGTTGATGAGCGCCACGATCTCCTTGTTGATGGAGCCGGCGAGGACCATCTCGACGATCTCGACGGTGCGCCGGTCGGTGACGCGCAGGCCGCCCTTGAACTCGCTCTTGATGCCCATCTTCTCCAGCATCTGGCCGATCTGCGGCCCGCCGCCATGGACCACGATCGGGTTCACGCCGGATTGCTTGAGGAGCGCGATGTCGCGGGCGAAGGCCTGGCCGAGTGCGGCGTTGCCCATGGCGTGGCCGCCGTACTTCACGACGATGGTCTTGTTCTCGTAGCGCTGCATGTAGGGAAGCGCCTCGGCGAGGAGCCGGGCCTGGTCCGCGCTCATGGCCTGCGCACTCGTCATCGTCTCGTTCATCGCGTTCCTCCGGGGCGGGGCCTCTTAGCCGCTCCGCGTGACGATGAGAAGGCGCTGCAGCGGCTCACGCGTCCGCGCGGGTGTCACCCGCGGGCGTCATAAGTCGCGCGCGCCTGCTTGACGCGGTCGTGGTTCTCGATCGCCCACGATCCGAGCGCCTGGAGAGGCACCAGGAGTTCCCGACCGAGATCGGTGAGTTCGTACTCCACCTTGGGCGGGATCGTGGGAAAGACCGTGCGGCGGACGTAGCCGTCGCGCTCGAGGCCGCGCAGGGTCGCCGTCAGCATCTTCTGGGAGATGCCGTCCACGGCGCGCTTGATCTCCATGAAGCGCCGCGTGCCGCCGCCCAGCAGCATGACGATGTGCACGGTCCACTTGTCGCCGACGAGGGAGATGACCTCGTTCGCCTGCTGGCAGCGACCGGGAACGTGATCTTCCCCCGGTTTCATGAAGGTTCCTCCCTAACGAAAAAGTGCCGTCTTGTGCCGGCAGCGACAGTCTCCAATTTAGTGTCAGTCACTTTTCCATACCAGAGGTGCCAAACATGAAGACCGTCGCCGTCCTCGTCGGCTCGCTTCGCGCGGGCTCGATCAACCGCAAGTTCGCGGAGAGCCTTGGCCGGCTCGCCGCAGAGAGGCTGGAATGCCGCTTCGTCGAGATCGGCGGCCTGCCGCTCTACAATGACGACCTGTGGCAGGATCCGCCGGAGAGCGTCGCGCGCATGAAGCGCGAGGTGGAGGACGCGGACGCGGTCCTCTTCGTCACGCCCGAATACAATCGCTCCTTCTCGCCCGCGATCAAGAACGCCATCGACTGGGGCACGCGGCCGTGGGGGCAGAACTCCTGGAAGGGCAAGCCAGCGGCCGTCATCGGCACCTCGCCCGGCGCGATCGGCACCGCGGCCGGACAGAACGCGCTCAAGCACGTGCTGGTCGTGGTCGACACCGTGCTGATGGGGCAGCCCGAGGTCTACTTGGCCTACAAGCCGGAGCTCTTCGACGAAGAGAACAACGTCGTGGACCAGACGCTGAAGGAATTCCTCACGAAGTGGATCGACCGTTTCGCGGATTGGATCGACATGGCGACATGGCGCGGCGTCTATCGCGAGGCAGCCGAATAAGGTGGCTCGACGCGCGCAGCGAAAGCCCTCCGCAGATGGAGACCTTCGAGACTGAGTGGTCGAAGCTTTCGGTGGAGGTGGTCGATCCGAGGGTGGAGAAGCGTGGTTCGAGGCGCGCTACGCGCGCACCTCACCATGAGGGCGGGGAAGCTTGGTTCGAGGCGCGTGCTGCGCGCGCGCAGCTCACCATGAGGGTGGAGCGATGCGGGCCTTTGATCCGCCCTCATGGTGAGGTGCGGAGCGAAGCGGAGCCTCGAACCAGGAGGGCGGCCCCGGAGCCTTGCGGCGCTTTCACCGCGCGGGCATCCTCTCCGTTCGTGCGGGAGCTGGGCCCGGGGCGATGGAGGTCACCGTCTACATCCTGCGCTGCTCGGACGGCAGCTACTACACCGGCCTGACGCGCCAGGATCCGGAGGCACGGCTCTGGGAGCACAACAACGAGCCGATCGACAGCTACACCGCCCGCCGGCGGCCGTGCACGCTCCTCTTCTGCGAGTCCTATGACCGCCTCGCCGAGGCGATCGCGCGCGAGCGGCAGATCAAGGGCTGGTCGCGGCGCAAGAAGGAAGCCCTGATCCGCGGCGACTACGAGGCGCTGCCCGCGCTTTCGTCGCGGCGTGCGGGGCGGGCCGGGGACTGAATCACGTCTTAAGCGGAACCGGGGCCACCCTCGTGGTTCGAGGCGCGCTACGCGCGCACCTCACCATGAGGGTGGAGAAGCGTGGTTCGAGGCGTGTGCTTTGCACGCGCGCCTCGCCGTGAGGGGAGCGGATGCGGGCCTTTGATCCGGCCTCATGGTGAGGTGCGGAGCGAAGCGGAGCCTCGAACCAGGAGGGCGGCCCGTGCGCTTGGCGATCAGAGAGACAGCTTCATGCCCTCGTGGCTCGCGACGAAGCCGAGGCTCTCGTAGAAGCGGCGCGCGTCGGGGCGGGCCTTGTCGGTGGTGAGCTGGACCAGGCCGCAGCCGCGGCGGCGGCATTCGCCGATCGCCCATTCGAACATGGCCCGCCCGAGGCCGGCGCCGCGCCGCGAGGGATGGATGCGCACGCTCTCGATCTGGCCGCGCCACATGCCGAGGCGCGACAGGCCGGGCACGAAGCTGAGCTGCAGTGTGCCGACGATCTCCTCGCCGTCGGCGGCGACGACAAGGCACTGGTTCGGGTCGGCCTCGATCGCGGCGAAGCCGTCGAGGTAGCGCCGGTCCAGCGGCAGGCGCGGGTCCTCGCGGGTGGCGCCGAGCGCATCGTCGGCGAGCATCGCCACGATCGCCGGAAGGTCCTCCGCGGCCGCGCGGCGGAAGCGGATCCGGCCGGAGGCGGCGGGGGCAGTCATTGCGCGAAGCCGGCGATCGCGGCCCTCACCGCGTCGAGCCCCGCGCCCTTCTCGCTGGAGGTGGCGAGGATCTCCGGGTGCGCGGCGGGCCGCTTGCGGATCGCCGCCCCGGTCGCGGCGAGCACCTTCTCGAGGTCGGCCGCCTTGATCTTGTCGCCCTTCGTCAGGACCACCTGGTAGGGCACGGCCGCACGGTCGAGCTCGTTCATGACCGTCTCGTCGGACGCCTTCAGGCCGTGCCGGGAATCGACGAGAACGAAGACGCGCTTCAGGCTGACGCGCCCGCGCAGATAGTCGTGGATGAGCGCGTTCCAGGTGTCGACCGTCTTCTTCGGCGCCTTGGCGTAGCCGTAGCCGGGCATGTCGACGATCGCGACGGGGGGCAGGGCGTCCGGATCGGTGTTCGGCGGGTCCGGCACGAAGAAGATGAGCGCCTGGGTGCGGCCCGGCGTGTTGGAGGTGCGGGCGAGCCCCGACTGCCCGGTCAGCGCGTTGATGAGGCTCGACTTGCCCACGTTCGAGCGGCCCGCGAAGGCGACCTCGGGCGGCCCGCCGGGCGGGAGCGCGCGCATCGAAGGAGCCTCGGTGACGAAGCGCCAGGGATGGCGGAAGAGGGTCAGGTCTGGCGCGGCTTCTGCCGTCGTCTCGTCGGTCATCGCGGTTCGCCTGTCGTTCGGCTCGAGCTTTAAGCCGGGCCGGCCGCGCTGTCAGCCCGGGCGGCGCGCTCGAGCGCGCCGATGTCGCCCGCCCGCAGCAGCGACAGGTTTCGCGTGATCCGCTCGGCGTCCCAGTCCCACCAGCGGAGCGCAAGAAGCCGGGCGACCGTGTCCTCGTCGAACCGGCGCCGGACAACGCGCCCGGGGTTGCCGACCACCACGGTATAGGGGGAGACCTCGCCGGACACGACCGCGCGCGCCCCGATCACGGCGCCGTCGCCGATCCTCGCGCCGGGCAGGATCATCGCCTCGCGGCCGATCCAGACGTCGTTTCCGACGACGGTGTCGCCGCGGAAGCCGGCGCGGAGGTCGTCCGGGTCGAAACCCTGCTCCCAGCCGCGGCCGAAGATCTGGAAGGGGTAAGTGGTGAGGCCGGTCAGGGCATGGTTGGCGCCGTTCATCACGAAGCGCACGCCGGTGGCGATCGCGCAGAAGCGGCCGATCACCAGCCGGTCGCCCATGAAGTCGTAGTGATAGAGGACGCACGTCTCGGCGAAGCGCTCCGGCGCGTCCGGATCGTCGTAATAGGTGTAGTCGCCGACCTCGATGTTCGGCCGGTCGACGATCGGCTTCAGGTAGGTGACGCGGGGGTGACCCGGCATCGGATGCGGGTCAAGCGGCGAGGGGCCGTGCATGAGATGATCTCCTGACGAATGGGCGCATCGGGCGGCAAGGCCCCGCAGGACTGCGCTCGCCGTCCCGCACTCGGGCCATCGTCAGTCGATCATCGGCCTTCTCCTTATCGGCCGGACAGCCATGTGCCTGACCGCGGCCCGGCTCACTCGGCCGGCGAGTCCTTCGGCTTGCGCACGAAGAGGCCCTTGAGATTGTCCCAGAGCTCGATCCGCACGCCGTTCCGCTTCATGATGTAGCCCTGCTGAATGACCGAAAGGGTGTTGTTCCACGCCCAGTAGATCACCAGGCCGGCCGGGAAGGTCGCCAGCATGAAGGTGAAGATGAACGGCATCCAGTTGAAGATCATCGCCTGGGTCTTGTCCGGCGGCGTCGGGTTCATCCGCATCTGGATGAACATCGTCACGCCCATGATGATGGGCCAGATGCCGAGGTGGAGGAACTGCGGCGGGTCCCAGGGGATAAGGCCGAACAGGTTGAAGAGGTTCGTGGGATCGGGCGCCGACAGGTCGTGAATCCACCCGAAGAACGGCGCGTGCCGCATCTCGATGGTGACGAACAGGACCTTGTAGAGCGCGAAGAAGACCGGGATCTGGATCAGGATCGGCCAGCAGCCGGCGACCGGATTGACCTTCTCCTTCTTGTAGAGCTCCATCATGGCCTGCTGCATGGCCATGCGGTCGTCCTTGTAGCGCTCCTGGATCTTCTGCATCTCTGGCTGCAGCTTCTTCATCACGCTCATCGACTTGTACGAGCGGTTGGCGAGCGGCAGGAAGATGAGCTTCACGATCACGGTGACGGCGAGGATGGCGAGGCCGAAATTGCCGAGCATCCGGAACAGCCAGTCGATCGCGACGAACATCGGCTTGGTCAGGAAGTAGAACCAGCCCCAATCGATCAGGAGCTCGAAGCGCTCGACGCCGAGCTGCGCCTCGTAGCGGTCGATCAGGTCGACCTGCTTGGCGCCGGCGAAGAGCAGCGTCTCGCTCGAGGCGGAGCCGCCCGCCGGCACGGCGACCGGATCGGCAAGGAAATCCGCCTGGTAGGTCGGCTGGGCGCCCGTCCCGGCGCGCAGGAAACGGCCCTGGAACTGCCCGTCGCCGCGGGGCACGAGCGTCGTCGCCCAGTACTTGTCGGTGATGCCGAGCCAGCCGTCGCTGGTCTGGATGGGCGTGATCGTGCCTTCGTCGTCGAGGTCGTCGTAATCGACCTCCTGCAGGCCCTTATCGCCGAAGACGCCGATCAGGCCCTCGTGGAGGATATAGAAGCCCGCGGTCGCCGGCTTGCCCGTGCGGTTCACGAGCCCGTAGGGATAGAGCGTGACGTCGGCGCCGCTGGCGTTCTCGACGCTCTGGCGCACCGTGAACATGTAGTCCTGGTCGACGCTGAAGGTGCGGCGGAACACGAGGCCCGCGCCGTTGTCCCAGGTGAGGGTGACATCCTCGCCCGGCGCAATGGCGGTCCTGTCGGCCTGCCACACGGAGTCCGCGGTCGGAACGGCCGGCCCGCCCTGCGCCGTCACCCAGCCGAACTCCGCGTAATAGGGGTGTTCGGTGCCGACGGGGGAGAGCAGCTCCACGTTCGGGCTGTTGCGGTCGACCGTCACGCGGTACTTCTTGAGGAGAAGGTCGTCGAGCCGGCCGCCGACCAGATTGATGGAGCCGGCGAGGGACGGGGTGTCGATCCTCACGCGCTGGCCGGAGGCGATCGCCTGGTCGCGCGTGATGATACCGCCTGGCGCGCCGGGAGACGCGGGCGACGGCTGGGCGGTGGGCGCGGGAACCGGTGCCGCGCCCGGCGCGGGCGTTGCGGGCGTTGCGGGCGCGCCGGGCGCCTGCCCGGGCGCAGCGGTCTGCGGGACGATTCCGGGCGCGGGCTCCACGGCCTGCTGCTGCTCGGCGATCTGCCGCTGCCGCTCCGCCTCCATCTTCGGCCCGGTCACGAAGTATTGCCAGGCGAGCAGGACGGCGATCGAAAGCGCGATCGCGACGAGCGTGTTGCGGTTGTTGGTCATCGGATCGGTCTCCGCCCGTCCTTGCTGCCTCGCGCCGGGGCGGTCGCCTCCCGGAGCGCGCTGTCGAGATCCGCCCTCAGGGCGGCGAACTCCGCGTCGAGCGCCGCGCGGCGGCCGACGAGGACGTGATCGAAGCCTCGGCCGACCGTTTCCGGATCGACGAGCCGCACGGCCTCCTTCAGGCGCCGGCGGATGCGGTTGCGCTCGACGGCTTTCCTGGCGGTCCGCTTCGTCACCGTGAAGCCGAACCGCACCGGAAGGTCGTCGCCGCGCGCGCGTGTCTCCATAACGAAAGCGCGCCGCGCGGTCCTGCGACCTTTCGCGGCGGCCAGGAAATCACGCCTCTTCTTCAGGCGCTCCATGGCGCCCGGCCCGGATCACGCCGACAGGCGCTTCCGACCCTTGGCGCGCCGGCGCGCGAGCACCTTGCGGCCGTTCATGGTGGCCATGCGGGCGCGGAAGCCGTGGCGGCGCTTGCGGACGAGCCGGCTCGGTTGATAGGTTCGCTTCATCTCATTTGCCGCCCGTGGACGGCCCTTCGCTCGGGGACGCAGCCGGTTCCGTCATTCCGACGGCCGCCGCATCGATGTTCGGGGATGGCCGGAGCCGGGCTCGATGCCGCGCCCCGATCGACCGAGCGCGATATAGGGTGAAAGGACCGGGGAAGTCAACGCGGCGCGTCGATCCGAGCGCGGCGGTCGCCGTTCAAACGGCTGGCCGGGATGCCGAGTGCCATCAGCCGACGCAGCGGGCGCAGGAGGCGATCGGGACGCCTGCTGCAGGGCGGGCGGAACGGCCGGGCGGCCGGGGCGAGCCTAGCGCGGTTCGACCGGCCAGGAGAACCGGCCGCGCAGGCCGAGGCGGGCAAGGTCGGCGTCGGCCGGCCGGCGATGGCCGTCGACGGCCCTCGCGATCGATGCGGCCGCCCAGACGGTCCTGATGGCGCGCACGATCAAGGCTTCGGCATCGGACACCGCGCCAGGTGCGGCCGGCGTGCCGTTTGCAGTCGAGAGACGGACCGACATGGTATTCTCCTTCGGCCAGCGCAGAGTCCGCGCCGGGCACAAGGTGGTCTGGAGCGTTTCTCTCCCGGAAGGGCGGTCGCGGATCGATCTGGTGCTCGCGCGATAATCCTCCGCGGCGAAAGCATTGCGCCGCGAACGAAGGGCCGGTGCGTGTCGATTTGTCGAGAAGGGCGTGCGACCGCCTTCCTTGCCCCTGAGATACGCTTTCGGACTTCTGTCGTCCAATATATAGACGAACCGAAATCCATACCTTAAAGGTATGGCATGGTCGATCTGCGCCACCTTTCCTATCTGATCGCGCTTGCCGAGGAGGGGACGGTGACGGCGGCCGCCGAGCGGCTCGGCATCCAGCAGCCGCCGCTGACGCGTCAGCTTCGCGCGCTCGAGGACAGGGTCGGCGTGCCGCTCATCCACCGCCTTCCGCGCGGGGTCGAGCTGACGGAGGCCGGGAAGCTGCTGGTGGAAGAGGGCCGCGTGCTGACCGCGCGCCTCGAGCAGGCGCTCCAGGCGGCCCGCCGCACCGCCCGCGGCGAGCAGGGCCGCATCGCCGTCGGCTTCACGAGCTCGGCCGGGTTCCACCCGCTTGTCCCCAACGTCATCCGCGCCTTCCGCGACAAGTGGCCCGGGGTCGCCCTCGCGCTGGAGGAATGGGGCACCGTCGACCTCGTCGAGGCGATCCGCCACGAGCGTCTCGACATCGCCTTCGTGCGCATGCCGGGGACCACTGCCGCAGGCCTCGTGCTCGAGGACGTCCTGGACGAGCCGATGCTGATTGCGGTCCCGGCCGGTCACCGGCTCGCGCGGGACATCCCCGAGGTGGGCATTCCGCTCGCCGCGCTCGCCGACGAGACCTTCATCATGTACCGCCGCTCCGCCGGACCGGGCCTGCATGACGCCGTGATCGCCGCCTGCGTGGCGGCCGGGTTCAGCCCGCGGGTCGGGCAGGAGACACCGCGAACGGTCTCCACGCTCAGCCTCGTGGCCGCAGGGCTCGGAATCTCGGTGGTGCCGGCCTCGATGCGCCGGATGGATGCCGGCAACGTCCTCTACATCTCGATCGCGAGCCCGGGCCTGTACGCCCCGATCCAGCTCGCATCCCGGCGCGGGGAGCCCTCGCGCGCCGTGCGCAATTTCCGCGAGATCGTCCGCCGCATGGCGCAGTCCGCAGCGGCGGGCGCGGCCTAGTTTCTCTCGCCCGCCTTGTCCGACCGGGCTGCGGTCGGTGCGGCGAGGGTGACGCGGAGGCCGGGCCTGTTGTCCTCGCTGGTCAGCTCGCCGCCGAGCTGCTGGACGAGCGCCTCCATCATGCGCGTGCCGAAGCCCTGGCGCACGGAGGTCTTGCCGCGACCGTGGTCGGCGACCGTCAGGCGGAAGCGATGCCGGTCCTCGGACAGGGCGACGGCGACCGGACCCGGGCCGCCGTCATAGGCGTACTTGTTGACGTTGATGAGGAGTTCCGTGAGCACCAGCCCCGCCGCGATGGCGCGCTCGGCCGGCATCATGACGGGGGCGAGGTCCAGGGTCAGCTGCGTCGCCCATTCCGGGCCGAGCGTGTCGGCGACCTCGGCGCAGAGCTCCTCGAAATAGCGCGCCGCGTCCACGGTCTCGATCTGGTCGGCGCGGTACAGGCGGCGGTGCACGAGGGCGACGGCGTTGACCCGCCGCCGGGCCTCCGCGAGCGCCCTTTGGAGCGAGGGGTCGTCCGCGGTGCGGCCCTGCAGGGCCAGGAAGCCGGCGACCAGCTGCAGGCTGTTCTGCACCCTGTGGTTCACCTCGCCGATCAGGAACTGCTTTTCCTGGATCAGGAGGTCCTTCTCCCTGAGCGTCTCGATCAGCTGCTGGTTCAGCTCCTGCAGGCGCCGGTTCCGCCTGACCTCCAGGAGCGAGAGACGGAGCCTAACGGCGGCCTCGCGCTCGTGGACCGTCCAGCTGCGGGCGTGGCCGCGCACCGTCTCGGTCCATGCCTCGAACGAGGCGCGCGGCGTCAGCATGCGGTGCGGACCGGCCTCCGCCTGCTTGTGCGGGTTGCCGGCCCAGTTCACGACCTCCACCTCCTCGGCGCGGAACCAGAGCACGATCCACGGCTCCTCCAGGTCCAGCGCGACCGACAGCACACCGCTCGTGGACACGAAGGCGGAGCCCGGCTCGTAGAGCTCGGACAGCCGGTCGGTGGCGAAGACGCCGTCGGCGCTGCGCTCGGCGCACCAGGCCGCAAGCGGCCGGATCTGCTCCAGCGGCGGGCAGGCGCCCCGGGAGATCAGCTCCCCGCCCCGCACGACCGCGACGCCGTCGCCTCCGAGCATCCGGCGCACGTCGTCGAGATGATGCGCGATGGCCGATTCGATCGCGCCCTGGCGGGAGAGGAGATGGACGATGTCCTGCTCGAAGCTCTTGAGCCGGAAGCGCTCGCGATAGGCCTCCGCCTCCTCCTTCGCCTTGATCTGCCTGGCGAGCGCGGCGGCAAGTGCCCGGCAGCCGGCGCGCACCTCGTAGCGGATCGGCTTCGGCGTCTCGTTGTGGCAGGCGACGAGGCCCCACAGGGTGCCGTCCTTCACGACGGACACCGATGCGGAGGCGCCGACCTCCATGTTCTTCAGGTATTGCAGGTGGACCGGCGCGATGCTGCGGAGCATGCAGTCGGTCATGTCGAGGGGCTCGGCCTCCGTCCAGCCCGGGCGAAGCGGCGCCTGGCTGTAAGCCACGTCGGGAATCACCCGGACCAGGCTGCGCAGATAGAGCGCGCGCGCCTGGAGCGGAATGTCGGACGCGGGAAACCGGTGGTTCAGGAAGGAATGCTGCCCCGCGCTCCGGTCCTCCGCGACGACGGCGCCGGCCCCGTCATCGAGGAACCGGTAGATCATCACGCGGTCGTAGCCGGTGAGCCGGCGGAACTCGACCGCTGCGGCTTCGCAGAGCCTGGCGATGGACGGCGCGCGCTCGAAGGTCGCTGCTGCCCGCTCCAGCCGCTCCAGCAGCTGGGCCGGATGGGGCCGGTCTGCGAGAGCGGGCTCGATCTCGATGAGGAGACGGCCGCTGCTCGCATGCGCGGTGACGTGCCAGGCTCCGCCGGACCCGTCGTCGATCTCGCCCAGGAGCCGAGACCTGTCACCGGAAGCCGCGAACGCGCGCGCACTTTGTGCCACCGCCTGGCCGAGCAGCCGCTCGACGGGCGCGCCGTGCCAGCCCGTGCAGCCGAGCCGGCCCTCGATGTCTCCGGCGGCATGGGTGACCGTCAGGTCTCCCGCGTTCGCCACCAGCAGCACGCCGTGCGGCTGGATCGCGCCCGGAACGTGGATCGGCTCGCGATCGCAGGCGGTGAGGTCGAGGTCCTGGACCTGCTCGTTCACGCGGCCAGCGCCTCGTCGCAGAGGCAATAGCGGGCATAGGCGAAACCCTTCAGCCCTCCCGCGACCGCAGCCTCGACGCGGCCGTCGTCGCCGGACGTCTCGCGATCGAGCACAGCGAGAAAGCGCCGCCACATCTCGCCCGTGGCCGGGCCGTAGGGGTCGAGGAAACCGAGCATCCCGGTCTCGTGACCGCCCTTGGCGAGCGTCTTCAGAATTACGCGCCCGCCGAGCGACGAGCCTTCGAGCACATAGAGGAAGCCGAGCGCCTCGGCCGTGCTGCCGATCGCCGGCACGGGCCCGGAGGGCTCGGCCGGCGATCGGACGCCGAGTTGCCCGAGCGCCGCCTCCAGAAGCCCGGCCCGGCGGCGCAGGCGGAAGTCCAGCCCGGGGATGTCTGCCACAAGCGGGGCGAGGGCGCACTCCGCCGGCGCGTGCAGATCGTAGTAGCGCCCGATCATGGACCGCTGCCCGTTCGGGGTGGCGAGGCGCCGCATGACCTGGAGATCGTCCTCCAGGCGCCGATGGTCGTGCCGGGTGGCGGCCCGCAGCCGCTCGATGGCCCGTGCGGGCGTGGGTGAAGTCATTGGAACCTTTATGCGCGCAATCCGCCGATCCTCACGATTTCCAGCTCGGGAGCAAGTCGCCGGCGCCCACCACGCGCGTTCGGGGCGTCGCGCGCCTGGTGCCGGGCGCGCCGTCAGCTGCGGTCCGCAACCCTGTCGAGCTGCTCCGCGGTCTCCGTCGCCCCCATGATGCGCGCCAGGTCGGCCGCCGAGCGTCCCTCCGCGTCGCGAGCGTCCGCCGCAGCGCCCGCGTGCAGCAGCAGGTCGACGATCCCGGTGCGATTGAACATGGCGGCCGTCATGAGCGCGGTGCGGCCGCCGGGGCTCGCGCCGTTCGCGTCGGCGCCGAGCGAAAGCAGCAGGCGGACCATCTCGGCATCGCCCTGGTAGGCCGCCGCGGCGAGCGGCGTCTGGCCGCGATCGTTCGCCCGCTCGGGATCGGCGCCGCTCTCCATGAGCAGGCGCGCCATGGTGTGGTGGCCGTGATAGGCGGCCAGCATCAGCAGCGTGTCCCCCTTGTCGTTGGTCAGGTCGGGTGGAAGACCGTCCCGGAGCAGGGGCGCCATGGCTTCCGCATCTCCAGTCCTCGCCGCCTGGAAGACGCGCTGCGCGAAGGCGAGCGTCTCGGCGTCGAGGTTCGGGGCGGAGGAGTTCGGGTCGGACGGCATGCGGCGGGCTCTCCTGCGCTTGAGGCGACTTCGGCAATCCTGCGGCCCCGGTCAAGCCGCCGGGCCGATTTCCGAGGCCGGTGCGCTTGACGCCGCCGCGACGCCGTCGGATCGTCATACCGGATGCCGCGCCGGAGAGCGCGGGCCGGGGAGGGAACCGATGAACGTCCACGCCGAGAAGCCTGCCGTCATTTCCCGGGAGGACCCGTTCAAGGTCGAGCCTGCGGGCTTCTACCGGCGCTGGCTGTCGATGCTCGACGACCTCGACGAGCTTCGCTCGATCGTCGCCCGGCTCGAGGCGACCACCGAGGAGCATTGGGTGCCGCTCTGGCGCGAGGCGGGAGCGCGGCACGAGGATGCAGGCGACCGGCTGGAGATCGCCGGCGACCATGCCGGCGCACGGAAGGAGTACCTCGAGGCCAAGACCTATTACGCGATCGCGCGCTTTCCGGCCGAGATCAGTCCGCTCAAGGCCGAGGTGAGCGCCGACTGCGCGCGCGCCTACCGGAAGGCCTGCCTGCATCTCGATCCGCCGCTTCAGGTCGTAGAGGTGGAATGCGAAGGCAAGGCGATCCGCGCCCACTTCCGCGCCCCCCGCGCGGACGGTCCGGTCCCGGCCGTGCTCATCATGTGCGGCTCGGACGTCTTCAAGGAGGACCGCGGCTGGGCGGCGGAGATGGCGCTCGAGAACGGCCTCGCCTCGCTCGTCATGGATGCGCCGGGCACCGGCGAGAACCCGTTTCCATGGGAGCCGGAATCGGTGAAGGCCTGGATGGCCGCGATCGACTTCCTGGCCGCGCGCGAGGAAGTGGATGCGGGCCGGATCGGCGCTTTCGGCATCAGCCGCGGCGGCTATTCGGTCATGCAGCTCGCCGGCACCTATCCGGAGATGGTGCGCGCGGTGGTGGCCGTCGCCGGCCATCCGTTCGGCTACCGCCTCACGGAGGAGGAGATCGCGGAGGTCGTCGAGGCGCGCAACCGGCGGCGGGACTTCGTGTTCGGGCCGGCCGGCGGCCCGCCCTTCTTTCCGGAATGGTCGGCGGAGGCCGAGGAGGCGCTCATGCGGAAATGGTCGCTCGCCGAGCTCGGCATCCTCGACAGGATCACGCAGCCGCTCCTGATGATCAACGGCAAGCACGACCACCTCGCGCCGATCGGCAACATCTACTTCATGCTGGAGCACGGTCCGGTGACCGGGCGCGAGGCGCGCGTCTATCCCGACGGCGGGCATTGCGCCTTCAAGTATTACCGCGAATGGGCGCCGGCCTCGTTCCGCTGGCTGCAGGAGAAGCTCTCGGGCGCCCGCTGAGGGACGCCGCTCGGGAGGCGGATTCCTTCGCCGGCGTTGTGACCTGCATCAAAGCCCGCCTGCCGCGGGCGTGCATGGATGCGTCCGTACTCGCATCGGGCGCGCCATGCTTCCCTTCACCCGCGACGAATTCCTCGCCGTATTCGCGGCGTTCAACGAGGTCTTCTGGCCGGCGGAGATCGCCGCCTACGCGCTCGCGCCGCTCCTGGTCGCGCTGATGCTCTGGCCGAGCGCCGCCCGCAGCCGCGTGCTCCTCGCTCTCCTCGCGGCCGCGTGGATCTTCACGGGCCTCGCCTTCTTCGGCTTCTTCTTCGCTGCAACCAACCCGGCCGCATACCTGTTCGCCGCGCTGTTCGTCGTCCAGGGCATCGTGATGCTCGCCTGCGCGTGGCGGCGGGGCGGCGCTCCGCTCTTTGCCCCCCGCATGGGCTTGTCCGGCGTGCTCGGCGCGAGCCTCCTCGCCTATGCGGGCTTCCTCTACCCCCTTCTCGGCCGGCTGCTCGGCCCGGGCTATCCCGCGGTGCCGGCCTTCGGGATCACGCCGTGCCCGCTCGTCCTCTTCACGCTGGGGCTCTTTCTCCTGACGGCTTCGCGAGTGCCCGCTGCGCTGCTCGTCGTGCCGTTGCTGTGGACGATCGTGGGCGGCTCCGCAGCCCTGCTGCTCACGATGCCGCAGGACTGGGTCCTGCTTCTTTCGGGTGCGGCCGCGGCCGCCGTGCTCTGGACCCGCGACCGGCGCGAAACGGCCGCCCCGGTCTGAAGCCCGTTCCGCCGGCCGTCACGCGCGAGCGGCGCCAGTAGGGCCACCCCGGGGCGCCCGCCTTGATCAATCGCAAGGCCGGACGTCGGCTACTCGCGATACTCGGCTCATCCGGCCGGTGGCAAAGCCCCCCTTCGCCCCCGCCGGCGGCGCCCCGGCGACGAGCCGGGGCGCCACCCGCATTTCGGACGGCATCGGCGGCGCAAACGGCACGGGCACGACGCCCTTCGCCTGCTTGGGCCGAAATTGCAGATCGGTCGTCCGCACCGGATCCGGCGGCCTCCCGCGGCTTGAGGCCGCGGCGCCGGCACACTAGCCTCCGCAGAATGAACCCCCTGCTCCTGTTGAGGATGGCCTATTGGATCCGCCGCCGGCCGTCGCGCCGCTGGCTGATCGCGGCGGGAACGGCCATTGCGGCCGCCGTTGCGATCGTCGCGATCGAGCATCTCGTCGGCTGGCCGGAGGCCCTGAAACTGGAGCCCACGTCGCGGCGCGGGCAGCCTCTGCGCTGAGAGACGGGCCCGCATGGCCGACGGCCGGGACGACACCGGCACGTGACGCCGCATTCCTCGGCCATCAATTCGCGTTGAGAGCGGTTCCGGAACCGCTCGGAACCGCTAAATGGATGCCTGGCCGGTCTCGGCCGTATGGGAGCGGGGATGCGTTCACGGTCGGAGGGGAGGGCAGGCTCCGGCGCGCGCGCAATCCGCGGGTGGCTGCACGTCCTGCCGGCCGCAGCGATTCTCGGCGCGCTCGCCATCGCATATGCCTTCGGGCTCCACCAGCATCTTCGCCTGGACGCGCTTGCGGCCCGGGCCCGCGATCTCGACGCGCTCGTCGATCGACACCTGCTGGCGGCGCCGATCGTCTACGTGATCGTCTATACGGCGACCGTCGCGGTCTCGATTCCCGGAGCGTCCATCCTGACCATCCTGGGCGGCTTCCTGTTCGGCTGGTGGTTCGGAGGCATTCTCGCCGTCGTCGCGGCGACGGCGGGCGCGACTCTGGTCTTCCTCGCCGCCCGGACCTCGATCGGCGACCGTCTGGCGGCGCGGGGCGGACCCCGCCTCAAGCGGCTCAGCGACGGGTTTGCCGAGAATGCCTTCTCCTATCTGCTGTTCCTGCGCTTCGCGCCGGTCTTCCCGTTCTGGCTCGTCAATCTCGCGCCCGCCCTGATGGGCATGCGCCTCCTGCCCTATGTGGTCGGGACCGCGATCGGGATCGTGCCGGCGACGTTCGCCTACGCCTATGCCGGGGAGGGGCTGGAGGCGCTCGTCGACCGGAACGGCCCGCTTCTCCCGCCCAAGCTGATCCTGGCCTTCGCCGTGCTCGCGGTCGTGGCTCTCCTGCCCGTCATCGTGCGGCGGATTCGCGGCAATGCCGCCGGCCGGGGCAATGCCTGAGACGCTCACGCCCGACATCTGCGTCGTCGGCGCGGGCTCCGCGGGGCTTAGCGTGGCGGCCGGCGCGGCCGCGTTCGGCGAAGACGTCGTCCTCGTCGAGAAGGGACGGATGGGCGGCGACTGCCTGAACACCGGCTGCGTTCCGTCCAAGGCGTTGATCGCCGCGGCCGCGCGCGTCAAGGCCGGCCGGGAGGCGGCGCGTTTCCTGGTCCCTCCCGCGTCTCCGCGGGGGATCGCGGGCGAGCCGGCCGTCGACATGGCCGCGGTGATGGGACATGTGCGATCTGCGATCGAGGCAATCGCGCCGCACGATTCGGTCGAGCGCTTCACGCGCCTCGGCGTCCGCGTCGTTCCGGCCGAAGCCCGCTTCGCCGACGCGGCGACGCTCATCGCGGGCGACCTCACGATCCGCCCCAGACGTTTCGTGCTCGCGACGGGCAGCCGGCCCTTCGTGCCGCCGGTCCCGGGCCTCGCCGATGTCGCCCATCTCACCAACGAGACCCTGTTCGACCTGACCGAGCTGCCGCGCCATCTGCTCGTCCTCGGCGGCGGGCCGGTCGGCCTGGAAATGGCGCAGGCGTTCCGGAGGCTCGGCTCGGACGTGACGGTCGTCGAGGCCGGCCAGCCGCTTGCGCACGACGACCCGGAACTGGTCGCGATCGTGCTCGACCGCCTTCGCCGGGAAGGCGTCCGCATCCTCGACGGCAGCCGGGTGGCGGCGGTCACGCCGGGCGCCTCCGGCGGCATCCGGCTCGACGTCCAGACGGGTGGCGGGATCCTCCGGATCGCCGGCACGCACCTTCTCGTCGCGGCGGGGAGGCGGCCCGACCTGGACGGCCTGAACCTCGAGGCGGCCGGCATCGGCTTCACGGAGCGGGGGATCACGGTGGACGACCGGCTGCGCACCTCCAACCCGCGCGTCTACGCGATCGGCGACGTGAACGGGGGACCGCAGTTCACGCACTGGGCGGCCTATCAGGCCGACCGGGTGCTGCGCAGCATCCTCTTCCGCTTCGGCGGCCGGGCGAACCCGGATCTGCTGCCCTGGGTCACGTTCACCGACCCGGAACTCGCAAGCGTCGGCCTTGGCGAGGACGAGGCGCGCCGCCGCCACGGCGAGATCCGCGTGTTGCGCTCGCCTTTCGCCGACAACGATCGCGCCCAGACGGACGGGGACACGACTGGGTTCGCGAAGGTGATCACGACGAGGCGCGGCCGGGTGCTCGGCGCGGCAATGGTCGGCGCCGATGCCGGCGAGATGGCGGCCCTGTGGGCGGTCGCAATCGCCAACCGGCTTTCGGCGAGTGCGCTGGCTGCATCGGTGCTGCCTTATCCGACGCGATCCGACGTGGCCCGGCGCGCGGCCGTCTCGTTCTATGCCCCGCTCGCAGGCAGCCGCTGGACGCGCCGTGCGATCCGCTTGCTCAAGGCGTTCGGCTGATGTCTACTCGCAGCCGTTCCCGGCACGCGGACGAAGATCGGCCATGACGGCGCGAGATCCGGAAGAGACCCGCCAAGCCGCGCCCGGACAGGCCGGCGGCGCCGCCGAGACGCGCCCGCTGTCGGGGCCCCGGTCGCGCCCGACCGGGTTCTTCAGCCTCAGCAATAAGCTGCTCGTCCTGACCATCCTCTTCGTGATGGTCGCCGAGATCCTGATCTATATCCCTTCGATCGCCAATTACCGGAATTCCTGGCTGGCCGAGAAGCTCGACACCGCCAGCCTGATCGCAATGATCGCCACGTCGCCCGCGGAGCCGTGGTTGAGGATCGGGCTGGAGAAGGAGATGCTCGCCGCCGTCGGGCTCGAGGCGATTGCCGTCCGCACCCATGGCGAACGCTGGCTGATCTCGGCAAGCGACGCCATGCCGTCCGAGGTGACGGCCGAGCACGATCTGACGGAACTCATGCCGCTCGACAGCGTGCGGGCGGCCTTCGGTACGCTGCTGTCGCGGGGCGACGGCATGATCCTCGTCCAGGGGCCGCCGCCCGCCGGCACGGAACGCTTCGAGGTCGTGCTGAGGGAAGCCTCGCTCCGGGCGGCGCTCGCCGGCTATTCGCGCAACATCCTGCTCCTGTCGCTGGCGATCTCGATCATCACCGCGGCCCTCGTCTATCTCGCGCTGAAGACGATCATCGTGCGGCCGATCGAGCGGCTGACGGGGAGCATGCTCGTCTTCTCGGCCGCGCCCGACGACGCGGCGAGCCTCATCGTTCCGTCCGGGCGGAGCGACGAGATCGGGATTGCCGAGGAGCGCCTGGCCGAGATGCAGCGCGCGCTGAGGGACACGCTCAACCAGCAGCGTCACCTCGCCGATCTCGGCCTCGCCGTCTCCAAGATCAACCACGATCTGCGGAACATCCTGGCTTCGGCGCAACTCTTTTCCGACCGGCTGACGGCCGCCGACGATCCGCTGGTCAAGCGCTTCGCGCCGAAGATCGTCGCGGCGCTCGACCGGGCGATCGGCTACACGCGGTCGGTGCTCGCCTACGGGCAGGCGCGCGAGGCGCCGCCGGAGCGCCAGCTCGTCTCGCTCTGCCGGCTCGCCGAGGACGTCGCGGACGTGCTCGCGCTGCCGGGCCATGCGAAGATCACCTGGGAGAACCGGCTCCGGCCCGACGTCGCCGTCGATGCCGATCCCGACCAGCTGTTCCGGGTCGTCCTCAATCTCTGCCGGAACGCGCTCGATGCGCTCGACGGACGGGACAATTCCTCCGTCATCCGCAGGATCTGGATCGAGGGCGAGCGCCAGGGCGGCGTCGTCACGTTCCGCATCTGCGACACCGGCCCGGGCGTGCCCGCCAAGGCCCGGGCTGCGCTGTTCCGGGCCTTCCAGGGCTCCGCGCGGCCGGGCGGGACGGGGCTGGGCCTGGCGATCGCCGCCGAGATCGTGCGCGCCCATGGCGGCGAGATTTCGCTCGTGGAGAAGGGCGGCGCCGGCGCCGTGTTCGAGATCGTCATCCCGGACCGCCCGGTCGACCTGCGGGCGCGGCTCGAAGCGCGCCAGCGGTCCTGACCGGCGGCGCCCGGCCGCGGCACGAGGCCGCGCCGGCCGCGCGACGCTCGGCTCCGGACGAGGGGCGGGCATGGAGGCCGTCGGCGGCAGGACACCGGCCGAATGTTCCGCCGGCCGGGCCTGTCGGCGACGCCGACCGGCAGGGCCTGAGCCCGGATGACCGCACCCCGACAGGCGCTTGCAATCCGGGGGGCGACCGATTAGTTGTCAGCCACATCGCGGCTCAGGCCGCCGGGCGCCCGTAGCTCAGCTGGATAGAGCACCAGACTACGAATCTGGGGGTCAGAGGTTCGAATCCTTTCGGGCGCGCCAACAAGTCCAAGGACTTAGCGGCTCAGGAAAATCGCTTCGCAGTCTCTTGTCACACTGGTGTCACAGTGGACGTGAGAAATGGCGAGCTTTCGCAAGCGATCCGGGAAGTGGCAGGCGCAGATCCGTCGCCAGGGTGCCGCACCGGTCTCACAAAGCTTTTCGACCAAGCGTGAAGCCGAAGCCTGGGCCAGATCGGTCGAGGCCCGACTGCAGGATGGCAACCCGCTGGTGCCGGCGCAGTCGATTGCACCAGCTCTCGGTGAGCTGCTCGACAGGTATCTCGCCGAGGTCAGCCCCCGGAAGCGCAGCTTCTCCGTCGAACGGTACCGCATCGGGCTGATCCGCCGGCACGCCATCGCGCGCCTTCCTTGCAGCAAGCTGACCCCGGAGCTGATCGCAAGCTTCCGCGATGAGCGGCTCGAGAATGTATCTGGCGAGACCGTGCGCCAGGACCTCGTCCTGATCCGGCAGGTGATCGAGACCGCCCGGCGGGAATGGGGCGTGTCGCTGCACGCCAACCCCGTCGATCCCGTACGCAAACCGCAGCCTGCCACGGCACGGACGCGCCGCCTCACGCCGGAGGACGCCTGCCGGCTACGTGCTGCTCTGGCAAAGTCCCGCACACCGCTCTTCACGGAGCTCGTCGAATTTGCCGTGGCGACGGGGATGAGGCGGGGCGAGATCCTCCGCATGTGCTGGCGCGACATCGATCGCGAGCGGAACGTTCTCCTGATCCCGCTGACCAAGAATGGCCGCGCGCGGATCATTCCCCTTTCGGACCGCGCGCTGAAGGTCCTGGAGCAAGTCAGGACCCGGAGCCTCGATCAGGAGCGGGTATTTCCGCTGACGGCCAATGCTGTAAGGCTCGCCTGGCGCCGCCTCGTCAAG
>NZ_JBQYEX010000011.1:0-82110 GCF_052655945.1 Faunimonas sp. B44 | reverse complement strand
GCAGTTCTCGGTGACCACGTAGGTCATGGCGGTCTCCCGGCCGGGCGGCTTCGCGTCGCGCCCGAAAAGTGGTACTGGCAAGGCTGGTTTGTGCTAGTGCAAGCCGACCCGCCGCGCAAGATGGCGCGGGCGAGCCGCTGGAGCATTCGTTGCGCCTGACCCTCTACACCGATTACGCCCTGCGCCTCCTCATCTTTCTCGCGGTGAAGCCGGACGGGCTGGCGACGATCGAAGACGTTTCCGTGGCCTACGGCATTTCGCGCAACCATCTCATGAAGGTCGCGCACGAGATGGGGCGTTCGGGCTACGTGCAGACCGTGCGCGGCCGGCGCGGCGGGCTGCGCCTGGCGCGGCGCGCGGACGAGATCACGGTCGGCGAGGTCGTTCGGATCGCGGAGGAGGACTTCATCCTAGCCCAATGCTTCGCGCCGGACCGGGCCGGCTGCGCCATCGCGCCGGCATGCCGTCTCCGCGGCGTCTTCGGCGAGGCGCGGGACGCGTTCCTCGGCGTGCTCGACCGCTATACGCTGGCCGACATCGCCGCGCCGCACGCGCCGCTCCGGTCGCTGCTCGGCCTCGGCGCCGCGGGACCCGCTGCGGTGCAGGCGGACGCCCCGCACGCTTGACTTCTCGCCCCTGCCGGTGTGGATCGCCCCGAAATTCCACAGGGCCCGAGACTCGACAGGGCCCGAAATTCGACGGGGCCCGAAATTCGACAGGGACGGAGACGCATGACCAACGCTTTCATCTTTCCCGGCCAGGGCAGCCAGGCGGTGGGAATGGGCAAGGCGCTGGCCGACCGGGTGCCATCGGCCGCGCGCGTGTTCGAGGAGGTCGACGACGCGCTCGGCGAGCGCCTTTCGGGCCTGATCTTCGAGGGACCGGAGGATGTGCTCACGCTGACCCGCAACGCGCAGCCGGCGCTGCTCGCGGCGAGCATGGCGGCGCTGGCCGCGCTCCGCGAGGAGGGGATCGACGTCGCCACGCATGCCGCCTACGTCGCCGGCCATTCGCTCGGCGAGTATTCCGCGCTGACGGCCGCCGGCAGCCTCGCTCTCGCCGATGCCGCGCGTCTCCTGCGCATCCGCGGCGACGCCATGCAGGAATCCGTGCCCGCCGGGCAGGGCGCGATGGCGGCCCTTCTCGGCCTCGACCTCGATGCGGCCCGCGCGATCGCGGAGGAGGCGGCCGGCGACGACGTCTGCCAGGCCGCGAACGACAACGCGCCGGGCCAGGTGGTGGTGTCGGGCGACAGGGCGGCGGTGGCGCGTGCCGTCGAGATCGCCAAGGGCCGCGGCGCGCGCCGGGCCATGATGCTGGCGGTCAGCGCGCCCTTCCATTGCGCGCTGATGAGCCCGGCCGCAGAGGTCATGGCCGACGCGCTGGCCAAGGTGCATATCCATCCGCCGGTCGTGCCGGTCGTGGCCAACGTGCTCGCGTCACCGCTCGCCGATCCGACCCAGATCCGGCAGCGGCTCGTGGAGCAGGTGACCGGGACCGTGCGCTGGCGCGAGTCGATCGTCTGGCTCGCGGCGAACGGGGTCGACCGGTTCGTCGAAGTCGGTGCGGGCAAGGTGCTGAGCGGGCTCGTCAAGCGGATCGCGCCGGACGCGGAGACGATGGTCGCCGGCACGCCCGAAGAGGCGGCCGCGGTCGCCGCGAAGCTCAAGGCCTGAGATCGGAGGACGATGATGTTCAGCCTTCAGGGGCGGCGTGCGCTGGTCACCGGCGCGAGCGGCGGGATTGGCAGCGCGATCGCGGAGGCGCTTCATGCGCAGGGCGCGACGGTCACGCTGTCCGGAACGCGTATGGACGCGCTTCGGGCGGTGGCGGACCGGCTCGGCGACCGGACGCACATCGCTCCGGCGAACCTCGCCGATGCCGGCGAGGTGGACCGGCTGCTGCCGGCAGCGGAGGCCGCAATGGGCGGGCTCGACATCCTGGTGAACAATGCCGGCCTGACGCGCGACGGGCTCGCCATGCGCATGAAGGACGAGGACTGGCAGATCGTGCTGCGGGTGAACCTCGAGGCCGCGTTCCGGCTCTCGCGGGCGGCGCTTCGCGGCATGATGAAGCAGCGCTTCGGCCGAATCGTCGCTATCACGTCGGTGGTCGGCGTAACCGGCAATGCGGGGCAGGCGAACTATGCGGCGTCCAAGGCCGGCCTGATCGGCATGTCGAAGGCGCTCGCGCAGGAGGTCGCCAGCCGCGGGATCACCGTGAATTGCGTGGCGCCGGGATTCATCCAGAGCGCGATGACGGACGCGCTCAACGAGAAGCAGCGCGAGGGGATTCTCGGCACGATACCGGCGGGGCGGCTCGGAACGGGCGCCGAGATTGCCGCCGCCGTCGCCTACCTCGCCAGCGACGAGGCGGCCTACGTCACCGGCCAGACGCTGCACGTGAACGGCGGAATGGCGATGATCTGACGACGCTGCGGCAGGGTGGCGGACCGTCCAAAAGAGGCGCTTTCCGGCGCTTTCCGGCTTCTGGTCAAGCCGCCGGAAACGTGTTAACGACCGCCCAACTGCCCTCCCTGGACAGCTCGGGAACATCGGTTCACGCCGGCAGTTGGGGCTATTGTGATCACGGGGCCGGGAGCGGCCATTCTTTCGAAGGAAGATGCGGATGAGCGACAACAACATCGAAGCGCGCGTGCGGAAGATCGTGATCGAGCACCTCGGCGTCGAAGAGGAAAAGGTCACCAAGGACGCGAGCTTCATCGACGATCTCGGTGCCGACAGCCTCGACACCGTCGAGCTCGTGATGGCCTTCGAAGAAGAATTCGGCGTGGAGATTCCGGACGACGCGGCCGAGACCATCCTGACGGTGGGGGACGCGGTCCGCTTCCTGGAGAAGAGCACGGCCTGAGGCCGGCTCGTACCGATCCTGCTGACATGATGAGACGCGTCGTCGTCACTGGCCTCGGCATGGTGACGCCGCTTGGCAGCGGCGTCGAAACCACCTGGTCGCGCCTGCTGGCCGGCCAGAGCGGCGCCCGGCGGGTCGCGGAGTTCGAGGTGGACGACCTGGCTTGCCAGATCGCCTGCCGGATCCCGCGCGGCGACGGCACCGACGGCACCTTCGATCCCGACCGGGCGATGGAGCCGAAGGAGCAGCGCAAGGTCGACGACTTCATCGTCTATGCGGTCGCCGCCGCCGACGAGGCGCTGGCCGATTCTGGCTGGCTTCCCGAGAGCGAGGACGACCGGGCTGCGACCGGCGTGCTGATCGGCTCCGGCATCGGCGGCATTGGCGGCATCGTGGAAGCGGGCATCACGCTCCACGAGAAGGGGCCCCGGCGCATCTCGCCGTTCTTCATCCCCGGCAGGCTGATCAATCTCGCCGCTGGCTACGTCTCCATCAAGCACGGCCTCAAGGGCCCGAACCATTCCGTGGTGACGGCCTGCTCGACCGGATCGCATGCGATCGGCGACGCGGCGCGGCTGATCGCGCTGGGCGACGCCGACGTCATGCTCGCCGGCGGCACCGAATCGCCGGTCAGCCGGATTTCGCTCGCGGGCTTCGCCGCCTGCCGGGCGCTCTCGACTCATTTCAACGACGACCCGCAGCGCGCATCCCGACCCTACGACAAGGACCGTGACGGCTTCGTGATGGGGGAGGGCGCGGGCGTCGTCGTCCTCGAAGAGCACGAGCACGCCAAGGCGCGCGGCGCGAAGATCTACGCAGAGGTGATCGGCTACGGCCTTTCGGGCGACGCCTACCACATCACCGCGCCTGCGCCAGACGGCGACGGCGCCTACCGCTGCATGCGCGCCGCGCTGAAGCGCGCGGAGATCGACCCCTCCGAGGTCGACTACGTGAATGCGCACGGCACATCGACGCCGCTCGGAGACGAACTCGAGCTCGGGGCGGTGGAGCGCGTCATGGGGAACGCCGCTTCCCAGCTCACGATGTCCTCGACGAAGTCCGCCATCGGGCATCTCCTGGGCGCCGCCGGCGCGGTGGAGGCGATCTTCTCCGTGCTGGCGATCCGGGACAATGTCGCACCGCCGACCATCAATCTCGACAATCCCTCGGTGGAGACGCCGATCGACCTCGTGGCGCACCGGGCGAAGCACAAACAGATCGACGTCGCGCTCTCGAACTCCTTCGGGTTCGGCGGCACGAACGCGTCACTGGTGTTCCGGCGCGCCTGATCCTTCCCGCTTTCGCCATATTCCGCGCTAGGGTCGCCTGGCGCGGGTGGAATGAAGAGGGCCGATGAGCGAGGATAAGCAACGGGATCCCGACGGCCCGTTCGAGCCCGGCGAGGGCGACGGCGACGTCCGGACCGCGGCAACCGTCGCTCCTGAGCCGCCGCGGCGCCGGATCAGTCCCAAGAGCCCGCGTCAGGCGATCCAGCCGGAGAAGGCCCCGCCCATGCCCCCCCGCTCCAAACGCGTCCGTCACCCGCTCGTCGTCGCCCTGAACTTCTTCATCATGGTTGCGGTCATCGGCATGGTCGCCGTCGGCGCAGGCCTCTATTTCGGCAAGTCCCGGTTCGTGGCCCAGGGGCCGCTCGGCGAATCAAAGACGGTGATGATCCCGCGCGGGACCGACCTCGAATCGATCGCTTCTCTTCTCAAGCGCCAGCAGGTGATCGACAGCGACTTCATCTTCTCGAACGGCGTGCGGCTTTACAAGCAGGAGAGCAGGCTGAAGGCGGGCGAGTATCTCTTCGAGCCGGGCGTCAGCATGCGCGAGGTGATGGACGCGCTCGTCTCCGGCCGGTCGATCCTGCACGCCTTCACAGTGCCCGAGGGGGTGACGAGCCAGCAGGTGGTCGATCGACTGCTCGCCAACGACGTGCTCGTGGGCGAAGTGGCGGAAGTCCCGCCGGAAGGGGCGCTGCTGCCGGACACGTACAAGTTCACGCGGGGCACCAGCCGCCAGCAGATCCTCGACCAGATGAAGCGGGCGCAGCAGAAGGCCGTCGAGGAGATCTGGGCGCGCCGGTCGCCCGACGTGCCGATCGACAATGTCGAGGATTTCGTCACGCTCGCCTCGATCGTCGAGAAGGAGACGGGGCGGGCCGACGAGCGCCCGCGGGTCGCCGCCGTCTTCATCAACCGGCTGAAGAAGAACATGCGGCTGCAGTCGGATCCGACGATCATCTACGGCATGTTCGGCGGCAAGGGCAAACCGCCGGACCGGCCGATCATGCGCTCCGACATCAACCGGGAGACGCCCTACAACACCTATACGATCGCCGGCCTGCCGCCGACGCCGATCGCCAATCCGGGCCGGGAATCGCTGGAGGCGGTGGCGAATCCGTCGCGAACCGACGAGCTCTACTTCGTTGCCGACGGGACCGGAGGGCACGTCTTCGCCACGTCGCTGGACGAGCACAACCGGAACGTGGCGCGCTGGCGCAAGATCGAGCAGGCGAGGCAGGAAGCGGTGAAGGCCGCCGGGGGTACGGCCGCGGCCACCGACGCCTCGCTCGAGGGCGTCGAAGCGGAGCCCCCGCCGGCCGCCCGACCCTAACGGCCGGCACGTCGCGCCTTGTTGCGGCGCGACGGCGCCGGTAGTGTCCGCCGCGTTTTCGACGCGCACGGGATGGCCGATGACATTGCACAGCATGACCGGGTTCGCGCGCCGGTCCGTCGAGGGCTTCGGGCAGCGCTACGCCTGGGAACTGAAGACGGTCAACGCGCGCGGCCTCGACATCCGGCTGAGATTGCCGCCCGGGCTCGACCATCTGGAAGCCGCCATCCGCCAGACAGCCCGGGATTCCCTGACGCGGGGCACCTGCCAGTTCGCCCTGACGAGAGAAGCGGCCGAGGACATCAAGCCCCTCCGACTCAACGAGGCGGGGCTCGCCCTCGTGCTGACGCTCGCCCGGCGGCTTGCCAACGAAGAGGGGATCGCGCCGCCCACCGCGGACGGCATCCTCAGGATTCCGGGCGTGCTGGAGGAGATGCAGCCGGCGCTGTCGCCGGACGCCGAGGCGGTGCGTGACGCCGCGATAATCGACGGGTTCGGCGAGGCGATCCTGGCACTGTCCGCCGCGCGGGGCGAGGAGGGGGCAAGGCTCGGCCAGATCCTTTCCGGGCTGCTCGACGCGATCGAACGGCTCGTCGGGCGCGCAGCCGCGCTCGGCGCGGAGGCCCCGGACCTTCTGCGCCAGCGGATCGCCGACCAGGTGGCGGCGCTCGTCTCCGCCGGCGGCGGGCTCGATCCGGAGCGGCTCCACCAGGAGGCGATCCTCGCCGCGACCCGCGCCGACGTGCGCGAGGAGATCGACCGCCTCAGAAGCCACGTCCAGAGCGCGCGGGCGAGGCTCGCCGAGGGCGGCCCCGTCGGGCGCCGCCTGGACTTCCTCGCCCAGGAGTTCAACCGCGAGGCCAATACGCTTTGCGCGAAGGCCTTCGACAGCCGGCTCTCGGCGGTCGGGCTGGAGCTGAAGACCGCCGTCGACCAATTCCGCGAGCAGGTGCAGAACCTGGAATGACCTCCGAACCCGCATTGCTGCCCCGCAGGGGACTGATGTTCGTGCTGTCCTCGCCCTCGGGTGCGGGCAAGTCCACCCTGACGCGCCTGCTCCTCGAGGCGCATCGCGACCTGCAGTTGTCTATCTCGGTGACGACCCGCGCCAAACGCCCGAGCGAGATCGAGGGCCGCCACTACTTCTTCCGCGACCAGGACGAGTTCCGCCGCATGCGTGACCGCGGCGACCTGCTCGAATGGGCGGAGGTCCACGGCAATTTCTACGGCACCCCGCGCGAGCCCGTGGAGAAGGCGCTGGCGCAGGGGCGCGACGTCCTCTTCGACATCGACTGGCAGGGGACGGAGCAGCTCTGCCGCGACGCCGCGCTCGCCCCCGACATCGTCAGGGTGTTCGTGCTGCCGCCGAGCTTCCGCGAACTGAAGGCGCGGCTGGAGCGCCGGGCGGAAGACAATCCCGATGTGATCGAGCGGCGGCTCAGGAACGCGATCGTCGAGATCGGCAAGTGGTTCGAATACGAGTACGTGATCGTGAACGAGGATCTCGAGCGGTCCTACGAGGCGGTGCGCTCCATCCTCATCGCCGAGCGGTTCCGGCGGACCCGCTTCACGACGCTGGCGGGCTTCGTGGAAGGCCTGATCGACGAGGGCGAGGCGTTGCTCGGAGCCGAACAGCCGGCCCGGGCGGGGACCGTCAGGCCTTAAGGCCCGGCCGCCGGCGGGCCTGCCGCCAGAAGCCGGGCGAGCGCGAGGAAGCCGTCGACATCGAGACGCTCGGCCCGCATCTCCGGGTCGATCCCGATGTCATGCAGGACGGCCCCGGCGTCAGGCCAGAGCGGCCTGAGGCTGGAACGCAGCATCTTCCGGCGCTGCCCGAACGCGGCCGCCGTGACCCGCTCGAGCGCCCGCGCGGGGACGGACACCGCATCGGGGCGCGGTTCCAGCCGGACCACCGACGACGTCACTTTCGGCGGCGGCGTGAAAGCGCGGGCCGGCACGTCGAAGAGGAGGTCGGCGCGCGTGCGCCAGCCGGCCAGCACCGCCAGCCGGCCGTAGGCGGGCGCGCCGGGCGGAGCGACGATCCGCTCGGCCACCTCCTTCTGGAACATGAGGGTCAGGCTCGCCCACCAGGGCGGCCAGGCGTCGCCGCCGAGCCAGCCGGTCAGGAGGACGGTGGCGATGTTGTAGGGCAGGTTGGCGACGATCCGGCTCGGCCGCCCCCGGGCGAGGCCGGCATAGTCGACCTCGAGGGCGTCGCCTTCCACGATCGTCAGCCGCCCGGGAGCCGCCTCGGCGATCTCGCGGAGCGCGGGGATGGCGCGCGCGTCGCGCTCGATGGCGGTAACGTGGTCGGCTCCTTCGAGGAGGAGGGCGCGCGTGAGGCCGCCCGGCCCCGGGCCGACCTCGAGAACGTGGACGCCCCGGAGCGGGCCGCCGGCGCGGGCGATGCGCCGGGTCAGGTTGAGGTCGAGCAGGAAGTTCTGGCCGAGCGACTTGCGAGCCGCGAGGCCGTGGGCGGCGATCACGTCGCGTAGCGGCGGCAGCCGCTCGAGAGGGTCGTCGCCTGCGGTCACGCCGCCTGCTCGCGGCCGGCCATCGCGGCCGCGAGCTTCAGCGCTGCGACCAGGCTATCGGCGCGGGCGCGGCCGGTGCCGGCGATGTCGAGCGCCGTGCCGTGGTCGGGCGAGGTCCGCACGAACGGCAGGCCGAGGGTGACGTTCACGGCATCGTCGAAAGCGAGCGTCTTGATCGGGATGAGCGCCTGGTCGTGGTACATGCAGAGCGCCGCGTCGTAGCGCTCGCGGGCGGCTGCATGGAACATGGTGTCGGCCGGAAGCGGGCCGGTGGCGTCGATCCCCTCCGCCCGCAGGATCTCGACCGCGGGGCGCACGACCGCGCCGTCCTCGCTGCCGAGCATCCCGTCCTCGCCGGCATGCGGGTTGAGGCCGGCGAGCGCGAGCCGCGGCCGCGCGAGGCCGAACCGGGTTGCGAGGTCAGCGGCGACGATCCGTGCCGTTTCCACGATCAGCGCGGTGGTGAGGAGGTCGGGGACGGCGCGGAGCGGGACGTGGATGGTGACGGGCACGACGCGGAGCATCGGGCCGGCGAGCATCATCACCGGCCGCGCCTCGACCCCGAACTGCGCGGCCGAGAGCTGCCCCAGATACTCCGTGTGCCCGGGATGCTCGAAGCCGATATCGGCGAGCGCCTTCTTCTGGATCGGGTTGGTCACGACCGCGGCGGCTTCGCCCGAGCGGACGAACGCCACGGCGCGGGCGATCGAATCGACGACGGCGGGGCTGTCGGCCGGGGCGATTCGGCCGGGCTCGCCGGCGACCTTCCGCGCACCCGCCAGGCAGGGGAGGGAGCGCGCGAAGATGCCGGATGCCTCGCCGGGGGCACAATCGGCGACCGGGACATGGAGGCCGAGAACCTCCGCGCGGCGGCGCAGGAGGTCGCTGTCGCCCACGAAGAGGAAGGGCGGAACGCCATCCCGGTCGCGGCGGAGCCAGGCCCCGAGCGTGACGTCCGGCCCGATGCCCGCGGGCTCGCCGACCGTCAGTGCGAGCGGCCGCCCGGCTGTCTCTGCGCTCACCGTGTCTCGATCACCGAAAGAGCGCGGAGATCGCGCAGGTACTGGCGCGCCATCATCTCGCCGCGCTGGTTCGAGAGCTCGTCCCGGACCTCCTCGGCGGCCTTGGTCTGGCCCTGGATGGTCTTGCGGGCGCAGACGCCGATGATCTGGTAGCCTTCCTCGGTGCGGATCGGCTTCGTCGCCTTGCCGGCCTCGGTGGCGAGGATGGCGTCCCCGATCTCGCCGCCGAGCTGGCCCTCCTCGCGCAGGACGCGGGCCTTCACGACCACGCCCTTGAGGCTCTTGGCGACTTCGAGGCTGCCGTCGCAGCCGTTGAAGCGGCTGCGGTAGGCATTCGCCTGATTGAGCGCCTGCGCTTCCTGCGCCTTCGTCGCCTTGGCCGGCACGATCGAGATGGCCGGCTGGAGCTCGAACGAGAAGACCGCCTGCTGCGCCGCCTGGCTCGTGCCGGTCTTCTTCGCGAGAGCGTCGGCCACCTCGCGCTCGGAGACGCTCACCGAGGCGCGGAAGCGCGAGCGGACCACCTCGCCCCACGCGATCTCGGCACGGATCCGCGCCTTCAGCGTCGCCGGATCGACGCCGGACTGACGCAGTGCCTTCTCGAGGTTGGCGGGGGAGAGCTTGGCGCGCTCGGCAATGGTCGCGAAGGCGCGCTGCACCTCGGTGTCGGCGACGTTGATGTTGCGCCGCTTGGCTTCCTGCAGCTTCAGCCGGTCGTTGATCAGCTCTTCGACGGCCTGCTGCCGGCCCGCCTTGCCGCCGGTCGTCAGGTTCAGGAGCCGCGACCGGTTGTCGATGTCGTAGCTGGTGACCGGCTCGTTGTTGACCAGGACCTTGATGGCGGTCTGCGCGAGGGTGCCCGAGGCGGGAACGGCCATCATGGCGCCGGCGAAGGCAAGCGCCGCAACCCGGACCGCAATGCGTGCGCGCACCGTTCCGGAGCGCCGATAGAGGATGTTCATGTTCCTTCAGCCGATCGTGGTCATGCCTGGAGGTCGTCCTTCAAGCGCGCAAATCTGTCAACATTCCGGTGGCGCTCAATTGACGCTCGAGGTCAGCGCCGTATCGCCGATGGTCCTGAGGTTGAACCGCACGAACACCTTCTTGTCGGTCACGATGTCGGAGTACCGGTCCAGCGTCTCGGAATAGGTGGCCGAGAGGTTGAAGCACTCGTCGTCGTAAGCGAGCCCGACGCTGTGCTTGATGATGCTGTCGTTCTCCAGATCGTAGGTGAGGCCGCCGCTGACCGACCAGGTGCGGGACACGGCGAGCACCCCCGCGGCCGCAACCTCGCGCCGGTCGTTCAGGATGCCCTGCTCGGGGCGGGCCTCGAGATAGGCGTAGCCGAGGCTCGCGCTGTTGCGGCCGCGCGCCAGCGTGCCGCTCACCTCGGCCCGCTCCAGCGTGAGGTCCTTCTCGTCGAACCGGGCGCGGCCGGTCACCGAGATGCCCCGCCCGCTGTCGACCGTGACCCTGCCGACATAGTCCGAGCGATCGGTATCGAGCCCCGATCCGACGCCGGTCAGCGACATGTCGGTCTGCGCGAAGGAGTTCGTCCCGGCCAGCTGGAAGGATTGCCCGGCGAGCGCGTCGACGCTCCAGCCGTTGAGGAACTGGGCGTAGTAGGACACGCCCAGATTGGCCCTGGTGCCGCCCTCCTGGCGGTCGTAGCCGGAGAACTTGTCGCGCGCAAACAGGATCGTGTCGTCGAAGACGAGGCTCTGGGCGTCCTCGTTCGGCAGTCTGCCGACGTGCTGCTCGTTCGGGCGCACGATGATCTGCGCGATCGGGCTGAAGGTCTGGGTGAGGAAGCTGGTGGTGGCGATGAACGGCCATTTGTACTCGAGGCCGAACGCCGGCATGGCCCGCGACAGGAACTCGTCGGAGGGAAGCCCGCTCAGCGGGTTGTCGGCGTTGACCCAGTTGAGATCGGCCTTCAGGTAGGCGAAGGGCGTGAAGACCTGACCGCCCGCGCCGATCAGCGTCCGCTGCCAGGACGCACCGGTCGAGGCGCGGCTGAAATTGCCCGCGACGCCGTTGTAATAGTCGATCGCGGGAACGGTGCGGCGGTCGCTGGCGGCGCGCGAAAGGCTCGTCACATTGGAATCGAGGCGGAGTTCCCCGCCCAGCACCGGTTCGCCGAAGATGTAGTTGTGGTCGAGGACCGGGTGGATCACCGCCTGCTCGCGCTGATCGTCATGCACCGTCGCGGCGCCGGTGATCGCATCGTACTCGATCGTGTTCTCGCGCTGGACGCGGAAGTAGTACGCCCGCACATCGAAGTAGTTTCGCTCGCTCATGCCGGTCAGATAGAGCGTCGAGGGCACGTCGAGCGCCGTGGCGCCCCGGATGCTGTAATCGCGTCCGAAGGTGCGGTCGCTGGTCATCGTGACGTCCCAGCCGGTGGTCCATTGCGAGGAGAGCGCAAAGGCGCCCCTCGTCTGGATGCTGCCGCGGGAATCGCGGTCTCCGCTCAGGCCGTTGAAGGCCTGCGGGGACTGCTGGAAGATGCCGGCGACGCGGACGTCGTAGGAGCCGCTGAGCACGCGGTGGCGCCACTCGACCTCGGCGAGCAGGCCCTGCCGGGAAAAGTATGTCGGCGAGAAGGTCAGGTCGTAGTTCGGCGCGAGGTTCCAGAAGAAGGGCGTGGTGACGCCGAAGCCGAGGGCGGCGGATTGCCTGATGCTCGGGATAAGGAAGCCCGTCTTCCGCTTCACGGTCGGATCGGGATGGAAGAAGTACGGTGTGTAGGCGACCGGGACGCCGAAGAACTCCAGCGAGCCGTGCTCGTAGTAGACGGTGCGTGCCCGCTTGTCGTGGATGATGCGCTTCGCCTTCACCTGCCACAGCGGCGGGCGGCGCGGATCGTCCTTGCAGGGCTCGCAGGCGGTGTAGACTCCCTCGGAGAAGACGGTCACGTTGCCGGCCTGCCGCGAGGCGCTGTTCGCGGCGAAGCGGGCGCGGTCGACGGTCTGGACGTTGAGGCTCTCGATGAAGCCGTCGCGGAAGGTATCGGTGAGGTCGGCGGATTCGGCCGTGATGATGTTGCCGTCCGGCTCCACGATCCTGACGCCGCCGGTGGCGATCAGCCGGCCCTGCGCCTGGGCGTAGCTGACCTCGGCGGCGGTGACGGTATAGCCGTCGTAGTAGATCTGGACGCCGCCGACGGCGGACACGACCTTGTTGTCGAAATCGTAGACGAGCTGATCGGCTTCGAGCAGCATCCGCGCATCGGGATCGGTCGGGGCGATCTCGCCCAGCTCGCCGATGGCCTGCGCGAATGCCGGCCCCGGCAGCCCGGCGGCGGCCGTTAAGAAGACGAACAGCGTCGTGCGCGCAAGCCCGCGGGCAGCGCGACCAAGACGGCGCGACCGCGCATAAACGCTGCGCCTCGTCATCCGTCCTCCTGGTACAATAGGGCTGTTGCCCCGAACGTCAGCGCGAGGATGGGCGGCAACCAGGCCGCCAGCGCCGGACTGATGACACCGTTCCCCCCGAGGTCCGATACGACTTCGGTCAGGACATAAAGCAGAAAGCCCGCAATCACGCCAGTCACGACGAGTTGGCCGATCCCGCCGTGACGGAACAGGCGAAGGCTGACGCTCGCGGCGATGGTCACCATGGACGCGAGGAAGAAGGGCCGGCCGAGCAGGCTGTGGAAGGCAAGGCGGGGGCGGTCGGTGTTGATGCCCGTCCGTTCCGCGGTCTCTATGTAGCCGGGCAGGGACCAGACGGATTGCGTCTGGTTCGCCTGGAGCGTCTGCCTCAACTGGGCGCGGGTGAGGTCGGTCGGCACGATGTAGGATTCCACCGGCTCCGGCCGGCGCTCCGCCGAGGTCACGGTGGCATTCCTGAGGATCCAGCGCCCCGGCGCGTATGTTGCGGTGTTCGCCACCGCCTTCTCCCGGAAGCCGCCGCGCTGGTCGAAGACGAAGGCGGTTGGCCCGAGCAGCGAAAGGCCGTCGTCGTCGACGCGGCGCGCATAGATGATGGACGGGCCGTCGACGCCTTCCTGCCGGAACCAGACGCCGGTCTGGTCGCGCGGGGCATCCGCTCCGGTCAGCTGGGCCTCCATCCTGTCGGCCGTGTCCTTCCAGGCGACGGCGAACGGGTTGACGGCGAGGCTCGACAGCAGGCCGAAGGCGATCGCGACCGCCATCGGGCCGGCCAGGAAGCGCCAGGCCGAGACGCCGCTCGCGCGCGCCACCACGAGCTCGAGCCGGCGCGACAGGCCGAGCAGGCCGAGCATGGCGCCGAACAGGAAGGCGAAGGGCAGGATGGTCTCGGCGAGGAACGGTGCGCGGAGCAGCGCCATGTAGAAGCCCGTGCCGGCGGTGAAATCCGCCCGGTCGCTGAACCGCCGCACGAACTCGACGAAATCGACGAGGAAGACGAGCACCATCATGCCCGCAAGGATGAGCGTCACCGAGCCGGTGAACCGCCGCGTGACGTATCGGGTGAGGATGCCGGGCAGCATCACGGGCGTCCGGCCGCGGCGGTGGCAGAACGTCCGGCGATGCGGCCGATCCCGTGAGCGACCCAATCGAGGGTGTGCTCGACGGCCGGGGGCACCCTCAGCCGCGCGTGGCCGACGAGGGCCAGCCAGCCGGCGAGAATGCCGAGCAAGGGGATCACGTACATCAGCGTGAGGGCGGTCGGCGACCCGGTGGAGGCACCGACGACGGCGAAGCCGGCGCCGCGGACGGCAAGCGCGATCACGACGACGGCGGCGATCGCGAAGCTCCTGTCCTGCCGCGCCGTGCGGGCGCGGCCCATGAACGCGAGGGCGATCAGCGCGAAGGCGAAGGTGTAGAACGGCGCGGTGATGCGGTCGTGGAGCTCCGAGCGCATGCGCTCCGGGAAGCGCGTCGCGTAGGTGTCGTCGGGATCGGGCGACAGGAGATAGAGCGTGCCCCGCTCGCGCGGCTTGTAGAAGGGTACGGTGGCGCTGCCCGTGAGCTGGCTGAGATCGAACGCGTAGGTCTCGAACTGCACGACGCTGTTGGAGCGCGCGACGCGGTTCTCGCGGATGGCGTGCCCGTCGCGCATCACCAGGAACGCGCCGGCGGCATTCTCCAGCAGGAGGCCCTGCTCGGCCGAGTACTGGAGGGACTCGCCGGGATCGCGGTCGTCGTTCACGAACACGCCGCGGAAGCTGCCGTCCGGCATCTTCTCGCGGATGTGGATGGTCAGGCCGGATTCCACTGTGCGGAACCCGCCGTCCTTGATCACGGTGGCGATCAAGTCGGCGCGCACCTTGGTGATGAGGACGCGCAGCGCGCCGAGGCCGGCGGGCGACACGACGTGATGGAGCAGCGCGACCGCCAGGAACACCATGGCCGCGAGGGCGAGCACGGGGCGGTTCACGGCCCGGCCGGACGCGCCGGAGGCCGCGACGACGGCGAGCTCGCTGTCCGCGTTCATCGACTTCAGCGCGACGACGACCGCGACGAGGAAAGCGATCGGCGCGACGATCTGGACGATCGACGGCAGAGCGAGCGCGGTGACGACCAGGAAGAGCCAGATGGTCTGTCCCTTCGCGGTCACGAGGTCGAGCTCGCGCAGGACCTGCGTGATCCAGACCGTCCCCACCAGCGCCCCGAGCGTGATCGCGAACACGCTCAGGATCCGGCGGAAGATGTATCGCTCGATCAGGGGCATGCGACGGTGTGGCTCCTGCGGCTGCCGCGGTTCCGAGCCGGGCGAGCTTGCCGACCCATGGCTAAGAAAGAGCGAACGAGCATGGTTAACGCGGTCGGCTCTTGACGCGGCGGGCCGACAGCCTGTCTACGCTAGCCGACGAACCCCATGCCTGTCATTTAGCCATGAGGCAAGAGAATGGCCGAACGCCCAGCGATCGCTTTCGTGAAGCTCGAAGCGCCGAAAGCCGGCACCGTGGTCCTTCTGACCGACAAGTCGCTGAAGCTCGGCCCGGTCGCCGCCGGTCTCGACGAGCAGAGCGGGGGGGCGTTCGGCCGGATCGCGCGGGCCGCGAAGTTCGAAGGCGGGGCGATGAAGTCGGTGCAGCAGCTCGCCCCCGGCGGCGGCGAGCTCGACCGCGTCGTCCATGTCGGCCTCGGCGAGCCGGAGAAGCTGCGGCAGGCCGACTGGCTGAAGCTCGGCGGCGTGGCGGCGGCGGCCGCCGGCGGCAATGGCGAACTCACGCTGGTCCTGGAGCGCGCCGACGGGGAAGCGGTCACGCCGGACCAGGCGGCGAGCGTCGCGCTCGGTGCCGCGATGCGCAGCTACGCCTTCGACAAGTACAAGACCAAGAAGAAGCCGGACGAGCCGCAGGGCCCGCGCAGGATCGCCGTCGCGGTCAGCGATCCGCGTGCCGCCGCCCGTGCCTGGGGCGAGCTGGAGCCGGTGCTGGAAGGCATCACCTTCGCACGCGATCTCGTCAACGAGCCGCCGAACGTGCTGGGGCCGGTGGAATTCGCCGAGCGGCTGGAAGGGCTTCGCGAATTCGGCGTTGAGGTCGAGGTCCTCGACGAGAAGGCAATCCGGAAGCAGAAGATGGGTGCCCTGGCGGGCGTCGCGCAGGGCTCGGTGCGGCCGCCGCGGGTGGTGGTGATGCGGTGGAACGGCGGCAAGGGCAAGGAGAAGCCGGTCGCCTTCGTCGGCAAGGGCGTCGTGTTCGACACCGGCGGCATTTCCATCAAGCCGGCGGCCGGCATGGAGGACATGAAGGGCGACATGGCGGGCGCCGCCGCCGTGGCCGGCGCGATGCGCGCGGTGGCGGGCCGCAAGGCGAAGGCGAACGTGGTCGGCATCGTCGGGCTGGTGGAGAACATGCCGGACGGCAACGCGCAGCGCCCGGGCGACATCGTGACCTCGATGTCGGGGCAGACGATCGAGGTCATCAACACGGACGCCGAGGGCCGGCTCGTGCTGGCCGACGTGCTGACCTACCTCCAGCGCGAGGCGCAGCCGCAGGCGATCGTCGACCTCGCGACGCTGACGGGCGCGATCATCGTCGCGCTCGGGCACCATTACGCCGGCATGTTCGCCAACAACGACGAGCTCGCGGCCGCGCTGGACAAGGCCGGGCGCGACACCGGCGAGGGCGTCTGGCGCATGCCGCTCGGGGCCGAATACGACAAGCTGATCGATTCCAAGGTCGCCGACATGAAGAACACCGGCGGGCGCTGGGCGAGCTCGGTCACCGCCGCGCAGTTCATCGCGCGCTTCATCGAGAACGAGACGCCCTGGGCGCATCTCGACGTTGCGGGGACGGCCATGGGATCGCCCGCGACGGACGTCAACCAGTCCTGGGGCTCCGGCTACGGCGTCCGGCTGCTGGACGAGCTGGTCCGGTCGACCTACGAGCGCCGGAAGGACTGATCCGGGGAGCCTCGTGGCGGAGGTGCTGTTCTACCACCTCGAGCGGCATCCCCTCGAGCGGGTGCTGCCGGAGCTGCTGGCCCGGAGCCTCGCGCGGGGCTGGCGCGCCGTCGTGCAGGCCGGCAGCGAGGAGCGGCTCCAGGCGCTCGACGCCCATCTCTGGAGCTACGACGATTCGTCGTTCCTGCCGCACGGGACGAGCGCGGATGGCCGTCCCGAGGATCAGCCGATCTGGCTGACGACGGGCGCGGAGAACCCGAACGGGGCCGCAATCCGGTTCCTGGTCGACGGCGCGGTCGCGGAGGCCGAGGGCTACGCGCGCATCGTCTTCCTGTTCGACGGGCTCGACCCGGAGGCGCTCGCCGCCACAAGGGAGCGCTGGAAGGCGGCGAAGGCCGCCGGCCACGAAGTCACGTACTGGCGGCAGGACGAGGCGGGCCGCTGGGCGAAGGCGGGCTAGCCGGCCTGCAGGGCCGCTTCCTCCTCGGATAGGGCGAGCCAGCTTTCCTCGGCGCGCGCGAGCGCCTTCAGCTTCTGGGCGCGCTCTTGGGCGAGCGTGGCGGCGCGATCGGGCTGGCCGTACAAAGCGGGATCCGCAAGGCGGCCGTCCAGGGCTTTCACTTCTCCCTGAAGTTTCTCGATCAAACGCTCGGAATCCTTGATCTTCTTGCGGAGGGGCGCGAGCGCTTCGCGGCGTTCCGCCGCCTGCCGCCGCAGCGCCTTCTGCGACGGGCCCTTGTCCTCGGCGGCCGAGGCGGCGGCCTCGCCGTCGGCCCGGGAGAGCACCAGCCGCCGGTAATCGTCGAGGTCGCCGTCGAACGGCTTCACCGTGCCGCGGTCGACCAGCCAGAGCCGGTCCGCGCACGCCTCCAGGAGGTGCCGGTCGTGGCTGATGAGGATGACCGCGCCCTCGTAATCGTTGAGCGCGTGCACCAGGGCCTCGCGGCTGTCGATGTCGAGATGGTTGGTCGGCTCGTCGAGGATCAGGAGGTTCGGCGCCCCGAAAGCGGCGATCCCCATCATGAGCCGCGCCTTCTCGCCGCCGGAGAGGTCGCCGGCGGCCGTCGCCATCTTCTCCGTCGAGAGCCCCATGCGGGCGACCCGCGAGCGGATCTGCGCCTCGCTTGCGCCGGGCATCAGCGCGCGGACGTGGTCGTAGGCCGAGCGGGCGGGGTCGAGCGCCTCGAGCTGGTGCTGCGCGAACAGGCCGACCTCGAGCTTCGGCGCGCGCACGACCTCGCCGCTCTCGGCCTCGAGCCGGCCGGCGACGAGCTTCGCGAAGGTCGACTTGCCGTTGCCGTTCGCGCCGAGGAGGGCGATCCGGTCGTCGTCGTCGATCCGGAGGTCGAGGCGTGTGAGCACCGGCCGTCCGGGCTCGTAGCCGACCGAGACGTCCGACAGCCGGAGGATCGGCGGCGACAGCCGCCGCGCCGGATCGGGGAAGCGGAACGGGACGACGTTCTCCTCGGTGATCTCGGCGATCGGCTTCAGCCTGGCGAGCGCCTTCAGGCGGGATTGCGCCTGGCGGGCCTTGGTCGCCTTGGCGCGGAAGCGCTCGACGAACGCCTCCATGTGCTTGCGCTCGGCTTCCTGCTTCGCCCGCTGCTTGCTCTGCAGCGCGCGCGCCTCCGTCAGCTGCCGCTCGAAGGAATCATAGTTGCCGCGGAAGAAGGAGAGCTTGCGGTCGAACAGGTGGACGATGCCGTCGACGGCATTGTTGAGGAGGTCGCGGTCATGGCTGATGATGATCGCGGTGCGCGGATAGCGGGCGAGATAGCGCTCCAGCCAGAGGGTCCCTTCAAGGTCGAGATAGTTCGTCGGCTCGTCGAGGAGCAGGAGGTCCGGCTCGGAGAACAGGACGGCGGCGAGCGCGACGCGCATCCGCCAGCCGCCGGAGAAGGAGGAGCATGGCCGCTGCTGCGCCTCGTGGTCGAAGCCGAGGCCGGCGAGGATCCGCGCCGCGCGCGCCTCCGCCTCGTGCGCACCGATGTCGGCGAGCCTGACGTGGATCTCGGCGATCCGGTGCGGGTCCGTCGCGGTATCCGCTTCCTCCAGCAGGCGCTTGCGCTCGAGATCGGCGGCGAGAACCGTCTCGACCAGCGATTCCGGCCCGCCCGGCGCCTCCTGGGCGACGCGGCCGAGACGCGCGCCCTTCGGCATGTCGATCCGGCCGCCGTCCGGTTGCAGGTCGCCGGCGATCGCCCTGACGAGCGTGGTCTTGCCGGCGCCATTGCGGCCGACGAGGCCGATGCGCGCGCCGTCGGGCACAGCGACGCTCGCGCCCTCGATGAGGGGGCGGCCGGCTACCCGCAGCGTGAGGTCGGAAATTTGCAGCATGACCGTCGCTGTAGGCGAGGGGAGCGCCGGCTGGCAAGCGGAGCCGCCCAGCCGGGCGTGCGACCGGGCTTGAACGGCCGCAGCGCGGGCGGCACAACCGCGCGATCGAGGCGGGCGAGCGAGGAGAACCGGGATGGAGACGACGAGGGCAGCCGAGATCGTTTCGCCGGACTGGTTCGACCTTCTCCTCCACTGGACCTCGCGCGCCATCGAGGTCTGCGGGGTCGCGGTGATCGCGCTCGGCGTCGTCGTCGCCGCCGCGGCGGCGATCCGCATCCTGCGGGCGGGCCACGACTGGAGCGCCGCCTACCACGCGTTCCGCACCAGCCTCGCGCGCGGCATCCTGCTCGGGCTGGAGTTCCTGGTCGCGGCCGACATCATCGGCACCGTCGCGGTCGAGCCGACCCTCGACAACCTCACCGTGCTCGGCCTGATCGTCCTTATCCGGACGTTCCTGAGCTTCTCGCTCGAGGTCGAGATCGACGGGCGCTGGCCGTGGCAGAAGGCAACGGAGCCCTCGCCCGGTCCCTGACGCCGGCGCTAGCGGAGGCCGCGGCGGCGGCGGCCGGCCAGGAGGCCGATGTAATGCTGCGCCACGGTGGAAGCCGCGATCGCGGTGATGTCGGCGTGGTCGTAGGGCGGCGACACCTCCATGACGTCGCCGCCGACGAAATCGACCGCGCCGAGGCCGGCGATCGCCATCAGCGCCTGGGCCGAGGACAGGCCGCCGGAAACAGGGGTTCCCGTGCCTGGCGCAAAGGCCGGATCGAGGCAGTCGATGTCGAACGTGAGATAGGCCGGCGCATCGCCGACGCGGCGGAGGATACGCTCCACGACCCAGTCGATGCCGTGCCGGTGCACGTCGTAGGCGTGCAGGATCTCGATCCCGCAATCCTCCGGCGCCTGGGTGCGGATGCCGATCTGGATGGAGCGGCCGGGATCGATCACGCCGGCCCGCACGGCGCGCAGCACGAAATTGCCGTGCGAGAGCATGACGCCGTCGTCGGGCCAGGTGTCCTGGTGGGCGTCGAACTGCACGAGAGCGAGCGGGCCGTGCCTTGCCGCGTGCGCCTTCAGGAGCGGCCAGGTGCCGAAATGGTCGCCGCCGATGACGAAGAGGTGGACGCCGGCCTCGATCACCCGCCGCGCCTCGGCCTCGATCGCGCCCGGAATCGTTGCCGGATGGTGCAGGTCGAGCCAGACGTCGCCGAGGTCGACCGCGGCGAGATCGGCGTAGATGTCGGTGCCGAACGGGTATTGCGGGTCGCCGTCGAAGATGGCGGAGGCGCGGCGGATGGCCTGCGGGCCGAACCGGGCGCCCGGCCGGTTGGTGACGGTGACGTCGAGCGGCACGCCGAGGACCGCGAGGTCGATTCCGGCGAGGTCGCGCCCGTAGCGGCGGCGCATGAAGGACAGCGCGCCGGCATAGGTCGGATCGGCGGCGCCGCCCCTGAATTCGTCGGCGCGGATTGCGTGATCGATGGCCGGCTTGTTCGACGCTCCGCTCATTCCGCTTCTCCCGGGCATGTGACTCGACATCGGCTCAACTAACGCGCTTCCATGTCCCTTCGTACAACAGCCGTTGTGTGAGATCCGGCCCGTTCGCTTTGTGGAGGCGTATCATGCAGGACGGCGCGGGGAACCGCCCGGCCGGGAAACGGGGCAACGTCCAGCCCCTCCGTCCGCGGCGCGGGGGCGCGGCGAACGCTCCAGCGGCGCAAGGGAACGCGGCCAAGGCGCTGCCGCCGATTGATAGGCCTAGCCCCAACGACCAGCCGGAGCCGGAAGGCCAGCCCGCGCTCCGGCTTCGGCGGGCCGAGGCCGCCCCCGAGGGCGATGGGAGTACGGCACCCGGCGCCGTAGCCGGGAAGGACGAGGCCGCGGATGCCGGTCCCGGACCCACGCCGGCGGTCGCCGAGCAGGAGATCATCGAGCCCGACGCACCCGCGGCTCCGGACCCCGCCGCAGCCGTCGAGCTGCACGCTCGTCCCGACCTGGAATTTCGCGAAGCGCCCGCACGCCGGCCCCGGCGGCTTCTCCGCACGCTCGTCACGTCCGTGCTCCTCCTGGCGGTGTCGGGTGCCGGGGTCGTGGTCTGGCTCCTGGCCGATCTGCCACACCACGTGCTCTCCCGCCAGCGGGTCGAGCCGGCGCTGTTCCTTGCTGCGGACGGTTCGCAGATATCGCCGCCCTCGCAGACCCTGAGCGCCGCCGATCTGCCGGACCGGCTGATCGGTGCGGTGCTGGCGGGGATGAGCGAGTGGAACCCGGAGGCGGGCACCGGCCCGACCTGGCTCGAGGCTCTCAAGGCGAGCCTCGGACGCGGCTCCCCACCCGCGAGCCGGATGGCGGACGTGCTGGCGCAGTCCGCGTTCGACAAGCCGGAATACGGCATCAGGCGAAACCTCCAGACGTTGCTGCTTCCGGCCGCGCTCCGTTGGCGCCTCGACGAGCGGGAGATGGCGGCTCGCTACCTCAACACGGCCTATTTCGGTGCCGGCGCGGTCGGCATCGCGGCGGCAGCCGAAGCCTATTTCGGGAAGCCGGTCGCCGACCTCGGGCTTCACGAGACCGCCTTCCTCGCCGGCCTCCTCACGGCTCCCTCCGGTTTCGATCCGGTCGCCGAGCCCGACGCGGCGCGCGCCCGGATCCGAGCGGTGCTCGACCGCATGGCCGGCACCGGGCTGATCGAGCGCGGGGCGGCGGACGCCGCCGCGGCCGAACCGGTCGAGTTCGCCGGCCCGTCGCCCGGCCGGCACCGATGGTTCCTCGACTGGGCGGCGCAGCGCGCGGCGCAGCGCTTCGGGCCGGCGCTCGCGGAGCTCCGGCTGGAGACGACGCTCAGGCCCGATCTGCAGGCCCTCGCCGAGCGGGCGATCACGGAGGGATTGGCCGCCGCGGGCGCGGAGGAGCGCGTCGGCCAGGCCGCATTGGTTGCGATGACCTACGACGGCGCCGTGGTGGCGATGGTGGGCGGCCGCTCGGCCGACGCGGCGGGGCCGAACCGGGCCGTCGCGCTGCGCCGGGAGGCGGGCTCGACTTTCGCGCTGCCGGTTTATCTCGCCGCCCTGCGGGCGGGCTGGAGCCCGGCCGACCGCATCCTCGACGCGCCGCTGCGCGTGGAGGAATGGGTGCCGGGTGACGAGCGGCGCAGCATCGTCGACCTGAGGACCGCCTTTGCACTCGCGCTGCCGAACCCGACGATGCGTCTTGCCGGGGAGATCGGGATGGGGAACGTCGTGACGACGGCGCGCGATCTCGGTTTCGACCTGCCGTTCGATGCGCCGCCGACGGCCGCGCTCGGTTTCGCCGAGACGGATCTCCTGACCCTCACCGGCGCGTTCGCCTCGGTGGCCGCGGGGCGTGCGCCGGTCGAGCCTTACGGGCTCGCCGCGGCCACGCGCGGCGGCGCGCCGATCGGGTCCGTGCGGCTGCGGCAATCGGTCTACGCCCGAAGCCTTCCGGAGAGCACCGCGATGATGGATCTCCTGCAGGCCGTCGTGAACGAGGGCACGGGGCAGCGCGCGAGGCTGCCGACCCGGATCGCCGCCGGCAAGACCGGCACGAGCCGGGACTACCGGGACGCCTGGTTCGTCGGCTTCGCGGACGATCTGGTGGCCGGCGTGTGGGTCGGGAACGACGACGGCACGCCGATGAACGGAATGACCGGCGGCGAGCTGCCGGCGGCGATCTGGCGGAGCTTCATGGCGCGCGCGCTCGGGCTCGAGGACGTCACGCCGATCGACAGCATCCCGGACGACGCCGAGAGGGACGTCCCGGTCGGCGCGCTCCGCCCGCCAGTGGCCCGGCAAGGCGGAGGACCGGGCGAGGGGATGCCGGACGGGGCGCCGGGCGCGATGATGGCGGATCCGGCGGTCCAGGCGCTCGGCTTCGAGCCGGTTCCCGAGCCGGGAGATCCGGCCACTGCGCCCGCCGCGGGCGGGCGTGCGCCGGCGGAGCGGAGAGGAGAGGCGCCGCGCGCGTCGACGCGGGAGATGCCGGGCGGGGCATGGCAGACCGGCACGGGCAACCGCGCGCGGCCATCGGGGGCGAGGACCGCGCGGCCGCCCGAAAGGCGATAGGCTCAAGGGAAGCGTTTCCTCGCCTTGGCGGAAGCGAGTTCCCTTCCGCCCGCATCAAGTGCCCGGATCGTGAATTCGTAGATGTGCGGCTCGGGCGGGCAGGGACCCTTGTACCGGAACGCGCCGTAGGCGAGCTGCTTCTGGCCGGTATAGGCCACCCTGCCGCCCCCGTGCGGGTAACCCGGAACGTTCAGGTCCTTCATCCTGATGTCGAGTGCGGCCGTCCCCTTCGGGACACCCGAGAGGCTGATCGGCGGCGAATTGCTGTCGAAGCAGGATTTCGTCGGCCCCCAATCGAAGCTGGCCTGCATGGCGGCTGCAGCGTTCGAAGGGCTCGTCGCTGCAAGGACCACGAGGGCCAAGAGACGGAGCATGGGCATCAAAGTCCCTCCCGACCAGGGATGATGCCGCAGGAAATTGCATGCCCGCAAACAGAAAAAGGGCGGGCCGACGGCCCGCCCCGACAGTGTCGTTCGTGCGCGATCAGCGCTTGGAGAACTGGAAGCTCCGGCGCGCCTTGGCCCGGCCGTACTTCTTGCGCTCCACGACGCGCGGGTCGCGGGTCAGGAAGCCGTTCTTCTTCAGCACCGGGCGCAGCTCCGGCTCGTAATGCGTCAGCGCCTTGGAGAGGCCGTGCCGCAGCGCGCCGGCCTGGCCGGAAAGGCCGCCGCCGGACACGGTCGCCATGACGTCGTACTGGCCGTCGCGGTTGGTGAGCAGGATCGGCTGCTGGATGATCATCTGGAGAACGGGACGACCGAAATACTCGGTGTAGTCCTTCTCGTTGACGATGATGCGGCCGGTGCCGGGCTTCACCCAGACGCGGGCGACGGCGTCCTTGCGCTTGCCGGTGGCATAGGCGCGGCCGTTGGCGTCGAGCTTCTGGACGTACACCGGGGCTTCCGGCGCGGCGGTTTCGGTGGCGAGCGCCCCGAGATCCTGGAGGGTCTGTGCCATGGTCAGGCGCTCCGTGCGTTCTTCTTGTTGAGGGCGGCGACGTCGAGCACCTCGGGCTGCTGCGCCGTATGGGGATGCTTGCCGCCGGCATAGACGCGCAGATTCTTCATCTGCTGCCGGCCGAGCGGGCCGCGCGGGACCATGCGCTCCACGGCCTTCTCGACGACGCGCTCCGGAAAGCGGCCCTCGATCACCTTGCGGGCGGTCTGCTCCTTGATGCCGCCGGGATAGCCGGTGTGGCGGTAGTACTTCTTCTGGTCGAGCTTGGCGCCGGTGAACACGACCTTGTCGGCATTGACGATGATGACGTTGTCACCGCAATCGACGTGCGGGGTGTAGGTCGGCTTGTGCTTGCCGCGCAGGCGGTTGGCGACGAGCGTCGCAAGCCGGCCGACGACGAGCCCTTCGGCGTCGATGAGAATCCACTTCTTCTCGACCTCCGCCGGCTTCGCGGAATAGGTTTTCATCTCGGTCCTCTTCGGAGGGCATAGAAAAGCCCGCGCCGGGACGATCGGGCGAGCGGTGGACGCGACATACGCAGCCGCGCCAAGCCTGTCAAGCGTCTTCTGATAAACCCAATGAAAGCAGCGGCTTATTTATATGGTATCCTGATACCGTCAGCGTGGCGGGATGGAGTAGGTCGCGCTCGCATGGGCGAGGACGTCGTCCTCGAGCGTGCCGCGGATCGCCACGTCCGTCACGGCCAGGCGCTTGCCGAGCTTCAGGATTCGGCACTCTCCGAGGAGCGGCGCGAGCGGCGGCCGGCGCAGGAAGTTGATGTTGAGATTGGTGGTGACGGCGAGCGCGACCGGGCCGATATGCGCGAGGATCGCGACGTAGGCCGCGAGGTCGGCGAGCGCAAAGAGCGTCGGGCCCGACACCGTGCCCCCCGGCCGGAGATGCGCGTCATTCGGGTCGAGCCGCAGCGTCGCGCTGCCGGGGCCGATCGCCGCAATCGCATAGGGTCGGCCGCCGGCCTGGATCTGCGGGAACTCCCGGTCGAGGAAGGCGGCGACCTCCTCGACGCTCATGACCGGGCGGAACGTCATGGCGGGCTGGCCTCCGCAGCGTCGTGGCACTAGGTTCGACGACGGAGGTAGCGTCATGCCCGGCGAGATCGCAAGGCCGCTTGCAGCGGCGGGGCCGCTGCGCAGCGAGGCGCCGCAGCCCGGCGTGATGCGGCTCGTGCTCGCCGCGCCGCCCGCCAACACGCTCTCCGAGACGATGATCGGCGCGCTGCAGGACGCGCTCGACCGCGCCGCGACGGAGGAGGCCATCCGCGTCGTGGTCATTGCGTCCGAGGGCGCGATCTTCTCGGGCGGGCACGACCTCAAGGAGCTGACCGCGCGCCGGAGCGATCCGGACGGGGGCCGCGGCTATTTCGAGGCGGTCTTCGGCTCCTGCTCCAGGATGATGCAGTCGATCCAGAGCCTGCCGAAGCCGGTCGTGGCGGAGGTTGGCGGGCTGGCGACGGCGGCGGGCTGCCAACTCGTCGCATCCTGCGACATCGCGATCGCTTCCACCGCCGCGCGGTTCGGCGTGAACGGCGTCGACTTCGGCCTGTTCTGCTCGACCCCGATGGTCGCGCTCTCCCGCAACGTCGCGCCGAAGACCGCCCTCGACATGCTGATGACGGGGACGATGATCGGCGCGGAGCAGGCGCGGGAGGCGGGCCTCGTCAGCCGGGTCGCCGCGCCGGAGAGGCTGCGCGCGGCAACGGACGAGGTGGTCGCGCGCCTGCTTGCGCGCCCCGCCGCCGTGCTCGCGCTCGGCAAGCGGGCGTTCCAGGAGCAGCTCCGGATGCCCGTCGCCGACGCCTACCGCTTCGCCACGGCCACCATCGTCGACAACATGCTGATGGAGGAGGCGCGGGAGGGCATCGGCGCCTTCATCGAGAAGCGCCACCCGGACTGGAGCGCCCGGTGAACCACGACAGCTATCCCGACGAGTACATCCGGCAGATACTCGATTCGGTCCGCACCGTCGCGATCGTGGGGGCGAGCCACAAGGAGGTCCGGCCGAGCTATTTCGTGCAGAAGTACCTGATCTCGAAGGGCTACGCGGTTCACCCGGTCAATCCGGGGCTCGCCGGGCAGGCCATCCTCGGCCGCACCGTCCATGCCTCGCTCGCCGACATTCCCGAGCCGGTCGACATGGTCGACATCTTCCGCAACTCCGAGGCCGCGGCGAGGATCACGGACGAGGCGCTGGCGCTCGACCCGCGCCCCAAGGTGATCTGGATGCAGCTCGGCATCCGCAACGACGCAGCCGCCGCGAAGGCCGAGGCGGCGGGAATGAAGGTGGTGATGAACCGCTGTCCGAAGATCGAGTACGGCCGGCTCTCCGGCGAGATCGCCTGGGCCGGCGTGAACTCGCGCACGATCTCGGCGAAGAAGCCGGTCAGGATGCCGACCGGCTTCCAGCATTACGGGCTGCGCAAGGGCTAGGCCGTCTCTCCGGCGAAGATCTCCTTCCGGATGATGGCGTGGACGCCCCAATTGCCGTCCACGACCTGCGTGATGCCGAAGTCGACGCCGACCGACATCAGCGAGATCGCCTCGTCCTCGGTGAGGCCCTTCGCGTGCATCAGGAACTGCCGCATCTTGCGGAACGCATCGCGCAGCGCCCCGTCCACGGACGACTTGCCGTAGATCTCCGACTGCGCCTGCGGCCCGAGCTCCTCGAGGTAGTTGCGGTAGGTGAAGCCGTGGACGACCCAGTCGTCCTTGGTCTCGAGCATCGGGTAATCGAGCCCTTCGAGGGCGGTCCCGGCGAGATCGGCCTTCTTGTGCACGATGAGCTGGAACGTGCCGGTGAGGGAGCATTCGATCGCGGTGCCGCACAGCTCCGAATCGCCCTGTGAAGCGTGCGGGTCGCCCATCGAGACGAGCGCGCCCTCGACCGCGACCGGGTAGTACATGGTCGCGCCCTTGCCGATGCGCCAATTGTCCATGTTGCCGCCGAAATAGCCGGGCGGGATGGAATCGACGAAATCGGCCTCGCTCGGCGCAAGCGCGATCACGCCGAAATGGGGCCGGATCGGCACGCGGACGTTCTTCAGCACATCGAAATTCCGGCTGGTCGTGGAATGATCGACCGGTACGCCCGGATAGTCGATGGTCTGGTGGACGACGCCGAACGGGTCGGTCTGCGGCACCCAGCGGAAATTGTAGACCGCCCGCGCCCAGTTCCGCTCGCCGGTCGCGTCGATCTCGTAGATCGTGACGACCTCGCGCTCCTTGGGCTCGGTCACGAGGTCCTTGTAGTGGAAGCCCCACCAGGCGGCCGCGTTGCTGCCGAACGCCTTGCCCTTGAATTGGGCATTCGCCGAAGGGCGCGGCGTCACGTCGAGGATGCGGACCTCGAGCACGTCGCCCGGCTCCGCGCCCTCGACGTAGATCGGGCCGGTCATGATGTGCACGCCCATGCCTTCGCCGGCGCCGCGGCCGTAGACCGAGGCGTCCATCGGCCCCGCGCCGCGCCGGTCCACGTTCTTCCGCTCCTTCGTCCAGTGATAGACGCTCTCCGCGCCGGGATCGCCCTCGACCATGCGCTCGGCGTCGTCATTGGCGTGGTGGGTGAGCGTCTCGACCGTGACGTAGTCGCCCGAACGCACGCGGGCCCGCGGCTCCAGCAGCTTGCTGAAATAGCCCCAATGGACGGTCTGGTCGTTCGCGGACAGGTGCACGTGCTGCTTCTGCGCCGGCTGGTGCGCGGCGGCCATCTCGGCCATGGCCGGCGTGATCAGGGAGAGCCCGCCGGCGCCGAGCGCAGAAAGCCCGCCGGCGCCGACGAAGGCCGACTTTAGGAAGGAGCGCCGCTCATGGTCCATCTCGGCCATGAACGCCGCCCGGTGTTGCTCGAACTCCGGACAGGACCTGTCGTCACCGATGCACATCTCGAACTCCTCATGCCGCGGAGCCGCGCTCCGCCGCATCGGCCGATACAAGCCGCGTGCCAGAAGCGCTGGGGGAGGTGTCTTGCAGCGAGGCGCCGCATCGGCGCGCGATCGGACGCCAGCCCGTGACCTGCACGCGACCGTGACCACGTAGCCCATGCGACGGGGTTGAATTCGCGCGCCCGCAGCGCCTTATGCTCATGCGACCATTCAGGAGGCCCGACGTGCTGGAACGCACCCCGAACGGCGACCAGCGCCGCGACGAGATGATGGCGGTGAGGCTGCCGGCCGACCATCCGCCCGTGCGGGCGAAACGCATCGGCGTGCTGCTCGTGAACCTCGGCACACCGGACGGCACCGACTACTGGCCGATGCGGCGTTACCTCAGCGAGTTCCTGTCCGACCGGCGGGTGATCGAGTGGCCGCGCGCCGTCTGGTACCCGATCCTGCAGGGCATCGTGCTCAGCACCCGGCCGAAGAAGAGCGGCGCCGCCTACGACAAGATCTGGAACCGCGAACGGAACGAATCGCCGCTCAGGACCTTCACGCGCGCGCAGGCCGACAAGCTCGCCGTCGAACTCGCCACCGAACCGGAAGTCACGGTCGACTGGGCGATGCGCTACGGCCGGCCGTCCATGAAGGAGCGGCTGGAGCATCTCCAGCAGCAGGGCTGCGAACGCATCCTGATCTTCCCGCTCTACCCGCAGTACAGCGCCTCCACGACGGCGACGGTGAACGACAAGGCCTTCGAGGCGCTGATGGCGATGCGCTGGCAGCCGGCGATCCGGACCGTGCCGCCCTATCACGACGAGCCGGTCTATATCGATGCGCTGGCGGAGACCATCGAGGCCAAGCTCTCAAGCCTCACTTTCGAGCCGGAGGTGGTGATCGCCTCCTATCACGGCATCCCGCAATCCTACTTCGACAAGGGCGATCCGTATCACTGCCACTGCCAGAAGACGTCGCGGCTGCTCTCAGAGCGGCTCGGCTGGCCGAAAGGACGGCTGATCACGACATTCCAGTCGCGCTTCGGGCCGGAGGAATGGCTGAAGCCCTACACCGACGAGACGGTGAAGCGGCTCGCCGACGACGGCGTGAAACGGCTGGCGGTGCTCAATCCGGGCTTCGTCTCGGATTGCCTGGAGACGCTGGAGGAGATCGCCGAGCAGAACGCGGAATTCTTCCACGAGCATGGCGGCGAGCAGTTCGCCCACATTCCGTGCCTCAACGACAGCGTCCAGGGCATGCGCGTCATCTCGACCGTCGTGCTGCGCGAGCTCCAGGGCTGGATCTGAGGGCACGGTCTGCGAGGAGGCCGGGCCGAGGGGTGCCCGGATCGCCAGCTCGGGAACCGTTCAAAGGGCCTTCGCCATCCGCAACAGCGGCACCGGGGCTCCGCCGCTTGCGTCGGAGACGTCTTCGATCGGCCGATAGCCACAGGCCCGGTAAAGAGGTTCGCCTGACATCGTGGCCATGACCTCGACCCGCCTGAAGCCTTCGCTTCGCGCGGCTGCCTCGCAGAGTTCGAGAATCAGGCGCCCCACGCCGCGGCGCGTGAAGCCCGGATGCGTATACATGGCACGCACGCGGGCGGCGTCATTTGCAGGGTCGAGCAGCGCCGCATCGCGCCCGGGCGAGTCGTCGCTGCCGTAGAGCGTTGCCCGTCGGCTCCAGCCGCCGCAGCCGGCCAGCTCGCCGTTCTGCTCGACCACGAAATACGTGCCGTCATCGATGAGACGGCTGTCCAGGCCCATGATGGTTCGGCTCGAAGCAATCTGTTCCTCGGTGAGGAACGGCTTCTGAAGCTCGCCGATGGCAGCATTCATCAGGCTGGCGAGCGCGGGGATATCGGCGGGGGTCGCCAGCCGATGATCCAAGGGAATCTCCGCATTCTTCATCGGGTCCATCCGATCTGCTTCGCGGTCGGCACGGGGCGGGACATTCGGCCCATGCAGGGCCGGGCGCTGCGCGGCCGCGCCCGAGTGCCCCATCCGCGGGTCCAATACCAAGTCGCCGCCGGGCCGGGCCTGCTATAGGATGCCGCCCCAAACGGGCCGGCACGGGGGCGGCCGCGGCGGGGGATTGGCATGATCGGCTTCGACATTGCGGTCATCGTTCTGGTGATCCTGGTGGTCCTGGTCCTGTTTTCCGGGATCAAGACCGTGCCGCAGGGCTACAATTACACGATCGAGCGGTTCGGGAGATACACCCGAACGCTGCATCCCGGGCTGAACCTGATCGTCCCGTTCGTCGACCGCGTCGGCGCCCGCATGAACATGATGGAGACGGTGCTCGACGTGCCGAGCCAAGAGGTCATCACGCGCGACAATGCGACGGTGACGGCAAACGGCGTCGGCTTCTACCAGGTCCTCAACGCGCCGCAGGCGGCCTACGAGGTGAACAACCTCGAGAACGCGATCATCAATCTCACCATGACGAACATCCGCTCGGTCATGGGCTCGATGGACCTCGACGAATTGCTGTCGAACCGCGACGAGATCAACGAGCGGCTGCTGCGGGTGGTCGACGCGGCGGCGGCGCCCTGGGGCATCAAGATCACCCGCATCGAGATCAAGGACATCGATCCGCCGCGCGACCTGATCGATTCCATGGCGCGCCAGATGAAGGCGGAGCGCGAGAAGCGCGCCACCGTGCTGGAGGCGCAGGGCGAGCGGGAGGCGAAGATCCTGCGGGCGGAGGGCGAGAAGCAGGCGCAGATCCTGGAGGCCGAGGGCCGGCGCGAGGCCGCGTTCCGCGATGCGGAGGCGCGCGAGCGCGAGGCAGAGGCCGAAGCGAAGGCGACCGAGATGGTCAGCCGCGCGATCGGGCAGGGCGACATGCAGGCGATCAACTATTTCGTCGCCCAGAAGTATATCGAGGCGCTCGCCGCCTTCGCCAATTCGGCGAACCAGAAGACCTTCCTGATGCCGGTGGAGGCGTCGGCGGTGATCGGCGCGCTCGGCGGCATCGGCGAGATCGCGCGCCAGGCGTTCAGCGGCGATCCGGCGCGCGACGCGCGGCCGGCCCGCGCACCCGGCCGGGTGCCGGCCTCGCCGGCTGCCGGACCTCTGCCCGGCCGGGAACCGGCGCCATGATCGCAACGATCGTCGAGGCGCTCGGCGGCTGGGCCTGGTGGGTCCTCGGGCTCGTGCTGCTCGGCGTCGAGATCCTCGCCCCGGGGTTCCTGTTCCTCTGGTTCGGCATCGCCGCCATCCTGATCGGGATCGGGTCGCTGCTCTTCGCCTGGCCCTGGCAGGTGCAGGTGATCGGCTTCGCCGTTCTCTCGGTGGTGACGGCGGTCCTCGGCCGGCGGCTGATGGGCTCCCTCAGCACGTCCTCCGACGCCGCCCCGCACCTCAACGAGCCCGCCATGCGGTATGTCGGCCGCAGCTTCGTGCTGACCGAGCCGGTCGCGAACGGGGCGGGCAGGGTCCGCGCCGACGACAGCGTGTGGCGCATCGAAGGGCCGGACAGCCCGGCGGGCGCCCGCATCAGGATCGTCGGCGCGCGCGGGACGACGCTGCTGTTCGAGCCGGCCCCAGAGGCTTCCGGCGTGGCGGGCGGAGGCTAGGCGTCAGCCTGTTGCGCTTTGCTGCTCACAACGGCTGGTCCTTTTCGAACTCGGTCTGATCGGGCGAGGGCGCAGTAGGCTACGTCAACCGCAAGCGGACACTGCGAGGCTTCACTAGTAGCGGTTGACGCGCTGGAATGAAGCAGCCCGGGTGTCTCTAATTGATCAGAACGAGTACGCTTACTGAGCCATCCAGGCGATTTCTCTGGCGAGTCCCACAAGTACGGATTGCGATGTATGCTGATCCCTTTAGCTCTTGCTCTGACTTTCCGACGCGTTGACCGTGCTTCAATCTGGAGCAATCTAACAAACTCATGACGGGCGCGCCAGACTTGCTTCCGCAAGAATTCTCCGTCGTGTCTTCCGCTCTTCGCCAAAATACGAGCTACGTAGAACGTTTTTAGAACTTCATCCAATATCTTTACGCGATAACCTTTTTCATTGTCGGGAACTGGAACATCTGGAAAGAAGAAGCGCCCCTCGTCAATTAGAGAACTTGCTTTTTGGCTGAGCGCTTCTGCGGTATTCCTGTCAAAAGTCGCGCCATCATAAAATGGGTCACAGGTTGATTCGAGTTCCGCCATTAGGCGGATCACCCGCATACCCCACTCTGTCACTTCGACATCCCTTTGACGTCTTCTTGCACTGTAGTCGATGTACACTTGAACCGCAGCCAAAACGAGTCCTAACAGCGCTATCCCTGACGCCACGATAGCTTCGACTGGCAGCCACACGGCGTCCCCCAACTCGCCCTATGAGTGTCTCATGTTGCCCAGCATTGGTTAGGCAACGCAAGACAATAGAAGTGGCGACTCCGACGGTATAGCTAGGCGACGCCGATCCGCAGCAAATCGTGGAGGTGGACGATGCCGACCGGCTTCTCGTCCTCCACCACAAGGAGGGCGGTGATGGCGGCGGAGTTGAGGCTTTCGAGCGCGCTGGCGGCGAGCGCCTCAGGGCCGATCGTGCGCGGGCTCCTGGTCATCACGTCCTCCACGCGGCGGCTCATGATGTCGCCGTTGAGGTGGCGGCGGAGGTCGCCGTCGGTGATGATGCCGACGAGCTCGCCGCCTTCATCGGTGACGCCGAGGCAGCCGAACCCCTTCTGGCTGATGAGGATGATCGCCTCGTCCATGCGGGTGCTGAGGGGCGCGAGCGGCACCCGTTCGCCCGTGTGCATGATGTCGCGCACGTGCATCAGGCTGGCGCCGAGGCTGCCGCCGGGGTGGAAGGTGTGGAAGTCGGCGGCCGTGAAGCCGCGCCGCTCCAGGAGCGCGATGGCGAGCGCGTCGCCGAGCGCGAGCTGGATGAGCGCGGAGGTGGTCGGCGCGAGGCCGTGCGGGCAGGCCTCCTCGATCCGCGGCAGGGTCAATGCGACGTCGGCGGCCTGGGCGAGCGTCGAATCGGGCCGCGAGGTCATGGCGACGAACGGCACCCGGAAGCGCCGCGAGTAGAACACGACGTTCTTCATCTCGGCCGTCTCGCCCGACCAGGAGAGCGCCAGGACGACGTCGGACGGCGTGACCATGCCGAGATCGCCGTGGCTCGCTTCGGCCGGGTGGAGGAAGAAGGCCGGGGTGCCCGTGGAGGCCAAGGTGGCGGCGACCTTCGCGCCGATGTGGCCGCTCTTGCCCATGCCGGTCACGATGATCCGGCCGGTCGCCCGCGCCAGGAGATCGCAGGCGCGGTCGAAGGCGGTGCCGAGGTCGCCCGAAAGCGCTTCCGCGAGTGCAGCGAGGCCCCGCGTCTCCGTCTGAACCGTCCGCAGGGCGGCATCGGCGGACGACGGGCGCAACACATTCAGCTTCCGGCTCAACGGCATCCAGAGTTCCCTTTCGGCAGCGATTTAGCACGGGCGCGCGTGCGGAGGCGAGCGGGTTGTCGGCAACGTCCTCTTAACCATGTCGCTTTACGGTTTGGAAAGGAGGCCGGCACGGGGCCGGCAGACGGCTGAAAGGCGGCTTTTCGAGCCATGGGACCGCGCGTTCTCGCATTCGCCGGCCTGCTGGCTGCGGCGGGGTTCCCCGCCGTGGCGCATGCACAGGCGGGGAGCGAGGTCGATTTCATCCTGCGCGGGACGTCGTCGCCGGCACTGGCCGACGTCACCGGAGCGATCGGAGAGCCGGAGCCGGTCTTGGACAATGTCGGGAACAGCTCGCTTCCCGGTGTGGACGACCCGCTCGGTCCGGCGCTCGCCGGGCCGGTCGCGGACGAGGAACCGGCGCGCCGGCCGCGGCGGCCGCTGCCCGGCCGGATGGAGGACGAGGAGGATCCGTTCGCGCCGGTCGGCGTGAGCCTCTCGACCTTCCTGATCCGCCCGTCGATCGAGATCGGGGTGTCGGCGACGGACAACGCGGCGCTGACGCCGCGCAAGAAGGCTGCCGTCGGGCTTCTCGTCGCGCCCGATATCGAGATCACGTCGGACTGGTCACGCCATGCGCTGGAGGCGCGGCTCCGCGGCTCGGCCATCTATTACGGCGACGAGGAGATCGACGAGCGGGAAGGGTCGGCGGAGGTGCGGGGGCGGTACGATGTCTCCAGCCGGACGAACCTCAACGCCGCGCTCGGCTACCGGACGGACCTCGACCGCTACACCGATCCCGAGACGCCGGCGGGGGCCGTCGAGCGGCCCGCCAGGCACCTCCTCTACGGCGAGGCCGGCGCCACCCATCGCTTCAACCGCCTTTCCGTGACCGCGACCGGACGGGTCGAGCGGAGCATCTACGACGACGTCGCGGTCGCGGGCGGCGGGACCGTCTCGCGCTCCGATCTCGACAACACCGATTACGGGCTCCGCCTGCGGGGCGCTTACGAGATGGCGGTGATCTCGCCTTTCGTGGAGGTCGCCGGCGGGGCCACGCACTACGACGAGGCCGGTGCCCCCGGCACGCGGCGGAGCACGCCCTGGGGGGAACTCCGGGGCGGCATCATGGTCGACCTCGGGCCGAAGCTCGAGGGCGAGGTGTCGCTCGGCTACCGGCGCGAGCAGGCGCGCGATCCCGCCGTGAAGGATCTCGACGCGCTGATTGCCGCCGCCGCGCTGATGTGGTCGCCACGGCGCCTCACCGAGGTCCGGCTCGATCTCTCGACCGACACCCGCCCCACCTCGCTTCCGGGCTCTGCGGGGTCGGTGGTCTATGCCGGCACGCTGACGCTCTCCCGCCGGCTGCGGGAGGCGCTCAGCGCGGAGGCAGGGGTGGGCGTGGACTACGAGCGCTTCGCCGGCATTTCGCGCGACCAGATCGGCTACCGCGGCTTCCTCGGCTTCACCTACAATTTCAGCCGCGGCCTTGCGCTGGTCGGGCGCTACGAATACGAGCGCGTGGACGGCAGCGACCCCGCCGCGGATGCGGAGGCGAACACGGTCAGCCTGCGCCTCCGGCTGCGCCGGTGAGGGCGCCGGCACGCTCCTTCGATCGGAGGAGGGGGCGCGGCGAAACGCAGGAGATGGCCATGCCCCGCATTCCCGCGGTCGACCCGGATCGGCTCACGGCCGCCCAGCAGGCAGTCCACGACAGAATCGCCGGCGGGGAGCGCGGCGCGGTGCGCGGCCCCTTCCAGGTCCTCCTCCACAGCCCGGAGGCGGCCGACGTCGTCCAGGAGGCCGGGCGCTATCTGAGGTTCCATTCGGTGCTGCCGGAGCGGGTCCGCGAGCTCGCGATCACGGTCGTGGCGCGGCACTGGCATGCGGACTACGAGTGGGCAGCCCACGCGCCGAAGGCCGAACAGGCCGGGGTGCCGCGTCCGGTTATCGACGCGATCGCCACGGGGGCGGCGCCGGACCTCGACGAGAGCAACGACCGGATCGCGTACGATTACGTTTCGGCGGTCCTGAGATCGTCGGGATTCGATCCCGTTCCGGAAGCGGTGCTTGCGGCGGCCCGGGAGGCCTTCGGGATCGACGGGCTCGTCGATCTGACGGTGCTCACCGGCTATTACTCGATGCTCGCGATGGTGCTGAACACGTTCGAAGTCCGTCCCGCGGGGGACGGTGTGCCCTGGCGCGGCGGCGCCTGAACGACGCGGGCGCGCATGCCGGGCTTCAGCCGCCCGGCCGCTTCTTCGGCCGGCAGTAGAGCTCCAGGCGATGGCTCACGATCTCGTAGCCGTAGCGGTCGGCGATCTCCTCCTGCAGCTTCTCGATCTCGGCCGACCGGAACTCGATGATCTCGCCCTTCTCGATGTCGATCAGGTGGTCGTGGTGGCGCGCGTCCGCGATCTCGAAGCGGGCGGAGGCGCCTTCGAAGGCATGGCGGTGAACGAGGCCCTGCTGCTCGAGCGCTGCAAGCGTCCGGTAGACGGTCGCCAGCGACATGGTCGAGTCGATCTCGCGGGCCCGGCTGTGCAGCTCGTTGGCGTCCGGGTGGTCTTCCGACTCGGCGAGCACCTTCAGGAGCGCGGTGCGCTGGCGCGTAATGCGAACGCCGTCCGCCCTCAGCGCCTCTTCCAGCCGGCTGGCCTGACCCTTCGCCCTCGCCATGATACGCGCGCCCACCTCACCTCGGCCGATCCTGCCGGCATGGTAGCCCATCGCGGCAGTGCGCGCAGCCGTTCAAGCCCGGATCTGCCCGGTGCGGGCGGAGCGAAGGACGGTTCGAGCGAAGGCCACCGTGAAGGCGAGCGTCATCAGGAGCACGATGGTCGGAGCCGGCGCGCTGTCGATGAAAAAGCTGAGATAGACCCCGAAGAAGGACGCGAGCACCGCGATCGCGACCGCCAGGGCGAGCATGGCGCCGAAGCGGCGGGTGAGGAGAAAGGCGATCGCGCCGGGGGCGATCAGCATGGCGATCGCGAGGATGATCCCGACTGCCTTCAGCGCGCCGACGATGGTGAGGGACAGGATCGCAAGCAGGCCGTAATGCAGCACCCTGACCGGGAGCCCCACCGCCTTGGCCTGCGCCGGGTCGAAGGCGTGGAGCAGGAGGTCGCGCCATTTCGCGGCGATGATGCCGCCGACGAGGACGGCGATCGCCCCGCTCTCCGCGACGTCGCGCCAGCCGACGCCGAGCATGTCGCCGAAGAGGATGTGGTCGAGATGCACGTCGGCCTGGATCTTCGTGTAGAGCACGATGCCGAGGCCGAACATGCCGGAGAAGACGACGCCCATCACGGTGTCCTGCTTGATCCGGCTGTTCTCCTTCAGGAATCCGGTGGCGAGCGCGCACGCCATCCCCGCGCCGAAGGCACCGATCGCGAGCGGGATGCCGGCGATGTAGGCGAGCACCACGCCCGGCAGGACGGCATGCGAGATCGCGTCGCCCATCAGCGACCAGCCCTTCAGCACCAGGAAGCAGGAGAGGAGGGCGGTCGGGACTGCGACCAGCACCGCTATGACGAGGGCGGTGCGCATGAACTCGAACTGGAACGGCAGCAGCGCGGCGGCGGCGAACTCGCTCATCGCGGCGCCTCCAGCGCCTCGGACGCGCGGCGGCGCGCCGCGAGCAGGCCGTGCTTCGGCGCAAGCACGAAGGCGGCAAGGAAGAGCAGCGTCTGTAGCACGACGATGATCCCGCCCGTGGCGCCGTCGAGGAAGTAGCTCCAATAGGCGCCGACGAAGCTCGTCGCGGCGCCGATGGCGACGCTGAGGGCGATGAGGCGGGGAAAGCGGTCGGTGAGCAGATAAGCGGTCGCGCCCGGGGTCACGACCATCGCGATGACGAGGAAGGCGCCGACCGTCTGGAGTGCCGCGACGGTCGAGGCGCTGAGGAGCGTGAAGAACACGACCTTGAGCAGCGTCGGATTGAGCCCGATCGACCGGGCGTGGCTCTCGTCGAAGAAGACGACCATCAGGTCCTTCCACTTGGCGAGGAGGATTGCCAGCGAGACGAAGCCGATGATCGCAAGCTGAATCGTGTCCTCCGGCGTGATGGCGAGCACGTTGCCGAGGATGATGGTCTGGATATTCACCGAGGTGGGCGAGAGCGAGACCATGAACAGGCCGAGCCCGAAGAAGGAGGTAAAGATCAGCCCGATGATCGCGTCCTCCTTCAGCCGGGTGCGCTGGTTGAGGAACAGCATGGCACCGGCGGCGAGCGTGCCGGAAAAGAAGGCGCCGAGCGCGAAGGGCAGGCCCAGCATGTACGCGCCGGCGACGCCGGGCACGATCGAATGGGAGAGCGCGTCGCCGATGAGCGACCAGCCCTTCAGCATCAGATAGGCCGAAAGGAAGGCGCAGACGGCGCCGACCAGCGCGCTCACCCACATGGCGTTCACCATGTAGCCATAGGAGAACGGCTCGAGCAGCAGCGCCATCCGCTCAGCCTTTCCCGTTCCGGCCGGGCGGGGCGCCGTTCGCGCCGTAGAGGACGAACGGCCGCTCATCGTCTGTGAGGACGCCGACCGGACGGGGCATGCCGGCGGCGGTTTCGCCGATCACGAAGTGGCGGAGCACGCCGCCGAAGGTTCGCTCGAGGTTCGCCTGCGTGAAGATCTCCGCGGTCGGCCCGTAGGCCAGCACGGTGCCCTTCAGGAGCACGGTGCGGTCGCAGAACTCGGGCACGCTGCCGAGATTGTGGGTGGAGACGAGCATCACGCGCCCCTCGTCGCGGAGCGCGAGGAGGAGCGCCACGATCGCCTCCTCGGTCTTCACGTCGACGCCGGTGAAGGGCTCGTCGAGCAGGATGACGCGGCCGTCCTGCGCGAGGGCGCGGGCGAGGAACACCCGCTTCTTCTGGCCGCCGGAAAGCTCGCCGATCTGGCGCTTCCGGAAATCCAGCATGCCGACGCGGCCGAGCGCCGCCTCGACGGCGGCGTGGTCCTCCGGCCGCGGGATCCTCAGCCAGTTCATGCGGCCGTAGCGGCCCATCATGACGACGTCCTCGACGAGGACGGGGAAGTCCCAGTCGACGTCCTCGCTCTGCGGCACGTAGGCGACCAGGTTTTCCTTGAGCGCAGCCGGGACCGAGCGGCCGAGGATCGAGATCGATCCCCGCGCGGTGCGGACGAAGCCCATGACGGCCTTGAAGAGCGTGGACTTCCCGCTGCCGTTCACGCCGACGAGCGCCGTAACCGAGCCCGTCGGGATCTCGAACGTGGCGTCCCGGAGCGCGGTGTGCCCGTTGCGGTAGGTGACGGTGACGTCCTCGACCGCGAGCCCCGAGCCCGGCGCTCCGGGGGCCATCGGCGCTGCCTGGTTCACGTTCATTGCGCGAGGCCTTGCGCGATCGTCTCTGCCGTCACGCGCAGGAGATCGACATAGGTGGGCACCGGCCCGTCCGGCTCGCTGAGCGAATCGACGTAGAGCACGCCGCCGTAGCGCGCGCCGGTCTCGCGCGCGACCTGCTCGGCCGGCTTGGGCGAGACGGTGCTTTCGCTGAAGACGACGCCGATCCCGTTCTTCCTGATGGCGTCGATCACCTTGCGGACCTGCTGCGGCGTCCCCTGCTGGTCGGCGTTGACCGGCCAGAGGAAGAGCTCCCGCAAGCCGAAATCGCGCGCGAGATAGCTGAACGCGCCTTCGCTGGTGACGAGCCAGCGCTTCTCTTCCGGAATGGCATCGAGGGCGGCCCGGATCGGGGCGACCGCCTCCTCGATCCGCGCCTTGTAGGCTTCCGCGTTGGCGCGGTACGCGTCGGCATTCTGCGGATCGTGGGCGACGAAGGCGTCGCGGATGTTGTCGACGTAGACGAGAGCGTTCGCGGGCGACATCCAGGCGTGCGGGTTGGGTTTGCCCGCGTAAGGGCCGTCGCCGATGCTCATCGGCTCGATCCCGTCGGAGACGACGGCGCTCGGGACGTCGCGGAGGTTCTGGAAGAACTTCTCGAACCAGCGCTCGAGGTTGAGGCCGTTCCACAGGATCAGCTGCGCGTCCTGAGCCTCGAGGAGGTCACCCGGCGTCGGCTGGTAATTGTGGATCTCGGCGCCGGGCTTGGTGATGGATTCCACGACCGCCGCATCGCCCGCCACGTTCTGCGCCATGTCGGCAATGACGGTAAACGTGGTCACCGCCTTGAACTTCCCGGCCGCCGAAGCCCCCGCCGGCATCAGCCCGAAAGCGAGCGCCGCAGCGAGGGCGAAGCCGCGGTAGCGCGTACGATCGACCATGCCGTCCCCGATGTTGTTGCGAACCATTCGCAGCGAGATCGCACATCCGAACTGAAGATGCAACTCATTTGCAGGAAGCGGCACGCCGAGTTCGGCGGCGGCCTGCGGCCGGCGTACACGTTTCCGCCGACCGCTCTAGATGAACTCCTGCGCGGCCATTCGCGGCGCGCGCGGGCCAGCCGGAGGAAAGCTGCAATGTCCGTTATCCGCATGATCTTCGTCACGGTGCCCGGGGACATGACCGACCGGGCCGTCGGGAACTGGAAGACCGAATGCGCTCCGCTGATGATCCGGCAGCCGGGCTGCCGCTCGGAGCAGCTTCTGCAGTCGACCGACAATTCGGGCGAGTTCATCTCCTATTCCGAATGGGATTCGGAGGAGAGCATCGAGCGCTACCTGCAGAGCGAGGATCACCAGGAGATCAAGCGCCACAACCGCAACATCGAGGGTGCGTCGGTTTCGATCAGGCATTACCGGCCGGTCGACTGACGGGCCGCGATGCCGTCGGGCTGTGGCGCAAGGCCGCCCGCATGCAGAAACGGCCGCGGGCGGTGCCGCGGCCGTCTCTATGTCGTGCCGGCGAGGTTCGGCGCGCGGAGCGCGCCTACGCCGCCTTCGCCTTCTGGTTGACCGCCTTCTCGGCGAGCTGCGTCAGGAGCGCGTCGGTCTTCTTCTCCTCCTTGAGCGTCTCCTCAAGGAGGCCGACGGCGTCCTTCATGCCGAGCTGGGCGGCCCAGGTGCGCAGCGTGCCGTAGCGCGAGATCTCGTAGTGCTCAATCGTCTGGGCGGAGGCGAGGAGGCCCGCATCGAGTGCGTCGCTGTCCTTGAAGTCCTCCATGATCTCCTTGCCTTCCTCCACGAGGCCCTGCATGGCCTCGCAAGGCTTGCCCTGCGGCCGGCGCTCCATGATCTCGAAGACCTTCTCGAGACGCTCGATCTGGACCTCGGTCTCGTCGCGATGCGTCTCGAACGCCTTCCGCAGCTCGTCCGATTCGGCCGCCTTGGCCATCTTCGGCAGCGCGCGCAGGATCTGCTTCTCAGCGTGATAGACGTCCTTCAGCGTGTCCTGGAAGAGATCCTGGAGCGTCTTCTGCTTCGTCGCCATGAAAGTCCCCTCTGTCAGAGAAAGCGACTCAACCGCCGCGGGGGAGGAACGTTCCGCCACGCCGGATTGCGTACCGTCCGGGGCGGAGCATTCGATTGGCGCGGTCGAACCATCGCAGCGTGTGCGAGTTAGGGGACCGATGCTCGCGGCGGCGCAAACCCGGCCGGCGCGCGGCGCCGCCAATTCCCGCTCAGGTTACAGGCACGGTGCTCGGCTTTGCACATTCCGGACAATCTGGTTCTCGTCTTCGGCGGCGGCAACGCACTCGGCGCCTACCAGGCCGGCGCCTATGAGGCGCTTCACGAGCGCGGCCTTTCGCCGACGCGCCTCGCCGGCGCGTCGATCGGAGCGGTCAACGCGGCGCTCATCGCAGGCAACCCGCCCGATCGCCGGGTTCCGCGGCTGCGCGCCTTCTGGCGCCTCGCCGAGCAGTTCGGAAAGGCGACCCCGTCCGGCAGCATGCCGCCCGGGCGCGGCTCCTTCCTGACGAAGCGGATGGCGGCCGCACAGTCGATGGCGACGGGGCGGCCGGGGCTGTTCTCGCCGCGCATGCCGGGCCTCTGGTCGGCGCTGCCCGGAATGCCGGAGGACGTGAGCCTCTTCGACACCAGGCCGCTGCTCGCGACGCTGCGGGAGCTGATCGACTTCGATCTGCTGAACGAGGGCACGCTGCGCTTCACGGCCACGGCCGTCGACGTGGAGACCGGCGCCGACGTCTTCTTCGACAGCGCGACGATGCGGATCGAAGCCGAGCACATCCGGGCGAGCGCCGCGTTCCCGGTCGCCTATCCGCCGGTCGAGATCGACGGGCGCATGCTGGTCGACCCGGGGCTGTCGGCCAACCTGCCGCTCGCCGCGGCGCTTTCCGAACCGCCCGATACGGATTCGGTCTGCCTGGCGCTCGACCTGTTCGCGATCGAGGGCAGGCGCCCGGCGTCCCTCGGCGACGCCGCGATCCGCGCCCAGGACATCGTGTTCGCGTCGCAGGGGCGGCGCGCCATCGATGCGCTTGCGACGGAATACCGGCTGCGGGACGCGCTCCGGGCATCGGCGCGGCAGCCTACCCGTCGCCGCGGAGGTGGGCAGGAGCCTGCGTCGGGACGGGTCACGGTGCTCCACGTCGTCTACTCGGACGACGGGCACGAGGTCGCCGGCAAGATGCTCGACTACTCGGCCGATTCGGTCGGGCGGCGGTGGGCCTCCGGGTTTCGCGACATGCGTGCCGCGCTGGCCGCGCTCGAGCAGCTGCCGGAGCCGGGCGCGTCGGCGAGCTTCTCGGCCTACCGGCTGGAGAAGGGCCGGTTCGGCCCTGCGGGCCAGGCAGCGGCATAGCCGCCCCGCGCGGTCCAGGCCCGGGCGTCGCGGGCGCAGGCCTCGCGCCTCTTGAGGGCGGTCTTCGGCGGGGCGGAATGCCGCGGCAGAGTTGCAGCAGCTTGCCGGTGCCTGCAGCGCACCGTAGTCTGGAACCGTTCCAAACAAGAGGCCGACATGCTGATGCCGCAAGCGCTCGCCGCCTTCACGGGGAAGCGCCGCTTCGATGATCTTTCCGAGCAGGAGGTGCTCGCGCTCGCCATCTCGTCGGAGGAGGAGGACGGGCGCATCTACGCGGCCTATGCCGCCAAGCTGAGAGACCAGTATCCCGCCAGCGCGGCGGTTTTCGACGGCATGGCTGCGGAGGAGGGCGGGCACCGCCGCGCGCTGATCGAAACCTATCGCCGCCGGTTCGGGGACGTCATCGTTCCGATCCGGCGCGAGCACGTGGCCGACTTCTATGCGCGCCGCCCGGTCTGGCTGGTCGAGAACCTGGCGCTCGATCGGATCCGGCAGGAAGCCTTCGACATGGAGCGGCAGGCGCAGACCTTCTACACCCTGGCGGCCGCGCGCTCCACCGACGCCGAAACCAGGAAGCTGCTCGGCGATCTCGCCGCCGCGGAGGCGGGCCACGAAGCGCTGGCGGGCCGCCTTTCCGAGGAGCATCTCGGGGCCGAGGAGCGCGGCCTGGAGGACGAGGCCGCGCGCCGCCAGTTCATCCTGACATGGGTGCAGCCGGGATTGGCCGGCCTGATGGACGGCTCGGTCTCCACGCTCGCGCCGATCTTCGCCACCGCCTTCGCCACGATGAACCCGTGGACGACCTTCCTGGTCGGCCTGTCCGCCTCCGTCGGCGCCGGCATCTCCATGGGCTTTACGGAGGCCGCGCACGACGACGGGCGCCTCTCGGGGCGCGGGGCGCCGTGGAAGCGGGGGCTCGCCTCCGGCGTGATGACCACGCTCGGAGGGCTCGGCCATGCCTTGCCCTACCTGATCCCGAACTTCTGGGCTGCGACCACGCTCGCCCTCGTCGTCGTCTTCGTCGAGCTGTGGGCGATCGTCTGGATCCAGAACCGGTTCATGGAGACGCCGTTCCTGCGCGCCACCTTCCAGGTGGTGCTGGGCGGCAGCCTTGTGCTGGCGGCGGGCATCCTGATCGGCGGCGCCTGACCCGCCGTTCCGATCCGCCTGATGCGCAGGCGGGCTGCCGTGCGAGCCCCGTGCGCGGTTTGCATGCAGTGCCGAAAGCGTCTCTGCTGCGGGAATGGAGCCCAGTCCTGATTCGGCCGCCCGGGGGCGCAGCGATTTCCTCGGCAGCCTCAACGAGGCGCAGCGGCGCGCGGTTGAACTGGCCGCCGCGGGAGGGGATGCGGGCCCGCTCCTCGTCATCGCCGGCGCCGGGTCGGGCAAGACCAACACGCTCGCCCATCTGGTGGCACAGCTTCTCCTGAACGGCGCCGATCCCCGGCGGATCCTGCTCCTCACCTTCTCCCGCCGCGCGGCGAGGGAGATGACGCGGCGTGCGGAGCGGATCGCCGCGGCAGCCATCGGGACCGGCGCCGCCGGCGCGGCGCTCGACTGGGCCGGCACGTTCCACGGCATCGGCGCGCGGCTGCTGCGCGATCATGCCCATGCGATCGGGATCGATCCCGCCTTCACGATCCACGACCGGGAGGATTCGGCCGACCTCATGAACCTCGTCCGGCACGAGCTCGGCTTCTCGAACCTGCCGAGGCGCTTCCCGATGAAGGGGACGTGCCTGGCGATCTATTCCCGCACGGTGAATTCGGAAGCCGCGCTCGAGGACGTGCTCGCCGCCGCCTTTCCGTGGTGCGCGGAATGGGAGGAAGAGCTCCGGTCCCTCTTCGCCGCCTATGTCGAGGCGAAGCAGCGCCAGAACGTTCTCGATTACGACGACCTGCTCCTCTACTGGGCGCAGATGGTCGCGGAGCCCGCGATCGCCGCGGAGGTGGGCGGGCAGTTCGACCACCTCCTCGTCGACGAGTACCAGGACACCAACAGCCTGCAGGCCTCGATCCTGAAGGCGATGAAGCCCGACGGATGCGGGCTCACGGTCGTCGGCGACGACGCGCAGTCGATCTATTCCTTCCGATCGGCCACGGTGCGGAACATCCTCGACTTTCCGACCGCCTTCGCGCAGCAGGGCCGAGTCGTGACGCTCGACCGGAACTACCGTTCGACGCAGCCGATCCTGGCGGCGGCCAACGCCGTCATCGGGCTCGCACGCGAACGCTTCACGAAGAATCTCTGGACCGAACGAACCTCCGGCGAACGGCCCAGGCTCGTCTCGGTCCGCGACGAGGCGGGCCAGGCGGACTTCGTCGTGGCGAAGGTCCTGGAGAGCCGGGAAGGGGGCATACCCCTCAAGGCGCAGGCGGTGCTCTTCCGTGCCTCGCATCACAGCGGCCCGCTGGAGGTGGAGCTCACCCGCCGGAACATCCCCTTCGTGAAGTTCGGCGGCCTGAAGTTCCTGGAGGCGGCGCACATCAAGGACGTGCTCTCGATCTTGCGCTGGGCCGAGAATCCGCGCGACCGCGTGACGGGATTCCGGGTGCTCCAGCTCCTGCCGGGGATCGGGCCGGCGAACGCCGCGAAGGCCGTGGATGCGGCCGGCTCCGCCGGGGATGCGCTGAAGGCCCTGACGGCGTTCGCGCCGCCGGCGCGCGCGGCCGCGGACTGGCCGGCATTCATCGGCCTGATGGCGGACCTGCAACGGGCGGGATGGCCGGCCGAGATCGAGCGCGCGAGGCGCTGGTACGAGCCCCATCTCGACCGGCTCTACGAGGATGCTGCCCTGCGCCGCGCCGACATCCTGCAACTGGAGCAGATCGCCGCCGGCTATGGGTCGCGGGAGAAGTTCCTGACCGAGCTTACGCTCGACCCGCCGGACGCCACGAGCGACGAGGCGGGCGTTCCGCTGCGCGACGAGGATTACCTCATCCTGTCCACGATCCACTCGGCGAAGGGGCAGGAGTGGACGTCCGTCTTCGTGCTCAATGCCGTCGACGGCTGCATTCCCTCCGATCTCGGCACCGGCACGACCGAGGACCTGGAGGAGGAGCGCCGGCTCCTCTACGTCGCGATGACGCGGGCCAAGGACGATCTCCACCTCGTCATGCCGCAGCGCTTCTTCACGCATGGCCAGGCGGCGCGCGGGGATCGGCACGTCTATGCGGCGCGCACGCGCTTCATCCCGGATGCGATCCTCCAGGCGTTCGAGCTCTCGGCCTGGCCGCGGGCATCGGCCGCCCCCGGCTCCGAGGGCGCCCGGCAGGGCCCGGCGGTGGACATCCGCGAGCGGATGCGCGCCATGTGGCGTTAGGGCGAGGTCCGCACTGGACTTTGCCGCCGGAGGCTGAATTCTCGGGCCGCATGAACATCCTTCTCCATGCCGGGCTGCATCGCTGCGCGACGACGGCCTTCCAGTTCTGGCTGGAGGCAGAGCGCGCGAACCTCGCCGGTGCGGGCATCGCCGTCCTGACGCCGCAATCGACGCCCGGCACGCCATTCTCGGCGCTCGCCCGGAACGCGGCGCGCGCTTCGCCCGCGGCCGCCGGGGCAGCGCGGCTGGAGGCGTGGCTGCGCGATTACGTCGCCGAGATCGCAGGCCGGAGCGAATGGCTGGTCGTCAGCGAGGAGAACCTGTTCGGCCCGATGCCGGGCGTCCGGCCGCGCCTCATGGCCGGCCTGGACGCCGGCGCGGCGATCCTGCGGCGTGCGCTGCCCGACGCCGAGATCCACGTCCTCGTCGCGCTTCGCGAGCCGAAGCGGTTCCTCGCCTCCGCCTACAAGTTCCGCCTGAGCGTCGGCGACGTCCGGCCGCCGGAGGCCTTCGCGGTGAGCCTCGACCCGGCGGGCCTGTCCTTCCGCACGCTGTTCGACCGGCTGGTCGCGGCGTTCGGGCGCGAGCGGGTGGCGCTCGTCGATTTCGAGCGGATCGTGGCGACGCAAGGGGAGGAGTACATCGACCGCGCCGAGCGCATAACCGGGCGAGCGTGGCCGCATGCCCGTCCCCTGCCGATCGCCAACGAGACCTATCCGGACGTCATTGCAGCGGCAGTGGCGACGCTGAACGAGGCCGGGCTCGGGATCGGGAAGGCGGCGATCCAGGAAGGCTGTGCGCTCGCCGATGCGCTGCGGCGGCCGCACAATGCCGCGCCGGACATCCGGCGCGACCTCGCGGACCGGCTCGCGGCGATGCTCGCCACTTCCGCCGTTCCGATGCCGCGGCTCGTGACGGGTCAGGCGCGGTTCGGCCTCGCCGAGCGCCTCGGCCGGATGGGCGGGGGACGGCTGGTCTCGCGGGCAGCCCGCGAACGGATCGCGGCGGCCGTCCAGGCCGCGGCCGCCGGCGGACCCGGCGTGGCCGATGCGCTCTGGAACGCCCTCCCGGCGGAAAGCCGGACGCGCCTCGTCGAGGACTACGAGGCGCTGAAGCCGCTCACCGCGCCAGAAAGCGAGGCGACGCGGGCGGCCGCGGTCCGCTCAGGCGGTTGACGGGCCGGCGGCTCCGGACTCGTTCATCGCCAGCGCGGCCTGGGCGGCGGCGAGCCGCGCGATCGGCACGCGGTAGGGCGAGCACGAGACGTAGTCGAGCCCGATCGCCTCGCAGAACTTGATCGAGGCGGGGTCGCCGCCGTGCTCGCCGCAGAGGCCGAGCTTCAAGTCCGGCTTGGCCTTGCGGCCCTCATTGGCGCCGACCCGCATCAGGATGCCGACGCCCTCGGTGTCGAGGGTGATGAAGGGATCCTTCTCGATCAGCCCCATCTCCTGGTAGACGCCGAGGAAGCTCGCCGCGTCGTCGCGCGAGATGCCGTAGGTCGTCTGCGTCAGGTCGTTGGTGCCGAAGGAGAAGAAATCCGCCGCTTCGGCGATCTCCTGGGCCCGAAGGGCGGCGCGCGGCAGCTCGATCATCGTGCCGACGGTGTATTCGACAGCCTGTCCGAGGTCCTGCGCGACCGCGGCGGCCGTCTTGTCGATTGTCGCCTTCATGCGGTCGAGCTCGGACCGCATGCCGATGAGCGGGACCATGATCTCCGGGATGACCGGCTCGCCGGTCCGGCGGGCGGCTTCGGCCGCGGCCTCCAGGATCGCGCGCGTCTGCATCTCGGTGATTTCCGGGAAGGTCAGGAGCAGGCGGCAGCCGCGATAGCCGAGCATCGGGTTGGTCTCGGTGAGCGCCATCGCGCGTTCGCGCAGGAGCGCGGGGTCGACGCCCATCACGATCGCGACTTCGCCGATCTCCTCGTCCGTCTTCGGAAGGAACTCGTGGAGGGGCGGATCGAGCAGCCGGATGGTGACCGGCAGGCCGCGCATGATGGTGAAGAGCTCGACGAAGTCCTGCCGCTGCATCGGCAGGATCTTGTCGAGCGCGGCGCGGCGGCCCTCGGTGGAGTTGGCGAGGATCATTTCGCGGACGGCGATGATCCGGTCGCTTTCGAAGAACATGTGCTCCGTGCGGCAGAGCCCGATGCCTTCGGCGCCGAACTCGCGCGCGGCCCGCGCATCGTTCGGGGTGTCGGCGTTGGCGCGGATGCCGAGCCGGCGAACGCCGTCGGCCCATCCCATGAGGGTCGCAAACTCGCCGGTCATCTCCGGCTGAAGCATGGCGACCCTGCCTTCCATCACCTCGCCGGTGCCTCCGTCGATGGTGATGACCTCGCCCTCGCGCCAGACCCGGCCGCCGATCGACATCGTGCCGGCGCGATGGTCGATCTTCACGCTGCCGGCGCCGGACACGCACGGCTTGCCCATGCCGCGCGCCACGACGGCGGCGTGGCTCGTCATGCCGCCGCGGCTGGTCAGGATGCCGCGTGCGGCGATCATGCCGTGGATGTCCTCCGGGCTCGTCTCGGCGCGAACCAGGATGACCGCGCGACCGTCCTTGTTCCGTGCGGCCGCTTCCTCGGGGGTGAAGACGATCTCGCCGGTGGCCGCGCCCGGAGAGGCGGGCAGGCCGCGCGCAACCACGTTCCGCGCCGCCTGCGGATCGAGGGTCGGGTGCAGCAGCTGGTCGAGGGCGGCGGCGTCGATCCGCATCACCGCCTCCCGCTCCGTGATGAGGCCCTCGGCGGCCATATCGACGGCGATCTTGAGCGAAGCCTTGGCGGTGCGCTTGCCGGAGCGCGTCTGCAGCATCCAGAGCTTGCCGCGCTCGATCGTGAACTCGAGGTCCTGCATGTCGCGATAATGGGCCTCGAGACGCTCCGCGATGGTGCGGAACTCGGCGAAAGCCTCGGGCATCGCCGCCTCGAGCGAAGGCGCCTCGCTGCCCGCCTCGATGCGCGCCCGCTCGGTGAGGTCCTGCGGCGTGCGGATGCCGGCGACGACGTCCTCGCCCTGGGCGTTCACCAGGAACTCGCCGTAGAGCTCCTTCGCGCCGGTCGCCGGATTGCGCGTGAAGGCGACGCCGGTGGCCGACGTCTCGCCCATGTTGCCGAACACCATGGCCTGCACGTTCACGGCGGTTCCCCAGTCGGCGGGGATGTCGTGGAGCTGGCGATAGGCGATCGCGCGATTGTTCATCCACGAGCCGAACACGGCGCCGATCGCGCCCCAGAGCTGATCCTCCGGGTCCTGCGGGAAGGGGCGCTCGAGCAGTTCCTCCACCAGCGCCTTGTAGCGCTCCACGACGAGCTTCCAGTCCTCGGCGGTGAGGTCGGTGTCCTGTCCGACGCCGCGCTTCTCGCGCTCGATCTCGAGGATCGCCTCGAACTCGTGATGGTCCACGCCGAGCACGACGTTGCCGTACATCTGGATGAAGCGGCGATAGGAATCGTAGGCGAATCGCGGGTCGGCCGCCTTGGCGAGCGCGTTCACCGTCTCGTCGTTGAGGCCGAGATTGAGGACCGTGTCCATCATGCCCGGCATGGAGGCGCGCGCGCCGGAGCGGACCGAGACGAGCAGCGGGTTCCGGGGGTCGCCGAAGCGGCGGCCGGTCAGCCGGGCGACGTGCTCCAGCGCGGCCTGCACCTGCGCCACGAGGTCCTCGGGATAGCTGCGGCCGTGGGCGTAATAGTAGGTGCACACCTCGGTCGTGATGGTGAAGCCGGGCGGAACGGGGAGGCCGAGGCTCGCCATCTCGGCCAGATTGGCACCCTTGCCGCCGAGAAGATCCCGCATCGCGGATGCGCCTTCCGCCTGACCATCGCCGAACGTGTAGACCCACTTCGCCATCGGGAGCTCCTTCTTGCGCCGGCGCGTGGAGCCGGACGTGCTCTGCTCTTCGGCGGTTCTGCTATCCCCTATGGATACGTTACACAATGGCCCGCTCGCGCGCGGCCGTCCGGCGTACGAACGTGCGGCGGCGGCGGGATCAGCGGATGACGATGTCGAGGCCGAGGTCGAGCACCGGGGCCGAATGCGTGATCCAGCCCGAGGAGAGGAAATCCACCCCGGTCTCGGCGATGGCCGCGGCAGTCTCGAGCGTGATCCGGCCGGAGGCTTCCAGTACGGCTCGCCCGGCAGTGATTTCCACGGCCTCGCGCAGCGTGTCCGGGGCCATGTTGTCGAGGAGCACGACGTCCGGCCGTTCCGTCAGCGCCTCGCGCAGCTGGTCGAGCGTGTCGACCTCCACCTCGACCCGCACGAGGTGGCCGGCAAAGGCTTTGGCGCGCCGGATCGCCTCGGCGACCGAGCCGCAGACGGCGATGTGGTTGTCCTTGATGAGGACGGCGTCGTCGAGGCCGTAGCGGTGGTTCGAGCCGCCGCCGCATTTCACGGCGTACTTCTCGAAGGCGCGCAAGCCCGGCGTCGTTTTGCGGGTGCAGGTGATGCGGGCGCGCGTATGCGCGATCGAACCGGCGAATCGCGCGGTGGCGCTCGCAACGCCTGACAGGTGCCCGAGGAAGTTGAGGGCGACGCGCTCGGCGGACAGCAGCGGGCGCGCCGGGCCGGCGATGCGGGCGACGGCCGTGCCGGGGGAAAGACGCGCGCCGTCGCCCGCGAGCGCCTCGAAGGCGAGGTCGGGGCTCATCAGCCGGAACGCGGCGCGGGCGAGCGGCAGGCCGGCGAGGACGCCCTCCCGGCGGGCGACGATGACGGCTTCCGCAACGGCTCCGACCGGAATGGTCGCGGCCGAGGTGATGTCCCCGGCGCCGCCGAGATCCTCCAGGAGCGCCGCCGAGACGGCAGCATCCACGAGCGGCGGCGGCAGGTCCGGGAGCATGGTCGGCATCAGGCGGCGATCGCGTGACGGGCGGCCTGTTCGGCGTCGGCGAGCGTGAGGAAGGTCCGCCGCGCGAAGACGGGGTCGGCTTCCGGGAAGTCGCTGCGGTAGTGCCCGCCGCGGCTTTCCTGACGGGCGAGCGCGGCGCTGGCGACGAGGCGCGCCACCACCAGCGCGTTCTTCATCGCCGGACTGCGCGCCTGGTGGCCGAGGTCGGAGAAGATGGCAAGCGCCTCCACCAGACCGGTCCGGGTGCGCACGACCCCGACGTCGCGGCTCATCGTGGCGCGCAGCATGCGCATCGCGTCGTCGTCGCCGGCCTCGGCGAAACGGGCCTCGCCCGCCGGGGCGTCCGGCCAGGGCACCATCTTGTGGTTGGGCAGGAGGCCCTGGATGTCCTCGGCGATGCGGGCCGCGAAGACGACCGCCTCGAGGAGCGAGTTCGACGCGAGCCGGTTGGCGCCGTGCGCGCCGGTCGAGGCCGCCTCGCCGCAGGCCCACAGGCCGTCGAGCGAGGAGCGGCCGCGCGCGTCCACGTGCACACCGCCCATGTGGTAATGGGCCGCCGGCGCGATCGGGATCAGGTCGCCGACGGGGTCGATGCCGGCGGCGCGGCAGGAGGCGTAGACCGTCGGGAAGCGCTCGGGGAACGAGCCGCCGATCGCGGACCGGCAATCGAGGAATGCGCCGCGGCCGGAGCGTCGCGCCTCGTGGACGCCGCGGGCCACGATGTCGCGCGGCGCGAGCTCACCGTCCGGGTGAATCTCGAGCATGAACCGCCGGCCCTCCGAATCGACGATCGTCGCGCCCTCGCCGCGGAGCGCCTCGGTGGCGAGGGGAGCGGGATCGGTGCCGATGTCGACGGCGGTCGGATGGAACTGCACGAATTCCGGATCGGCGATCAGGGCTCCGGCACGCGCCGCCATTGCGAGACCCTCGCCGCGCGCCTCCGGAGGGTTGGTCGTGACCTCGTAGAGATGGCCGATGCCGCCCGAGGCGAGCACGACCGCGCGGGTCGCGAAATGCAGCCGGTCCGACAGGCCGCCGCGTCGGTCGCGGGCGACCACCCCGGTGACGTACTGGCCCTCCGTGCGCAGCTGCTCGCCGACGAAGCCCTCCAGCACGCGGATGGACGGCGTGCGGCGCACGGCGGCAACGAGCGCGCTCATGATCGCCTTGCCGGCCATGTCGCCGCTGACCCTGACGATCCGCCGCTGCGAATGCGCCGCCTCGCGGGAGAGGCGGAGCGCGCCGTCGAGATCGCGGTCGAAGGGGACGCCGTATTCGAGGAGGTCGTGGACCCGGTCCGCGGCCTCGGCCGCCATGCCGCGGGCGATCCGCGCGTCCACCAGCCCGGCGCCGGCGGCGATCGTGTCGGCGAGGTGGGACTCCACCGAATCGCCGGGCCCGACGGCGGCCGCGATTCCGCCCTGCGCCCAGGCCGAGGAGGCGCCTTCCCCGATCGGCGCGCCGGTGATGATCGTGACCGGGCGCGGCGCGAGCTTGAGCGCGCAGAACAGGCCGGCGAGACCGCCGCCGAGGATGACGACGTCGTCGATGCCGGCCCAGGACCGGGGAGGGAAGGAGGAGATCATCGGCCTCGGCATCCGCGCGGCGCGCCCCGGTGAGCCGTCCCGGCGCGCCGCCCGCCGGAACCGTGCAGGTTCTGATCCTCCCGGAGGAGGGCCGGTCCTCAGCTCTTCAGATTGACCATCCGCTCGACCGAGCGGCGCGCGCGCGCGGCGACGGCGGGGTCGATCATGACCTCTTCCCGCATGTAGACGAGGGAATCGAGGATCTTCGGCAGCTGGATCCGCTTCATGTGCGGACAGAGATTGCAGGGGCGAACGAAGCTCACCTCCGGCGTCTCGCTCGCCACGTTGTCGGCCATCGAGCACTCGGTGACGAGGAGCACCTTGGGCGGCCGCTTCTGCTTCACCCAGTCGATCATCTTCGCCGTGGAGCCGGTGAAGTCGGCGACCGCGATGACGTCGGGCGGGCACTCCGGATGGGCGATGATCCGGATCGAGGGATCGGCCGCCCGGTAGGCTTCCAGCTCTTCGGCGGTGAAGCGCTCGTGGACCTCGCAGGCGCCGTGCCAGGAGACGATCTCCACCTTCGTCTGCGAAGCCACCCATTTCGCGAGATAGCGGTCGGGGAGCATGATGACCCGCGGCGCGCCGAGGCTCTCGACGACCTGCACCGCGTTCGAGGACGTACAGCAGATGTCGACCTCCGCCTTCACGTCTGCGGTGGTGTTCACATAGGCGACGATCGGCACGCCCGGGTAGGAGTCGCGCAGCCTCCGGACATCCTCGCCGGTGATGGAAGCGGCGAGCGAGCAGCCGGCCTCGCTGTCCGGGATGAGCACGACCTTGTCGGGGCAGAGGATCTTCGACGTCTCGGCCATGAAGTGGACGCCGCACTGCACGATCACCTCGGCGTCGGCGCGGGCCGCCTCCTGGGCGAGCTGAAGGGAATCGCCCACGATGTCGGCGACGCAGTGGAAGATCTCCGGCGTCTGGTAGTTGTGCGCCAGGACGACGGCGTTCCGCACCGCCTTCAGGTCGTTGATCGCCTTGATGTAAGGGGCGAACACGGGCCATTCGACGGCCGGCACGACGTTGCGGACCCGCTCGTATAGGTGCCGCGTCGCCTCCGCGACCTCGGGCGTGTAGGCGAGATCCGGATAGGGTAGGGCCGGAAACCGGTCGCTTCTCGCGCGGCGGCCGATCGCGCTCTCCCGTACAGCCTCGATGAACGCCATCGCCCCGGTCTCCCCTCGTGGTTATGCTCACAATGAGCATAAGTGGGCGCAAGAAATGACCGGCACTGCCGGTCTGCCGGCTACATAATCGCCGATCGCCCGCTTCGCAAGACTGTCACAAACAGGCTGCCGCTGCAGCCGCCCAAGACCGCGATGCGGCAATCGGCGCAGCCCCCGCGGCAGGGCAGCGTTTCCGATCGACCAATTCCGTCCACCCAAAGCATCAGAACTATGCAATTTTCCAGTTCGCGCCGGCACGCTATGGCTGCCGAAAAGCTTGGGAAAGGCGCCGCCATGGCATTCTCGCAGGCCGGTTCCGCGGGGCGCATTGTCGTCCGCGCGCTGCCTCTGGTGATCGTCGCCGGATGCTTGATTTCGATGCTGTCGTTCGGACCACGCTCCGTGATGGGCCTTTTCCTCGCGCCCATGACGGAGGCGCGGGACTGGACGCGCGAGACCTTCGCGCTCTCGATCGCCCTTCAGAATCTCCTCTGGGGCTTCGGCCAGCCCATCGCCGGCGCGCTCGCGGACCGCTGGGGCTCCGCACGGGTGCTCGCCGGCGGCGGCCTCATCTACGCGACGGGGCTCTTCATCATGAGCTGGGCGCCGACGCCGCTCTGGCTGCACGCCTCGGCGGGCGTCCTGATCGGCATCGGACTGGCTGCGGCCTCCTTCTCCATCGTGCTGGCCGCCTTCGGGCGACGGGTGCCGCCCGAGAGGCGATCGATCGTGTTCGGGATCGGGACGGCAGCCGGATCCGCCGGCCAGTTCGTCTTCGCCCCGCTCGGCCAGGCGCTGATCGCCAATTACGGCTGGTCGCAGGCGCTCGTCTTCCTCGCCGTGTTGATGCTTGCCATCCCGGTTCTCGCACTCGCCTTCGCCGGCACCCCCGCTGCGCCGGCGGGGCCGGTGCGCGAGCAGAGCCTGCGCGAGGCGATCGGCGAGGCCTTCGCCTGGCGCAGCTACAATCTGCTGGTGGCCGGGTTTTTCGTGTGCGGCTTCCATGTCTCCTTCATCACGACGCACCTGCCGCCCTACATCGTCGACATCGGGCTTTCGCCGCAGGTGGGCGCGTGGGCGCTCGCCCTGATCGGCCTCTTCAACATCGTCGGCTCGCTCGCCTCCGGCGTCATCGCGCAGCGCTTCTCCAAGCCGATCTTTCTGGCCCTGATCTATCTGGCGCGGGGCGTCGCCATCACGCTCTTCGTCCTGACCCCGCCGAGCACGGTCACGGTGCTCGCGTTCGCCGCCGCGATGGGGCTGTTCTGGCTCTCCACCGTGCCGCCGACCTCCGGCCTTGTGGCGATCATGTTCGGGCCGCGCTATCTCGCGACCCTGATGGGGATCGTGTTCTTCTCCCACCAGGTCGGGGCCTTCCTGGGCGTCTGGCTGGGCGGCCGCCTCTATGACCAGACCGGCTCCTATGACATCGTCTGGTGGCTGGGCGTGGCGCTGGCCGTGTTCGCCGCCGTCGTGCACTGGCCGATCCGGGAGCGGCCGGCCCCGGGGGTCGTCCCCGCCTGACCATGAGTCGGTTCGGGGTCCAGCGTATGAACAGAGCGGCAGCCGGGGAGGCGGGCGTGGCGGAGCGGTTCCAGGCGATCCTGGTCGAGCGGGACGAGGCGAAGAAGCAGTCCGTGCGGATCGTCGAGCTCGGGCTCGGCGACCTCATGGAAGGCGACGTCGTCGTGCGAGTCTCCCATACGACCGTCAATTACAAGGATGCGCTCGCCGTCACGGGCAAGGCCCCGGTCGTCCGGCGCTGGCCGATGATCCCAGGCATCGATTTCGCCGGCGAGGTGGTCTCGTCCGAACACCCGGCCTTCAAGGCGGGCGACCCGGTCATCCTCAATGGCTGGGGCGTGGGCGAGACGCATTACGGCGGCTTCGCAGGGGTCGCGCGCGTGAAGGGCGACTGGCTCATCCAGCGGCCGCACGGCTTCACCGCCGAGCAGGCGATGGAAATCGGCACGGCCGGCTATACCGCGATGCTCGCGGTCATGGCGCTCGAGCGCCACGGCATCACGCCCGAGCGCGGGCCGGTGCTCGTCACCGGCGCGGCCGGCGGGGTCGGCTCGGTCGCGATCGCGCTGCTCGCACGGCTCGGGTACCGCGTCGTCGCCTCGACCGGCAGGGCGTCGGAGGCGAGCTACCTGACGAGCCTCGGCGCGACCGAGATCATCGCCCGCGAGGAGCTTGCCGGCGAGGGGCGGCCGCTCGGCAAGGAGCGCTGGGCGGCCGGGATCGACGCGGTCGGGTCGGCGACGCTCGCCAACGCGCTCTCGATGACGAGCTATGGCGGCGCCGTCGCAGCCTGCGGCCTGGCGGGCGGCATGGACCTGCCGGCGACGGTGGCGCCCTTCATCCTGCGCGGCGTGTCGCTGCTCGGCATCGATTCGGTCATGGCCCCGCGGCCCCTCCGCGAAGAGGCCTGGCGACGGCTTGCTGACGATCTCGACGTCGGGAAGCTCGGCGCGATGACCCGGCGGGTCGCGTTCGAGGACGTTCCGGAGGCCTCGGCCGATCTCCTCGACGGCAAGGTGAGGGGCCGGCTGGTGGTGCCGGTCCCCTAGTCGTCCGAAGCTCGGCTGCCGGATCGGCCGCCGGCGGCGTCAGCGGTTCTGCTGCGGCTGGTCCGAACCGGGTCCGGGCCCGCCCATTCCTGGGCGGCCGGCGCCAGGCCCGCCGCCGGGACCGGGCCGGGGCCCGCCGGGACCCATCATCCCCTGCAGCATCGGCCTGATCGCCTCCACGCACTCGCGGGTGGAATCCTCGTCGGCGCACTTGGCCACGATCCGGCCGCCGCCCGGGCGTTCGAACATGAAGAAGGCGCCCCGGCCGGCCATGCCGTAGCCCATTCCGTGGTGCATCCGGCGGTGGGTGGAGGCACCCGCTCCGCGGGGCTGGCCGCGGTCGCGCGCATCCCGCCGGTCACGGCGCTCCTGCCGTTCGCGCTGGACGCCCTCGAGGTCCGATCCGGGGGCGATCTCCGGGATGCTGCCCGGCGCGCCGACGGGCGGCGGCGAGGATGGCGGTATCGGCAGATCGGAGCGCGGGCCGGGCGGCGTCTGCGCGAGCGCTGCGGTGCCGCACAGGGCCAGGGCAGCGACGAACGTCGTCAATCCTCTCACGGCCATTTCCTTTCGCTTCTCGTCGACCCCCACCGGCGGCAACGGGCCGGTCGGGAGGCGGGTTCCCTACGCGCCGGCGAAGGGCGCCGATGCGCGGCCCGGCCTTGCGAGCCTCTTCGAAATTCGTCATGAGGATTCCACTTTCGAGCCATTTAGCCGCCGCAAGATCGTTCCATCGGGGGGCGCCATGACGATCCTTTCGCGCAGACAGACGCTCACGCTCGGCCTGGGCGCCGCGCTTGCAGCCGCGCTCTCCGGCCGGGCCGGAGCCGCGGCGGGCAATCCCCTGGTCAGGTTCGGCGAGCCGCGGCCCTTCTCGTTCGAGCTCCTGAAGGAGCGGGCGGAACGGCTCGCCCGCGAGCCCTTCCGGGACGGGCGGTCGCCGCATTCGGCGATCCTCGAGCGGATCGACTACACGGCGTTCCACGAGATCAAGTTCCGCGCCGACCATGCCCTGTGGGGAGACGAGGAGCCGCGGCCGGCGGTGCAGCTCTTTCATCTCGGCAAGTACTTCCAGGAGCCCTGCTCGATCCACGTGCTCGAGGCCGGCGAGGCGCGCGAGGTGCTCTACCGGCAGGACCTGTTCGACATGCCGGCCGACAGTCCGGCGCAGGACCTGCCCGACGATGTCGGATTCTCGGGGTTCCGCCTGATGAATCCGGAGCAGTACGGCGACTGGTTCGCCTTCCTCGGCGCCTCCTATTTCCGCTCGGCCGGCGAACTCGACCAGTACGGCCTCTCGGCGCGCGGCATCGCCATCAACACCGCGATGCCCGTACCGGAGGAGTTCCCGCGCTTCTCCGCATTCTGGCTGGAAGCGCCGGCGCAGGCCGCCGCGGAGCTCACCGTCTATGCGCTTCTCGACGGGGCGAGCCTCACCGGCGCCTACCGCATCGCCTGCCGTCGCGACGGCGCGGTGACGAACGATGTCGAGGCCGTCCTCCACCCCCGCCGCGCGATCGAGCGGCTCGGCGTCGCGCCGCTCACCTCCATGTTCTGGTACGGCGAGGGACAGCGGGTGCAGGCGATCGACTGGCGGCCCGAGATCCATGATTCCGACGGCTTGGCGATCCGGACCGGCTCCGGCGAGCAGATCTGGCGGCCGCTCAACAACCCGCCGACGGTCATGACCAACAGCTTCGTCGACGAAAGTCCGAAGGGGTTCGGGCTCCTCCAGCGCGACCGCGACTTCCGCAACTATCAGGACGACGCGGTGTTCTACGAGAAGCGGCCGTCGGTCTGGGTCGAGCCGGTCGGCGCCTGGGGCGCGGGCGAGGTACAGCTCGTGGAGATCCCGACCGTCGACGAGATCCACGACAACGTCGTCGCCTACTGGGTCCCGCGCGATCCGGTCGTGCCCGGCCAGCCGCTGGAGTTCCGCTACCGGCTGCACTGGGTGCGGGAGGTGCCGCAGCCTGCAGATCTCGCACGGGCCGACAGCCTCTATGTCGGCGTCGGCGGGATTCCGGGCCAGGAAAGGCCGGAGGGGGTGACGAAGTTCGTGGTGGACTTCGTCGGCGGCCGGCTCGCGGAGTTCGACGCGGAATCCGGGGTTGAGCCGGTCGTGTCGCTCTCCCGGGGGCGGCTGGGCGAGTCCGGCTGCTATCCGGTGCAAGGGGACCGCGGCCGGTTCCGGGCCGCCTTCGATGTCGCCGCCGTGGGCGAGGTCCCGGTCGACATGCGCCTGCACCTGCGACATCAGGGCGATGCGCTGACGGAGACGTGGCTCTACCAGTTCTTCCCGGACTTCGCGCGGCCCCGGCCGACCTGAGGAGGCCCTAAGGCGCGAATTCCGCGCCGGGATCGCGCGCGAGCGCCTCGACGGTATGGGCCTGGAGGCGCTGCGTCACCTCGAGCGCGTCTCCCTCGGCGATCCACTCGGTCGCCACGGGACGCCCGATGCGGATGCGGAAGGTCTTGCCGCGCTTGTTGAGGAGCTCGTGGAAGACGGTCATGTCGCGCAGTTCCGTGTTCCATTGCGCGAACCAGTAGAACAGCCCGGAATTGCGCGATTCCACGTGCATCGGCACGATCGGAACGGCGTGCTTGCGGGCGAGCGTCACGGCCGAGATCTGCCACGGCCGCTCGTTGAGGCGGCCGTCCTTCCAGTAGGCGATGCGGCCGGAGGGGAAGAGGACGACGGCGCGCTGCTCGAGGAAGGCGCGCGAGGACAATCTGAGCGTCTCCTTGGTCTTGGTGTGGTTGCGGTGCTCCTCCCGCCACTCGACCGGGATCAGCACGTCGGCGAGCCGCGGATTGACCCGCACCGCGTCCCGGTTCGTGAAGATCGCGATGTCCGGCCGCACCGCCTTCAAGGCGTCGAAGACAGCGACGCCGTCGGCGATGCCCGTCGGATGGTTGGCCGCAACCACGAAGGCGCCGCTCCGCGGCACGTTCTCCAGCCCGACGACGTCGAGATCGAGGGCGAGGAGGCCGCTGATGAAATCCATGGCGGCGGCCGAGCCCAGCGGAGCGAGGGCGTCGGCCATCCGTACCGCCTCGTCGTAGCGCAGGATGCGATAGAGCAGGGGCTTCAGCAGCGGCCACGCCCAGCTCTCGACGATCTTCTGTCCGCGTTCCGCGATCAGCTGGTCCACGACATGGGTGTCCATCCGGATCGCGTCGACAGGGATGTCGCTGCTGCGCAGCCGGCCCGAGTCCCCCGCTTTCGCCATTACCGAGATCCGCCCCTTGGTGACAAAAGGCCTAGGACGTGCCAGAAGCGGGGTCAAGCTGCCTCACCCGGACGCGGACCGGGCCGATGCGGACGCGGGCAGCATGACGAGGAGGACTCGATGAAGCTGCCGACGAGAGTGGTCGCGCCGATGGCAACTGCACTGCTGCTTGGGGCCTGCATGGGTCCGCTTGCGCAACGCCAGGCGCCTCCTCCCGCTCCGCCGCCGCTTCCCTCCGCACCCGTCGGCCGCGTCGCGCAGACCCCGCTGCCGCCTCCTGCCGCGCCCATGGCGCCGGGACCGATGCAGCAGGGACCCATGACGCAGGGGCCCATGGCAGAGGCTGCACCGGGACTGCCGCCCGGACCCGGCCTGCCGTCCGGGCCGGGAGGGCCGCCGACCGGCCCCGCCGGCCAGCAGACTGCGGCTGTCGCCCCAACCGCTGGTGCGCAGCCCGGACCTGCCCCCGCCGCCGGCGGCGTGGATGTCGGCCGGACCGACCTCCTCGGCGGCTGGACGGTGAGTTCCGGCGGCAGCTCGTGCCAGCTCTTCATGTCGCTGACCTCCTGGTCCGGCGGCTACCGGGCGACCACGCGCGGGTGCTCCGCCCCGGCGCTGCAGGGCGTATCGGCCTGGAACCTCGAAGGGCGGCAGGTGACGCTCGTCGACCAGTCCGGCGCAACGGTCGCGCGCCTCTATCCGTCGTCGAAGACGCAGTTCAACGGCCAGACTTCGGGCGGCGCCGCGGTCTCGTTCAGCCGCTAACGCCGACGGCGCTCCCGACGGAGCGCCGCCCGCGCCGTTCCCGCCAGCGCGCGCTCGCCGGAGGCAAGGCGTCCCGACGCCGGGGGCCGTGGCCCGGCTGAGGTATCGCCGGCGCGCAGGCCAGGCCTGCACACCCGTTCTTGCACTGCAGCATCGACGCCTCTATCGCTCGTCTGCGATGTGGAGCTGAGATGCGGGAATCCATCCTTCGCCGCTACGATGCGCTGGCACAGGCGGGGACGCTCGAGCCGGACCCCGTGCAGCGCGCCCTCGCGGGGCGCCTGGACCGGCTCGTCGAGACGCTCGCCGAGCGCCGGCTCGGTTCGAAGAAGAAGGCCTTCGGGTGGCTGTTTTCGCGCGCGCAGGCGCAGCAGCCGGCGGGCCTCTACATCTGGGGCTCCGTCGGGCGCGGCAAGACGCTGCTGATGGACCTCTTCTTCGCGGCCGCGCCGAACGAGCGCAAGCGCCGCGTCCATTTCCACGAGTTCATGGACGAGGTGCACCGACGGCTCGAGGCGTTCCGGCGCAAGCTGCGCAGCGGCGAGGCGAAGGGCGACGATCCGATCCCGCCGGTGGCGGCCGAGATCGCGGCGGAGACGCGCCTGCTCTGCCTGGACGAGTTCGCGGTCAACGACATCGCCGACGCGATGATCCTCAGCCGGCTCTTCGAGAGCCTGTTCAGGCGTGGCGTCGCGCTGGTCGCGACATCGAACACGCCGCCGCACGCGCTCTACAAGGACGGGCTGAACCGCGCGCTGTTCCTGCCCGCGATCGCCCTGATCGAGAAGAACATGGAGGTGTTCCACCTCCAGGCGCCGAAGGACTACCGGCGCGACAAGGCGGGCACCGCGGCCGTCTATCTCACGCCCGCAGGGCTGGCCGCCGACCAGAAGCTCGACAGGATCTTCCGCGAGCTCACCGGCCGCGAACGCGGCGAGCCGACGAAGCTTGACGCCGGCAGGCGCAAGATCCCCGTCCCGCAGGCGGCCGACGGCGTCGCCCGCTTCACCTTCGGCGAACTCTGCGCGGTGCCCCTCGGGGCGGCGGACTATCTGAAGATCGCGCGCGCGTTCGAGACGATCCTCGTCTCGGACATCCCGGTGATGACGCCGGCGACGCGCAACGAGGCCAAGCGCTTCATCAACCTCATCGACACGCTCTACGACAACGGCGTGTGCCTGATCGCGTCGGCCGAAGCGCCCCCCGACACGCTCTGGCGCGGCCAGACGGGCGTGGAGGCGCAGGAGTTCAAGCGCACGGCTTCGCGGCTCATCGAGATGCAGTCCGACGCCTACCGGAGCCGGAGCGCCGCCGCGCGCCGAAGGGCCTGCGTCTGAAGCGCGGAATCCCGCGCGTGCAGCTGGATGCAATCGGCTACGGAATCGGCCCGCGGCGACTTGCCTCACCACGGCAATCGCGGTAGTGACCACGCAACCGTTGGACCCGACCTTTACGTAAACGGAAGGCAAGCAAGGCTCATGGCCCGCAACAAGATCGCCCTGATCGGCTCCGGCCAGATCGGCGGCACCCTCGCTCATCTCGCCGGCCTGAAGGAACTCGGCGACATCGTCCTGTTCGACATTGCGGAAGGCGTTCCGAACGGCAAGGCGCTCGACATCGCGCAGTCCTCGCCGGTCGAAGGCTTCGATGCGCGGATCTCGGGCACGCAGGGCTACGAGGCGATCAGCGGCGCCGACGTCGTGATCGTCACCGCCGGCGTTCCGCGCAAGCCGGGCATGAGCCGCGACGACCTCCTGGAGATCAATCTCCGGGTCATGGAGCAGGTCGGCTCGGGCATTCGCAAATATGCGCCGGACGCCTTCGTCATCTGCATCACCAACCCGCTCGACGCGATGGTCTGGGCGCTGCAGAAGTTCTCCGACCTGCCCGCCAACCAGGTCGTCGGGATGGCCGGCGTGCTCGACAGCGCGCGCTTCCGCTATTTCCTCGCCGACGAGCTCGGCGTGTCGGTCGAGGATGTGACGGCCTTCGTGCTCGGCGGGCACGGCGACACCATGGTGCCGCTTACCCGCTATTCGACGGTCGCGGGCATTCCGCTCCCGGATCTGGTGAAGATGGGCTGGCTCGACGGCAAGCGGCTCGATGAGATCGTGCAGCGCACGCGCGACGGCGGCGCCGAGATCGTCGGCCTCCTGAAGACCGGATCGGCCTTCTACGCGCCGGCGGCGGCCGCGATCTCCATGGCCGAAAGCTATCTGCGGGACAAGAAGCGGGTGCTGCCCTGCGCGGCCTACCTGCAGGGGCAGTACGGGCTCAACGGCATCTATGTGGGCGTGCCGGTCGTGATCGGTGCAGGCGGCGTCGAACGGGTCATCGAGATCGATCTCGACCGCGCCGAGCGTCAGATGTTCGAGAAGTCGGTGCAGTCGGTCGAAAGCCTGATCGAGGCCTGCCGCAAGATCCAGCCGTCCCTGGCCTGACAATTGCCATTGTCATGCCGAAGGGACGGCATAGGTAGGGATCGAGCCGGCCTTCGGGCCGGCTTCTTGTCAAGTTCGCGCCCGGAGAGCTTCGGCTCGCGGGTTCGAAGGGGCGCCGGGTCGCTTGAGGGGGAGCGTGCCAGGCACTTGCGGCTCACGACGGGGCCGAGGGAACAGAGGGCGTCCGGAACGAGCCGGGCGGCCGCAGAGCGGGAGCACGGGCCGAAGAGGTCCGGACAGATCTGATGCCAAGGCAAGACGCGAACGAAGCCTTTCAAACCTCCTCATTCCTCTATGGCGGCAACGCCTCCTATCTCGAAGACCTCCACGCGCAGTTCCAGCAGAATCCCGCCTCCCTCGACGAGGAGTGGCGGGCGTTCTTCACCGGCCTGAAGGACGACCGCGAGCGGGTCATGGCGGAGGCGCGCGGTGCGAGCTGGCGCCGGCCCGACTGGCCGATCCTCGCCAACGGCGAGCTCGTCGCCGCGCTCGACGGAAACTGGACGCCGATCGAGGCCCGGGTCATCGACAAGGTGAAGGGGGCCGCGCAGGTTCGCGGCGTGGAGCTGACGGAACCGGAGGTGCTGCAGGCGACGCGCGATTCCGTTCGTGCGCTCATGATGATCCGCGCCTACCGCATGCGCGGGCACCTGCACGCGAACCTCGATCCGCTCGGGCTGGCGCCGCTGCGCGACCACGAGGAGCTCCATCCGTCGACCTACGGCTTCACGGAAGCCGACTACGAGCGACGGATCTTCATCGACAACGTGCTCGGGATGCAGTTCGCGACGATCCCGGAAATGCTGTCGATCCTGCGGCGGACCTACTGCTCCACCCTCGGCGTGGAGTTCATGCACATCTCCTCGCCGGCCGAAAAGCAGTGGATCCAGGAGCGTATCGAGGGCCCCGACAAGGAGATCACCTTCACGCCGCAGGGCAAGCGGGCGATCCTCAACAAGCTCGTCGAGGCGGAGGGCTTCGAGAAGTTCATCGACGTCAAGTACACCGGCACGAAGCGGTTCGGCCTCGATGGCGGCGAGTCGCTCATCCCGGCGCTCGAGCAGATCATCAAGCGCGGCGGTCATCTCGGCGTCAGCGAGATCGTGCTCGGCATGGCCCATCGCGGCCGGCTGAACGTGCTCGCGCAGGTGATGGGCAAGCCGCACCGCGCCATCTTCCACGAGTTCAAGGGCGGCTCCTTCACGCCGGACGACGTCGAGGGCTCGGGCGACGTCAAGTACCATCTCGGCGCATCCTCGGACCGCGAGTTCGACGGCAACAGGGTCCACCTGTCGCTGACGGCCAATCCCTCGCACCTCGAGATCGCGGATCCCGTCGTCCTCGGCAAGGCACGCGCCAAGCAGGACCAGCTCGAGGACAAGAAGCGGGCGCAGGTCCTGCCGCTCCTCATCCACGGCGACGCGGCCTTCGCCGGCCAGGGCGTCGTGGCGGAGTGCTTCGGCCTGTCCGGCCTTCGCGGCCACCGCGCCGGCGGCTCGCTGCACTTCATCATCAACAACCAGATCGGCTTCACCACGAACCCGCGCTTCGCGCGCTCCTCGCCCTATCCCTCGGACGTCGCGAAGATGGTCGAGGCGCCCATCCTGCACGTGAACGGCGACGATCCCGAGGCGGTGGTGTTCGCGGCCAAGATCGCGACGGAGTTCCGCCAGCGCTTCCACAAGCCGGTCGTGGTGGACATGTTCTGCTACCGCCGCTTCGGCCACAACGAGGGCGACGAGCCCTCGTTCACGCAGCCGCTGATGTACAAGGCGATCCGCAACCATCCCACCACGCTCGAAATCTATGCCGAAAAGCTCGTCGCCGAGGGCGTCGTGTCGCGCGAGGAGGTCGACGGCGTCCGCGCGGAATGGCGCCAGAGGCTCGAGGAGGAGTTCGAGGCCGGGCAGGCCTACCGCCCGAACAAGGCGGACTGGCTGGACGGGGCGTGGTCCGGGCTGACAACGCCGCAGGCCGGGGACGAGCGACGCGTCAGCGAGACCGGCGTCGCCGGCGACGCGCTCCGCGAGATCGCCAAGCGGCTCGCCCGCACGCCGAAGGACTTCAAGGTCCACCGCACGATCCAGCGCTTCCTCGACAACCGCAAGGCGGTGATCAAGAGCGGCGAGGGGATCGACTGGGCCTTCGGCGAGGCGCTCGCCTTCGGCTCCCTCCTCAAGGAAGGCTACAAGGTCCGCCTGTCGGGTCAGGACGTCGAGCGCGGCACGTTCTCGCAGCGCCACGCGGTGCTCTACGACCAGGAGACGGAGAAGCGCTACACCTCGCTCAACCATCTCGGCGGCGAGCAGGCGAAGTTCGAGGTCATCAATTCCATGCTCTCGGAGGAAGCGGTGCTCGGCTTCGAGTACGGCTATTCGCTCGCGGAGCCCAACTGCCTGACGCTGTGGGAGGCGCAGTTCGGCGACTTCGCCAACGGCGCCCAGGTGGTCATCGACCAGTTCATCTCGTCCGGCGAGCGCAAGTGGCTGCGCATGTCGGGGCTCGTGATGCTCCTGCCGCACGGCTACGAAGGGCAGGGGCCTGAGCACTCGTCGGCGCGCCTGGAGCGCTATCTCCAGATGTGCGCCGAGGACAACATGCAGGTCGCCAATTGCACGACGCCGGCGAACTACTTCCACATCCTGCGCCGGCAGATGCACCGCAGCTTCCGCAAGCCGCTCATCCTGATGACGCCGAAATCGCTGCTCCGGCACAAGCGCGCGGTGTCGCGGCTTGAGGATCTCGCCGAGGGCTCGACCTTCCACCGCCTGCTCTTCGACGACGCCGAGGTGCTGCCGAACCAGGAGATCAAGCTCGTCGAGGACGCCAAGGTCAGGCGCATCGTGCTGTGCTCGGGCAAGGTCTATTACGACCTGTACGAGGACCGCGAGAAGCGCGGCGTCGACGACGTCTACCTCCTGCGCGTCGAGCAGCTTTACCCGTTCCCGCTGAAGGCGCTCTGCGAGGTCCTGAACCGCTTCCCCGAAGCCGAGATCGTCTGGTGCCAGGAGGAGCCGCAGAACATGGGCTCCTGGTTCTTCGTCGAGCCGCGCATCCGCGCCGTCCTCGACATGATCAAGGCGCCGCACCGGGCGCTGCGCTACGCCGGCCGGGCGGCCTCCGCGGCGACGGCGACGGGGCTGATGAGCAAGCACCTGAAGCAGCGCGACCAGTTCCTTGAAGAGGCGCTCGGCTGAGCGCGTCGGGCGCAGGACAGATTGGAAGGGTGAGATGGCAACGGACATCAAGGTTCCGACGCTCGGCGAATCCGTGACGGAGGCGACCGTCGGCCAGTGGTTCAAGAAGGAGGGCGACCAGGTCGCGCAGGACGAGCCGCTGGTCGAGCTTGAGACCGACAAGGTGACGATCGAGGTGCCGGCGCCAGCCGCCGGCCGGCTCGAGGCGATCGTCGTCAAGGAGGGCGAGACCGTCGGCGTCGGCGCCGTGCTGGGCAGCCTCGCTGCGGGCGCGACCGGCAAGGCCGCACCAATCAATGCCGGGCCGGAGCAGCCCCAGGAGCGGCTTCAGCCGAAGCCCGAGGCCGCCGCGGCGCCTGCTTCCAAGCCCGCCGGAACGGAGATGCCGCCGGCGCCGGCCGCGCGCAAGCTGATGGCCGAGCGCGGCATCGCCGCCGAGGAGGTGTCCGGGTCGGGCAAGCGCGGGCAGGTGCTGAAGGGCGACGTGCTCGGCTACCAGCCCGGCGCCGCGGCGGCGCCGCCTGCGCCCGTTGCGGTGCGCGCACCCTCCGCGCCCTCCGACGAGGAACGGGAGGAGCGGGTCCGCATGACCAAGCTCCGCCAGACGATCGCCCGCCGCCTCAAGGACGCGCAGAACACGGCCGCCATGCTCACCACGTTCAACGACGTGGACATGAGCGCTGTGATGCAGCTCAGGAAGGACTACAAGGACCTCTTCGAGAAGAAGCACGGCGTGAAGCTCGGCTTCATGGGCTTCTTCGTGAAGGCCTGCGTGCACGCGCTGCGCGAGCTGCCGGCGGTGAATGCCGAGGTCGACGGCCAGGACATCGTCTACAAGAACTACTACCATGTCGGCGTGGCCGTCGGCACCGAGCGCGGCCTGGTCGTGCCGGTCGTGCGCGACGCGGACCAGCTCTCCATCGCCGAGATCGAGAAGAAGATCGGCGATCTCGGCCGCCGTGCCCGCGACGGGCAGCTCAAGCTTGAGGAGATGCAGGGCGGCACCTTCACGATCACGAACGGCGGCATCTACGGGTCGCTGCTCTCCACGCCGATCCTGAACGCCCCGCAATCCGGCATTCTCGGCATGCACAGGATCGAGGAGCGGCCGGTCGTGGTCGGCGGCCAGGTCGTGGTGCGGCCGATGATGTACCTCGCGCTTTCCTACGACCATCGGATCGTCGACGGCCGCGAGGCGGTCACCTTTCTGGTCCGCGTGAAGGAAGCGATCGAGGACCCGCAGCGCCTCGTGCTGGACCTGTAGCGCCGGACGGCTCCGCGCGGCGGCCCCGATTCCCTCGAAGTTCCGAGCTCCTCCAGAAGCAGAGACCAGCAATGGCTGACACCTACGACCTCGTCGTCATCGGCACCGGGCCGGGCGGCTATGTCTGCGCGATCCGTGCGGCGCAGCTCGGGCTTTCCGTCGCTGTGGTGGAGAAGCGCGAGACCCATGGCGGCACGTGCCTGAACGTCGGCTGCATCCCGTCAAAGGCGCTGCTCCACGCCTCGGAGATGTTCGAGGAGGCGGGGCACGGCTTCGACAAGCTCGGCATCAAGGTCGCCCCCGAGCTCGACCTTGCCGCGATGCTCGCGCACAAGGACGCGACCGTGAAGGGGAACGTCGACGGCGTCGCCTTCCTCTTCAAGAAGAACAAGGTGACGAGCGTCCACGGCACCGGCCGGATCCTCGCGCCGGGGCGCGTGGAGGTCACGGCCGAGGACGGAGGGCGACAGGAGATCGCCGCGAAGGCGATCGTGATCGCCACGGGCTCGGATTCGACGCCGCTCCCCGGCGTCGAGATCGACGAGAAGCAGGTCGTGACCTCGACCGGCGCGCTCGAGCTCAAGGCCGTGCCGAAGCACCTCGTGGTCGTCGGCGCCGGCGTGATCGGGCTGGAGATCGGCTCGGTCTGGCGGCGGCTCGGCGCCGAGGTGACGGTCGTCGAGTTCCTTGACCGCATCCTGCCCGGGATGGATTCCGAGATCGCGAAGCAGGCGCAGCGCCTCTTCCAGAAGCAGGGGATCGCCTTCCGCCTCGGCATGAAGGTGACGGCCGCCGAGCCGCACAAGGGTCATCTCGACGTCACGATCGCGCCCGCGGCCGGTGAGGGGCAGCCCGAGAAGCTCCATGCCGACGTGGTGCTGGTCGCGATCGGCCGCCGCCCCTACACGGAGGGGCTCGGGCTAGAGGAGGTCGGCGTCGCACTCGACGAGCGCCGCCGCGTGAAGGTCGACGGTCATTTCCGGACGAGCGTGGAGGGCATCTACGCCATCGGGGACGTGATCGCCGGCCCGATGCTCGCCCACAAGGCCGAGGACGAGGGCGTGGCCGTCGCCGAGATCCTCGCCGGCCAGGCCGGCCACGTGAACTACGAGGTCATCCCGGCCGTCGTCTACACCATGCCGGAGATCGCTTCGGTCGGCCGCACCGAGGACGAGCTGAAGGAGGCGGGGGTCCAGTATCGCGCGGGCAAGTTCCCGTTCACGGCCAACGGCCGCGCGCGCGCCATGAACCGCACCGACGGGCTCGTGAAGATCCTCGCCGACGCCGAGACGGACCGCGTGCTCGGCGTCCATATCCTGGCGGCCGGCGCGGGCGAGATGATCCACGAGGCGGCGGTTCTGATGGAATTCGGCGGCTCGTCGGAGGATCTCGGCCGTACCTGCCATGCCCATCCGACCATGTCGGAGGCCGTGCGCGAGGCCGCGATGGCGGCCAGCTTCAAGCCGATCCACATCTGATTCGCCTGCTCCGGCCAAAAAAGCGCCGGCCCAGGGGCCGGCGCAAGAGACTTGGACTTGGAGTAGGAGATCTGAAGAACGCGCCGGACGCTATTTCGTTGCAGGCGTCGTGGCGGTCTGCGCGACGATCGTCGGCTTCGCCTCCTGTGCGGTCGTGGAAATCGCCGGCTTATCGGCGGCCTTGCTGGCCATGACGTGCTGTTTGTTGGCGCTGCAATCTGCCGAAGCTGCGGTTGCCGTGAGCGCGAGGGCCGAAGCCGCGACCAGCGTTGCCGTCAAGCTGCGCATCGGGAATGCCTCCGTTCTGGGTGCGGGCGATGTCGATCGCGCGCGGACAGTGGGAATGCTAGGCCTGTCGCGGCGCCCCGGCCAGATGGGCGGCCTCACTTCGACGTGAACGCCGGTCAGCCCCGCGGGTGCGCCTTGCGATAGACGTCGAGCAGGCGCGCGGTGTCGACCGCGGTGTAGATTTGCGTGGTGGAGAGGCTGGCGTGACCGAGGAGCTCCTGAATGGTCCGGAGGTCGCCGCCCGCACCGAGCAGGTGGGTCGCAAAGGAGTGACGCAGCGCATGCGGCGTGAGCGAAGGCTCGATGCCGAGCGCCCCGCGCAGCCGCTCGACCGCAAGCTGGATGATTCGCGGCGACAGGGGACCGCCTTTCGCGCCCCGGAACAGGGGGTCGCCCGGCGCGAGCGCGAACGGGCACGCGGCGATGTAAGCCTCGACCGCACGGCTCACGACCGGGAGCACCGGCACGACGCGCTCGCGCCCGCCCTTGCCCACCACCCGGATCGCCCGGGCGGCCCCGACCGGCGCCGCCGCGCGGGTGAGGCCGAGCGCCTCGGAAATGCGCAGCCCGCAGCCGTAGAGGAGCAGGAGGACGGCGGTGTCGCGGGCGGCGATCCAGGGCTCCGCCGCGAGCACGTCCGCCCCGTCCACCACCCGCTCGGCGTCGGATACCGTGAGCGCCTTGGGCAGGCTCTTCGGCTGTCTGGGCGATCGGATCGTGACGAAGGCCGTGGTGGAGGCGAGCCCGCGGCGGTCGAGGAAACGGGCGAACGAGCGCAGCGCCGCGAGCTGGCGGGCGAGCGTGCGCGCGCCGACGCCCTCGTTGCGGCGCGCGGCGAGGAAAGCCCGGATGTCGGCCGTGCGGAGCTCCGAAACGGATGCGCAGCCGGGCGGCTCGCCGATGTGTCGCGTCAGGAAGGTCAGGAACTGCCAGAGGTCGCGCGCGTAGGCCTCGACCGTCTTCGGCGACAACCGCCGCTCGTGCGCCAATTGGTCAGCCCAGGCCTCTGCCGCCTTCTGCAGGTCGGGGCGGGCGGCAACGAGAATGGATGGGGCGGACATGGCGCGAGCCTCCGTGTAGAGGGTTAATGCGCCGTGAAGCCCGGCGCCGCCAGGCCGTTCCTGAAATGGCGAATGACGGAGACGATCTCGTGAGAATTGCCCCGGCGGCGGAGAGGCTGCGAATCGCCATCCTTTACGGCGGCCGTTCGGCCGAGCACGACGTCTCCGTGATGTCCGCGACGAACGTGATCGGCGCGCTCGATCCCGTGCGGTATGACCCGGTGCCGGTCTACATCACCAGGTCAGGCCTCTGGCTCCTGGGCGCCTTCGAGGCGGGTGTCCTGGCGAAGCCGGAGAGCGGAACGGAGATCTGCCTCGTTCCGGGCGGGCGCGGCCGGGCGATCGCAATCCCCTCGCACGGCAGCCCCTACGACCTGCCGAGGATCGACGTCCTCTTTCCCGTCCTGCACGGCCTCCACGGCGAGGATGGCTCGGTCCAGGGGCTCGCGGAGGTCGCCTGCGTGCCGCTCGCCGGGTGCGGCATCCTCGGCTCGGCCGTCGCGCTCGACAAGGACGTCGCCAAGCGGCTGCTCGATGCGGCCGGACTGCCGACCGCGCGCTCGATCACCATCGTCGAGGGCCGCCCGCCCGCCTTTGCCGAGATCGAGCAGGCCCTCGGCCTGCCGGTCTTCGTGAAGCCGGCGCGACAGGGCTCCTCGGTCGGCGTGAGCAAGGTGGCGAATGCGGCCGAGTTCGACGCGGCACTTGCGGAAGGCTTCAGGCACGATCGCAAGCTCCTCGCCGAGGCGTTCATCCGCGGGCGCGAGATCGAGTGCAGCGTACTGGAGGATGAAGCCGGCGGGCTGTTCGTGTCGCGGCCCGGCGAGATCGTGCCGGCGGAAAGCCACGGCTTCTACAGCTACGACGCGAAATATGTCGACGAGGCGGGCGCCGCCCTGAAGGTGCCGGCGGACCTGCCGCAGGATGTCGAGGCGCGCATCCGGGAGATGGCGGCAGAGGCCTTCCGCGCGCTCGGCTGCGACGGCATGGCGCGGGTGGACTTCTTCGTGACGGCCGACCTGGAGGTCCTCGTCAACGAGGTCAACACGATCCCCGGCTTCACGAACATCAGCATGTACCCGAAGGCGATGGCCGCGAGCGGCGTCGGCTATGCCGAGCTCATCGACCGGCTCGTGACGCACGGCCTGGCCCGGGCCGGGGCATAGGCCGGGCCGCACGCCATCGCAGCTTCCGCCTCTTGCGGACCACTACGAGCCCGAAGAGGCCCGAGAAACTTGTTCTTTTCAGAGAATGGTTTGTCCGGTCTTCTTCCAGTCATTCATGAACATCGCGAGCCCGGCATCCGTGAGCGGGTGCTTCACGAGGCCCTTGAGGACGGTGGGCGGGACGGTCGCCACGTCGGCCCCGGCCATCGCCGCGAGCCTGACGTGATTCTGGTTCCGGATCGAGGCGGCGAGGATCTGCGTCTCGATGTGCGCGTAATTGTCGAAGATCGTCCGGATCTCCTCGATCAGCTGCATGCCGTCGAGCCCGATGTCGTCGAGCCTGCCGATGAAGGGCGAGACGAAGGTCGCGCCGGCGCGCGCCGCGAGCAGCGCCTGGTTCGCCGTGAAGCAGAGCGTCACGTTCACCATCCGGCCCTCGCCCGAAAGGATGCGGCAGGCTTTCAGGCCGTCCCAGGTGAGCGGCACCTTGATGGCGACGTTGTCGGCGATCTCGGCGAGCTTGCGCCCCTCCGCCAGCATGCCCTCGGTGTCGAGCGCGGCCACCTCGGCGGAGACGGGCCCCTCGACGATCGAGCAGATTTCCGCCACCACGTCGTGGATGGAGCGCCCGGCCTTCATGATCAGCGACGGGTTGGTCGTCACGCCGTCGAGCAGGCCTGCCTCGGCGAGATCCCTGATGTCCGCGATTTCGGCGGTGTCTGCGAAGAACTTCATGGTGCCCCCGAATGGCTTTGCGCATTGCGGCTCGCGCCGGTCGCGGTCCTTCTAGTGGAATGAGTCGCCTTCGTCAGCCGCATCGCGCAACGCGGGCCGTCCGGTGACGGTCGAAGTCAGCGTCCTCGTCCCGGTGGCGGTCGAGGGGCCGTACACCTATGCACATGACCGCCCGCTCGCGCCGGGCACGCTGGTCGTGGTGCCGCTCGGGCCGCGCAAGATCGTCGGCGCGGTATGGCCTGCCAGCGGTGGCGGCGTGGCGGCGAAGCGGCTGCGCGCGGTCGAGCATGTCTTCAATGCCCCGCCGCTGCCCGAATCGCTCATCCGCTTCGTGGACTGGGTGGCGCGCTACACGCTGACGCCGCCCGGCATGGTGCTGCGCATGGTCCTCCGCGTGCCGGCCGCGCTCGAGCCCGAGCGGCCGATGTCGGGCGTCCGGCTCGCGGGGCCGCCGCCTGCGCGCATGACGGAGGCGCGGCGCAAGGTGCTGGAGGCAGCCGCCGATGGGCTCGCCTGGTCGAAGTCCGGCCTTGCCGCCGCGGCCGGCGTCTCGCCCGGTGTCGTCGACGGCCTCGTCGATTGCGGCACGCTGGCGCTGATCTCGATCCCGCACCGCCTAATCGCCGCCGCCCCCGATCCGGATTTCGACAGGCCGGACCTCAGCGCGCCTCAGGCGGCGGCCGCCGAGGCGATGGTCGCCGCGGTGCGCGCGGAGGCGTTTTCAGCTGCGCTCCTCGACGGCGTCACCGGCGCCGGCAAGACGGAGACCTATTTCGAGGCGGCCGCCGAGGCGCTCCGCCGCGGCCGCCAGGTCCTCGTGCTGCTGCCCGAGATCGCGCTCACGCTCGGCTTCCTGGACCGCTTCGCGAGCCGATTCGGCAGCCGGCCCGCGGAATGGCATTCCGAGCTGCCGCCGCGCATGCGCGAGCGGGTCTGGCGCGGCGTGGCGAGCGGCGAGGTGAGGGCGGTCGTCGGCGCCCGCTCGTCGCTCTTCCTGCCCTTCGCCGAGCTCGGCCTGATCGTCGTCGACGAGGAGCACGAGGCCGCCTACAAGCAGGAGGAGGGCGTGCTCTACAATGCGCGCGACATGGCGGTGGTGCGCGCGCAGCTTTCCGGCTTGCCCATCGTGCTGGCCTCCGCCACGCCTTCGGTGGAGACCTGGGTCAACGCGAAATCCGGCCGCTACCGCCATCTGCAGCTGCCGGCGCGGTTCGGCGGCGCGGCGCCGCCGGAGATCAGGGTGGTGGACCTCCGGCGGACGCCGCCCGAACGCGGCCGCTGGATCGCGCCGCCGCTCGTCGCCGCGATCGAGGAGACGATCGCGGCCGGCGAGCAGGCGCTCCTCTTCCTGAACCGCCGCGGCTACGCGCCGCTGACGCTCTGCCGGACCTGCGGCCACCGCATGGCCTGCCCGAACTGCTCGGCCTGGCTCGTCGACCATCGCTTCCGGCGCGTGCTCGCCTGTCACCATTGCGGTCATGAGGAGCGGCGGCCGGAAATCTGCCCGCAATGCGGCGATGCCGACAGCCTCGTCGCCTGCGGGCCGGGCGTGGAGCGCCTGCAGGAGGAAGTCGTCGAGCGCTTCGCCGGCGCGCGCACGCTGGTGCTCTCGAGCGACGTCGCGGGTGGGATTCAGCGAATGCGCCAGGACCTCGCGGCGATCGAGCGCGGCGAGATCGACATCGTGATCGGCACGCAGCTCGTCGCCAAGGGCCACAACTTCCCCGGCCTGTCGCTGGTCGGCGTGGTCGATGCCGATCTCGGCCTCGCCAATGGCGATCCGCGCGCGGCGGAGCGGACCTTCCAGCTCCTCACGCAGGTCACGGGCCGGGCGGGGCGGGCGGGCCAGAGGAGCCGCGGCCTGCTGCAGACCTACGCGCCGGACCACCCGGTGCTGAAGGCGATCGTCGCCGGCGACCGCGAGCGCTTCTACGAGGAGGAGGCGGAGGTGCGGCTGCGCGGCGGCCTGCCGCCTTTCGGCCGTCTTGCCGCGATTCTCGTGACGGCGGAGGACCGCGCCTCGGCCGAGTCACAGGCCCGGGCGATGGCGCGCGTCGCGCCGGCGGAGGAGGGGCTCCGGCTCCTCGGCCCGGCGGAGGCGCCGCTCGCCGTGCTGCGCGGCCGCCACCGCTTCAGGCTCCTCGTCCAGGCGCGCTCGTCCGCGCTGCTCCACGCCTGGCTCGCATCCTGGCTCGCGGCCTGCCCGAAGCCGCGCGGCAGCGTGCGCGTCGCCGTCGACGTCGATCCGATCAGCTTCCTCTGAGCGCTGACCCGGCGCGGCGGGGACTGCGACAATGGGTCGGGAATGCGGCGCCTGCCCGTGTTGCACCCCCCATGACCCTATGCTAGACGACGCCCGGCCGGCACCCGGCCTTTGCCGGGCATCCTCCGCCATGCCCAGAACATTCCACCCGCGTCCGCCTCCCGTCGGGCCGTTGCGAGAGAGAATCGCGTGACCGATCGCACCTCGTCAGTCTCCGGTGTCGCCGAGCGCTACGCTTCGGCGCTGTTCGACCTGGCCAAGGACGAGTTGCGGCTGATCTCCGTGGAATCCGACCTGAACAAGGTCCGCGAGCTGCTCAACGAGAGCGCCGACCTGCGGCGGATGGTGGCGAGCCCGGTCTTCTCGGCAGAGGAGCAGGAGCGCGCGATCGCCGCCGTGCTCGAGCGCGCCGGGATCGGCGGCCTCGTCGGCAATTTCGTGCGGCTCGTCGCGCACAACCGGCGACTGTTCGCGCTGCCCGGCATCCTGACGGCGTTCCAGAACCTGATGGCGCGCGATCGCGGCGAGGCGACGGCGCAGGTGACGTCGGCGCAGCCGCTTTCGGAAGACCAGAAGAACGAGCTGAAGGCGGTCATCCGCGATCGCCTCGGCAAGACAGTCACAATCGAAGCGAAGGTCGATCCCGCGATCCTCGGCGGTCTGATCGTCAGGGTCGGGTCGCGCATGATCGACACCTCGCTCCGCACCAAGCTCATGACAATGAAAACCCATCTCAAAGAGGTCGGCTGATGGATATTCGGGCCGCAGAGATCTCCTCCATCCTGAAGGAGCAGATCCGGAATTTCGGCAAGGAGGCGGAGGTCTCCGAGGTCGGGCAGGTGCTGACCGTCGGCGACGGCATCGCCCGCGTCTACGGCCTCGACAACGTCCAGGCCGGCGAGATGGTCGAGTTCGACGGCGGCATCCGCGGGATGGCGCTGAATCTCGAAGCCGACAATGTCGGCATCGTGATCTTCGGCAGCGACCGCGAGATCAAGGAAGGCGACACGGTCAAGCGGACCGGCGCGATCGTGGAAGTGCCGGTCGGCATGGGCCTTCTCGGCCGCGTGGTCGACGGCCTCGGCAACCCGATCGACGGCAAGGGCCCGATCCAGTCGACCGAGCGCCGCCGCGTCGACGTCAAGGCGCCGGGCATCATCCCGCGCAAGTCCGTGCACGAGCCGATGTCGACCGGCCTCAAGGCGATCGACGCGCTGATCCCGGTCGGCCGCGGCCAGCGCGAGCTCATCATCGGCGACCGCCAGACCGGGAAGACCGCCATCATCCTCGACACGTTCCTGAACCAGAAGCCGGCCTTCGACCAGGACATCGAGAACCGCAAGCTCTACTGCATCTACGTCGCGATCGGCCAGAAGCGCTCCACGGTGGCGCAGTTCGTGCGCGTCCTGGAGGAGCGCGGCGCCCTCGACTATTCCATCATCGTCGCGGCGACCGCCTCGGATCCGGCGCCGCTGCAGTTCCTCGCCCCGTTTGCCGGCTGCGCCATGGGCGAATACTTCCGCGACAACGGCATGCACGCCGTCATCGCCTATGACGACCTCTCCAAGCAGGCCGTCGCCTACCGCCAGATGTCGCTGCTGCTGCGCCGTCCGCCCGGCCGCGAGGCCTATCCCGGCGACGTCTTCTACCTGCATTCGCGGCTCCTGGAGCGCGCGGCGAAAATGAGCGACGCCAACGGCGCCGGCTCGCTGACCGCGCTGCCGGTGATCGAGACGCAGGCGAACGACGTGTCCGCCTACATCCCCACCAACGTGATCTCGATCACGGACGGCCAGATCTTCCTGGAGACGGACCTGTTCTACCAGGGCATCCGTCCGGCGGTGAATGTCGGCCTTTCGGTCTCGCGCGTCGGCTCGGCCGCGCAGGTGAAGGCGATGAAGCAAGTCGCCGGCACCATCAAGGGCGAGCTCGCGCAGTACCGCGAGATGGCGGCGTTCGCGCAGTTCGGCTCCGATCTCGACGCCGCCACGCAGCGCCTCCTCAACCGCGGCGCACGTCTGACCGAGCTCCTGAAGCAGCCGCAGTTCTCGCCGCTGAAGACGGAAGAGCAGGTCGCCGTGATCTTCGCCGGCGTGAACGGCTACCTGGACCGGCTGTCGATCGGCCAGGTGCGCGAGTTCGAGGACGGGCTCCTCACGCTGCTGCGGACCGAGCACGCCGACCTCCTCGAGCAGATCCGGACGGAGGCGCAGATCACCGACGCGATCCGCGACCGCCTGAAGACGCTGCTCGACCGCTACGCGAAGAATTTCGCCTGACCCCGCGGCCCGCACGGAGATAGCGCCGGATGGCGAGCCTAAAGGATCTGCGAAACCGAATCGCCTCGGTGAAGGCGACGCAGAAGATCACCAAGGCCATGCAGATGGTCGCGGCGGCGAAGCTCCGCCGCGCCCAGGAATCGGCGGAAGCCGCGCGGCCCTATGCGGAACGGATGGGCCGCGTGCTCGCCAACATCGCCGCGTCGGTGGCCGGCGCCGAGGGCGCGCCGACGCTGATGGCGGGAACGGGACGCGAGGACACCCATCTCCTCGTGGTCTTCACCGCCGAGCGCGGCCTCGCCGGCGCGTTCAACTCCTCGATTGCGCGGCTCGCCCGCGACGATGCGCGGCGCCTGATCGCGCAGGGCAAGACCGTCAAGATATTCCTCGTCGGCAAGAAGGGTTACGATATCCTGCGCCGCGAGTTCGCGTCGCTGATCGTGGACCGGATGGACTTCCGCTCCGTCAAGCAGATGTCCTTCGCGCAGGCGCAGAGCGTCGCGGTGAAGGTGCTCGAGCGCTTCGATGCCGGCGAGTTCGACGTCGCGACCATGTACTTCTCGCAGTTCCGCTCGGTGATCCAGCAGATCCCGACGGCGCAGCGGCTGATCCCGGTCGAGATCTCGGGCACCGGGAACGGCCAGGCGGCGGGCGGCGCGGTCTACGAGTACGAGCCGAGCGAGGAGGAGATCCTCGCCGACCTGCTGCCGCGGAATCTGGCGATCCAGATCTTCCGCGCGCTGCTGGAGAACGCGGCCTCCGAGCAGGGCGCCCGGATGAGCGCGATGGACAGCGCCACCCGCAACGCCGGCGACATGATCGAGGGCCTGTCGCTCTCCTACAATCGCCAGCGTCAGGCGCAGATCACGAAGGAACTGATCGAGATCATTTCGGGTGCGGAGGCGCTCTGACGCGCCTCATTCTCGCCCGCCGGTCCGGCGAGGCGAGCTGCCCCCGGGTACAGAGTAGTTTGCAGGCGCAGCGTTCGGCGCGCCCAGGATGAACGAGGACATGATGGCGAACGGAACAGACACGCAGCATACTGGCTCGGTGCGGCAGGTGATCGGCGCCGTCGTGGACGTGCAGTTCGAAGGAGAGCTTCCGGCGATCCTGAACGCGCTGGAGACGGACAACCACGGCAATCGCCTGGTGCTCGAGGTGGCCCAGCATCTCGGCGAGAACACGGTCCGCACGATCGCCATGGACTCCACCGACGGCCTCGTCCGCGGCCAGCCCGTGCGCAATACCGGCGCGCCGATCTCCGTGCCCGTCGGCGATCTGACGCTCGGCCGCATCATGAACGTCATCGGCCAGCCGGTCGACGAGGCCGGCCCGCTCGACACCGGCGTCACCCGCGCCATCCATCAGCCCGCGCCGTCCTATGTGGAGCAGTCGACCGAGTCGGAGATCCTGGTCACGGGCATCAAGGTCGTCGACCTGCTCGCGCCTTACGCTAAGGGCGGCAAGATCGGCCTGTTCGGCGGTGCCGGCGTCGGCAAGACCGTGCTTATCATGGAGCTCATCAACAACGTCGCGAAGGCGCACGGCGGCTATTCCGTGTTCGCCGGCGTCGGCGAGCGCACGCGCGAGGGCAACGATCTCTATCACGAGATGATCGAGTCGGGCGTGAACAAGAAGGGCGGCGGCGAGGGCTCGAAGGCCGCGCTGGTCTACGGCCAGATGAACGAGCCGCCGGGCGCCCGCGCCCGGGTCGGCCTGACCGGGCTGACCGTCGCCGAGCATTTCCGCGACCAGGGCCAGGACGTGCTCTTCTTCGTCGACAACATCTTCCGCTTCACGCAGGCGGGCTCGGAAGTGTCGGCGCTGCTCGGGCGCATTCCCTCGGCGGTGGGCTACCAGCCGACGCTCGCCACCGACATGGGCGCGCTGCAGGAGCGCATCACGACGACCACGAAGGGCTCGATCACCTCGGTGCAGGCGATCTACGTGCCTGCAGACGACCTCACCGACCCCGCGCCGGCGACGTCCTTCGCCCATCTCGACGCGACGACCGTGCTGTCGCGCTCGATCGCGGAGAAGGGCATCTATCCGGCGGTGGACCCGCTCGATTCCACCTCGCGCATGCTCTCCCCGATGATCGTCGGCGAGGAGCACTACCAGGTGGCGCGCCAGGTCCAGCAGACGCTGCAGCGCTACAAGTCGCTCCAGGACATCATCGCCATTCTCGGCATGGACGAGCTTTCCGAAGAGGACAAGCTGACGGTGGCGCGCGCCCGCAAGATCGAGCGCTTCCTGTCGCAGCCCTTCTTCGTCGCCGAGGTGTTCACCGGCGCTCCGGGCAAGCTCGTCGACCTCGCCGACACGATCAAGGGCTTCAAGGGGCTCGTGGAAGGCGAGTACGACCACCTGCCGGAGGCGGCCTTCTACATGGTCGGCACGATCGAGGAAGCGGTCGAGAAGGCGCAGCGCCTGGCGGAAGCGGCGTAAGCCGCAAGCGGGGACAGTTCCATGGCCGGACCGCTTCGTTTCGAACTCGTGTCGCCCGAGCGCCTGCTCATCTCGGAAGAGGTCGCGCAGGTCGTCGTGCCGGGCGCCGAAGGTTACTTCACGGTGCTGCGCGACCACGCGCCGTTCATGACCACGATGAAGCCGGGCGTGGTGGAGATCACCGGGACCGGCGGCGAGGTGCGCCGCATCTACGTACGCGGCGGCTTTGCGGACGTGAACGAGAGCGGCCTGACGGTGCTCGCCGAGTTCGCCAGCCGCGTCGAGGACCTGCGCCCGGACGAGATCGCCCGGCAGATCAGGGACGCGGAGGAGGACCTCGCCGATTTTGGCGACGACCACATCCGCCGCACGGCCGCCGAGAAGCACCTCAACGACCTCCGCGACGTCCAGCGCTGGATCAGCCCCGCCTGAGCGGGCAGCGATCCTCATGACGCCGAACGATTCGAGAGCCGCCGCCCGCCGGCGGCTCTTGCCGTTCATGGCGGCAGCGCTGGCTCTGATCCCGCTCGCGGCCGCGGCCGTGGCGCTCGCCGGCAAGGCGGCACTGCCGACGCGGTTCGCAGCGACGGCCGTGGCGGCCGGCGATCCGGTGGCGGCGTTCGGCACCGCGGTGGTCGCCCGTGGGGAAGCGGGCCTGCTGCACGCCCCCTCGATCGCTCCCACTCCGGACGGCGAATTGATTGCGGTCTGGTTCGAGGGGTCCCGCGAAGGGGCTGCGGACGTCGAGATCCGGTCGGCGCGCTTCTCGGGCGGCATATGGCAGCCGTCCCGGGTGGTGACCTCGGCCGCGGCGACGGCACGCGAGCTCGGCCGCCACATCAAGACGGTGGGCAATGCCGTCCTCGTCCCGAACGGGGACGAGCTCTGGATGGTCTATGTCAGCGTGAGCCTCGGCGGCTGGGCGACGAGCCAGCTCAACCTCAAGCGCTCGCCGGACGGCGGCGAGACCTGGACCGCGGCCGAACGGCTCGTCACCTCGCCGTTCCTCAACCTCTCCACCCTCGCCAAGACCCGCGCGATCCGTCTCGACGACGGCCGCATCGCCTTGCCCGCATATCACGAGATGGCCGCGAAGCTGCCGGAGCTGGTGGTTCTCGGTCGCGACGGCCGCGTCGCGGACAAGCGGCGGATGGGTGGCTGGGGCCGGATCGCGATCCAGCCGGCGGTCGCCCCCCTCGACGGCGAGCGTGCGCTCGCGCTGATGCGGCGCGCCCGTGTGCGGGACCCGCACGTGTTCGCGTCGGAAACCGCAGACGGCGGGCGCACCTGGTCGACCATCCGCCCGACGGACCTCCCGAATCCCGGCGGCCCCGTCGGCCTGCTGAGGCTGGACGAGGGCACGCTGCTGCTCGCCTTCAACGACAGCGCGCGCCGGGAGACCGACCTGACGCTCGCGCTGTCCCGCGACGGGGGTGCTTCCTGGCAGCGGATCGCGGTGCTGGCGGAGATGGATCCCGCCGGCCCGGGCGAGATCACCTATCCCTTCATGACGGCCGACGGCGAGGGAATGATCCATGTCGTCTGGGCCGACCGGCGGGACAGGACCATCCGGCACGCGCGCTTCAACCGCGCCTGGGTCGCGGACAGAGCAGGGCAGGCGCCGTGACGCCTGGCGAGGGTGTCTGGATCGCGGAACGGCTCGGCACGGCGCTGCTCCTTTTCGCGTCCGGGATGGCGCTGTCGGCGCTGTTTCGCGGCGGGGTGCGGGCGCGCATCCTTGCCGGGCTCGCGATGCTCGGCGCTGCGGCGGTCGTTCCGTACGGAACGTCCACCGGCTTCGGATTCCTCTTCGCGATCACGGGCCCGCTCAGCGCCGCCGGCCTGCTGGCCCTCCTGCTGGCGATCGGCGCGCTCGCCGGGATGTCGGGGAACCTTGGAGAAACCGTCGGTCGGGGCGCCCCGCTCGTCGGCATTCTCGGGCTCTTCCTCTACCCCGCCGCCGTCGGGCTCGGCACGTGGGACCCATACGCGCTCGGTTTCGCCGGGCTCGCCCTCCCGGCGATCCTCGCTGGGGTGCTCGCTGCCGGATTGGCGCAGCGCTCGGTGATCGTGCCGCTATGGATCGGGGCCGGTGCCCTCGGCTGGCTTCTCGGGCTCTACGGCTCGCAGAACCTCTGGGACTACGTCGTCGACCCGCTCGCCTGGTTTGCGGCGCTCGTCGTCATGCTCGCCTCCGCGGCAGGCAGTATCCGCCGCCGCGTCAGAGCATCATCGCGCGCTGCGGCTGGCGATCGGTGAGGGCGTGCCGGAGCTTCTCCAGCGCGCGGTTCTCGATCTGCCTCACGCGCTCCTTCGAGATGCCGAGCTTCTCGCCGAGCGATTCGAGCGTTGCGCCGTCCTCGGTGAGCCGCCGCTCGCGCACGATCCGGAGCTCGCGCTCGTTGAGCGCGGCGAGCGCCTGGTTGAGCCACGTCACCCAGCGCTCGTGATCGATCGCCTCGCCCACCGTCTCGTCCTGGAGCGGACTGTCGGCGGCGATGAAATCCTGCCGGTCGGAGCCTGGGCCGTCGGTCTCCACCACCGGCGCATTGAGCGAGAGGTCGGGGCCGGACAGGCGTGAATCCATGAGCGCGACATCGTCCTTGGAGACGCCGAGCGCGGTCGCGATCTCCTCGTAGAGGATCGGCTCGTTCATCGGCTCGGTGCCGCGCGAGAGGCGGGCCCTGAGCCGGCGGAGATTGAAGAACAGGGCCTTCTGCGCCGAGGACGTGCCGCCGCGGACGATGGACCAGTTGCGAAGGATGTAGTCCTGGATCGAGGCCCTGATCCACCACGTCGCATAGGTGGAGAACCGCACCTGCCGCTCCGGCTCGAAGCGTGCGGCCGCCTCCAGCAGCCCGACATGGCCCTCCTGGATGAGGTCGCTCATGGATAGGCCGAAATGGCGGAAACGGGCGGCGATGGAGATCACGAGCCGCATGTGGGCGGCGGTCAGCCTGTGGAGCGCCTCCTGGTCGCGGGCGTCTTTCCAGCGGACGGCGAGGTCGTGCTCTTCCTCGCGCTCCAGATACGGTGCCTTCATGGCTGCGCGGACGATGTGCCGACGCGAAGTACCGTAATCCGACATGGCCTGCTCCGCTGGTCCCGCTGCCGCCGGGGGACTGCCCACCGGCGGACATCAGCATCAACGAGCGGTGGCGGAATCGGTTCACTCGCAAATGCGAAAACCCGGCCGGGGCCGGGTTCTCGACAGTTCGAATGGTGCGGCGCCCGCGGCCCGCAGCCGCGGTGCGGGCAGGGTCAGGCGGCTTCGTCCTGCGCCTCTTCCTCGGCGGCGGTCGCGCGCTTCCGCTTCGGGCTCGCCTCGATCGACTTCTCGATCTTGGTGACGGCCTCGCTCTCGGAGATCCGCTCGACGGCGGCGAGTTCACGCGACATGCGGTCGATCGCCTGCTCGTAGAGCTGGCGCTCCGAATAGGACGGCTCGGGCTGGCTCTCGGAGCGGTAGAGGTCGCGCACGACCTCCGAAATGGCGATCAGGTCGCCGGAATTGATCTTTGCCTCGTACTCTTGCGCGCGCCGGCTCCACATCGTGCGCTTCACGCGCGCGCGGCCCTTCACGATCTCCAGCGCCTTCGCGACGGTCTCCTCGTCGGCGAGCTTGCGCATGCCGACCGAGGCCGCCTTGCCGACCGGAACGCGCAGCGTCATCTTGTCCTTCTCGAAGCTGATGACGAACAGCTCGAGCTTCATCCCGGCGACTTCCTGTTCCTCGACGTCGATGATGCGCCCGACGCCGTGGGCCGGATAGACGATGCTTTCGGTCGTACGAAAGCCCTGACGCTGAACCGCCTTCTTTGTCGTCATACGATTGAAACTCCTGCTCGCTCCGACAGCCTCAGCAACCGCGCTGAAGCTGGACCGCTTCCAAGTCTCGCAGGGCCTTCGCCGCGCCACTCGGCCGAGACGAGAACGGGCCTGCGCTGCACACGGTTACTGCAGCGCACGCGTCCTCCCCCAAAAAGGCTGCCGGAATTTTCCCGCGTTCGGGATGACCTTGGAACCTGCCTTACATAAGGCAAAACGGGCAGAAAATCAAGATTTTGCTGCGGCGCAAGGCAGGAGCGTGCGCCTGCGACCCTCGCGAACGACCATTTGACCCGTTCAGTCGCCCTGGCCGGGCTCCGGGGTGAAGTACTTGTCGAACTTGCCGGCCTCGCCGTCATGGGCCTTGGCGTCCTCCGGCGGCTCGCGCTTCACGGTGATGTTCGGCCACTTGTCGGCATAATCGGCGTTGAGGGCGAGCCAC
>NZ_JBQYEX010000010.1:0-89735 GCF_052655945.1 Faunimonas sp. B44 | reverse complement strand
GCGGGAGCGCCCAGCACGCGCTGGAACGCCTGCCGCGTGCCCGACTGCAGCTCCTCGAGCTCGCGCTGCAGATCGCCGAACGCGTCCCGCGACTGTGCCGCCGCGGGGGCCGGCTCCCCGCCTTCGACGCGCCGCGCGAAATCCTGCCGCGCCCGCTCCGTGGTGCGGACCAGCAGCGTCTTCATGCCGTCGGGCGCGGCGTCCGGGTCGAACGCCTTGTCGTCGGCGATCCTCAACGCCTGCAGGAGCGCGGACTGCGCCACCGCGGAACGGGCGAGCAGCCCGCCGTCCTCGGCCGGAAGGCAGCCGTCCTCGACACCGCGCCAGAGCGTCTCCGCCGTCGTCTCGCCCTCGATCTTCGCCAGGCCGGCGAGCACGGCGAACTGGGCGACGAACTCGCAATCCATCAGGCCGCCGGGGATCGTCTTCAACTCCCAGCAGCTCTTCGTGCCGCGCGCCTCGTCCACCTTCGCGCGCATGCCGGCCACGTCCGCCGCGAGGCTCGCGCGCTCGCGCGGCCGGCCCATCACCTCGTCCATGATGGCGCGCACCGTGTCGGCGAGACCGGCATCGCCGGCGATCGGCCGCGCCCGCGACAGCGCCATGTGCTCCCAGGTCCAGGCGTCGTTCAGCTGGTAGTGCCGGAACGCCTCGATATGGGTCGCGAGCGGGCCCGCCCGGCCCGAAGGGCGCAGGCGCGTATCGACGGCGTAGGCGACGCCCTCCGATGTCGGCGCCGAGAGCGCCGCCACCAGCCGCTGCGTGAAGCGCGTATAGTATTGCGACGGCGCAAGCGGCCGCGGCCCGTCGGAGACCGTCGCGTCCGGATCGTGGCTGTAGACGACGATGAGGTCGAGGTCGGAACCCGCCGTCATCTCGCGGCTGCCGAGCCGCCCGAAGGCGATGATCGCCTCCGCGCTCCCCTCCAGCCTGCCATGCTGCGCCCGGAACTCCTCGAGCGTGCGCTGGTAGAGCGCCTCGATCACCAGTTCGGCGAGGTCGGAGAAGGCGTGCCCCGTCTCCACCGGCGAGAGCCCGCCGCGGATCATCCGGACCGAGAACAGGAAGCGTTGTTCCGCCGCGAAGAGCCGCGCCCGGTTGAGCGCCTCCTCGTAGTCCTTCGCCTCCCTGAGCGTCGCCTGGAGCCGCTCCTCGATGTCGCTGCGATCGAGCCGGTCGTTGATGATGGCCGGCTCGATCAGCGTGTCCACGACATGCGGCCGCCTTGTGAAGATCTCGGCGAGCCGCGGCGCGGCGCCCAGGATGAAGGCGAGGAGGTCGAGGAGCTCGGGATTGGACTGCAGGATCGCGAAGAGCTGCGCGCCCGCCGGCAGCTTCCGCAGCAGCGCGTCGAAACTGCGGAACGCCTGGTCCGGGTTGCCCGCGCGCGACAGCGCCTCCAGCAGCACGGGCGTGATCTCGGTCAGGCGCTCGCGCGCCGTCGTGGAGCGCATCGCCGGGAAGCGGCCGAAATGCCAGGCCCGCACCGCCTCGGTCACGGCCTCGGGATGCTGGAACCCGAACTCCCTCAGGGTGCGCAGCGTCTCCGGGTCGTCGTCGCCGCCGGTGAAGACCAGATTGCCCTTGCCGCTCGTGAGCTCCGGCGCATCCTCGAAAAGCTCGGAATAGCGCGTGGCGACCCTTTCCAGCACGCCGCGCACCTCGGCCTCGAAGGCGGCCGGGTCGCCCTGCCCCATCAGCCGGCCGATGCGGGCGAGCGCCTCGCGGTCGGCGGGCATCGAATGGGTCTGCTCGTCGCGCACCATCTGCAGCCTGTGCTCCAGCGTGCGGAGATAGACATAGGCGTCGTCCAGCACCTCCGCCGTGCGTCTGCCGATCCAGCTCCGCTCAGCGAGCATCGCCAGCATCGGCCGGGTCTGGATCCCGCGCAGGCTCCGGTCGCGCCCGCCCGCGATCAGTTGCTGGGTCTGCACGAAAAACTCGATCTCGCGGATGCCGCCGCGTCCGCGCTTGATGTCGTGGCCGAGCACCGTCACGTCGGAATGGCCGCGATGGGCGTGCACCTGGCGCTTGATCGAGTGGATGTCGGCGATCGCCGCGAAGTCGAGATACTTGCGCCAGATGAAGGGGGCGATCTCGGCGAGGAACGCGTTGCCGGTGGCGATGTCGCCGGCGCAGGCGCGCGCCTTGATGAGCGCTGCCCGTTCCCAGTTCTGGCCCATGCTCTCGTAGTAGAGGAGCGCACCGGGAATGGAGAGCGCGACAGGCGTCGCGCCGGGATCGGGCCTGAGCCGGAGGTCGACGCGGAATGCGTAGCCGTCGGCCGTCCGCTCCTGGAGGAGCGCCACGATCTGCCGGACGATGCGGACCCAGAACACGCTCGGCTCCGTCCCCTCCGCGAGCCCGCCGGCCGCCGGCTCGTAGACGACGATGAGGTCGATGTCGCTCGAATAGTTCAGCTCGCGCGCTCCGTACTTCCCCATGCCGAGGATGGCGAAGCCGCTGCCGGCCCCGCTCGGGTCGCCCGCATAGGTGCCCTTCCGCCTCGCCTCCTCCAGCGCGAAGCGCAGTGCGCCGCCGAGCGCCGCATCCGCGAAATCGCTGAGGACGGTCGTCACCGTGTCGAGATCGACGGCGCGGCCCAGATCGGCGAGGCCAAGGGCGAGCGCCACGGTCTGCCGCGAGCACCGCAGCCCCCGCATCGCGTCCGCCTTGGTCGCGAAGACGGTGCTCCCCAGTGCCTCGATCTCGCCCGCCACGATCGCGAGCGGGTCGCCCTCGACGATCCGCGCCAGGCGGTCGATGTCCTTCTCGGCGAGATCCAGCAGGAACGGGCACTCGCCGAGCGCCGTCCCCAGAAAGCTGGCAGTCGCGGCGTCGGCGAGCAGGCCTTCCAGGCGGTCCGCCGCGTCCTGCCGCGCCGCCGTCTCGCGCAGCGAAATGAGCGCCGCCTCGGCCGCCGGGCTCTCCGGGAGAGCCTGGACGAGCCGTCTCAGCGGCTCACGCTGCATGCCCGGGCTCCCGCGTCGCGGGCAGCGAGACGACGGCCCTCAGGCCGGGCGCATTGTCCTCGAGCAGCAGCTCGCCGTGATGCAGCCGGGCGACGGCCGCGACAAGGCTCAGCCCGAGCCCCGCCCCGGGCTTGGACCGGCTCTTCTCGAGCCTCACGAAGCGCTCGGTGGCACGCGCCGTGTCGGCTGCCGCGATGCCCGGGCCGTTGTCTGCAACGATCAGCTGCACCTGGTCCCCCTCCCGCCGCACCGAGATGGCGATGCGGGCCTTTGCGGCGCCTCCGTCGGCATATTTCAGGGCGTTGTCAACGAGGTTGGACAGCGCCTGGCCGAGCAGTTCCCGGTTGCCTTCGACCCAGGCCGCGGCGGCATCGAGGGTCAGGTCGGCCCCGGCATCCTCAGCGAGCGGCTCGTAGAGCTCGAAGACGTCCGCCGCGACCCGCGATGCGTCCACCGGCGCGAAGGCGGTGCCCGACGACCCGGCCTCCGCCCGCGCGATCATCAGGAGCGCGTTGAAGGTGCGGATGAGCTGGTCGGCGTCCTCGATCGTCGCCTGCAGGGCCTCGCGGTAGCGCGGCGCGTCGGGCGCCACCGCGAGCGCGCCCTCCACGCGGTTCCGCATCCGGGTCAGCGGCGTCTTCAGGTCGTGCGCGATGTTGTCGGAGACTTCCTTCAGCCCCTCCATCAGGCGCTCGATGCGGTCGAGCATGGTGTTCAGGCTCTCCGCGAGGCGGTCGAACTCGTCGCCCGTTCCGGTCACCTCGAGCCGACCGCTGAGGTCGCCCGCGATGATCCTGCGGCTCGTGCCGGCAATCGAGTCGATCCGCTTCAGCACCCGGCGCGTCACGAACAGCCAGGAGGCGAGCCCGAGCACCACCATCAGCGCCATCGTCACGACGAGCGCCCGGATGGTGATCTCGATCAGCTGGTTCCGCTCGCTCACGTCCCGCCCGACCAGGATGCGGTAGTTGCCGGGCAGCTCGAACACGCGCACCAGCGCGACCCGCCGCTCGCCCATGCCCGGCTCCTCGACGCCGCGATAGGGCACGGTCTGCGGCGCGGGATCGGGGTTCTCGATAACGGCCTGCGGCACGAAGGCGACGTTGCCGGCGATCTTCGCGCCGCTCTGGTCGCTGACGAGGTAGAGGCTCGCGCCGGGCTGCTGGCTGCGCAGCTGGATCACCTGCGCGAGCCGCAGGATGCCGCCGAACTGGTACTGCGTGGCGAGTTCGTCGAGCTCGCGGTCGACGGCCTGCAGCGTCTGGCTCTCCAGGAGCTGCATCGTGCTCTTCACGATGTAGCCGATCATGAAGGCGGAGAAGATCGTGAAGACGGCGAGGAAGATCGCCGAAAGCCGGAACGCCGTGGTGCGGAAGAGGCGAAGCCGCCCCGGGCTAGCCATCGGGCCGCATCACGTAGCCCGCGCCGCGCACCGTCTGCAGAAGGGGCCGGCCGAAATCCTTGTCGATCTTGCCCCTCAGCCGCGAGATGTGGACGTCGATCACGTTCGTCTGCGGGTCGAAATGGTAGTCCCACACGTTCTCGAGCAGCATGGTGCGGGTCACCACGGTGCCGGCGTTCTTCATCAGGTATTCGAGCAGCCGGAACTCGCGGGGCTGCAGGACGATCGCCTTTCCCGCCCGCGTCACGGTTCGGGCGAGCCGGTCGAGCTCCAGATCGCCGACCCGGTAGACGGTGTCCGCCTCCTGCGGCGTCATCCGCCGCGCGAGCACCTCGACGCGCGCGAGGAGCTCGGAGAAGGCATAGGGCTTGGGGAGATAGTCGTCGCCGCCGGCGCGCAGGCCGGTGACGCGGTCGTCGACCTGGCCGAGCGCGGAGAGGATGAGCACCGGCGTCCGGTCGCCCTCCGCGCGCAGGCTGGCGATCAGCGAGAGCCCGTCCCGCTTCGGCAGCATGCGGTCGACGATGAGCACGTCGTAGCCGCCGTCCCGCGCCATCGCGAGCCCGCTCTCGCCGTCGGCCGCTTGGTCGGCGACGTGGCCGGCCTCGCGCAGCGCCTTGGCGAGATAGGCGGCCGCCTCCTGATCGTCTTCGACTACGAGAATCCGCATGGGGCAGAGACTAATCGCTGGCGGCGCCGGCGCCAGCGTCGTCGATCACGAAACGCGAAGCCCGGAGCGCAAGGACGGCGGGCCGCAGAAGCGGTCCGCCGTTGAGGACTGGCGGGCGGTCGGAGCTGACGATCGCCGCGCCCGATCCCGTGTGCTTGCGGCTCAGCCCTTCTCCACCGGCAGCGCCACGAAGCGGGTTCCGCGCTCGCCCTGGACCTGCATCAGCACGGCCTTGCGGCCCTGCTTCTGCGCGGCGTCGATGCCGGAGCGCACGTCGGCCGGGCTGCCGACCTCCTCGCCGGCGACCGTGACGATGACGTCGCCCGCCTGCAGGCCCTTCTCGCTCGCCGGGCTGCCGTCCTCGACGCCCGTCACGAGCACGCCGTTGCCGTCCTGGCTCGGCCCGAGCGCGAGCCCGAGGCCCTCCAGCGAAGTCGGCGCCGCGTCGGGCGTCCCGCTCGGCGCGTTGCTCGCCATCTTGCCGAGCCGGCCGAGCTTCACGTCGATCTGCTCGTTCTTGCCGTTGCGCAGGATGTCAAGCTTCACCGTCGTGTCCGGGTCGTAGCGGGCGATGATCTGAGCCAGCTCGCGCGGGCCCTTCACGTCGCGGCCGTCGACCTTCAGGATGACGTCGCCGGCGCGGATGCCGGCGGCGCGGGCGGGGCCGTCGGCCTGCGGATCGGAGACCAGCGCGCCGGTCGTCTGCTCGATGCCGAGGCTGTCGGCGATGTCCTGCGTCACCGGCTGGATCTGCACGCCGAGCCAGCCGCGCGTCACCTGCCCGTCGTTCCTGAGGTCGGCGACCACGTCCTGCACGGTCGCGGCGGGGATCGCGAAGGCGATGCCGACATTGCCGCCCGACGGCGAGAAGATGGCGGTGTTGACGCCGATCACCTCGCCGCGCGCATTGAAGGTCGGACCGCCCGAATTGCCGCGGTTAACCGGTGCGTCGATCTGGATGAAGTCGTCGTAGGGTCCGGCGCCGATGTCGCGTCCGTCGGCCGATACGATGCCGGCCGTGACCGAGCCGCCGAGGCCAAACGGATTGCCGACGGCGATCGCCCACTGGCCCACCTTTGGAGCGTCGCTGGCGAAGGTGACGTAGGTGAAGCCGTCGCCGTCGACCTTAAGCAAGGCGAGGTCGGTCCGGTCGTCGGTGCCGATGAGCTTGGCGTCGATCTCGCGCCCGTCATCCATCACCACGACGAGTTCCTTGCCGCCGTCGACGACATGGTTGTTGGTGACGAGATAGCCGTCCTCGGAAATGAAGAAGCCGGAGCCCTGGCTCATGCCGAAGCGCGGGCTCCGCGGGTTCGGCGTGCGCCCCTGCGGGCCGCGCGACTGCGGCCCCGGCTCGAAGCCGGGCGGGCCGAAGCGCTTGAAGAACTCGTAGAACGGGCTGTCCTGCGGAATGTCGCTGAACGGCGAGCGGTCGGCGACCGGGCTCGCCTCGGTCTTCACCCGGACGCTGACGACGGCCGGCTTGACCTTCTCCACCACGGCCGTGAAATCGGCCGGCGCAGGCGCTTCCACGCGGACGGGCTCGGCCTGGGCGACGGGGCTCTCGCCGATGACGAGGCCGGCGCCGGTCGCGCCGGCAATGCCGAGGGTGAGCGCGCTGGCAAGCAGCGCGTGGCGCAGGCGCCGAGCTCGCGAGGTGGTGTTTTCGTGATTTCTCATCGCAGTCGAAAGCTCCACGCGGTTGAAAGAGGGGTCCGCCCCGTGGGGGACGGGGCGGACTGGAGGTTTGCGGTCGAGCTCTGCGGGGGCAGGGGGGTGCATCGCTCTTCCGCTCCAAAGAGATAGGGAGCGTCGCCTTACGATGCCGTTTCGGCGCGATTAATTCTTCGTAAGCTTGCCGGGAGCACAGGGCTCTGCGACCGCACGCGCCGCCGGGCCGCACCGTTCTGCGCCTCGCCTCGCGCATGTCGGGTTTGGGCAAGAATCGCCCGCCCCCTACTTTTCGCAGGCCCGGTCGTGCTACACGCCGGCCGAAAGGCGGCCCTCCGCGTCGAACCTCGTCCGGCCAGCCGGATCGACGCCGGCCAGGGCCGCCCCCCGACCGTGTTCCGTAACCGAAAAGGACGGCCCCATGCTTCAGCCCAACGATCTCCTCGACGCCTGGGACCGCGGAAGCTTCTTCCATCCCTCGACCCACATGGGCCAGCATGCGCGCGGCGAGAGCCCGTCCCGCATCGTGACCGGCGGCGAGGGCGTCTACATCGTCGACCGCGACGGAAGGCGGTCGCTCGACGCCTTCGCCGGGCTCTATTGCGTGAATGTCGGATACGGCCGGAAGGAGATCGCCGACGCCATCGCGCGCCAGGCGGCCGAGCTCTCCTACTACCACGCCTATGCCGGGCACGGCACCGAGGCCTCCATCACGCTCGCCCACATGGTGATCGAGCGCGCGCCGAAGAACATGAGCCGCGTCTATTTCGGCCTCTCCGGCTCGGACGCCAACGAGACGAACCTCAAGCTCGTCTGGTACATGAACAACATTCTCGGCCGTCCCGAGAAGAAGAAGATCATCTCGCGCTGGCGCGCCTATCACGGCTCCGGCCTGATGACCGGCAGCCTCACCGGCCTGCCCTCGTTCCACAACGCCTTCGACCTGCCGCGCCCGCCGGTCCTCCACACCGAGGCGCCCTACTATTTCCGCCGGCCGGACGCGGACATGGACGAGGAGACTTTCGCCACCTTCTGCGCCGACCGCCTCGACGCGCTCATCCGCGCCGAAGGCCCGGACACGGTGGCCGCCTTTATCGGCGAGCCGATGCTCGGGACCGGCGGCATCGTCCCGCCGCCGCGGACCTACTGGGACAAGATCCAGAAGGTGCTCGAGCGGCACGACGTGATGCTGATCGTCGACGAGGTCGTCACCGGCTTCGGCCGGCTCGGCACGATGTTCGCCTCCGAGCGCTACGGGTTGAAGCCCGACATCATCACCATCGCCAAGGGCCTCACCTCGGCCTATGCGCCGCTCTCCGGGTCGATCGTCTCGCAGAAGGTCTGGGACGTGCTGGTCGAAGGCTCCGACCGGCTCGGCGTCATCGGCCACGGCTGGACCTATTCGGCCCATCCGCTCTGCGCGGCCGCCGGCGTCGCCAACCTGAAGCTGGTCGACGAGATGGGCCTGGTGGCGAATGCCGAGACGGTGGGCGCCTATTTCCGCAAGGCGCTCGCCGATGCGGTCGCCGACCATCCGATCGTCGGCGAGGTGCGCGGTGACGGCATGCTCGCGGCCGTGGAATTCGTCGCCGACCGCGGCGACCGGCTCTTCTTCGACCCGGACCTCAAGGTCGGCATCCGCATCGTGGCAGCGCTCGCCCGCCGCGGCGTCGTCGGCCGCGCCATGCCGCACGGCGACATCCTCGGCTTCGCGCCGCCGCTCTGCCTCACGCGCGAGGAGGCCGACGTGATCGTCGACGCCACCCGCGGCGCGGTCGACGAGGTCGCCAGGGAGCTGGAGGCGAGCCGCGCCGCCTGAGCGCGCTCCGGGCGGGGGTCCTGCCCCCGCCTCCCCTCACTCGCCGAACGAGGTGAGGAGCGGGCCGCCGCCGCGCCAGTTGCGCGGGTTGGCCCGCTCGTATTGCGGCGGATAGGCCATTGCGGAGCCGAGCTTCTCGGCAGCGTGAAAGGGCCAGCGCGGGTCGAACAGGATGCCGCGGGCGAGCGCCACCAGGTCGGCCTTACCCTCGGCGACGATCGCCTCGGCCTGCTTCGGCGTCAGGATCATGCCGACCGCCGTCGTGGTGATCCCGGACACCTTCCTCACATGCTCGGCGAACGGCAGCTGGTATCCCGGCCCGGCCTGGATCTGCTGGCGCGGGTCGACGCCGCCGCCGGAGACCGAGACGCCGTCGATGCCGATCGCCCGCAGCTTGGTCGCGAGCCGCGCCGCGTCCTCGGCCGTCCAGCCGCCCTCCGTGAAATCCGATCCATTGACCCGGACCGTCAGCGCCCGCTCCCGCGGCCAGGCCTCCCGCACCGCGGCCGCCACTTCCAACGGATAGCGCATCCGGTTTTCCAGGCTGCCGCCATACGCGTCCTCGCGCCGGTTCGAGAGCGGCGAGAGGAACGTGCTCATCAGATAGCCGTGCGCGAAATGCAGCTCGACGCAATCGATGCCGAGCCGCTCGGCCCGCCGCGCGGTGGCCACGAACGCGTCCCTCACCCGGTCCATGTCGGCGCGGGTCATCGCCTGCGGTACCCGCCAGCCATCCTGGAACGCCAGGGCCGAAGGGGCGAACGTCTCCCAGCCGCCGTCCCCGTCGGGCACCGAGCCCGAGCCCTTCCACGGGCTGTAGGTGGCGGCCTTCCGGCCGGCATGGGCGAGCTGCACGCCGACCCTGATCGGGCTGACGGAGCGGATCACGTCCAGCACCCGCTTCATCGCGGCCTCGTTCGCGTCGCTGTAGAGGCCGACATCCTCCGGCGAGATGCGGCCGGCGGGCTCGACCCCGGTCGCCTCGATGACGAGCAGGCTCGCGCCCGACAGTGCCAGCGACGACAGATGCGCGACGTGCCAGTCCGTCATGCTGCCATCGGCCGCACTGTACTGGCACATCGGCGAGATCGTGATCCGGTTGGAAAGCGTGAGGCCGCCGAGCGCGACCGGCGTGAAGAGGGCTGCGGGCATGAACGTCTCCTTCGCGCGACCGGCGCGTCAGTACCTGAACTCGGCCGAAGCCTTGCTGCCGACCGAGAGCAGGTCGCCGCAATCCGGCACGTTTTCGTTGTTCCTGATCGTGCATCCGATCACGTCGTTGACGAGCAGGCGGCTCACGTCGGTGCAGGCGAGGTCCGGCAGGTCGAACAGCGCCACCTTGATCTTGTCCACGCCGACATCCGCGAAGCTCAACGCCACGCGCCGGAGCACCACCCCGGAAAGGTCGAAGAGAAAGACGTCGAGCCGCATCTCCTGCAAGGGAACCGGCATCTGGTTCTCGACCAGGAAATAGGCTCGGCAGGCGCTCGCCACCGGCTCGAGCTTGTTGAGCTCGACGTTCACGGCCCCGTGCGACGGAAGCGCGGCGCGCTCCGCGCCGGGCGGCGCGGCGGGCGATGTCCCTTCCTGCGCTGCGACCAGCGGCGGAACGGCCACCAGGACTGCCGCGGCGCAGAGACCTGCAAGGCGCATCGATCCACTCCTATTCTCGGGCTGTTCCCGTCCGCGGAAGGCAGATGGGCAAAAAGGGGAGCTCCCGCGAACGGTTGAGGCGAGACCGTCTTCGCGCGAAGCCTCTATAATGTCGCCGTGAGACGACGAAAGCCAGAGTCGAGGAAAAGGGCCCCGGAGGTCGCGGTCGAGCCGCGCCCGCTGCGCCCGCGGACGCGTCGCCTCCGGCCGGCCGCCGTTCTCGCCTCGCTCGCCTGCCACGCCGCGATCGTGGCCGTCGTCGGGACCATGCACTTCTCCGCGCACCGGCTTCCGGCCCCCGAACCGGATCGGGCCGTCTACGTGGAATTCGTCGAAGAGCAGCCCCTCGTCGAGCTCGCCGCGGCGATGCCCGATCCGGAAGAGGTTCCGGCTGTTGCCGCGGAGGCGGCGCTCGCCCCTGACGCTCCGCCCGAGCCGCTGGCGGAACTCCGTGCGTCGGAGCCGATGGCGCCGGTGGGCGGTGCGCGCGCCTTCGCCACGCCCCCCTCCCCGGCCCGGCCCGAGCCCGTCCCGCCCGCCGAATCCGCCGCGCCCCTCGCACAGCCTGCAGCGGATTCGTCGGCGCAGGCCCTTAAGCAAGCCGAGCCGCCGGCGCAGCCTGCACGTGCCGCTGCGTCCGCAAGCGAGGCACTTAGGCCGTCCGGGCCTGAAACCGCGCCACTGAGGCCGACCGGGCCTGAAGCGGCGGACGTCCCGCCCGCAGCGCAAGCGCCGCGCGAGGTCGCGAGCCTCTCCCCCGCGCTCGCGGAGCTCTCCTCCGCCGCGTCGGAGCCTGCCCTCGCGCCACCCGTGCCGGCTGCGCCGGTGGAATCGTCATCATTCCAGCCGCTGATCTCGCCGGCCGCCGCGCTCCCGCTCAGCCCCGCCGTGCCGGTGGTCCCGACCCAGCCCGCGGGCCCTGCTCCGCTCGCATCTGCCGCCGAAATCCGGCCCGCCGACCCGCCATTTGCGATCGCCGCCGCGCCTGCGGCCCCTGTCCCCGCGATCCCGGCCCTCGAGGCAGTGCCTGGACCGGCACCCGCCCCGGCCGCCCCGGTTGCCTCCGTCGGCCAGCCGGGACCGGCGGCTGCCGCGCCGCCGGCAGAGCTCGCCGCCGTCGCCCCAGCCGAGGCCGCCCCCGCCGCCGTCGCCCGCACCGAGCGCGCCTTGGCCGCATCGCCGGCTATCCCGCCGGAACCCGTCCCGCCCGGACCGGGCGGAGGGCCCGGCGTTCGGGCCGTCGGCGGGGCCGGCGCCCTGCAGCCGTCGGCGCCGCCGCCCCAGGCGCTCGCCGCACTCCCGGCCATGCCCTCGCTCGTCATCAGGAGCGCCGATCCGCAGGCGGAGATCGAGAAGACGCTGGCGCGCTTTTCATGCGCGCGCCTCGATGCCGACCTCGGGCCCGGCGGCGCGGTCCGGGTCTCCGGGCATCTCGCCTCCGAGAACGATCGCAGCCGGCTCCGGCAGCAGCTCGCCGAGATCGGCGGCATCGAGACGGTCGAGACAGGAGCCGTGCACATCGTGGGCGAGCCCCACTGCAACGTGCTCGCCACGCTGGGCGGGCCCGGCTTCGCCCAGTCGAACCATCAGCGCTACGAATCGGCCGCCTTCGCCACGCCGGCGCGCTTCGGGGTGGAACGCTATTTCGGCGGACAGACGCTCCAGCTCCGGCTCGGCACCCCGCAATTCGAAAGTTTCGTGCAGGTCGCCTACTTCTCCGGCGACGGCCGCGTGCACCACCTCCTGCCGGCGTCGGACCCGCTGGAGGCGCGGTTTCCGGAGAACGCGATGATCGATCTGCGCGGCCTCGACCGTGCCGGGCGGAGCATGACCATCGGGCCGCCCTACGGGCTCGACATGATCGTCGTCGTCGCGAGTTCGCGCCCGCTCTTCGAGGGTCCCCGCCCGGCGGTGGAGCCGGCCGGGGACTATCTGCAAGCGCTCGCCGCAGCGGTCCTGAGGCTGCGCGCCGCCGATCCCGACCTGCAGCTCGAATACGCCTACCACCTCATCTACACGAGCCCGTAGCGGGAGGACGGCCTCCCCGTCCGGCGCGTGCCGCGTCGGGCGGATCGCCTCGGGGCGTTCTACTTCATCGCCGCCTTCGTGGTCGCCCGGACTTCCGGCGACACAAAGTACATGTGGATGTCGTAATGCGGCACCGTGAAGCCCTCATGGCCGTGCGGCTCGAAGTTGAACTCCATGTGGTCGATCGGCGGCTGCTCGGTTCCCGAAAACCACGGCCTCAGCTGCTCGAACGACCTGCCCTCCTCGAAGTCCTTCTGCGCGATCATGAACTCCATGCAGGTCACGCGCCCGTCCATGACGCAGTAGATCGGCCCAAGCGGCAGCGTCTTCGGGTCGGCCCAGTGCTCGCCCATGCCGGGTATGAAGGGCGAGATCTGGATCACGCCCGCGGGCAGGCTCTCCACCTTCGGCAGCTTGTCCAGCGCACCGTCCGCAGCGGCACCGCCGGACAAGGCGGCGCCGACCAGCATGATTGTCGCGATGGCCATCGGCTTCACATTCATGGCAATCCCTCCTCCAGACAATTCCGACCGGTTCGCGGCCGCAGCGGTCCCCTGGGGTGCTTGTTTGCGTCTTCGTTTCGCACCGCCGCCGCTCGGTTTCTTTTAGCGTGGCGATTGTTTCCCGCACATCGCCCCTTACGCTTCGGCGACACCATTTCTGCGTCTGGTTCACCGAGGCTGAAACGGTCTGTCAGGCGGATGACCGCTCGACCGGCGGCCTCTCCGGGACGAAATAGGGTCCACGTCAGCACGCCACGCCATTGGGAGGGCGCCATGGAACTGAAGGGCATCCATCATCTCACCGCCGTGTCGGCGGACGCGCCGGGGAACCTGCGCTTCTACACCGACACGCTCGGCATGCGGCTCGTGAAGAAGACCGTGAACCAGGACGACGTCTCGGCCTATCACCTCTTCTACGCCGACGGCATGGCGACGCCGGGCAGCGACATCACCTTCTTCGACTGGCCGGCCGCGCCCGAGCGCCGCGGCACGCACAGCGTGGTGCGGACCGCGCTCCGCGTCGCCGGCGAGGACGCACTCGCCTGGTGGACCGAACGCTTCGCCGAGGCGGGAGTGAAGCATGCGCCGGTCGCCCTGCAAGACGGCCGCGCCACGCTCGAATTCGAGGATCACGAGGGGCAGCGCCTCGCGCTGGTCGACGACGGCGGCGCCGGCGAGGCCCATCCCTGGGAGAGGAGCCCGGTGCCGGCCGACCGCCAGATCCGCGGGCTCGGGCCGATCACCATGAGCGTGCCCGACCTCGAGCCGACGCACCTCGTGCTGACCCGGGTCATGATGATGCGCCCGGTCCGGCAATACGCCACCGCCGACGGAGCGGTCCACGTCTACGAGATGGGCGAAGGCGGCCCGGCCGCCGAGCTCCACGTGCTCGTCCAGCCCGGCATGCCGCAGGCGCGGCTCGGCGCGGGCGGCGTGCATCACGTCGCCTTCCGCAGCGCCGACGCGGATTACGATGCCTGGGCGGCGCGCCTTCGCGAATTGCGGATTCCGTCGAGCGGCAAGGTCGACCGCTACTACTTCCGCAGCCTCTATTTCCGCGAGCCGAACGGCGTGCTCTTCGAGATCGCCACGGACGGGCCGGGTTTCGCCGCGGACGAGCCGCTCGAGGCACTCGGCGAGCGGCTCGCGCTGCCGCCCTTCCTGGAACCGCGGCGGGCGGAGATCGAGGCCGGCCTGAAGCCGCTCTAGGCTTTGGCGATGGCCGCGAGGAGGTCGCGCGCGGCCGCGACCTCGTCGTCGTTCACGGTGTGGCCCATGCCCGGATAGATCCGGGCGTCCACCGCCGCGCCGCGATCGGCGAGGACCGCCGCCGATTCCTCCACCCGCGCGACCGGGATGTGGAAGTCGACGTCGCTGCAGCCGAGGAAGACGGGCGTCGCCTCCAGCGAGCCCCGCTCCGGCCATGCGGTTCCCGGCGGCCCGATCAGGCCGCCGCTCAGCGCCACGACCGCGCCGTAGCGGCGCGGGTTGCGGATCGAGAATTCGAGCGCGAGGCACGCCCCCTGCGAGAAGCCGAGAAGCGCGGTGCGTTCCGCCGGAATGCCGGCGGCGACGATCTCCTCGACGAGCGTGCCGACCCGGCGGAGCGCCGAGCCGAGCGCCGGCTCGTTCGCCTCGAGCGGCGCCATGAAGGAATAGGGGTACCAGGTCGAGCCGGCCGCGTGCGGGGCGAGCACGGCCATGCCCTCGGGCAGCAGGAGCCGCGCCAGCGAGAGCATGTCGGCCGGGTTGCTGCCCCGGCCGTGGAGCAGGATCGCCGCCGCCCGAGCGTCGGCGAGCGTCGGACCGGAGGTTTCCACCGGCCGGCCGGCATGCGGATCGTCACTCAAGCTCCACGCCCTCCTCTGGACCGCCCGCCAAGGTGCTCCCGCGGTGAAGCCCGGCCGCCTCGCGGTAGAGTGCGGCATAGCGCTCGGCCGGGCGCTCCCAGCCGACGGGCGCCGCCATCGCGTTCCGCTGCATCCTGCGCCACGCCTCGCCGTCCTCCCACACCGACAGCGCCCGGCGCAAGGCGCGCTCGAGCGGCGCGCGTTCCGCCGGCGCGAACTGGAATCCCGTCGCCACGCCCGCCGCGAGCGCCATCGCGTTGGCGTCGACCACCGTGTCGGCGAGCCCGCCAACGCGCGACACGATCGGCAGCGCGCCGTAGCGCATGGCGCAGAGCTGCGTCAGGCCGCACGGCTCGAAGCGCGACGGCACGAGGAGCGCATCCGCGCCGCCCTGCACGAGGTGCGCGAGCGCCTCGTCGTAGCCGATGAACACGCCGATCCGCTTCGGCTCGGCCGCAGCCGTCGCCTCGAATGCCCGCTCGAGGCCCCGGTCGCCCGCGCCGACCACTGCGAGCTGAAGGTTCCCCATGCGGATTTCCGGCCAGGCCTCGAGCACCAGATCGAGCCCCTTCTGCCAGGAGAGCCGGCTCACCACGCCGACGAGCAGCGCGTCCTGCTGCTCCGCCAGGGCGAGGCGCCGTTGCAGCGCACGCTTGTTGCCGCGCCGCGAGATCGTCCGCCGCGCATCGTAGCGGAACGGCAGGTGCGGATCGGTGTCGGGATTCCACACCGCCTCGTCGATCCCGTTCAGGATGCCGGAGACGGCGCCGCCGCGTGCTTGGAGAACCCCTTCGAGGCCCATGCCGAATTCCGGCGTGAGGATCTCCTCGGCATAGGTCGGCGAAACCGTGGTGATGCGGTCGGCGGTGTGAAGGGCCGCCTTCAGGAAGCCGACCCGGCCGAAGAACTCGACCCCCTCCATCGCGAAGGCTGCCTCGGGAAGCCCGAGCAGGGGGAACAGGTCGGCGCGAAAGAGCCCCTGAAAGGCGATGTTGTGGATCGTGGCGAGCGTGCCCGGACGAGCGCCACCGGAATAGTGGAGGTAGGCAGGCGCGAGCCCGGCCTGCCAGTCGTGCGCGTGGAGCACGTCCGGCGCGTAGCCCGGCGCAAGGCCCTGCGCGAGGCGCGCCCCCGCCAGGCCCAGCGCGGCGAACCGGATGCCGTTGTCGCTCCAGTCCCGCCCGTGCGGGTCGAGATAGGGGTTTCCCGCCCGTCCATAGAGATGCGGCGCGTCGAGGACGAAGACGGCAAGCCCCGCGGCCGTCGCCGCCAGAAGCCGCGCGGGGCCGCCGAAGAGCGCGGCGAAGGCGTGGACGGCCTCGGCCTCCTCGATCGCGTCGAGCACGGCCGGATAGCCCGGCACCAGCGTGCGCACGGCGACGCCTTCGCGCGCCAGCGCCGCCGGCAGGGCGCCGGCCACGTCCGCGAGCCCGCCGGTCTTCACTAGCGGAAAGATCTCCGAGGCGACGGAAAGGACCTGCACGCGGCTCAGGCGCCCAGGCGGTCGATCATCGCCTGCGTGATCAGGCACACGCCGCGTTCGGTGCGGCGGAAGCGGGCGGCGTCGTGCTCCGGATCCTCGCCGACGACGAGTCCCTCCGGGATGCGCACGCCGCGGTCGATCACCGCCTTGGTCAGTCGCGCGCTGCGCCCGATGTCAGCATAGGGCAGGATGACGGTGTCCTGCACGCTCGCGAAGGAATGGACGTGGACGCCGGTGAAGAGCAGCGTCCGGCAGAGCTGCGCGCCGGAGATGATGCAGCCGCCCGAAACGAGCGAGTTGATCGCCTCGCCGCGTCGCCCCGGCAGGTCGTGGACGAATTTCGCCGGTGGCGTGATCTCGCTGTAGGTCCAGATCGGCCAGTCGCGGTCGTAGAGGTCGAGCGAGGGGATCGCCGCCGTCAGGTCGATGTTCGCCTCCCAATAGGCGTCGACCGTGCCGACGTCGCGCCAGTAGACGTCCGATTCGGCGCTGGAGCGCACGCAGGAGCGCGAGAAGCGGTGAGCGACGGCCTTGCCGTTCTCGACCAGGTAGGGAATGACGTCGCGGCCGAAGTCGCGGGCCGAGTTCGGGTCGGCGGCGTCCCGCCTGAGCTGCTCGAACAGGAACTTGGTCTCGAAGACGTAGATCCCCATGCTCGCCAGGCTGAAGTCCGGGCGGCCCGGCATGCCGGGCGGGTCCTGCGGCTTCTCCAGGAAGGATACGATACGGTCGTTCTCGTCGATCGCCATCACGCCGAAGCCCGACGCCTCGTGCCGCGGCACCTCGAGGCACCCCACGGTCACGTCGGCGCCCTGCTCCACGTGCTGCTGGAGCATCGCCTCGTAGTCCATCTTGTAGATGTGGTCGCCGGCGAGGATCACCATGTGCTGCGGCGCGTAGCTCTCGATGATGTCGATGTTCTGGAACACCGCGTCGGCCGTCCCGGCGTACCACTTGTCTTCCGAGACCCTCTGGCTCGCCGGCAGGATGTCGAAGCTCTCGTTGCGCTCCGGGCGGAAGAAGTTCCAGCCATGCTGGAGGTGCCGGATCAGGCTGTGCGCCTTGTACTGCGTTGCCACGCTGATGCGCCGGATCCCGGAATTCAGCGCGTTGGAGAGCGCGAAGTCGATGATCCGCGACTTGCCGCCGAAATAGACCGCCGGCTTGGCGCGCTTGTCCGTCATCTCCATGAGCCGACTGCCGCGGCCGCCCGCGAGCACGTAGGCCATCGCGCTCCGCGACAGCGGTCCGGAGATCGGATGCCCGTTCATGCCCCCTCCCGGGTCATGCGCTCGCCGGCTGCCGGCACGCCCTCATGCCGCGTGGCGATTCACCCGTGGAGTATAGCGGAACGCGCGCCGCTTGCGCGAGAACGTCGGGGCACCCGGGTGCATCGTCGCACCCCCGGCGCCTCGTTCGAGAGGCGACCGGCGTCAGCGCGCCGCCTTGCTGTCGCCCTGCTTGCGCTTCTCCGCCGTGTCGCGGCCGATGATCTTGGAGAACATGCTGTCCTTCTCGTACAGCAGCGCCAGTTCGCGCTCCTCGAACTCCTTGAAGAACTCGTCCCAGCTGATCTCGGTGAGTGCGTCGTGCTCCGAGTTGGGCGCGTCGGGGAACATGATGCGGATGATCCCGACGTCGCCGTCCTTGTGCGTCCGCTCGACGGCGGCAGGCTTTCCGCCCTTGCTTTCGGCCCATCTGCGGATGGTGGCGTGATCGGTCGTCGTGTCGGCCATGGCAGGTCCTCCGTTCTGCCGTTCAACCGAGCGCCCCACCGCAGGGTTCCGAAAGCCGGGACGGCGGCGCGCCGGCAGGCGAATCGCCTTGACTGGGGGGATGGAAGCCGACACTATTCGTGCAAACGTTTGCGGACGCACCGGCAGCGAACCCTGCCGGCTCCGGCAGACCCCGTCCCGAGGAAATCGGGGCACGAAGGGAGGCGGCATGAAGAGCGTTCATACGGTCGGTTCGGCGGTGCAGCCGCCGTCCCGGTCGCGTCGGCCGCTCCCGCGCACGGTTCCCTGCCGGTCGGGCAAGGAGTAGGACAGCGGCGATGCTCGAGGTGCGCGGCTTGTGCAAGCATTTCGGCGGCATCCGCGCCGTCGACCAGTGCAGCTTCACCGTCGAGCGCGGGTCGATTACCGCCCTCATCGGCCCGAACGGCGCCGGCAAGACGACCGCCTTCAACTGCATCAGCAAGACGCTGCGGCCCACCTCCGGCGAGGTCTGGCTGAAGGGCGAGCGGATCGACGCGATGCGGCCCCATCAGGTGACGCGCCGCGGCCTCAGCCGCACCTTCCAGATCAGCCGCAATCTCGAGGATCTGACCGTCCTCGAGAACCTCGTGGTCCAGTCGCGCGTGCCGAACTGGCGCGCTCTGTTCGGGCCGGCCATCGCGCCGTGGGAGCGCGAGAAGGCGATGGAGATCCTCGATTTCCTCAACATCACCCGCCTTGCGCACGAGGAGACGCGGAGCCTCTCCTACGGCCAGAAGAAGCTGATGGATTTCGGCGCGCTGCTGATGTCCGATCCGGAAATGATCCTGCTCGACGAGCCGGCCGGCGGCGTCAATCCGCGTCTCCTGGAGGAGATCGTCGATCGCATCCGCGCGCTCAACGCCCGCGGCCTCACCGTCCTGATCGTCGAGCACAACATGGATCTCGTCATGCGCCTCTCCCACAAAGTCGTGGTCATGGCGCACGGCCAGGTGATAGCGGAGGGCACGCCCGAGGAGGTGCAGGCCGACCCGCTCGTGCTGGAGGCCTATCTCGGCGGCGCGCAGAAGGAACCCGCGGTTCAGGCCGTCGGAGCCGTCGTCCATGGCTGAGCTCCTCGAAGTCCGCGGCGTCGTCGCCGGCTACGGCCGCGGCCCGGCCATCCTGAACGGCATCGACCTCACGGTCCGGCCGGGCCAGGTCCAGTGCATCATCGGCCCGAACGGCGCCGGCAAGTCGACGCTCATGAAGGCGATCGCCGGGCTGCTGCCGATCCGCAGCGGCGAGATCCGCTTCAAGGGCGAGCGCATCGACGGGCTCCGCCCCGACCAGATCCTGCGCAAGGGCATCGCCTTCGTGCCGCAGGAGCGCGCGCTCTTCCCCAAGATGAGCGTGCGCGAGAACCTCCGGATGGGCGGCTACTCGATCCGCGACAAGAAGGTGCTGGAGGAGCGCACGGAGGCGGTGCTCGATCAGTTCCCGATCCTGCGCGAGCGGGCGGGCCAGCATGCCGGCACCATGTCGGGCGGCCAGCAGCAGATGCTCGCGATGGCGCGCACGCTGATCGTCGAGCCGGACATCGTCATGCTCGACGAGCCGTCGCTCGGCCTCGCCCCCCAGATCGTCCAGCAGATGTTCGACATCATGCACATGCTGCGCGACCGCGGCATGACCATCCTGCTCGTCGAGCAGAATGCCATTGCCGGGCTCAAGCACTCCGATTGGGGCACCGTGCTCGACCTCGGCACGATGCTCTTCGAGGGGCCGGCGGCCGAGGTGCTCGTCGATCCGCGGATCCAGGAACTCTATCTCGGCAAGGCCGCCGCAGCGGCCGCCTGAGCGGAACCAGACATGGCAGATCTGTTGCAGGTTCTCATACTCGGGCTGGCGCTTGGCGGCGTCTACGCGCTGATGGCCTCCGGGCTGACGCTCATCTTCGGCGTCATGCGGATCGTCAATCTTGCGCATCCGATCATGATCGTCGTCGGCGCCTATGTGAGCTACTGGCTGTTCAGGCTCTACGGCGTCGACCCGCTCGTCTCCATGCCGCTCGCAGCGATCTTCCTCTTCCTGATCGGCCTCCTCCTCTACAAGCTGGTCTTCGCGCGCGAGGCCGCGAACGCGAAATATTCCGAGATGACGGTGCTGATGACCTTCGCGCTGGCGATGATCGTCGACGGCCTGCTCGGCGCGTTGTTCTCCAACACGCAGCGCGTCACCACGCCGCCCTACGGCACCCAGGCGATCTTCATCGGCGACATCTTCATCCCGACGGCGCAGCTCTATGCGGGCATTGCGAGCTTCGTCATCATCGGCGCCCTCATCGCGTTCCTGCGCTACACCCGCTTCGGCTACGCCATCCGCGCCACCACCCAGAACCGCGCGGCGGCGCAGCTGATGGGCGTCAACGTGGAGTTCGTCTCGCTCGTCACATTCGGCATCGGCCTCGCGCTCGCCGGCGCGGCCGGCTCGCTGGTGAGCTTCATCTTCTCCTTCTTCCCGGCCAAGCACTGGGAATGGATCGCGGTGCTGATGTCGCTCGTCGTGCTCGGCGGCATGGGCAAGCTGATGGGCACCATCGTCGCCGCCCTCGGGCTTTCGGTCATCGCGGCGTTCGTCGGCACCTATTGGGGCTCGACCTGGTCGACGATGACCTTCTTCCTCGCCCTCTTCGTGATGCTGCTCGTCCGGCCGCAGGGGCTCCTCGGCGACAAGATCGAGGAGGCCTGAGATGAGCATGGACATGGACGTCGGGAACGTCCTTGAGGCGCGGGACCGCTACAATCGCGGCCTCGCGCACGAGAAGAGCGCCGACCGGGCCTATTGGCTCCCGATCGTCCTTCTCGTCCTGCTCGCCGCGCTGCCCGCTCTGCAGTTCGTCGGCGGCTACAACTACGTCATCCACCTGGCGCTCTATGCGCTCATGTACGTCGCCATGGCGTCGAGCTGGAACATCCTCGGCGGCTACACCGGCTACGTCTCGCTCGGCCACAACGTGTTCTTCTGCATCGGCGGCTATTTCTCCGGCATGATCCTAGCCTATTTCGGCGTGAGCACGCTGCTGACCGCCCCGCTCGCCGGCATCGTCGCCGCTGTCACCGGCTTCGCGATCGGCCGCGTCACGCTGAAGATGCGCGGGCCGACCTTCATCATCTCGTCCATCGCGCTCCTGATGGTGGCGCGCATCCTGTTCGACAACTGGCACTTCGTCGGCGGCGCGAACGGCGTCACGCTGCCCCAGCTCGGCCTGTCGGCACAGTGGATGAAGATCCCCTATTACTACGCCTTCCTGGTGATCGCGGCGGTGACGGTCTACGCCTCCTACCGCATCAAGCACTCCAAGTTCGGGCTGGGCCTCAGGGCGATCTCGCAGGACGAGGTGAAGGCCGAGAGCGCCGGCATCGACACGCGCCTCTACAAGTCGGCCGCCTTCGCCATCTCCGCCTTCTTCGTCGGCATGGCCGGCGCGGTCTGGGGCGAGTACCTGACCTATCTCCGCCCGAACATCTTCCTGATGATCCTGGTCGCCGCCAACATGGTGCTGATGTGCATCCTCGGCGGCAAGGGCACGGTCGCCGGCCCGATCATCGGGGCCGTGCTCCTCATCCTCTTCAACGAGTTCTTCGTCGCCACGATGGGCGCGAGCGAGCTCAACATCATGGGGACCGGCATCATCATGCTGCTCGTGCTGATGTACTTCCCGAACGGGATCGTCGGCACGCTCAGGCAGAAGAAGCGCCTGCCCCGTTTCCTCGACTGGGACTGACAAAGGGAACGGAATGCCGGAATTCGTCCTCTACGACGCGCCGCAATCGACCTGCAGCCAGCGCGTCCGGTTCGTCCTCAATGCTAAGGGCATGCCCTTCCGGGAGGTGAAGCTCGATCTCTTCGCAGGCGACCAGCTGAAGCCGGACTATCTCGCGATCAACCCGAACGGGGTCGTCCCGGCGCTCGTCCATAACGGCGAGCCGGTCGTCGATTCCGCCGTCATCATCGAGTATCTCGACGAGCTGCGGCCCGAGCCCGAGCCGTTCCGCCCGGCGGGCCTGCTTCCCCTCGCACGCATGCGCTCCCTCATGCGCTTCATCGACGAGGTGCCGACGCCGGCCGTCCGCGTGCCCTCCTACAATCTCGCCTTCCTGCCGCACTTCCAGTCGATGAGCGAGGACGAGTTCCAGGCGCTCGCCGATTCCAAGCCGCTCCGCCGCGAGTTCCTGCTCCGGATGGGTCGGACGGGCTTTCCGCAGGCCGACATGGACGAGGCGCTCGGGCGCCTCGGCCGCGCCGTCGCCCGCATGGACGAGGCGATCCGGGCGAGCGGCGGCCCCTTCCTCATGGGCGGGCAGCTCACGCTCGCCGACATCGCGATCATGCCGGTGATCGTGCGCATGGACGACATAAACCTCGGGCGGTACTGGGACGACCGGCCGGCGGTGGCGCGCTGGTTCGACGCGATCCGCGCCCATCCGGCCTTCGCGCCGACCTATTATTTCGGGTCGCTCCTGACCGAGAAGTACCCGCACCTGGCCGAAGCCAGGCTCGGCAAGGCGAGCTGACGGACGGGCGGACGCGTCCCGCAACGAAAGAAAAGGGGCTGGCCCGCGGGCCAGCCCCTTTCTCGTTCAGGCCGCGAGGGCCGCCGCGCCGGAGCGTGCCCGGCGCGTGCGCTCTCAGCCCTCGACCTCGAGGCCCGTCTTCACCGGCTTGTTCTCGCTCTCGACCTTGATGCCGGAGAGAAGCGCCTGCGTCTCGAGCAGGGCGGCGAAATCCTTCTCCAGATAGGCCGCCGGGTCGTCCTGCAGCGAGGCCGCGCCGAAATGCGCCTGCAGCGCCTCCCGCGTCGCCGCCGTCACCGGCATCGGCGTGTTGTACTCGCGCCCCGCGGCGAGGCCGAGGTCGAGGTCCTTCCTGAGGAGCGCCGGGGTGAAGGTCGTCGTCCAGTCGAGGTTGACGAGCGACGGGCTCTTGTAGCGCGTGAAGGTCGAGCCCATCACCGAGTTGTTGATGAACTCCAGGAAGGCGTGGCGCGGCACGCCGGCCTTCTCGGCGAGCACCGTGATCTCGACGAGGTTCTGCGTCACCACGCCGAGCATGACGTTGTGCGCGATCTTGCAGAAGCGGGCGAGGTCGCCGTCGCCGACATAGGCGACGCCCGCGCCCGCGATCGCCTGCAGGTAGGGCTTCACCACCTCGTAGACGTTCTCCGGGCCCGACACGACGCTCGACAGCTTGCCGGCCTTCACGCACTTGCCGTTGCCGCTCACCGGCGCCACCAGGAACTCCGAGCCGAGCGCGGCGATGCGGTCGCGGAAGACGGCCGATTCCGGGACCGAGATCGACGAGCAGTCGACGAAGATCCGCGGGACCGGGCCCGACGTGCGGCCGTCGATCACGCCGTCCGTGCCGAAATAGACCTGGTCGAGGTCCTTGCCGGTCGAGACCATGGTGAAGAGGATGTCGACATCGGCGAGATCGGCCGGCTTGTCGACGATCTTCGCGCCCTTCTCGGCGAGCGGCTCGGCCTTGGCGCGCGTGCGGTTCCACACCGAGACGTCGTAGCCGGCCTTGATGAGCCGCTCGGCCATCGGGTAGCCCATCCGCCCCATGCCGATCCAGCCGAGCCGGTGCCTGTTCTCCTGCATCTTCTGCCCTCCTGCGGCATGTGCAAACGTTTGCATTCTGATTATCATTCCTGCCGATGCCGTTCAACCCACATATGCGGAATCGGCCATGTTCAGCCGAAGTCTCCCGCCCAGTCCCGCGTCTCGAGGAGCGATTTCACCCGGCCGAGGAACGAGGCCGAATAGGCGCCGTCGAAGGCGCGGTGGTCGAAGCTCTGCGCGAGCACGCCGACCGGGTGGATGGCGATGGAATCGCCGCTCTCCGTCTCGACCACGACCGGCTTCTTGCGGACCGCGTCGGTCGACATGATCGCCACCTGCGGCGGGTTGATGAGCGGCACCGTGAACAGCGTGCCGAAGCTGCCATTGTTGGTGATCGAATAGGTGCCGCCGCTGAGGTCGTCGGGGGACAGCCGCCCGCTCCGCGCCTTCTCCACCTGGCGGTCGATTGCCTTCGCGATGCCGGGCACCGTCAGCTCGTCGGCGTTGCGGATCACCGGCACGACCAGCCCGTCCTGCCCGAGATCCACGGCGATGCCGAGATTGACCTCGCGCGAAAGCACCAGCCCGTCGCCCTCCACGCGCGCGGTGACGCGCGGGTACTCGGCGATCGCCAGGCAGACGGCGCGCGCGATGAACGGCAGGTAGGTCAGCGAGGTGCCATTCCGCTCACGGAACGCCTGCTTCCGCGCCGCGCGCACGCGCTCGACATTGGCGTAGTCGACCTCGACCGCCTGCACCGCCATCGGGATCGTCCGCCAGGATTCCGACAGCCGCTGCGCCGTCTGTCGCCGGATGGCGTTGAACGGCACCACCTCGCCCGGCACGTCGCGCGCCGGCGCACGCGGTGCCGGCGCCTGCCGTGCCTGGGCCGGGGCGGGCTCCGGTTGCGCAGTAGCGTCGCGCCGCGCCGCCGGCGCCGCCGCGCCCTGCTCGACCGCCGCCATCACCTCGTCCTTGCCGATCCGCCACGCGCCGCTTTTGCTGGCGGCGGCGGCGAGCGCGCCGAGGTCGATGCCGTGCTGCGCGATCAGCCGGCGCGCGAGCGGCGTCACCTTGATGCCGTTGCCGGCATCGGCCCTGCCGTAGCCGCGCTCCGGCGTGCGCACCTCGTTGAAGGGATCCGTCATGGCGGGTGCGGCCGTGCCGTTCACGCGGGTCTCGGCTGCCGGCGCCGACGCCATCGCAGCGGCCGCCGCCGGCGCGACCGGCTCGGCCCTGCCCGGCGCGTCGTCCGGCGCGCCCGTGCGCGCCTCCGCCTTCGCCTGTGCGCTGTCCCGGCCGGCGCCGCTGCCGGCATCGCCGATGACGGCCACGACCGTGCCGACGCTGGCCGTCTCGCCGCTCGCCACCCGGATCTCGGAGAGCACGCCCCCCTCGATCGCCTGCACCTCCATGCTGACCTTGTCGGTCTCGATCTCGAACAGGTTGTCGCCCGCCTCGACGACGTCGCCGACGGACTTGAACCACGTGCTGATCGTTCCCTCGGCGACCGTCTCGCCGAGCTGCGGCATCAGGACTTCCATGTCTCTCCCCTGCCTCGGCCCACGCCTACCACTCGACCGAGATGTACTGGGTCTCGAGGAACTCCATGATCCCGTGATGTGCGCCCTCGCGGCCGATGCCGGACTGCTTCATGCCGCCGAACGGCGCCGCCGGGTCGGACACGAGGCCGCGATTGAGGCCGATCATGCCGAAATCGAGCCGCTCGGAGACGGCGAGGCCGCGCTTCAGGTCCTTCGTGAAGACATAGGCGACGAGCCCGTATTCCGTGTCGTTGCAGCGCTTCACCACCTCCTCCTCGCCCGAGAAGCGGGTGAGCGCGGCGACCGGCCCAAAGATCTCCTCGTGGAAGCAGCGCGCGTCCTCCGGCACGTCGACCATCACGGTCGGCGGATAGAAGAAGCCGGTGCCTTCGACGGCCTGGCCTCCCGTCAGCACCTTTGCGCCGCGCGACACCGCGTCTTCGACCAGCTCGACCACCTTGTCGCGCGTTTCCGCGTTGACCAGGCTGCCGACCTCGACGCCTTCCTCGAGGCCGTTGCCGACCCGCATCGCGCCCATCTTGGCGGCGAGCTTCTCGGCGAAGGCATCGTAGACCTTCTCGTGCACGTAGAAGCGGTTCGCGGCCGTGCAGGCCTCGCCGAGATTGCGCATTTTGGCGAGGATCGCGCCGTCGACCGCCTGGTCGAGATCGGCGTCCTCGAAGACAACGAGCGGCGCATTGCCGCCGAGCTCCATCGCCGGGTTCAGCACGCAGTCGGCCGCCGAACGCAGCAGCGTCCGCCCGACTTCCGTCGAGCCGGTGAAGGAGACGACGCGCACGCGCGGATCGTGCAGCAGCGAATCCACCAGCCTGCCCGTGTGCCGCGACGGCAGCACGCTGATAACCCCCTTGGGAACGCCGGCCTGCTCCATGATCGGCATCAGCGCCAGCATGGTGAGCGGCGTCGCGGAAGCCGGCTTCAGGATGACGGGGCAGCCGGCGGCGAGCGCCGGGCCGATCTTCCGGGTCGCCATCGCCGCCGGGTAGTTCCACGGCGTCACCAGCACGGCGATGCCGGCCGGCTTGTGGCCGACAAGGATGCGGGCGCCGGTCGAGGGGCCCCGGTAGAACTCGCCGACGGCGCGCACCGCCTCCTCCGCGCTCCAGCGGAAGAACTCGGCCGCATAGGCGATTTCGGCGCGGGAATCCGGCAGCGCCTTGCCGTTCTCCATGGTGACGAGGCGGGCGAGCTCCTCCTTCTGCGCGATGATGAGCTCGAACGCCTTGCGCAGCACCTCGCCGCGCTCGCGCGGCTTCAGCGCGGCCCAGCCGGCGAAGGCCTGCTCGGCCGCGTCGAGCGCCGCCTTGCCGTCCTCGATCGTCGCACTCGCCACCGTCGCGATGATCTCGCCGGTCGCAGGGTTGTCGACGTCGAAGGCGCCGCCGTCGGAGGCGTCGCGCCATTCGCCGCCAAGGAAGAGCTGCGTCGGCACGTTGGGTATGGATGCGTGCTTCATGGCATTGGCCTCAGTTCATGGACCGGCTGATCTTCTCGACGATCCTGTCGGGCGTCGGAAGCACGATGTCCTCGAGGTTGTCGGCCGCCGGCAGCGGGATGTGCGGCGTGGTGATGCGGACGATCGGGCCGTCGAGGTCGTAGAAGGCCTCGTCGGCGGCGATCGAGGCAATCTCGGCGCCCCAGCCGCAGAGCCGCGGGTTCTCCTCGACCGTGAAGAGCCGGCCGGTCTTGGCGACCGATCCGAGGATGGTCTGCGTGTCGAGCGGCACGAGCGAGCGGACGTCGATCACCTCGGCGTCGATGCCGTGCTCCGCCTTCAGGCGCTCGGCCGCCTGCATCGCCCGCGGCACCATCAGCGCCAGCGCGAGGATGGTGGCGTCCTTGCCCGGGCGCAGCACCTTCGCCTTGCCGAGCTGGTCGACGATCTCGCCGTCCGGCACCTCGCCCTTCGTGGCGTAGAGCGACTTGTGCTCGAACATGATGACCGGGTCCTCGTCGCGGACCGCCGCCGCCATCAGGCCGACCACGTCGGCGGGCGAGGACGGCGCGACCACCTTCAGCCCCGGGATCATCATCGCCCAGTTCTCGACCGACTGCGAATGCTGCGCGCCGAAGCGCGAGCCCGCGCCGTTCCCGGTGCGCACGACGAGAGGGCAGCCGAGCTGGCCGTTCGTCATGTAGCGGCTCTTCGGGAACTCGTTGGCGATGTAGTCGAAGCAGACCGCCAGGAAGTCGGAGAACATGATCTCGGCGATCGGGCGGAGGCCGGTCATCGCCGCGCCCATCGCCGCGCCGAGGATCGCCTGCTCCGAGATCGGCGTATCGCGGACGCGCTTCGGCCCGAACCTGTCGTAGAGCCCGACCGTCGCCTTGAACACGCCGCCCGCTTTGGCGACGTCCTCGCCGAGGAACACGACGCGCTCGTCGCGTTCCATCTCCTGTGCGATGCCGCGCGCGACGGCGTCGCGATAGGTCAGTTCCGCCATGCCCAGCCCCCATCCGCATAGACGTCGGTCGTGAGGATCTCGACCGGCGGCGGCGGGGCCGCCTTGCAGGCCTCGGTCGCCGCGTCGACTTGCTTCTTCGATTCCTGCTCGATCGCCTTCACCGCCGCCTCGTCCACGCCGAACTCGGCCAGCCGCTGGCGGTAGACCTTGATCGGGTCGCGCTCGAGCCAGCGCTCCAGTTCGCCCTCGGGGCGGTATTTCGCCGGATCGGCGCGGGAATGGCCGGAATGGCGGTAGGTCAGGCACTCGATGAGCGAGGGCCCGTCGCCCGCGCGCGCCTTGGCGTAGGCCTTCTGCGCCTCGCGGTAGACCGCGTCGGCATCGTTGCCGTCGATGACGATCCGCTCCAGGCCGTAGGCCGAGGCGCGGTCGGCCGCAGGATGCTCGACCGGGATCACGTCGGCGATCGGCGTGTATTCCATGTAGAGGTTGTTCTCGCACACGAACACGACCGGCAGCTTCCACACCGCCGCGAAGTTCAGCGCCTCGTGGAAGGCGCCGATATTCGTCGTGCCGTCGCCGAAGAAGCAGACCGAGACGTCGCTCTGGCCGAGATACTGCGCGCGCCACGCCGCGCCGCAGGCGATCGGCAGGTGCGCGCCGATGATGGCGTAGGAGCCCATCACCCCGTGCTCGGCAGAGGTGAGGTGCATCGAGCCGCCCTTGCCGCGCATCAGGCCGTTGTCGCGCTGCATGAGCTCGCCCAGCACCTTCTCCATCGGCACGCCGCGCGCCAGCGTGTGCGCGTGGCCGCGATACGTGCAGAAGGACAGGTCGCCCGGCTGCATGGCCACCGCCATGCCGGCCGCGACCGCCTCCTGGCCGAGCGAGAGATGGCTCGTGCCCTTCACCAGGTTCTGCAGGAAGAGGTCGTAGGCGCGCTTCTCGAAGTCGCGGATCTCGACCTGCCTGCGGTAAAGCTCGAGCCTGGTGTCCAGGCCGATATCGTCGTTCGCGCCCTTCGGCGTAATGGCATCCACTGACGATTCCTCCTCGCAGCCCCGGCGCCGGGCTTGCCCCGGCGCCGCGGGCGGCCCGTCAATAAGCGTTGGCGATCGGCAGGTCCTCGGCCGGGAACAGGCTGATGACCGTGCAGCCGGTGTCGGTGACGACCACCTCCTCCTCGATGCGGGCGGCCGAATAGCCGTCCTTCGCCGGGCAATAGGTCTCCAGCGCGAAGACCATGCCGGTCTTGATCTCCATCGGGTTCTCCAGCGAGACCAGCCGCGAGATGATCGGCCGCTCGTGGAGCGCGAGGCCGAGCCCGTGGCCGAACTGCAGCCCGAAGGCGGCGAGCTCGCTCGGGAAGCCGAACTCCTCCGCCGACGGCCATACCGACGCCACGCGGTCGGTCGAGACGCCCGGCTTGATCAGCTCGATGGCGCGGTCCAGCCATTCGCGCGCCTTCCGGTAGGCGTCGCGCTGGTCGGGGGTGGCGCGGCCGACGTTGAAGGTGCGGTAGTAGCAGGTCCGGTAGCCCTGGTAGGACTGCAGGATGTCGAAGAAGGCCTGGTCGCCCGGGCGGATGTAGCGGTCGGTGAAGTTGTGCGGATGCGGGCTGCAGCGCTCGCCGGAGATCGCGTTGATCGCCTCGACGTCGTCGGAGCCCATCTCGTAGAGCATCTTGTTGGCGAGCGCGACGATGTCGCTCTCGCGCCGGCCCGGCTTAAGCTCCTCCCAGATCATGTGGTAGACGCCGTCCACCATCGTCGCGGCCTGGTTGAGCAGGATGATCTCGTCGATGTTCTTGATCTCGCGCGCGTCGAGCATGACCTGCTGGCCGTCGACGACGTTCATGCCGGCCTTCTGCAGCTCGAAGAACATTGCCGTCTCCGCGACGTCGACGCCGACCGGAAGGTCCGCCACGCCCGCCTCGCGCAGGAGCGACATGATCTCCGCCGCATGGTTGCGCATGAGCCCGACCGAGGGCGGCACGGTGCCGCGCATGCCGAGCATGCCGGCGCGGCAATTGTCCGGCAGCAGCCAGTCGCAGTTGAGCTTGTGATGGATGGCGGCCGAGCCGAAATCCCACACGATCGGCTCGTCGTCGCCGGCCAGCAGCGCGAAGCGGCAGAACTTGTCGCGCTCCCACTCGCCGATCTTGGTGCCGGTGACGTAGCGGATGTTGTTGACGTCGAAGAGGAGCAGCGCGCCGCACTTGGAGTTCTTCAGCGCCTGCTTCGCGCGCGCCAGCCGGTAGTTGCGCAGCCGGTCGTGGTCGACGCGGCGCTCGAAGTCGACGTTCGTGTGCCCCGGCGCCGGGATGTGCCGGTCCCACCGCCAGTTCGGCTCGAGCGCGAAGGCCGTCGGATCGCCGTCGACGATTCGGGGCCGGAATACCTTCTGATCCATCTCTTCCTCCTGCCGCGGCCGGGCCCGGTTGCGGGCGGGCGAGCGCACGGGGTGCAATCGTTTGCAGATAAATCACCGCCGGCGCGCCGAGTCAACCGATGCGAGGCCGGTGGGCGTGCACGTGTTCGCCGGCGATTGCGCCGGTTCCGAAGGCATCTATAGTCTCTCCGACATGGAATCGCACCGGCCCGAATGAGGAAACGCGTCACGCTGAAGGATGTGGCGCAGGCCGTCGGCGTCCACGTCTCGACGGTGTCGCGCGCGCTCGACCCGAAGACGCGCCATCTCATCACGCCCGAGATCGCCGAGCGCATCCTCAAGACCAGCGAGCGTCTCGACTATCGGCCGAACGCCGCCGCCTATTCGCTCAAGACCAACCGCACGCGCACGATCGGCGTCATCGTCCCGGACATCACCAACCCGATCTTCCCGCCGATCATCCGCGGCGTCGAGGATGCGCTGGCCGAGCAGGGCTATTTCGCCTTCCTCGCCAACACCGACGGCAAGGCCGGGCGCGAGGCGGCCATCGCCGACACGCTGCTGTGGCGCGGCGTCGACGGGCTCGTCCTGGCGAGCGTCGAGCGTGAGGACCAGCTCGTCTCGCGCCTCAGCGCCGAAGGCACGCCGATGGTGACGGTTAACCGGCGCGTGGAGCGCCCCGACATCGCCTCCGTCGTCCATGACGATCGCGACGGCATCCGCCTGGTGCTCAGGCACCTCGCCGATCTCGGTCACAGGCGGATCGCCAACATCGCCGGGCCGCAGACGATCTCCACCGGCCGCGAGCGCTACGAGGCGTTCCAGGACCTGCGGAACGAGATGGGCCTCGACCCGGATCCGAGGCTCGTCATCTTTGCCGAAGGTTTCAACGAGGCGGAGGGCGAGCGTGCCGGAACCGAGCTCCTCGAGCGCGGCGTGCCCTTTACCGCAATCGTTTGCTCGAACGACCGCATCGCCATCGGTGCGATCGCGACCCTGCGCGCCCGCGGCCTCGCCTGCCCCGAGGATGTCTCCGTCACCGGCTACAACGACATGCCGATGATCGACCGGCTCTTTCCGCCGCTCACCACCGTCCGGATCGAGCAGTACCAGGCCGGCGCCAAGGCGGCCGAGCTCCTGGTCGAGCTCATCGAGGAGGACCCGGCGGCGCGCCAGCCGAAGCACGTCGTGCTCCCCGTCGAGCTCGTGGTCCGCGGCTCGACCGCGCCGCCCAGGGCGGCAGTCTAGCGGCCGGCGCCGCCGCCCGCCGCGGCCCGCGCGTCGAGCGCCGCCGAGATCGCGATCCTCACGCCTTCGATCACGGTTCCGAGCGCCATGGACGGCGTCTCCGAGAGCCGCCCGGCACCGGGCTGCCCCGTCCGCGCCTGCTCCGCCATCATCGCCGCCACTTCCGCCGCACTGTGCGGCAGATGCAGGAAGCCGCACGAAGCGGGCGGCTCCTGCTCTGCCGACAGCATCAGCGCGTGATACATCAGCGCGTTGCAGAGGAAGGTCCCGGCGCCGTTCGACAGCACGGCCGGGATGCCGGCGGCAAGGAGCCGCGCGCGGATCGCCCGGATCGGCAGCGTCGCCTCGACCGCGAGCGCGCCGTCCGTTCTGACGCGCGCATCCGTTCGCGCGCCGGCATTGTCGGCGATCTCGAAATCCGCGATGTTGACCGCGATCCGCTCGATCCGGATCACGGCCGCTCCCGGCCAGAGGCCGAGGCCGATCGCGATCGCCGGGCGATGCTCCGAGAAGATGCGCGCCAGCCCGTCCTCCAGGCCGTCGCGGCGGACGGGGACGACGCGCCCGACCACCGGCACGCCGTCGACCGTTCCGCCGTCCATCTCGCGCGCGACCGCCTCGGCCGGATTGCTGCTCCGCCCGCCATAGGGCTCGAAGCCGAGGACGAGCGCCGGGGCGGCACTCATTTCCCGGCCGCCTCGCTTGGGTCGGCGAAGGTCGCCACGACCGGCGCGTGGTAGGATTCGGCGCTGTCCTTCACGCCCGACTGCGCGAAGAGCTCGTCGCCGAGCGCCTCGTTGTGGACTTCCATTCCGCGATAGAGCGCCATCAGCGGCCGCGAGGCCAGCAGATGGTCCAGCATCATGCGCCGGCCGCCGTGGAGGACCGAATAGCGGCTCGATTCCGGCAGGCTGCGCTCGAGCGGGATCAGGCTGCGCTCCGCGAGCGCGCCATTGCCGGTGTCCTCGACGTCGCCGAGGAGAATGCGGGTCGGGACCTCCCGCGTCTCCGCGTTGAAGTCGCCCGCGACGATCACCAGCGCCCCGGCATCGCCGTCGAGGATGCGCTCGACCGCGAGCCTCGCCTCGAGCGCCTGGCCCGAGCGCTTCACCGATGCGATGAAATAGCCCTCCGCCCATCCGCCGATGCTCGCCCAGGCAAACGGCCCGGTCTTCTCGCCCGGGACCGGCGCCGCAAGGGGCGCCCGGAAGTGCAGGTTCAGCACGTGGAGGCGACGCCCGTCCGGCAGTTCGATCGCGACGAGAAGGAGCGGCCGGTCGAAGCAGATCCGGTGGTCCTGCCCCGCATCCGCGCCGGAAAGGAACCGGTGGGCGACCGGCGGCACGAGATCGTGGAGGATCTGCCGGCTCTCCGCGATCGGCCAGCGGCTGAGGACGACGAGATTGTGCCTGTCGAGGAGGTCGGTCGTCCCGGGCCGCGTCGTCGAGGCGCGCCGGTAGTTCGCGTAGGCGGTGCCGTCCACGAGCTCGTCGAGGAGCAGGGGGCGCCTGGTGCCGTCGGGGCCGCGCGGCGCGTTCACCTCCTGCATGCAGACGATGTCGGCGTCGAGCCGCAGGAGCTGCGGGCGCAGCACGGCGATGCGGCGGCGGTCGGACTCCGCCGCGCCGCCACTCTCCCCGAGGCTCTCCATGTTGAACGTCGCGATCCGCACCCGATCCGCGGCCCCTGCCCTCGTCCCGACCTTCTTCGCAGGAAGCGTGCTGCGGGCCAAGCCGCCGCAGACCGGGATTCCGGCCGCCTCGTCGCCTCAGACGCGCTTGACCGCGATCTTCTTCGTCGCCTGCCGCGCCTGCTCCGTCTTCGGGATGGAGAGCGTCAGGACGCCGTTCTTGAACGTCGCCTCGATGCTGTCGGCGTCCACACCCTCCGGCACCCGGAACGAGCGGCGGAACGAGCCGTAGCGGCGTTCGGAGAGGTGGAAGTCCTCCTTCTCCTCCTTCGTCTCCTGGCGCTTCTCGGCCTTGATCGTGATCATGCCGTTTGCGAAGCCGATATCGAGATCCTTCTCATCGCAGCCCGGCAGCTCGACCGCGATGCAATAGGCGCTGTCCCCTTCCGAGAGGTCGACGGCGCCCCAGTTGCCACCCACCCATTCGAGTACCGGCCTGGCGAGATCGCTCTCCCAGAGCGAACGGCCGAACACCGGCAAGGACGTCTGGAAGTCGTCGAACAGCCTGTCCATCTGCCGCCTGAGAAGGGTGAACGGCTCGGCCGGCGCCGGCTGCGGCGCGCTCGTCTGGCCAGGCGCCGGAGCGGCGCCGCCGGCGCCGGGCTGCGCCGCGGCCGGAGCCGTTTCGGGTTGCGCAGGTGCACTCGGTTGTTCGCTCATCGTCGTTCTCCCGTGCTAGAGATGCCCGTCCGCCGAACGGCGCCCCGGACGGAACGGATTCTCTCCGGGCGCACCGCCGCAGCCTTGATGTCGATCAAACCAGCCAGATCCGCGCGATGCAGAACGGACGCATGAAGCAGCTCGGGAGCGCGTCCGGCCGCCGGCGTCGGGCACGCGATTCAGATGTGTCGAACGGGCCTCCGGTCAAGCCGAAGGTCGGAATCGTGCTCGGGTCGGGCGTGGCGCGCGGCTGGGCGCATATCGGCGTGCTCGAGGGTCTCGGCCGGCTCGGCGTGGCGCCGGACATCGTCTGCGGCTGTTCGAGCGGGGCGCTGGTCGGCGCCTCCTACGCCGCCGGCCGGCTCGACATGCTGAACGAGCTCGCCCGCGCCATGACCTTCAGCCGGACCCTCGGCTTCCTCGACGTCCGCTTCTCGCGCGGCGGCCTCATTGAGGGGCGCTGGATCGTCGACTTCTTCCGCAAGCACATCGGCGACATTCTCATTGAGGACGCCCGCTGCACCTTCGGCGCGGTGGCGACCGAGCTCGGCTCCGGCCGCGAGACCTGGCTGACCTCCGGCTCCATCATCGACGCCGTGCGGGCTTCGCTCGCCCTTCCCGGCCTCCTCACGCCGGTGCCGCTCAAGGGCCAGTGGCTCGTCGACGGCGCGCTGGTCAACCCGCTGCCGGTCTCCCTCTGCCGCGCCCTCGGCGCCGAAGTCATCATTGCGGTCAATCTGAGCGGCGACCTCGTCACGCGCTCCGGCATCGTGTCGCGGCGCAAGCCGCGCACGCGGATCGTCTCGCCGTCGCCGTCGTCCTGGATGGGACGGCTGCGACGCGCCCAGGAAACCGAGGGCGCGGACGACCCCGCCGCCGTTCCGACCTATCTGGAGGTCATCGCCGGCTCGTTCCTGGTGATGGAGAACTTCGTGTCGCGCGTGCGCCTCGCCGCCGATCCGGTCGACGTGCTGGTCACGCCCGAGGCGCGCCATATCGGCGTCATGGACTTCCACCGGGCGCAGGAGGCGATCGCGGCCGGCCAGGAGGCGGTCGAGGCGGCGCGGGACCAGATCCTCGCCGCCTGCCGCGTGCCGCCAGAGGCGGCTCCGGGCGGCGGCGAGCCGCCCGGCGCGTCGTCGGGCGAAGCGGAGCCTCAGCCCCGGTAGACCGGCTCCGGCCGCGTGAAGAACGCGTGCAGGATCTGGTAGACGAGCAGGAAGTTCTTCTGCGTGAAGGAGGCGTGCGCGATGCCCGGCATGACGGCGAACTCCTTGTCCGCGTTCGGCAGCCTGTCGAAGAACTTCAGGAGGTCGTCCATGCCGGCGATGCCGTCGTACTCGCCGCGCATTAGGACGGTAGCGGCGCTGATCTTCTCCGGGTCGACCACCGGCAGGTTGGCGCACATGTCGATATAGGTGCCGTTCGGCATGGAATCGTCGAGCGCGAGCACCTGCTCGATGAACGGATCGATGAAACGGTCCTCGGCCGTCCCCGGATGGTCGCGGTTGAAGATCGAGAGCAGGAAGGCCCGGTCGAGCGGACGCCGCGTCGAGCCGCGCCACTGGTCGAGCTTCTGGCGGCGCTGCTCGAGCGTCGGGCTGCCCTCGCCGGTCCACACCATCGCGTCGAGCGCGAGACGCGAGACGCGGTCGGGATTGCGCTGCGCGAAGAGCGCTGCCCGCAGCGCGCCGGAGGAGATGCCGTAGACCATGAACGGCCCGGCCTTGCCCTGCGCCATGATGTAGTCGGTCGCTGCCTTGGCGTCGTCGGCGCCGTCGGAGATGACGGCGAGCATGTCGTCGCCCTTGTAGGATCGGCCGTAGCCGCGGCAGTCGAAGCACCAGGTATCGAAGCCGCGGCTCGCGAACCAGTCCATCACCGAGGCTTCCGGCATGCCTTCGACCTGCAGGTCGAAGGTCGGCTGCGACGCCATCGACGAGCCGTGGATGAAGAGGACGGTCCCGCGGCTCGCCCCGTTCACCGCCGGCTTCTCCCAGAGGAAGAGCTTCTGGCCGTTCGATTCGGTCCAGTGCTCGGTGCCCTTCGTCTTCGTCGCAGCGCGGATGTCGTCCTGCATCGTGCTTCCCTTGCCCTTGCTTGAATGAGGTCGCGGCGCCGCATCGGCGGCGCCGCGTCTGAGAGATGGTCCGTCCGTCAGATGCCGAGGCGCTTCATCTGGCCGCCCGGATAGCGCGTCCCGTGGACACGCTCGGGCAGGAAATCGCCGTCGAGGCGTTCGACCGCAGCCGCCGGCAACTCGATCTCCGTCGCCTCGATGTTCACGTCGATCCACTTGCGCCGCGAGGCGCCCGGAATCGGCACGATGTCGTCGCCCTTGGCGAGCAGCCATGCGATCGCGACCTGCGCCGGCGTATGCCCGGTCTCTTCCGCAACCGCTTTCAGCGTCTTCAGCAAGTCGAGGTTCTGGTCGAGATTCTCGTCCTTGAAGCGCGGCATGTCGCGGCGCCGGTCCTTCGGCTCCAGCGAATCCGGCCCTTCGATCCGCCCGGTCAGGAAGCCGCGGCCGAGCGGCGCGTAGGCGTTGAAGCCGATGCCGAGCTCGCGGCAGGTCGGCAGGATCTCGTCCTCGACCTCGCGTGTCCAGAGCGAGTACTCGGTCTGCAGCGCGGCGACGGGATGGACGGCATGGGCGCGGCGGATCGTCTGCGCGCCCGCCTCCGACAGTCCGATCTGCCCGATCTTGCCGGCCTCGACCAGGCGCGACATCGCCCCGACCGTCTCCTCGATCGGCACGTCCGGATCGATCCGGTGCACGAAATAGAGGTCGATGTGGTCCGTCCCGAGCCGCTTCAGGCTCGCGTCGCACGCCTGCGGCACGTAGTCCGGCCGGCCGTTCACGCCGGTGCTGCCGTCGGGATTGCGCAGGTTGCCGAACTTGGTGGCGAGCACGACCTTGTCCCGCCGCCCCTTCAGCGCTTCCCCCAGCATCGTCTCGTTGGAACCGTTCCCGTAGGCGTCGGAGGTGTCGATGAGGGTGATGCCCTGGTCGATCGCGTAGCGAATGGTCTCCTTCGATTCGGTCTCGTCGCGCTCGCCGTAGAGGCCCGTCATGCCCATGCAGCCGAGGCCGATCGCCGAGACGTCCACCTGGCCCAGTCGCCGCTTCCTCATGCCCTCTCCCCCTGAACGCTGCCTTGCCCCGGAACGCCCCTCTTGCGGCCGGTCGAACTCTTACGGCCGGTCGAACTCCAGCACGTGGAAGCCGCGGTCGCGGTCGAGCAGGTAGATCCTGCCCTCCTCGTCGACGTCGACGTCGTTCGATTGCGGCGCCCCGTCCGCCTTGTGCGGCTCGGGGATGAAGTAGCCGACCTCTTCCGGCTCTTCCGGGTTCTTCACGTCGACGATGCGCAGCCCGCCGGCGAACCAGGTCGCATAGACGAGCGTGCTGTCGAGCTTCTCGCGGTACTGGTGCGCGCCGAACCGCCCCCCGCGCCCGCTGAAGGGCGAATCGAGCTCGCTCACCGTAAAGGTCGAGACCGCCTTGATTGCGGAGAGGTCGGTCACGTCGAGGATCCACATGAAGCCGCGCAGCCGGCCGCGCACGTGGACGTGCTCCTCGTCGATCGCCGCCGCGTAGCGTCGCCCGCCGATCATGTTCTCGAACGGCATCACCGTGTGCGTCGGCTCCGGGATCGCCGGATGGTAGTCGTACTCGCCGACCGTCCGAAGGTCGCGAATGTCGGAGGCGTCGATGACGCGGATGCCGGCGTGCCAGACCGAGGCCCAGAGCTCGTCGCCGCAGCGCATGGCGTGGTGCAGCCGGTTGGAATAGCCCCGCCAGGTCGGCGTCTCGCCGCCGGCGACGTGCTGGCCCGGCATCCACCAGCGCGAGACTTCCTGCGGCCGCGCCGGGTCGGCCATGTCGTAGACGATGAGGATGTTGCCGACATAGCCCTCCATCTCGGTCGAGATGTAGGCGTAGCGCTCGTCGGCGTGGAAGCGGTGCACGCCGAAGCCGTGGGTGCGCACGTGGCAGAGCTCGCGCGGCTTCGTCCGGTCGGAGATGTCCCAGACCTTGAATCCCCCGTCGCGATAGCTCTCTCCGAGCACACGGCGCAAATAGGGGATGTCGACGACGTCGACGCCGATCGCCGTGGCGAGCTCGCCGTCGCTCGGCGCCCGCCCCAGCGCGGCCGCGAGCTTCGCCTCGGCCGCGGGGATGTTGCCGCCCTTGCGCTTCAGGTGCCGGTTGTTCTCCTCGACGTTCGTGATCATCACGTCGCCGACAACGCGCACCTTGTGCGTGTGGGAATCCTCGTTCGGCAGCGTGATCTGGCTGATGATGCGCGGGTTCTTCGGATCCCGGACGTCGATGATGCTGGTGCCGTAGGGCGGCTTCATGTGGCCGACATAGGCGTAGCCGTCCCGGACCACGACCTGGCCGCCGCCGGGAATGTCGAGATGGCCGATCTGGCGCGTGCGGTGCGCGAGCGGGCTCTGTGCGTGAACGGTCATCCTAGTTCCCCATCTGCGCAAGTCGCTCGTCCTCGGCCTGGGCCTTCCGCTCGCGCCGCCACTTGAAGACGTACGGCAGCACGAGCGTCAGCACGAGCATGATCCAGAGGATGTTTCCGATGGTGGACGAGAACATGACCATCGGGTCGTTGCCCGAGATGCGCATGGCGAGCAGGAACGACTTCTCGATCAGCGGCCCGAGGATCACCCCGATCAGGATCGCCGCGACGTGGTAGCCGGTCTTGCGGGCGACGTAACCGAGCACACCGAACGCGATCGCGATGCCGATGTCGAACAGGAAGCCGCGCGGCACGAAGGCGCCGACCAGCGTGAACGCGCTGATGAGCGGCGCGAGGTAGAGCGTCGAGATGACCGTGATTCGCGACATGTACTTCACCATCGGGAAGATGGTGAAGAGCATCAGCACGTAGGACGCGGCCATGGAGACGATGACGCCGTAGGCGAGTTGCGGCTGCTCCACGAAGAGGCGGGGCCCGAACGGCACGCCGTGGAACTGCAGCACGATCATCATGACGGCCGCCGTGCTGCCGCCGGGCACGCCGATGGCGAGCAGCGGCACGAGCGTGCCCGTCGTCACACCGTTGTTGGCAGATTCCGGCGCCGCGACGCCTTCCGGGATGCCGGTGCCGAACTTCTCCGGGTGCTTGGAGAAGAACTGCGTCTGCTGGTAGGCGACGAAGGCGGCGATGCTCGCGCCGGCGCCGGGCAGCACGCCGATGACCAGGCCGAGAATGGCGGTCCAGGTGATGTTCCACCAGTGCCGGAAGGCGCCGAAGATCTCGCTGAAGGTCTCGCTCCACGTGACCTTGCCGACCTTGGCGTCGCCGCTCTGGACGATCGACTTCTCCTCCAGCATCACCAGCGCCTCGGAGACGGCGAAGAGGCCGATCAGCGCCGGGACAAGCGGAATGCCGTCGAAGAGCTCGAGGACGCCGAACGTGCCGCGCGGCGTGGCGTAGATATGGTCCGCGCCCATGGCGCCGAGCAGCAGCCCGAGCACGCCGGCGATCAGCCCCTTCAGCATGTCCTTGGCGGCGATCGAGGCGATCAGCGCGAGGCCGAACAGCATGATCACGACCATCTCGACGCTGTGGACGTAATAGCCGACCTGCGACAGCGCCGGCAGCGCGAAGAGCGTGACGATCGCGCTGATGAGGCCGCCGAGCACCGAGGCGACGAAGGAGACGGCGAGCGCCCGGACGGCCAGGCCCTTCTTGGTCATCTGGTAGCCGTCGAGCGTGGTCGCCGCGGCGCCGCCCGTGCCCGGGATGTTGACCAGGATCGCCGGCAGGCCGCCGCCGAGATGCGAGGCGCAATAGAGCGCGACCATGAAGGTCAGCGCCACCTCGACGTCGAAGGCGAGCGTCAGCGGCAGCAGGATGATGATCGTGTTGTGCGCCGCGAAGCCCGGGATCGCGCCGGCGATGATGCCGACGATGATCGCCGGGATGATGACGTACCAGAGGCTGAACGAATGCGCGAACAGCCCGACGACGGTGTCGAAATCGAATCCCATCAGAACACCGACCGCATGAACTGCTCGAACGGCCCCACCGGGAACCGGGTGCCGAGGAGGACGATGAAGAAGAGCCACCCGATGAGGGCGGCGGCTGCGGCGATCGCGAGCGCCCGCCAGATCGGCCGGATGCCGAGCACGATGAAGGAGAGCGACAGGAACGCGAAGGTCGTGAGCGTGAACCCGGCCGATCCGATCAGGTAGGCCGAGACCAGGAGCAGCAGGAAGAAGATGCCGCGCGCGGCGCGCGTCTCCTTCGGCCCGAGGAAGTTGCCGAGGCCGAGGCTGTAGCGCCCGGCGCCGAGGCCCACCGCCACCCGCACGAGATAAAGGAAGACCAGCAGGAGCAGCATCCCGGCGAGGATCATGCCGCTCGTCTGCGCTTCACGCGGGAAGTCGCGCACCGACCAGACGTAGTAGATCGCGTAGGCGGCGCCGGCGAGCGGGATGATCAGATCGGCCCCGACCGCCTTCTTCTTCACAGAATCGGACATTGTGTTCCGCGGATTGTCGAGAAACGGAAAGGCGGCCGCCCGGAGGGGCGGCCGCCTTGTGGGATTACTTGCCGGTGAGCAGCTCGCGGTACTTCAGCGCGAGCTCGCGCGTCGCCTCGGCGGTGCCCATCGCCTTCTCCTGGTCGCCCGGATCGACGAATTCCTTGGGCAGGCCGGCCTTCTCGACGGCGGCGACGTATTCCGGATCGGCGAGCACCTGCGCGCAGGTCTCCTGCAGCTTCTGCACCCGGTCCGGGTACTGCTCGATCGCGGCGGCATGGACGGCGAAGCCGCGCGAGCTGGTGAGCTCCGGCAGGTCCGTGCCGAAAACCGAGTTGACCGTCGGGGCGTTGCCGCTCTGGTCCGGGGCCGGGTTCTTGTTGGCGAACACGCCGAGGATCTTGACCTCGGATGCAAGCGTGATCGGGTTCGCGAAGGGCAGCGCGCAGCAATCGACCTCGCCGGTGATGGCGGCCATGGCCGACGGGTTGCCGCCGCCGAACGGCACCAGGTTGAACTTCGCGCCGGTCGCTTCGCCGAGCGCCAGCATGCCGATGGAGGCCGGATGCGGCAGGCGGCTCACCGAGCAGGTGATCGGCCGCTTCTTGCCTTCCTCGACGAGCTCCTCGAGGCTGTTGAAGCGCGAGCGCGCGCCGACGAAGACGGACATCGGCTCCGAGCTCGTCTGGTTGATGTAGACGAGGTCCTTGCCGATCTCGATCGGCACGTTCTGCAGCGTCAACATGATCACTTCGGGACCCATGTTGGCGAACAGCAGGTTGTAGGCGTTCGGATCGCGCTTCATGAAGAATTCGTAGCCGACCTGGCCGGCCGCGCCGGGGTAGTAGCCGAACTCGAAATCGGCGCCGAGGTACTTCTTCCAGAACTGCGTGATGAGCCGGACGTCGCGGTCGGCGCCGCCGCCTTCGGCGGTCGGGATGGTGATGTTGATGTTCTGGCTCGGGAAATCCTGCGCGAAGGCGGCGCGGCCCGAGAGCGACAGCGCGGCGGCGCCGGCGGCCGAGCTGGCGAGGAACCGACGACGAGAAAGCATGAAACGGCTGGACATGAGCGTCTCCCCTGACCGGCGGCGACGTGCCGCCTCGCTTATTGGTTGACCAATGGGTGACCAAGCTATAACTTGGCTCGGCAACCGTCAACCAATTCCGAACCGGTTAGGCAAGAGGTTTTCCGGCCCGGATGGCGCTTTTCTCGGACACAATCCCCGCCGACGCGGATCGGGCCGAGCTCGTGCTCGGCCATCTGCGCAGGATGATCGCTGCCGGTGACCTTGTCCCGGGCGAAAGGCTGCCGCCGGAGCGGACGCTCGCCGCCGAGCTCCAGGTCAACCGGGCCACCCTTCGCAAGGCGCTCGGCCGGCTCGAGCAGGAAGGCCTGATCAGCCGCCATGTCGGGCGCGGCACGTTCGTCGGGACGGCGCCCGCGGAACCGCTCGGCTCAACCTCCACGCGCAGCCCGATCGACCTCATGGACGCGCGGCTCACGCTCGAACCCGCCATCGCAGCGGAGGCCGCGCTGCGCCACCACAAGGCGCATCTCGACCAGATGCGGCTCTGCCTCGACCGCGGCCGCGCCGTCGAGGACTTCGAGAGCTTCGAGGCCTGGGACAACGCGTTCCATCGCTCGATCGCGGAGGCGACGCAGAATCCAATCCTGCTGATGGTCATGGACATGGTCCGCGAGATGCGGAACCAGCCGCAATGGGAGCGGCTGAAGCTCCGGACCTCGTCGCCGGAGCGGCGCGACCGGTATCGCCGCGATCACGAGGCCATCCTGAAGGCGATCGCCGACCGCGATCCGCAATCGGCGGCCGGCGCGATGTTCGACCACCTCCAGTCGGTGCGGGCGACCCTTCTCGCCGCTTCGCTGCGCAAGGAGGCGGCGCCGGCCGAGCCCGCCGGCGCGGAGCGCCAGCTCCGCTCCGTCGGCGCGTCAGGCTAGCACCAGCTCCCGCACGCCCTGAACGAGGTAGACGAAGCCGATCGCCATCACGATCCGCTGCGTCCAGCTGCGGAACTGCACGTCGTTCATGCGGTCGAGCACGATCCGGCTGAGGCTCGTGCCGACGACGGCGAGCACCATCGCCGTCGCCATTACGGGCCAGCCCACCTCCGTCCCGCCGATGGCGAGCATGCCGCCGAAATAGGCGAGCTTGGCGAGGTGGCTCACCGATTGGCACGCCGCCTTGGTGGCGACCACCGTCCGGCGGTCGAGCTCCGTGCGCACGAAGAACACGTCGAAGGCCGGGCCGGAGACGCCGGAGAGCAGCTGGAACCCCGTCGAGATTAGGCCGCTCAGGACCGCGCCGAACGGCAGGTCCGCCCGCGGCGCGTAGCGGATCGGCAGCGCCATGGAGACGAACGGCATCAGCCCCATGATGATGTAGACCATCGCGGTGTTGGGGACGAGGCGGATGAAGGCGAAGACGGCGAAGATGACGAGGCTTCCGGTCACGTAGAGCGCCAGGATCCGCACCGACACGTAGCGGTACCAGAGCGCGGCGCGCCAGACGTTCGCGACCAGTTGCGTCGCGCCGTGCATCATCATCGCCGCCGGGACCGGCAGGATGAGGAGCAGCAGGCCCATCAGGATCATGCCCCCGGCCATGCCGAACACGCCGGACATGAAGGAGGTGACGACGACGGTGATGGCGAGGGCGACGAGGATCGGGGTGCTCAGCATGGCGGGCGCTTAATGGCACGGCGCTGCCGGTTTGTCTCTGCTGCGAACGCGCCGCGCGAACGAAAATCCCGGTTCCGCCCGGCCAGGGACGTCCGAATCGGGCACTGCCTGAATGCGGGCCGCGCGGCTGTCGCAGGTCGCGGCTTCAGCCGGTCAGAATGGCTTTCAGCGCCTCCCTTTCCTCGATGACGAAGTCGAAGAAGGCCGCGACCCGGGGCGTGCGTCGGAGGTCGGGATGCGCCAGGAGACGCCAGCTCCGCGCCAGTTCCGGGATCGGACCGAGCACCCGCACGAGGTCCGGCTCCGAATCGCCGAGCGCAGTCGGCAGCGGCCCGACGCCGAGGCCCGACTTCACCGAAGAGACCAGCCCCAGCACGCTGTTGTTGCGCGCCGCGATCGTCGCCCCCGGCGCGATGTCCCGCAGCCATTTCAGGCTCCTGTGGCCGCTCAGCGTTTCGTCGAAGGCGACGAGCGGATGGGCGCCCAGGTCCTCGATGCGCTCGGGCCGGCCGTGCTGCTCGACATAGGAGCGGCTGGCATAGACGGCCCAGAACGAGTCCGCGATCTTGCGCCCGACAAGCTCGTCGTCGGTGTCGCCCGAGCGGAAGGCGACGTCGGCCTCTCCCCGGCAGAGATCCAGGTAGCGGTCGCTCGTGACGAACTCGACGCGGAGCCCAGGATAGCGGGCGTGGAAGCGGTCGATCAGGCCGGTCATGCGGTAGACGATCGGTTCCGGGCAGGTGACGCGAATGGTCCCGGTGAGCTCGTTCGCCGTATCGGCGATGCGCCGCTCGAATTCCAGCACGGCGGCCTCCACGCGCTCGGCGTGGACCACGAGTTCCGCGCCGAGATCCGTCAGCCGGTAGCCCTCCGGGCGCCGCACCACGAGCTTGCGGCCTGTTCGGCGTTCGAGCTCGGCGATCCTGCGATGCACCGTCGACTGGCTGAGGCCGAGCGCCTTGCCGGCCGCGATCGTGCTGCCGTGACGGTGAACGGCCAGGAAGTGCCGCAGGTCGTCCCAGTCGAACATCGCCGCATTATGCAGTTCTGCGGCCCCGGGCGGCAACCATGCGGCTCCCGCGGCGGGCCGGCCGGGCCTACCGTGAGCCCGTTCGGATCGGCAGCCGATCCGCAGTGGCCGGGCGGACTGAAGCACTTGCCCGGAGTGCGAAGAAGGAGGCTTCCATGCGCAACGCTTTCGGCATCTTTTGCCTGCTCGTGAGCGGGATGGCCGCCGCGAATGCCCTCGCCCAGCAGGAGGGAATCGCCAAGCCGGATCTCCTCCTCGACCAGAAGGTCGACGGCCTGCCGCGCGATGCGGTCCAGTCCGTCCGGGTCATGACGGCTTCGTTCCGGCCCGGCGACAGGACCGTCCCGCACACGCACCGCTTCCCGGTCACCGTCTATGTCCTGGAGGGTGCGTTCACCCTCGAGATGAAGGGCCACGCGCCCGTGACGCTCCGCGCCGGCGAGGCGATGGTCGAGCCGCCGCACGTCGAGATGACGGGCTTCAACCGGACGGACGGGGAAACGAAGGTGGTGATCTTCTACGTCAGCGCCCCGGACACGCCGTTCCTCGACCTGCTCCACTGATCGGATGCCACGCCGCGGGAGCCTGCAACCGGCGGTGATTCCGGCCTGCGGGTGCGGGGCGGCGCGCTCGCTCCGCACCCGCAGGCCGGCTCACACCGCTCCCATGCTCGCCTGCACCGCCTTGATGTGCCGGCGCATCTCGGCCTCGGCGCGGGCCGGGTCCCGGTCGGCGATCGCGGCGGCGATCGCGGCGTGGCTCTCCTCGTAGTCCTTTCGCCGCTCGCTCGTCAGCGAAGCCCGCTTCAGGCGCCCCCAGATGCGATCCGAGCGCGCCGCCTCGATGCTGCGGTAGAGGCTCGCCAGCAGCCCGTTGCGCGCCGCGGCGAGCAGCATGCGGTGGAAGTTCGCGTCCCAGCTCTCGAATTCCTCGAAGCTCGCGGCCTCCGCGCCGCGGCTGACGGCCCGCTCCAGCGCCGCCACGTCGGCCGGCCCCGCGCGGAGCGCCGCAAGCGCGGCGGCCGGCGGTTCGACGATGAGCCGCACTTCCAGCACTTCCGCGGGATAGGTGTTCGGCGTCGCATCTTGGGGATCGGTTTCCGCCTCGCCTGCGGCCTGGGCCGGCGAGCCGAGAAAGGTGCCGCGCCCGACATGGCGCCAGATCTCGCCCCGCGCCTCCAGGTCGGCCAGCATCCGGCGGAGCGCCGTTCGCGGCACGCCGAGCGCCTGGGCGAGCTCGCGCTCCGGCGGCAGGCGGTCCCCCGCGCCGAGCTTTTCGGCCGCGATGTAGGTCCGCAGCAGTTCCGATCGGACCGCCATCGTCTTCACCTCTTCCAGCCTTCCGAACGCAGAACCAACTTCGCAACCATTGTAAGCACGGTTGACACCAATTTCAAAATGGTTGAGTTCAGGGGCAGCCAGGAGGTCACCCATGAAGCTCGCAACCATCGCCGTCGGAGGACGGCAGACACCCGCCGTTGCGCTCGCCGACGGCCGCTACGTCGATCTCTCGACGGATGCCGCGCTGCCGTCGACCCTGATCGGGCTGATCGAGGGCTGGGACGCGCATCGCGCCGCCGTCGAGGCGCTCGTCTCGTCCGGCAAGGGGGTGGTCGGCCCCGGCAACGTGCGCCATCTCGCGCCGATCCCCCGTCCCGCCCGCAACATCATGTGCGTCGGCAAGAACTATTACGACCACGCCCACGAGTTCCACGGCAGCGGCTTCGATTCCTCGGGCGGCGCCCAGGCCGTGCCGCCGCTCCCCGTGATCTTCACCAAGGCGACCAGCTCCGTCATCGGTCCGAACGACCCGATCCCGGCCTGGCGCGACTTCACCAACTCGCTGGACTACGAGGTCGAGCTCGCCGTAGTCATCGGCAAGGGCGGCGCCGGCATCACGAAGGCGAACGCCTTCGACCACGTCTTCGGCTACATGATCCTCAACGACGCCACCTCGCGCGAGCTCCAGAAGAAGCACCAGCAATGGTTCCTCGGAAAGAGCATCGACGGCTTCTGCCCGATGGGGCCGTGGCTCGTGACCGCCGACGAGGTGCCGGACGTGACCGCGATGCGCGTGTCGACCAAGGTGAACGGCGAGACGCGGCAGGATGCGAGCGTCGCCGACCTCATCTTCGACATCCCGACCCTCATCGAGACGATCTCGGCGGTCATCACGCTGGAGCCGGGGGACATCATCGCGACCGGCACGCCGGCCGGCGTCGGCCTCGGCTTCAACCCGCCGAAATACCTGAAGCCAGGCGACGTCGTGACGATGGAGATCACCGGCCTCGGCGTTCTGGAGAACCCGATCGAGGGCAAGGCGGCCTGAGCGCCGCGCCCGGCATTCGTGAAATGAAGCGGCGGCCGCCCTCCGGGGCGGCCGTTCTTTGGACCGTTCACGGTTTCCCGCAAACGGTGAGTGGCTCTCTACCATGAACCCGGCCGTTCCGGCCCGGACATGCCCGTTCGGACGAGGCGGACCGAGCGAGGGCGCAGCGAGACGGGCGGTATAACATCCCTGCGGAGGTCATTCCGCCTCCGAGCGTGTCCTGCGGAGTATCGCCTGCGAGCGGCAAGAAGGCGCTCCCTCCTGGCCCCCACGGCTGGCCGAACGGGTCATGTTGCAGAATCACAACTATCGAATCGGTTTTCAGCGATCCACCGCCGCAAATCTATTTAGCCGACTGCCGCAATGATTAAACTTTTGTTAAAGTCGTACTTGGCGGCCCGTTGTTCAGACGCGCAAGCGGGCTCCTCAAGGCCAGGAGACACCAATGCGACTGCAAACGATGGTGCGCCAGCTTGGCGCCGTTGTCCTTATCCTGGCCTTGCCGGGACTCCTTCATGCCGGTTCGCAGGAATACGGGAAAGCCGGGCCGTGGACGATTCACCGCCATGTCGATGGCGGCGAGGTCGCGTGCTGGGCGACGCTGAACACCGACCCGAATACCTCGCTGATCTTCGACTATACGATGGAGGTGACGTCGCTTGGCTTCAGCGCCCCGCGCATCGGCGCTATCGGATTGGGCTACGAGGTCGAGGTCTGGTTCGACAACAACCGGGCCGATTCGCAGGTGCTCACCATGCCGCTCGAAGGGGAGATGCTCGTCTATCGCTCGCCCAATAACGAGCCGGATGGCATCTTCGATTCGTTCGCCAACCGCTCGAAGATCAGCTTCAACTTCCTCGCCCAGGGCTGGGGCGAGCTGACGACGACGTTTTCGCTACGCGGCTCCAACCAGATGGTGGATCGCACCATCGCCTGCGTTCAGGACGCGCGCGCTCCGGCTGCCTCCTCCCTCGAATGGGTCGGCTTCCGTCCCGGCAAGTACGGCCCGCACCTCGTATCGGCCGGGGCGACGCCCGACGGCTGGCCGGTTTATGTCCCAACGGCATGGTGCAGGGCGGCCTTCATCCCGGCGCCGTCAATACCGGCCAGAGCGATGCTTGCATGATCGGCTTCGGCGGGCGCGAATATGCGGTCACGAACCACAGTGTTCTGCAGGGCCAGGCGCGCTGGACGTCGTTCAACGGGCGCATTCCGAGCAACGCCGTCGATGGCGGCCAGGAGGCCGATGGGCGGACCCTCTATGTCTGCCGCGTCCGGCATGACGGAATGGTCTATGCCGGAAAGTACCGATCCGGTTTCCGCGGCTGCAATTACAGCGACCGGGGCACCGAATACAGCTTCGATCGCTTCGATATACTAACCCAGTGACATTCCGGCGAGGCGGGCCGTGCGCTCACACGGTTCGGCCGCACCGAGACGGGACGGGCGAGCAGGACTCCGTCGGCCGCCTCCCCCGATTCCTCTCCTGCGCCGTTCCACAGGCGAACGCGAAAGGCTCCTCCCATGAGTTCTCTGGCACGGCGCTTAGCGCCGCTCGTCTTCCTTGGCCTCGCGACCCCCGCGCTGGCGCAAGCTCCTAAAATGGGCGATGAATTCTACAACATCGCCGGCGACCCGGACGTTGCGACAGCCGGGGAGTACGGGCAGACCCGCGGCTGGTCGGTGCTCTCCGGGTTCACGAACAACGGCGCCTTCGCATTCTGCGCGGCGCAGATGTCGGGGCCGGAGGGAACCTGGCGCTTCGGCTACGATTCCGGCCGACAATGGCAGGTCGCCATCCTCCATGAATTCTCCGGCGAGACGCCTTACGGGTCCTTCGCGGTGGACGGCCGAGATTCGGGGATCTCCGGCTGGGGCGACGGCCTCTGGGTGGTTCTCTGGGTGAATCTCGGCGAATACGAGGCGATCACGCAGGGCAACCGGCTCGACCTGCGGCTTGGCCCGATCCAGCGCCGGATGGCGCTGCGGGGCACGGCCGCCGCCGCGCTCAAGGTGCGCGAATGCGTCGAGAACCGCGGCGTCGCGCCCGGCGCGGGACCGCGGGTGTCGCAGATCCCGAGCCACAGCCCCGGCCAGGGCGCGGTCCGCCCGCTCGGACCGGCGCCCACTCGCCCGATCGGCGCCGCTCCCGCCCGCCCGCTCGCCGCCGCTCCCGCTCCCGGCCGCCCGTTCGGCTCCGCGCCGTCGCCGCGCATGGCGGGCGCCGGGCCATCGATGCCCAATCCCGGCAATCCCGGCGAGGTCTTCGTCGGCAATTGCCGCACGTTCTTCGCCGGCTACCGCTGCACGGCGACGACGCTGACGCCGACCGGCTCCTACGGTGAGGCGATGCTGGTCGCCGATCCGCTCGGTTCCGAGCCGAACTTCATCGTGCAGACCGACCGGCGCGACGTTTCGCAGGTCTGGGTCGCCTACCCCTTGGAGCCCGCGACCTTCAAGTATCTCGGCCTGTGGAATACCAGCGACGGGCGCTGCCGCCGCCCCATGCCGGACCAGGACGCCGAAGCCGAGGCCAATCTCGGTCATGATACCTGGGAACTCTGCATCGAATGACGCATCGCGGCGCGGACCTCGCCGCCCGCGTCGCCGGCTCGTTCCGGCGAGACCCGCGACTTCGCCCCGCGACTTGGCCTCGCCCCTTTGGGTTGAGGCGCATATCGTCCGATGGAGATACCGATGTTGACGCTTCTCACCGCCGCGCTCGGAGCCCTCGCGTCGATCGCACCCACCGCGCCCGGGGCGGGTCCCATGAGCGGCCCCGATCCGGCCGCGCCTCCAAAGGTGCACCTGGCCCAGTCGACGATCGGTTGGTCCGGCAGCTGGATCTGGACGCCCGAGAACCGCAAATGGGTCGATCGCGACAACCGCTCCTCGATCCGGCTCCTGCAGGGGACGACCGCTCATTTCTGCATCTACCAGTCATGCTGGGATGTGCAGCACCGCGAGCGCGGCGGCATCTACAGCTTCACCGTCCCGAGCGGCGGCTATTACGAGTTCTGGTTCGGTGATTTCAACTCGCTCGAGGGCCGGATGTGGCTGGACGAGCGGCGCCGGCGGGAGGCTCCCGCCGCGATGGTCCGCATGATGCGCGAGTGAGGCCGCTCGGCGGATCAAGGGCGACATCGCCCGCGGTCACGCTGCGCGGCGTTGCGTGCTTCATCACGTCGTCGATGCGGAAATCCTCGCAGAATCGGCCCGCCTTCGTCTTCGTGATTCTCCCCTCGCGCCCCTGTCCGCGACGCGGCGCGCGCGGGCGGGTCAAGGGGGGTGATCCGGCTGAAGCGCGCCTGGCGATCAGGGCTCCGGCGCGACGGGACCGGCGGAGATCTGGATGACGGGCGTTAGGCCCTCGCGCGGCTTCGCCCCAACGTCCGCTGACTCGTTCGCGCAACAATCTCGTCTTGCATATCGCGCGGGCGACAAGGCCGTGTTGAAGAAGTCGCTTCTTCTCTCTTTGAGTGTTGGCGTCGTTCTCCTTGTCACTTCGCCCACGAACGCTGGAGACGCAGTTGAAGTCTCTATTCCGCCGCCTCGCGGAAGCCAGGCGTATGGGGCATGCCCTCCGGCTCCGGCCCGCCGAAGGCCCAGTCGAGGAGTTCGACCGTGTGGACGATCGGGATCGGGGTGCCGGCGCCGATCTGCGTCATGCAGCCGATGTTCCCGGTCGCGATCAGGTCCGGGACGACGCTCTCGATGTTCCTGACCTTGCGGTCGCGCAGCCTGGTCGCGATCTCCGGCTGCAGGATGTTGTAGGTGCCGGCCGAGCCGCAGCACAGATGCCCCTCCGGCACGTCGCGCACCACGAACCCCGCCTTCTCCATCAGGATCCTCGGCTGGAACAGGATGCGCTGGCCGTGCTGCATCGAGCAGGCCGAGTGGTAGGCGACGATCAGGCCCGAGGCGTTCTCCGGCACCGGCAGGTCGATGCCCGCGAGGTATTCCGTGACGTCCTTGGCGAGCGCTGAGACCCGGCGCGCCTTCTCCGCATAGAGCGGGTCGAGCGCCAGCATGTGGCCGTAATCCTTGATGGTCGTGCCGCAGCCCGACGCCGTGATGACGATCGCGTCCAGCCCCTCGCCCTCGATCTCCCGCGTCCAGGCATCGACATTGGCGCGCGCGAAGGCGAGCGCCTGCTCCTCCCGGCCCATGTGATGGACGATCGCGCCGCAGCACCCCTCCCCCTTCGGCAGCACGACCTCGACGCCGAGCCGGTTGAGGAGCCGGATCGCCGCCTCGTTGATGCCCGGGTCGAGCACCGGCTGCGCGCAGCCCGAGAGCACCGCCACCCGCCCGCGCCGCGCGCCCGCCGCCGGCATGACCTGCCCCCCCGCCGCCGGCACGCGTCCCGCGAATCGGCCCGGCGCGAGCCGCAGCATGGCCGCCATACGACGGAACGGGCCGCCGAGCGCGTCGAGCGCCGGGGCGAGCGGCCGCGCGAAGAAGGCGCCGGCGAGCGCCAGCCGGAACCGGCTGCGGTAAGGCAGCACGGCCGCGAGCAGGTCGCGCACGAGCCGGTCACCAAGCGGTCGACGATAGGTGTTCTCGATGTGCGTGCGCGCCTGGTCGACGAGGTGCATGTAGTCGACGCCGGACGGGCAGGTCGTCATGCAGGAGAGGCAGGAGAGGCAGCGGTCGATGTGGAGCGCGACCTCGGAGGACGCCGGCCTGTCGTTCTCCAGCATCTCCTTGATGAGGTAGATGCGCCCGCGCGGGCTGTCGAGCTCGTTGCCGAGCTCGACATAGGTCGGGCAGGTCGCCGTGCAGAACCCGCAATGCACGCATTTCCTCAGAATCGCGTCGGCCTCGCGGATGCGCGGGTCGGCAAGCTGCTCGGGGGAGAAATGGGTCTGCATCTGTCCTACTGCCCCGCCGCCATCCGGCCGGGATTGAGAATGCCGTTCGGGTCGAACTGCTCCTTCAGCCGCCGCGAGAGCGCCGCGAGCGCAGCCGGCTGCGGCTGGAACGGCGGCACGGCCGTCCTGAGCGCCGCGCTGCCGCGCACGAGCGTCGCGTGGCCGCCGCCCGCCGCCTCGATCGCGGTGCGGATGAGCCCGGCGCAGGCGTCGTCCGCCTCGTCCGGAACCTCGATCCAGACGAGCCCGCCCGACCAGTCGTAGAAGTGCCGCACGCTCCGTCCGGCGAGCGCCGAGACGACCGCCGGGCCTGCCGTCGGCGCCACGCTGACGCGCCAGAGCGGCCGCGCGCTTGCCGCGAACGGCATGGCATCGCGCACCGCCCGCCACAGCGCGGCGGAAGCCTCCCCGCTCACGCGCTCCGCCGGCGCGACGTCGGCGAACAGCCCCGCCAGCCGTTCGGCGCGATAGGCGACCGACGGCTCGAAGCCCTCCAGCCGTATGAGGGTGGCGGCGCGGCCGTGCCCGAGCCCGGGCAGGTCGCCGGCGAGGCCGGCGGGGAGATGCGCCGCACCCGAGACCTCGTAGGGCGAGCCCATCGCCGCTGCGAGCGCCCGCACCGCGTCGTCGTCCGCGAGCCGCTCGAGCACCAGCGTCGTCGCCGCTTCCGCTCGCGGCAGCACCTTCAGCGTGACGTCGGTCAGCACCGCGAGCGTGCCCCACGAGCCGGCGAGGCCGCGCGAGAGGTCGTAGCCCGTGACGTTCTTCACCACCCGGCCGCCGGCCTTGAAGATCTCGCCCCGACCGCTCACCGCGGCGACGCCGAGCACGTGGTCGCGCGCGGCCCCGGCCTTGATCCGCCGCGGCCCGCCGACATTGGCGGCGACCACGCCGCCCACCGTGCCGCGTCCTGCGGCGCCGCCCCCGAGCGGCCCGTGATCCATCGGCTCGAAGGGCAGCTCCTGGCCGCGCCCGGCGAGCAGCGCCTCGATCTGGGCGATCGGCGTGCCGGCCCGGGCGGATAGCACCAGCTCCTCCGGCTCGTAGAGCGTCACGCCGGTGAGGCTCGTGAGGTCGAGCGCGTGCTCGGCCTGCACCGGCCGGCCGACCGTCCGCTTCGTGCCGTGGCCGAGCACTTCGAGCGGCCTCTCCTCGGCCGCGGCCCAGGCCACGACCTCGCGCACGCCCTCCGCGCTTTCCGGCCGGAACGCCGTCCCGCTCGTCTCGCTCACCCCGACCTCCTCAGAACCGCGGCAGATCGGGGAACGGCAGCTGGCCGCGATGGACGTGCATGCGGCCGAGCTCGGCGCAGCGGTGCAGTTCCGGGAAGACCTTGCCGGGGTTGAGGAGCTGCTTGGGGTCGAAGGCGCATTTCACGCGCTGCTGCTGCTTGAGGTCCGTCTCGCTGAACATGGTCGGCATCAGATCGCGCTTCTCCACGCCGACGCCGTGCTCGCCGGTCAGCACGCCGCCGACCTCCACGCAGAGCCGCAGGATGTCGGCGCCGAACGCCTCCGCCGCCTCCAGCTCGCCCGGCTTGTTGGCGTCGTAGCAGATGAGAGGGTGCAGGTTGCCGTCGCCGGCATGGAACACGTTCGCGACGAGCAGCCCGTACTGCTCCGAGAGCTCGCGCATGCGCTGCAGGACCTGCGGCAGCGCCTTGCGCGGGATCGTCCCGTCCATGCAGTAATAGTCCGGCGAGATGCGCCCGACCGCCGGGAACGCCGCCTTGCGGCCGAGCCAGAACGCCTGCCGCTCGGCCTCGCTCTGCGACACCCGGACGTAGCTCGCCCGGTTCGCCCGGCCGATCGCCTCCACGCGCCCGAGCAGGAAATCGACCTCGCCCTGCGGCCCGTCGAGCTCCACGATGAGGAGCGCCTCGACGTCGAGCGGATAGCCGGCATGGACGTAGTCCTCCGCGGCGTGGATCGCCGGCCTGTCCATCATCTCCATGCCGCCCGGAATGATGCCGGCGGCGATGATCTCGGCCACGCACTGGCCGCCGTCCTCGCTGGACGGAAAGCCGAGCAGCACCGCCCTCGCCGTCTCCGGCGATTGCAGGATGCGGACGGTGACCTCCGTCACCACGCCGAGCAGCCCCTCGGAGCCCGTCATCAGCGCGAGCAGGTCGTAGCCCTCCGCGTCGAGATGGCTGCCGCCGAGCCGCACCAGCTCGCCCGACATCAGCGCCATCTCGATGCCGAGCACGTTGTTCGTGGTGATGCCGTATTTCAGGCAGTGGACGCCGCCGGAATTCTCCGCCACGTTGCCGCCGATCGAGCACGCGATCTGGGACGACGGGTCGGGCGCGTAATAGAACCCGCGATGGGCGACCGCCTTGGTGATGTTGAGGTTGGTGACACCCGGCTGGACCAAGGCCACGCGGTTCTCGAAATCGATGTCGAGGATGCGGTTGAAGCGCGACATGACGAGGAGCACGGCATCGGCGACGGGCATGGAGCCGCCCGAGAGCGAGGTTCCCGACCCGCGCGGGACGACCTTGAGCCCGTTCGCGTCGCAGTACCGCAGCACCGCCACGACCTCGTCCGTCGTCTCGGGAAGGACGACGACGAGCGGCAGCGTCCGGTACGCCGTCAGCCCGTCGGATTCGAACGGCCGCAGCCCGTCGGGATGGTCCACCACCCATTCCTCGCCGACGATCTCGCGCAGGTCGGCCGCGATCTGCCCGCGGCGCGCGATCACCGCCTCGTCCGCCTTCGGCATGGTCAGGGTCGTCACGCGGGAGCCTCGGTGGTCTGGAATGTTGACCAAGCTCGTTACGCAGTTTGCCGAGGGTTGTCGAGGCCGGATGCGGCCCTGTGCCGCAACGCGGGCGGCTCCGCCGCGTTGTCCTGCACGTTATGAAAGTCTCGGTTCATCAACAGGAGGAAACCGGATGCTGAAAGCGTTCGCATTTGCCGCGGCGACATTGGTGGCGGGAGCCAGCCTTGCCCAGGCGGATGAAGATCTCATCAAGGCCGGCGCCAACGTCTTCAAGAAGTGCCAGGCCTGCCATGCCGTCGGCGAAGGCGCGAAGAACAAGGTCGGGCCGGAGCTGAACGACCTGTTCGGCCGCACCGCCGGCGGGCTGGACGACTACAACTATTCCAAGCCCATGAAGGAAGCCGGCGCCAACGGCCTCGTCTGGAACGACGAGACGCTGCACCAGTACCTCGCGGACCCGAAGGGCTTCGTGAAGGGCAACAAGATGGCGTTCCCGGGCCTGAAGAAGCAGGAAGACCTCGACGCCGTCACCGCCTTCCTCAAGAGCCACGACGGCGACGGCGACAGCTGATCGCTTTCGGGCGATCCTCAATCTGGGTTGGGCCGGCCGCGCGCCGGCCTAATCCTTGTGCGCGCGCCGGATGCGCCGCACCACCCACCACACGGCGAGCATGACCGGCGGCACGGCGAGCGCGGCGACGAGCGCCGGGTCGAGCCCCGGCGCCAGCTTCTCGAAGCCCTTGGCGGAATAGGCCACCAGCCCGACGATGTAGTAGCTGACCGCGGCGACCGAGAGGCCTTCCACGGTCTGCTGCAGGCGAAGCTGCTGGCGCGTCCGCTGCTCCATGGATTTCAGCAGGTCGCGGTTCTGCCGCTCGAGCTCCACGTCGACGCGCGTGCGCAGGAGGTCGGCCGCCCGCGAGAGCTTGCGCGACAGGTCCGCCTGGCGGGCTTCCACCGCCCGGCAGGTGCGCAGCGCCGGCCCCATGCGGCGCAGCAGGAAGATGTGCCAGGTCTCGTAGCCCGGGATCGCCTGCTCGGCGACGACGCCGAGGCGCTGCGTCACGATCTCGTCGTAGGCGCGGCTCGCCGCAAACCGGTAGAGGCTCGAGACGGCATCGGCTTCGAGGTCGGCGGCGAGCGCGATCAGCTCGTCGAGGAGCACGTTGCTCGCCTCGCCCCCGATCTCGCGCATCTCCCCGGTGATCCGGGCGAGCTCGGCCTCGATGCGGGCGAGCGCCGGCGCGAGCCGCTGGGCGACCGGCAGGCCGAGCAGCGCCAGCGTGCGGTAGGTCTCGATCTCGATCAGGCGCTGGGTGAGCGCCCCGGCGCGGGCCTCGCCGAGCCCGTCGTCGAAAACCAGGATCCGGCTGAAGCCGTCGGCGTCCTGCCGGAAATCGCTCGCCGCACGCGCCTTGCCCCCATCCATGCGCGAATAGCAGAGGCTGGTCGGGTGGAACCGCCGGAGCGCCGTCTCGTCGGTCTCGCCGGGGCAGAGATCGAGCCGGATGGCAGAGATCAGCGGCCCGGGCGTGCGGAACGCGTCGCCGAAGGGATGGCCGCGCACCGGATCGTCGAGATTGCGGGGTGCCGGCGCGTCGTAGGTCCAGGTCGTGAACTCGCTGTGCCGCTCCCATCTGAGCCGGCCTTCGCCCCAGTTCATCGCGAAGTGGCGCGCGGTGCTGTCGGGACCCGAAAGCCCGCGGCTGCGCGCGAGCTGCGCCACGATCGCCAGGTCCTGATCGAGCGTCCCCTCGCTCAGGAACGCGAGCTGGAGGATGGTGCGCGGCGGCGAGACGAGCTGGAACGGGCGCGAATGCAGCTCGCCCAGCACGAACGGCCGGAGCGGATGCGGCGTGAAGCCGTAGGGCGCCCCGAGCGAGGCCTCGGCCCGTTCTGCAACCCCGTCCATCGGCCCGCCACCTCCACCGCACAGGACATGAGCGATACGCGAATCCGCTCGCGAGCCGAACCTATCAGCCGAATCCGCCGGGCGCACCGTGACGCCTTTGGCGGCGGCTGCCGCGGCGGCAGTGGCAAAGAATGTTGACCGCGGGATTCCGCCATGCGATCCCTCCGCATTCCCGCCGGCGAGCCGCCATGTTCCGCAAGATCGTCCACGACCGCACCGCCGACGCCGTCATCCGGCAGATCGAGACGCTGATCCTGGAAGGCGTTCTGCGGGCCGGCGAGCGCCTGCCGCCGGAGCGGGAGCTCGCGCTCCAGCTCGACATCTCCCGCCCGATCCTGCGCGAGGCGCTCAAGGCGCTCGAGGAGCGCGGGCTCATCCGGACCCGCCACGGCGAAGGCACCTTCGTCGCCGACATCACCGGTGCCGTCTTCAACGGCGCCATGATCGACCTCGTGCGGCGCCATCCGCAAGCGGCCGTCGACTATCTCGAGTTCCGCCGCGACCTCGAAGGGCTCGCCGCCGCCCATGCGGCGGTGCGGGCGACCGATGCGGATCGCGCCATCCTCGACCAGATCCTCTCCGAGATGCTCGCCGCCCACGAGGCGGGCGACGCCGAGACGGAGGCGCGGGTCGACATCGCCTTCCACACCGCAATCATCGAGGCGGCGCACAACATCGTGCTCCTCCATGTCATGCGCTCCTGCTACCGGCTCGTCGCCGAGGGCGTGGTGCAGCACCGGCTGAAGCTCTACGCCCGCCCCGAATGGCGGGATGCGCTGCTCGATCAGCACCGCGCTATCCATGCCGCGATCGTCGCGAAGGCACCGGACAGGGCCCGGGCTGCGGCGGAGGAGCACATCGATTTCGTGGCTGAGAAGGTGCGCGCGATCGACGAGTGCGACGCGCGCGAAGCGGTCGCGGCCCTCAGGCTGGAGAGCTATCGCCGTGCGAACCTGCCGAAACAGCCGGCCCGCATGGCGGCGGAATAGGAGCGGACGTGCCCCTGCCGAGTGAAGCCCGGCCGCGCGTCGGCCTGTTCGTGACCTGCCTGGTCGATTTCTTCCGCCCGAGCGTCGGCTTCGCGGCGATCAAGCTGCTCGAGGATGCGGGCTGCACGGTCGACGTGCCGGAGAGCCAGACCTGCTGCGGGCAGCCGGCCTACAATTCCGGCGACCGAAGCGATGCGGCCGCGCTCGCGCGCCGGGTCGTCGAGGCCTTCGAGCGGTACGATTATGTCGTCGCGCCGTCGGGCTCCTGCGCCGGCATGATCCGCAAGCACTACCCGGCGCTGCTCCGCGACGATCCCGACTGGGGCGCGCGGGCCGACGCCCTCGCCGCCCGCACGCACGAGCTCGTCAGCTTCCTCGCCGACGTGCTCGGCGTCGAGGCGGTCGATGCCGCCTTCGCCGGCTCCGTCACCTACCACGATTCCTGCTCCGGCCTGCGCGAGCTCGGCATCCGGGAGCAGCCCCGCCGGCTCCTCGGCACAGTGGAAGGCCTGACCCTCCGCGAGCTCGCCGACGCCGATGTCTGCTGCGGCTTCGGCGGCACCTTCTGCGTCAAGTACCCCGAGATCTCGAACGCCATCGTCGGCGCCAAGACCGAGAACATTGCGGCGACCGGCGCGGGCACGCTGCTCGCCGGCGACCTCGGCTGCCTCCTGAACATGGCGGGCAAGCTGCAGCGCGAAGGTCGGCCCGTGAAGGTCCGCCATGTCGCCGAAGTCCTCGCCGGCATGGCCGACGGGCCGGCGATCGGCGAGAGGAGCTGAGCCGATGGAGATCACCTCCGCCGCCTTCAAGTCCAATGCGCGCGAGGCGCTCGGCGACGACCAGCTCCAGCGCGCGCTGAAGAACGCCCGCGGCGGCTTCATCGAGCGCCGCCGCGTCGCGGTCGAGGCCCTGCCGGAATTCGAGCGCCTCCGCGACGAGGCACGCGACATCAAGAACCACACGCTCGCCCATCTCGACCTCTACCTCGAGACCTACGAGAAGAACGCCCGGGCCGCCGGGGCCGAGATCCATTGGGCCGAGACGGCGGAGGAGGCGTGCGGGATTGTGCTCGCCATCTGCCGCGCCGCCGGCGCGCGCACGGTCGCCAAGGGCAAGTCGATGGTATCCGAGGAGATCGGCCTCAACGACAGCCTCGCCGCGGCCGGAATCGTCCCGGTCGAGACCGATCTCGGCGAGTACATCATCCAGCTTCGCGGCGAAGGGCCGAGCCACATCATCGCGCCGGCGATCCACGTCAACCGCGACCAGGTCGAGGCCGACTTCCGGCGCGTGCACACCCAACTCGCGCCCGACCGCGACCTCCGCGAGCCGACCACGCTGCTCGCCGAGGCCCGCGGCGTGCTCCGCGACCGCTTCCTCGCCGCCGATGTCGGCATCACCGGCGCGAACTTCCTCGTCGCGGAGACCGGCACCTCGATCATCGTGACGAACGAGGGCAATGGCGACCTCAGCCAGACCCTGCCGCGGGTCCACGTCGTGCTCGCCTCGATCGAGAAGGTTGTCCCGACGCTGGAGGACGCCTCGACGATCCTGCGCGTGCTCGCCCGCTCCGCGACCGGTCAGGACATGTCGGTCTACACCACCTTCTCCACCGGCCCGCGCCGCCCCGGCGACCCCGACGGGCCGGAGGCCTACCACGTCGTCATCCTGGACAACGGCCGCACCGCGATGCTCGGAACGGAGTTCCAGGAGATGCTGCGCTGCATCCGCTGCGGCGCCTGCATGAACCATTGCCCGGTCTACCATGCCGTCGGCGGCCACGCCTACGGCGCGACCTATCCGGGGCCGATGGGTTCCGTCCTCGACCCGGCTTTGTTCGGCCTGGAGCGGACGCGGGATCTCCCGAACGCGTCCACCTTCTGCGGCCGCTGCGAGGCGGTCTGCCCGATGCGGATCCCGCTGCCGAAGCTGATGCGGCACTGGCGCGAGAAGGAATTCGAGCGCGGCCTGCAGCCGGCGACGCAGCGCTGGGGGCTGGGCCTCTGGGCGCTCGTCGCGCGCAACCCCGCGCTCTACCGGCTGGCGACGAGGGTCGGCGCCGCGGCGCTCGCCGGCCTGGGGAGGAAGCGCGGCCGGTTCGCCGCGCTGCCGCTCGCCGGCGGCTGGACGCGCCACCGCGACATGCCCGCCCCCGAAGGCGGCACGTTCATGGCCGAGTACCGGGCGCGGTCCCGTTCAGGAGCACGGCAGGCGCGATGAGCACGCGCGACATCGTCCTCGCCAAGGTCCGGCGCGCGCTCGCCGGCGGCGGCCCCGCGGCAGCACGAACGGCGGCGGTCGAACGGCGCCTCTCCGAGCGCCGGCCGAACCTCGTGCCGGCGCGCGGCCAGCTGCCGCCGGCCGAGCGCGTGGCGCTGTTCTGCCTGATGGCCGAGCGCGTCAACGCGACCGTCGCCCGGCTCGCCGGCCCGGAGGACGTGCCCGCCGCCCTCGCCGACCATCTCCGCAGGCACAACCTGCCTGCATCGCTCCGCATGGGCGCGGATCCCCGCCTGCAAGCCATGCCCTGGCATCTCGCGCCGCAGGTCGAACTGCGCGCCGGCCCGTCGGACGGCCACGATGCCGTCGGGCTGAGCCACGCCTTCGCCGGCGTCGCGGAGACGGGGACGCTGATGCTGACCTCCGGGCCGGACAACCCGACCACCGTCACCTTCCTCCCCGACACGCATGTCGTGGTCGTCTCCGCCGCCGACATCGTCGGCGACTTCGAAACGGCCTGGGCGCGCCTGCGCGAGGCGCTCGGCCCCGGCGCAATGCCGCGCACGGTGAACCTCGTGACCGGCCCGTCCCGCTCCGCCGATATCGAGCAGACGCTGATCCTCGGCGCGCACGGGCCGCGCGCGCTCCACATCCTGGTGGTGGGAAACCCCTGACGCCGCTCAGGAAGCGGCGGCCGCCGCGGTCCTGAACGCGGGCAGCCGCTTCTTCAGCGCGAGCGCCCGCCGCTCGACGAGTGACCACGACAGGAACCCCGCGAGCGGCGCGGCGGCGAGCGCAGCGCACATCAGCGGCACGAGCCCCCAGCCAGGGAAGATGACCACCAGCGTCTGCTGGACCGGCCAGCCGTAGATGTAGGTGCCGTAGGAGATGTCGGTGCGCCGCGTCCAGCGCGCGAGCGCGCCCATCGGCAGCGTGCCGAGATAGAGCGCGCCGTAGGCCGCGAGCGCCACATAGGCCACCGGCCCCACTGCCGTTCCGCCGAGCGCCACGGCCGCGACCAGGAGAAGCGCCAGGAGCCAGGGCGAAAGCACGACCCGGTCGCGCCAGCGGTAGGCCGCGACGCCGAGCAGGAAGGTGAGCCCGAAGAGCGGCGGGTGCAGCGCGCCGCTCCACATGCGCAGAATGTCCGGCGCCGCCTTCACCCCGACGAGCGCGGCCGCGCAGAGCGCGATCAGGCCGACGAGCACCCTGCCGTTCCGCAGCAGCCCGAGCGCGAAGAGCGTCGCGAGCCCCGCATAGGCGAGCAGCTCGTACTCGATCGTCCAGAGAGGCACGTTCACCGCCCCGGCGAGCGGTGTAGTCAGGAACACCCCCTCGGGCCCCGGCGCGTGGCTGAGCAGGACCGGGACGGCGAACGGATAGCCGAGCGTGTCCGCGCTGCCGAAATAGGTCGCGAGGTCGCTCCCCGTCACGAACGGGCCGATCGCGAAGGCGAAGACCAGGCCGAATGCGAGAAGCGCCGGGAAGATGCGCAGGCAGCGGTGCGCGATGAAGCGCAGCACGTCCGGCGTGCGGTCGAGGCTGGCGGCGACGGTGAGCCCCGAGATGACGAAGAAGACGTTCACCGCGTGCTGCCCGAGCGTGAAGGGCGTCAGGAGCGCAAGCGGCTGCGCCGTCCCCCTCCCGCCGACGATGACGAAGGCGTGCGAGACGATGACGCAGAGCGCCGCCGCGAGGCGCACGAGGTTGAAGGCGTTCCTGTCGGGATCGAGATACGGTCCGAGAACGCGGCGGTCGGTTGCCATCGCTTGCCAATTCTGCGGTTCGGGGTGCGGACGCCCGCGCATGTCGCCCGCGCCCCGCTAGCCGCCTACTCTGCTCCTGCCGCAACCTTCGGGCCAGCGTGCCTTCAAGTTTTAGTAAATCACTGTGAAATCCGCGGCGCGCAACGGGAACTTGCGTTGCCGGCTATGCGTTTGTCTCGGACGATCCCGAGGAGGCGAAGATGCAGCAGGATCCTGGAAAGACGCGCGAGCCCGACGCCCCGGCGCCGGACGACGACGAGGAGATCCTCGACGAGGCGCTCGAGGAGAGCTTCCCCGCCAGCGACCCGCCCGCCCCGGCGCAGCCGCCGCATCACAAGGACGAGGGCAAGCACTAGGCCGGACGCGTCGGCTTTCACTGCGCCCCCCTGTCGTCATCGCCGGGCTTCGAACCGGCGATCCAGCAGCAACGCCTCCACCACCGAGCGACCCCCACCCTCTGTCGTCATCGCCGGACTTGATCCGGCGATCCAGAGCACCGCCGCGGCGCGGCCGCGCTGGATGCCCGGGTCAAGCCCGGGCAGGACGACAGTGGGAAAGGCGAAGGCCCCGCCGCTCCCGCCACCGCCGCGCCCGGGCAGGACGACCGTGGGAGAGGCAATCCAGCAGCCCCGCCGCGATCGCGGCACGCGCGATCAGAACAGCCTGCCCTGACCCGCTGGCGCCGCCTTGTCGCGCGGCTTGCGGGCAGGCGCGGGCGCGCTTGGTCGCGGCCGCGCGGGCTCTGTGCCGGCAGGACCTTCGGCGGGGACGGGACCGTCCGCCGTCGCGCCGACGCTCCCGTCCGAAAAGCGCAGCCGGAGCGCCTGCCCGCCCGCGATGTCGGCGGCGCGCCGGATCGGCTTCGCGTCCCCGTCGAGCACGAGCGCGAAGCCGCGCGCCAGCACCGCCTCGTACGAAACCGAGTTCAGGAGCCGCGCCGCCTGGGCGAGGCGCTCGCGCTTCGCCTGCGCGATCCGCGCGAGACAGGCAGGCGAGAGCCGCGGCGCGATCCGCGCGAAGTCGCGCCGCTCCTGCCGCAGCCTTCCGCGAAACGCCGTCGCGAGACGCCCCGATGCGGCACTGAGCCGTTCCGCCGCGCGCGCGCAGCCGCGCTCCAGCAGCGCCGGGGCGACCCGCGCCGCGACCGCATCGAAGTGGCGGCGCTTGACCGCGACCCCCGCCTGCAGGCCGCGCGCGAGCCGCCCGCCGGCATGGTCGAGCCGCTGGCGCGGCAATTGGAGGAGGTCGGCCGGCTTCGGCAGGGCCCGTGCGGCGGCGGCGAGGTCGCGGCGGCGCTGGTCCATCAGGCGCCGCACGCAGCCCTGGTGCCGGCGCGCGAGGTCGGCGATGGCCGCGACGAGGTCGGCGCGCACCGGCACCGCCTTCTCGGCCGCGCCCGTCGGCGTCGGCGCCCGGAGATCGGCGGCGAAGTCGATCAGCGTCCAGTCGGTCTCGTGGCCGACCGCCGCGATGGTCGGGATCGCGCTCGCCGCGACCGCCCGCACCGCGACCTCCTCGTTGAACGCCCAGAGGTCCTCGATCGAGCCGCCGCCGCGCGCCACGATCAGCACGTCCGGCCGCGGCACCGGGCCGCCCGGGAGAATGGCGTTGAAGCCGCGCACCGCCGCCGCGACCTCCTCCGCCGCACCGTCCCCCTGCACGCGCACCGGCCAGACGACGACGCGGCACGGGCAGCGGTCGCGCAGGCGGTGCAGGATGTCGCGGATGACGGCGCCGGTCGGCGAGGTGACGACGCCGATGACCTTCGGCAGGAACGGGATCGGGCGCTTGCGCGCTTCGGCGAAGAGCCCTTCCGCCTCCAGCCGCTTCCGCCGCTCGTCGAGGAGCGCCATCAGCGCGCCCTGGCCCGCGGGCTCCAGGCTGTCGATGACGATCTGGTAGCGGGACCGGCCGGGATAGGTGGTGAGCTTCCCGGTCGCCACCATCTCCAGCCCCTCCTGGGGCTTGAAGCGGAGGCGCTGCATCGTCGTCTTCCAGACCACGACGTCGAGGCAGGCGCGGTCATCCTTCAGCGTGAAGTAGCAGTGCCCCGATCCGACCGCGCCCCGAAAGCCGGAGATCTCGCCGCGCACGCGCACGTGCTCGTAGGTCTCCTCGACCGTGCGCTTCAGCGCGAAGGCGAGTTCGGAGACGGTGTATTCGGCGATATTCGTGGCGGGCGTGACCATCCGGCCAGTCTTGACGCCTCGCGCCGCGGCATTCAAGCCGGAGGGCGGAGCCCGGGACCGCGATGAGCTACGACTTCCGCACGCAGCGCCTTCACGTCGACGCCCCGCTCGCCGCGGGCGCGTCGATCGAGGCCGACCGCACGCAAGCCAACTACCTCCTCAACGTGCTGCGGATGGGCGAAGGCGCGGCCATCCTCCTCTTCAACGGCCGCGACGGCGAATGGCTCGGCCGCATCGCCGAGGCCGGCCGCAAGCGCTGCGTCATCGCCGTGGAGGAGCGGACCCGGCCGCAGCCGGAGCCGTCCGGCCTCCACTACCTGTTCGCGCCGCTCAAGCAGGCGCGCCTCGACTACATGGTCCAGAAGGCCGTGGAAATGGGGGCGGGCCGCCTCCGGCCCGTCCTGACCCGCCATACCCAGGTGAGCCGCGTCAACCTGGAGCGGATGCGCGCGAACGCGGTCGAGGCAGCCGAGCAGTGCGGCATCCTCTCGATCCCGGCGGTGGACGCGCCCGTCCCGCTCGAACGGTCGCTCGGCGACTGGGAGAGCGGCCGCCGCCTCATCCTCTGCGACGAGGGCGCGCCGGTCGCCGATCCCGTCGAGGCGCTCCGGGCCGTCCCGCCCGGCCCTCTGGCCGTGCTGATCGGCCCCGAGGGCGGGTTCTCGAAGGAGGAGCGCACGGCGCTCCTGCGCCAGCCGTTCGTCACCGCCGTCTCGCTCGGCCCGCGCATCCTGCGCGCCGACACCGCGGCCGTCGCCGCCCTCGCCCTCGTGCAGGCCGTGCTCGGCGACTGGAAGGGCTGATCAGCGCCGGTCGAGGCTGATGTCCGTCGTCTGGACGGGCGCGCCGGAACCGCCGGGGCGGCTCGCCACCACGAGCCGCATCCGGCCGTCGGCGCTCGTCGAGATCGTCATCTGCGAGGTGTCGGTGCCGTTCACCGGCACGGGCCAGTGGACGGTGAGGTTCAGGGCGTCGCCGGCCCGCGTCCCGCTCAGCGCGGCGGGGCCGATGCGCGAGCCGACATAGCGGCCGGTGAATCGCTTGCCGTCGTCCGACCGCAGCTCAATGGTGACGTCGCGGGAGAAGATCGCGAGCGCGCGGCATTTTCCGCTCACAGTCGCCTGCGCGCGATCGGCCGAGCCCGTGAGGCGGCAGGATACGCGGTTCGCGCCCGAATCGAGGTTCCGCCGCACCAGCCCCGAGCCCTCCCACTGACCGGCGAAGCGGTCGAGGAAGGTCTGCGGCTGGGCGAGAGCGGGCGGGGCGAACGCCGTCCCCCCCGCCAGGAGCGTCAGACCGAGGAGGGCAAAGGGGGTTCGCATCCGCATCACGCAAGTCTCCGGCGCCGGCTCTCCTCCATGTCGTGACGCGCGGCCGGCTTCGCCAGTCCGGGCGGCGAAAGTCTTTGCCGGGCCACCGGCGCGCGACTATGTTCGCGCGCATTTTTCGAAGGGGCCGGCGCGCGAACATAGTCGCGCGCGGTTTTCAAAGGGGACCGCATGGCGCGCGACACCGCCGATTCGACCGAGATCGAAAGCCGCGACCAGTTGGTCGCGCACCTCGAATCGGGCTGCAAGCCACGCGAGGCGTGGCGGATCGGCACCGAGCACGAGAAGTTCGGCTTCTATCATGACGGCCACCGGCCGGTTCCCTATGCCGGTCCGAAGGGCGTGCGGGCACTGCTGGAAGGCATGCAGGGGCTCCTCGGCTGGGAGCCGATCATGGACGGCGAGAACATCATCGGCCTCGTCGACCCGGTCGGCGGCGCGGCGATCTCGCTGGAGCCGGGCGGACAGTTCGAGCTATCCGGCGCCCCGCTGCGCTCCATCCACCAGACCTGCCGGGAGGTGCATGCCCATCTCGCGCAGGTCCGCGAGATCGCCGACCCGCTCGGCATTGGCTTCCTCGGCCTCGGCATGAGCCCGAAATGGCGGCGCGAGCAGACACCGGTCATGCCGAAGTCGCGCTACAAGATCATGTCGGACTACATGCCGAAGGTCGGCTCGCTCGGCCTCGACATGATGTTCCGCACCTGCACCGTCCAGGTGAACCTCGATTTCGAGAGCGAGGCCGACATGCGCGACAAGATGCGCATCGGGCTCGCGCTCCAGCCGATCGCGACGGCGCTCTTCGCCAACTCGCCGTTCACGGACGGCAAGCCGAACGGCTTCGTGTCCTACCGGGCGGAGATCTGGCGCGACACCGACGCCGACCGCACCGGCATGCTGCCCTTCGCTTTCGCCGACGGCTTCGGCTTCGAGCGCTACGTCGACTGGGCGCTCGACGTCCCGATCTATCTCGTCGTCCGCGACGGCCGCTACCACGACATGACCTCGGTCACCTTCCGGCAGTTCCTGGATGGGCGGCACCCGGAGGGTCTTCCCGACCCCCGGCCGACGATGGGCGACTGGAAGAACCACCTCTCCAGCCTCTTCCCCGAAGTGCGGCTGAAGACCTATCTCGAAATGCGCGGGGCGGACGGCGGGCCGTGGCGGCGGATCTGCGCCCTGCCGGCCTTCTGGGTCGGCCTCCTCTACGACGACACCTCGCTTTCGGCCGCGCGCGACATGATCGCCGACTGGACCGAGGCGGAGCGCGAAGAGCTGCGTGCCGCGGTGCCGCGGTCGGGGCTCGTCACCCCGTTCCGCCGGACGACGGTGCTGGAGATCGCGCGCGAGGCCGTCCGCCTCGCCCAGGACGGGCTCAGGCGCCGCGCCGTAGCCGGCAACGGCGCCCCCGACGAGACGGGGTATCTCGCGCCGCTGGAGGAGACGCTCGCGCTCGGCCGCACCCCGGCCGAGAGCCTGCTCCGGCAGTACCAGACGCGCTGGGGCCATTCGGTCGAGCCGATCTTCGACGAATACGCCTACTGAGGGGTCCGGGCGCGCCCCGGACGCCGAGCCAATCCGAAACCCCGCAGGCCGGGACGGGCGCACGACCCGCACCGGCAAGGAGCCCACCGTGGCAGGATCCACGCTCGTCCCGGGTGCCGCTTCGCCGGATCGCGGGACCCAGCCTGCGGGCGTCGACTACGCCCTGTTCGCCGCCACGGTGATGCTCTGGGGCACGACCTGGATCGCGCTGAAGCTGCAACTCGGCACCATCGCGCCGCAGGTCTCGCTCGTCTGGCGCTTCCTGATCGCGGCGCCGATCATGCTGATCGTGGCGCGGTCGCTCGGCGCGCCGCTCGCCTTCCCGCTGCGCACGCATCTGCGCTTCGTGCTGCTCGCCGCGCTGATGTTCTCCACGAACTTCATGCTCTTCTACAATGCCGGGACGTTCGTGGTGTCCGGCCTCCTCTCCGTCATCTTCTCGCTCGCCTCGGTCCTCAACATCCTGCTCGCCGCGGTCATCCTGAAGGAGCCGATCCGCGGCCGCGTCGCGGCAGGGGCGTTCCTCGGCGTGACCGGCGCGATCCTGCTCTTCGGGCACGAGGTCGACGCGAGCGCGCTCGGCCTGCAGGCGCTCGTCGGGCTCGGCCTCGGCACGCTCGGCACGCTCTCCTTCTGCCTCGGCAACATGATGTCGGCAGCGACCCAGCGCGACGGCATCCCCGTGCTCTCCAGCACCGCCTGGGGCATGGTCTACGGCGTCGGCATCAACGCGGCGGTCGCGCTCGCGACCGGAGCCTCCTTCGCGATCGATCCTGAGCCCGCCTATCTCCTGTCGCTCGTCTGGCTGGCCATCCCCGGGTCGGTGGGCGCATTCTGGATCTATCTCGCGCTGCTCGGGCGCATGGGCGCCGACCGGGCGGCTTACACCACCGTGCTCTCGCCCGTCCTCGCCCTCCTGATCTCCACCCTCTTCGAGGATTATCGCTGGTCGGCGATGGCGTTCGGCGGCATCGCGCTGGTGGTCGCCGGCAACGTGCTCGTCCTCACCGGCCGCCGCGCCCCTCAGCGCACCCCGGAGCCGGAGCCGGAGCCGGAGGCGAGGATCGATTCGATCGCGCGCTGATAGGCCTCGCCGAGCCGGCGGCTCGATTCGATCGCATTGCCGAAGAGCGCCTGGCCCGCCGCCGCGGAGGCGGCCGCCGGATCGGCGCCCGCGCCCTCGCCCGATTGCGGCGGCGTACCCGCCTTTGAAGCGGCCATGAACGGGTTCGACGGGTCGAGCGCGGCCGCCGTCCCGGCCCGCATCATCTCGCCATAGGCCTTCACGAACGGATTGTCGGCGAACGCGCCGGCGAGCCGCGCGGCGTCCGACCGGCTCTTCTCCGCCTGCTCGTCCTCGTAACGGTCGAGCGGCCCCTTCTCCGCGCGTGGCACCTCCGCGCGTGGCGTCCCGCTCGGTCGCCCGCCCGAGAGGGCCCGCATCTGGTCCAGCATGGCGGAGAGCAGAGGGTTCTCGCGCGCGTTCCGTTCGATCCCGCCGAGCGCGATCGCGGTCAGCGCCGGCATCATCTCCCGCGTCACCGCCTGCGCGAGCCCGGTGGCGGCGCTCATCTGCTCGGCGAGTGCCCTGCGGACGTCCTCGGAGCGGAAGATCCGCTCCATCAGTTCCTGGCTCTCCCGCAGGCCCGCGCCCGCGAACGCGCTCTCCGGCTCCTTGTAGAAGCGCTCTAGGTTCTCCGTCGCGAGCCGGCTCATGAGCTGGAAGAGCGCGGCGGGATCCGCCATCGCGCTCTGCAGCCCGGTCTGGAATGCCGGCGTGAAGGCGGCCACCATGCGGTCCGCATCCGCTTCCGAGAGGCCGTAATGCCGCGCAAGGGTCCGCAGGCCGTCCCCGCCGCCCGCCTTGCTGAGCAGATCGTCGAGCGTCATCGGGCCCTCCTCGTCGGCTTTCCCCGAATGGAGCATGCCGGCTTGCCCGGAGGCAAGGCCGGCCATAGCCTCGCGACGGCGCCAGGAGGATCGCGATGGAGTTTGCCTTCACCCCCGAGGAGATCCTCGTCCGCCGGACCGCGGAGCGCATCGCCGCCGAGCACCTGGCGCCGCTGGCCGCACGGCTCGACCGCGGCGAGGGCCGCGAGGAGATGCTCGCCAACCTTCGGCGCCTCGCGGAAGCGGGCTTCATGGGGCTGAACGTGCGCGCGGAGCATGGCGGCGCGGAAGCCGGCGCGGTCGCCTTCGCGCTTGCCGTGGAGGCGATCGGCGGCGCCTGCGCCGCCACCGGCGTCACCGTTTCCGTCACCAACATGGTGGCCGAGCTGATCCAGGCGGTGGCGAGCGACGACCAGCGCCGCCGTTACTTGCCGAAGCTCTGCGACGGCACCTTCCCCGCCGGATCGTTCTGCCTGACCGAAGCCGAAGCCGGCTCCGACGCCGCGGCGATCCGCACGCGCGCCGTCCGCGACGGCGGCGAATGGGTGCTGGACGGCGCGAAGCTCTACATCTCGTCGGCCGAATATGCCGGCCTCTTCGTCGTCTGGGCCGTCACCGACCCGGCCGCGGCGCGCGGCAGGGGCATCTCCTGCTTCCTCGTCGAGGCTGGAACGCCCGGCCTCTCCATCGGCCCGGCCGAGCGCAAGATGGGCCAGGCCGGCTCGGCCACCAACGAGGTCCGCTTCGAGCGCTGCCGGGTTCCGGGCTCCGCCCTTCTCGGCCGCGAGCACGACGGCTACCGCATCGCCGTCGCCGAGCTCGCCGGCGGGCGGATCGGCGTGGCGGCGCTCGCGCTCGGCATCGCGCGCGCCGCGATGGACGCCGCCAAGGCCTACGTCCGCGAGCGGCGGCAGTTCGGCCAGGCGATCGCCGACATGCAGGGCGTGCAATGGCTGATCGCCGATCGCGAGACGGAGCTCGAGGCCGCCCGCCTGCTGATCCTCTCCGCCGCCCATGCCAAGGATCGCGGCGAGCCCTTCGCCGCGGCCGCCTCCATGGCCAAGCTCTACGCCACCGAGGCCGCGCAGCGCGCGACCTACACCGCGCTGCAGCTTCATGGCGGGGCCGGCTACCTGAAGGACCTGCCGCTCGAGCGCTATGCCCGCGACGCAAGGGTGACGACGCTCTACGAGGGGACGAGCGAGATCCAGCGCATGATCATCGCGCGTGAGGCGCTGCGCCAGCTCGGCTGACCGTCAGCTCGCCAGAACGCGCGTCGCCGGGAAGACGATCTTCACGATCGTGCCCTCGCCCGGCGCGCTGCGGATCGAGAAGCTCGCGCGGTTCGCCTCGACCAGCGCCTTGGTGAGCGGGAGCCCGAGCCCGGTTCCGGATCGGCTGATCGTCGCCGTCGTGAGCTGCCGGAATGGCTCCATCGCCCGCTCCAGCTCGACCTCGCTCATGCCTTCCCCGGTGTCGCGCACCCGGAGCACGGCCTCGCCCTCTTCCGTGACGCTCGTCGAGGCGATCACCTGTCCGCCCGGGCCGGTGAACTTCACCGAGTTGGAGAGCAGGTTCAGCACGATCTGGCGCAGGGTCCGGGCATCGGCCATGACCGGCGGCACCTCCCCCGACAGGCTCGACCTGAGGATCACGTGCGAACGGTTGGCCTGCGGCTGCATGAGCGCGATGCAGTCGCGCAGGAGCTCGTTGATCGGCACCGCCTCGAAGCTCAGTTCCAGCTTGCCCGCCTCGATCTTCGAGATGTCGAGCAGGTCGTTGACGAGGCTGACGACATGCTCCGAGCTCCGGCGGATGTCGCGCAGGTATTCGCGGTACTTCTCGTTCTCGATAGGCCCGAAGCGCTCCTCTATCATCACCTCGGCGAAGCCGATGATCGCGTTGAGCGGCGTGCGGATCTCGTGGCTCACGCGGGCCAGGAACTCGGATTTCTGCGTCGAGGCGGCCTCGGCCTTCTTGCGCGCTGCGACGAGGTCGGCCTCGGCGCGCTTCCACGGTGTGATGTCGCGGAGCACGGCGCAGAACCGCCCCGGCTCGCCGTCCGATAGCCGTCCCATCGTCATGAACAGGGGCAGCGTTGCCGCCCCGACGCGGGCATCCACTTCCCGCCCTGCGTTGAGGAGGCTCGCGACGCCGCCCTTCGCGATGTGCTCGAGATAGTCGAAGGCGACGGCCCGGCCTTCTTCCGTCAGCAGATCGCCGAACGGCCGTCCGGCCGCCTCCGCGCTGGCGAGCCCGAACAGCGCCTCCGCGCTCGCGTTCAGGCTCTCGATGAGCCCGAACCCGTCCAGGATCACCACGCCGTCGGTCGCCGTGTCGAGGATCGCCGCCAGTTCGCGGATCCGCTGGTCGGCGTCGCCAGCGCGCTCCGGCACCGCCTGTGCGAGGGGCGCGGCGATCGGCTCGCCGCCCTCGTCGGCCGAAAACGGCTGGAGATCGACGTCGGCTATGACGTCCCACTCGGCCGATGCGGGGCCGCCCGGACCGGCGTCGCGTCCGTCGACCGTCCGCGGTGCCGCCGCCGGGCGCTCCGTACCCGCGCCGGTGTCGCGCATCCCGTCCTCGTCGGCGCCCGCCATCGAGGGCGCTTCGGCGCCGGGATCGCCGAGCGGCGTATCGACGGGGAAGAGATGCAGCACTCGGCCGGTCGTCCCGCCGCCTTCGCCCTCCTGGCCGTGCGCCTGGTGATCGCCGGGCTGCGCGCCCTCGCGCCGCTCCGGTCCCGGGCCGGTGGCGGCCGTTCCTGCGTCCCCGCCATGCACCCGCTCGGCGAACCGGCTCGCGCCGTCCGCGTCGGACCGGCGGCGCATGGGCACCTCGATGCGCGCCTGCAGCGCCGCCGCGATCTCCTCGAACGCGCTCCGCTCGTGAGCGGACAGCCGCGCGAACTCCGGAAGCCGGTCGATGTCGGCGCGGATCGGCACGACCTTCGCCGGCTGCGACGGCGCCGCCTCTTCGTAGCTCGGCTGCTGCACGGCGGGCGCGACGGGCCCCTCCACGCCGAAGCGCGCCTCGAACGCCGCCGGCATCAGGGCCTCGGCCGGCTTGAGGACCCCGAAGCCGCGATAGCCCTGGAACGACTGGTCGATGCCGAAGACGGGCAGGCCGGTGAGCTCCGCGGGGACGCGGACGCCGCTGCCCTCGACCGGCCACCATACGGTCAGCCCGCTCCACGTGTCGCGCTGCCGGAGCGCACGGGCGATCCGCATCGGCGGATCGAGCCGCAGCCGGTCGGCGGCCTCGCTCCAGCGCTCGCCGACCACCTCGGCGTTCCGGCCGACGAGTTCGGCGAGCCCCGGCGAGACGAACAGGAAGCGGTCGGCCGCATCCGTCTGCCAGAGGAACCGGACGAGCCTGCGCTGCGGCTCCGGCTCCTCCCAGCGCCCGGCGAGCGGATGGAGCCCTTCGCGCCCGCGCAGGCGGGCCGACCATTGGTCCGCACCCTCCATTCCGGGCGGCGCCGGCACCTCCGGCCCTGCCGGCGTCCCGGGGATCTCCGGCCCGGCCGGCGGCGCGTTCGGGATTTCCGGTCCCGGCCCCGGCTCCGGCGCCACATCGGGCTCCGGCTCGTGCGGGACTTCCGGCCCGGGCGGAGGCGCATCGGGGATCTCGGGCTGCGGGCCGGGCTCCGGGACGGAATCTGGCTCGGGCGTGACCGGCGCGGGCGCCGGCTCGGGGACGTCGGGTCCGGGCTCACCGGGTCCTGACGGCGCGTCTTCGAGCGTTTCCGTCGGCGCCGCAGCCGCCGGCCAGCCGTCCGCCGCCGGCGCCTCGCGCAGCTCGTGCAAACGGCTCTCGGCGATGTGGAGCTGAACTGGTCGGCCGCCCAATCGCAGTGTCACCGCCTCGCGGTCGAGCCCACCGGGATCCGCCGCGGGCTGGCGATCGCCGCCGCCTTCGCCGCCGGGCTCGAGCAGCAGGGCCTCGAAGCCCGAGCCCGAGAAGAACCTGACGAGCGCCGACTCGCCGTGTTCCTTCCGCGCCGCCGCGCCCAGCGCCTCGATCAGGAGCGCCGAATCGCCGACCGGCGTGCGGACCCTCCACGCCCGGCAGAGGAGCGGGACCGCCCGCCCGGGAAGATGAAGCCTCGCCAGGGTCCCTGCCTCGCCGGCGATGCGCGCCACGCTTTCCACATCCCGCCGGAGCGGATGGTTGACGGGAAAGCGCCGCCCTGCGAGGTCTGCGAACTGCGCGGCGCCGAGTTCGGCGCCGCCGGCGGGATTGGCCCACAGCACCCTCTGGCCCTCCATGGACCAGAGCCACGTCGGAACGGCCGAGAGGAGCCGCTCGGAAAGCTCCGGCATTCCGCTGAAGGCGAGCGCGGAATCGCGCCAGTGCATCATGGATCGCGCCTCGGATCCGGTTCCCTGAGTGGTTAATGGAACGTTACGCGAGAGACGGGGCTCAGGCCAGTGCGGAAGCCGCTTTCCGTGCTGCTTTCGGCCGCACTGGTTAACGTCGTGGGCGCCGATCCTGCCGCAGGGCACAATTTATGTTGCACTGCACAAAACGCCGCCCTATATGCATCGGGTAGGCGTCGGGACGAGCATCCCGCACGCCCCCCGACCACACAGGAGAACTTGCCATGGCCGATCCCGTGCCGACCACCAAGACGGGCCGCAGCGCCAAGGCCGTCCTGCAGGAAGCCGGCGAACAGGCTGCAGCGGCGGTGAACGCGGCCGCCGACACCGCAGCGCCGGCAGCCGAAACCGCCGCTAAGGCCGCGCCGAGTGCGGCCGCGGAGAGCTTCCAGGCCGCCGCCTTCGACCTGCCCGAGATGTTCAGGTCGCTGACCGACCGCAACATCAGCCAGACGCGCGACTTCTATGCACGCGTGAAGACCGCCACCGAAGACGCCACGACGGCGCTCGGAGACACCTTCGAGACCACGCGCAACGGCGTGCTCGAGCTGAACATGAAGGCGCTCGATGCGGCCAAGGCGAACGCCGACGCCAGCTTCGAGCTCGCCCGCCAGCTCCTCGCCGTGAACTCGGTCGCCGACGCGATGCAGATCCAGAGCACCTTCCTGCGCGAGCGCATGGAGTTCCTGGTCGGCTACGCCAAGGACGTCCAGGGCACCTGGACCAAGGTCGCCCAGGAAGCCGCCGAGCCGGCGAAGTCGGTGGTCAGCAAGACCGTCGGAGAGTTCCGCCAGGTCGCGTGAGCGATCGGCGAAGCGGGTCGCGGGGTCCGGTTCATCCGGGCCCCTTTTTTTGTTGCGAGGGCACCGCGAACCGCGTCTTGCGTTGTTCGGCAAGGACGCGCAAACCGGCTCCCGTGATGGCGGTGATCTGAAATGTATTCAGAAGTGAGCAACGGGGTTCGGGTCACGGTGGACCCGAAATATCTCGAGGACGAATCCGACCCGGGGGAGCGGCGCTTCTTCTGGTCCTACACGGTCGCCATCGAGAACCACGGCGACAGCGCCGTGCAGATCGTCGCCCGCCATTGGGTGATCACCGACCAGGACGGCCGGCGGCAGGATGTCCGCGGCACGGGCATCGTCGGCGAGCAGCCGGTCATCGAGCCCGGCGAGCGCTTCACCTACACCAGCGGCTGCCCGCTCCAGACCCCGTCCGGCATAATGGTCGGCTCCTATCAGGCACGCGGGCCCGACGGCGAGACGATCAGCATCGCGATTCCCGCCTTCTCGCTCGACCTGCCGGACGCCCGCCCGATCCTGAACTGAGGCTTCAGCCCTTCGGCAGGAACTGCTTCGGGTCGAAGGCATAGTGCAGGCCGCAGAACTCGCAGCGGACGTCGATCTGCCCGTCGACCGTCAATTCCTCGATCTCCTCCGGCGAGAACTGGCCGAGCACCTGCTCGATCCGCTCGCGCGAGCACGAGCAGCGGTCCTGCAGCTCGATCGGCTCGAAGACGCGCACGCCGCGCTCGTGGAACAGCCGGTAGAGCAGCCGCTCGGCCGCGATGTCCGGGTCGGTCAGCTCGTGGTCCTCCACAGTGTCGAGGAGCGCCGCCGCCTCGCGCCAGGCGTCGTCGTCCTCCTCCTCGTGGAATTCCGCCTCCGCGCCCTCCGGCGCGTCGCCGCCGGGCAGGTCGCGGATCGGCAGGCGGTCCTGCGAGTCCGGCAGGAACTGCCCGATGATGCCGCCCGCCCGCCAGCTCTGGCGCGCCGCACCCGCCGGGTCGCGCTCGAACATCTCCGCCACCGCCAGCCGGATCCGCGTCGGGATCTGCTCCGATTGCCGGAAATAGGTGTGCGCCGCCTCCTCCAGGCTGTCCGCCTCGAGCGGCACGTAGCCCTGGTAGCGCTGCTGCGTCCGGCCCTGCTCGATGGTCATGGCGAGCGTGCCGCGGCCGAGCAGGTTCGCAGCGTTCGCCCGCCCGTCCGATTCCGCCGCGCTCACCGCCGCCGCGTCGAAGGTCGCCGTCGCCCGGATCTCGCCCGGCGTCCTGACGTCGACCACGATCATCGACACCGGCCCGTCGGTCTGCGTCTGCAGGATGAAGCGGCCGACATCCTTGAGCGACGTCGCGAGCAGCGAGGCGAGCACCGCCGCCTCGCCGACGAGAACCTTCACCGGGCGCGGAAAGTCGTGCCGGCTCAGGATCGCGTCGATCGAAGGCCCGAGCGTGACGACCCGCCCGCGCACGTCGAGCCCCTCGACCTGGAACGGCAGGGCGCGATCGTCGGTCTCCCTGTGCCCGGTCGCCTCCGCCATCAGGCCGACGCTCCGAGGCACCAGGCGAGGATGCCCTTCTGCGCGTGCAGGCGGTTCTCGGCCTCGTCGAACACCACCGATTGCGGCCCGTCGAAGATTTCGGCCGTCACCTCCTCGCCGCGATGGGCGGGCAGGCAGTGCATGAAGATGGCGTCCCTGCCGGCACGCTCCATCAGGCGCCGGTTGACCTGGTAGGGCTGCAGGAGGTTGTGCCGGCGCTCGGCCTCGTCGTCGCCCATCGACACCCAGGTGTCGGTCACCACGCAATCGGCATCGGCGACGGCCGCTTCGGGATCGAAGCCGAACCGGACGTCCGCGCCGGAGCGCGCCGCCCATTCGATCAGCTCCGCCTCCGGCGCGAGCTCCGGCGGCGTCGCCACGTCGAAGCGGAAGCCGAAATGCGGCGCCGCGTGGACCCAGGAGGCGAGCACGTTGTTGGAATCGCCCGACCAGGCGATCTTGCGGCCCTTCACCGGCCCGCGATGCTCCTCGAACGTCATCAGGTCGGCCATGATCTGGCAGGGATGCGACTTCTGCGTCAGCCCGTTGATGACCGGAACGGTGGCGTTGGCGGCGAGTTCCAGCAGGGCCTCGTGGTCGAGGATGCGGATCATGATCGCGTCGACGTAGCGCGACAGCACGCGCGCCGTGTCGCCGATCGTCTCGCCGCGGCCGAGCTGCATCTCCTCGCCGGTGAGCACGATCGTCTCGCCGCCGAGCTGGCGCATGGCGACGTCGAACGAGACGCGGGTCCGCGTCGACGGCCGCTCGAAGATCATGGCGAGCGTCCGCCCGGCGAACGGCCCGCGCGTCGCGCCGTCCGGGTCCGCCTTCATCCGGCGGCTGTCGTCGAGGATCGCGCGGAGCGTCGCCGATTGCATCTCGCAGAGGTCGAGGAAGTGCCGCGGCTGCCGCAGCCGCGCATCGTGCGCGGTCATTCCGCCGCCTCCCGCTTGGCGAGCCGGCCGAGCGCGCGGTCGAGGCGGACGACCGCCTCCGTGACCTCCGCCTCGCCGACGGTGAGCGCCGGCAGGAGCCGCACCACGTTGTCGCCGGCGGCCACCAGGAGCAGCCCCTCCTCGCGCGCCGCGGCGGCGACCTCGGCGTTCGGCGCCCGGCACTTGATGCCGAGCATCAGGCCCTCGCCGCGGATCTCCTCGACCACCCCGCCATGCGCGTCGACCAGGCCGGCGAGCTTCTGCTTCAGCAGGAGGCCGGTCTGCCGCACGCGTTCGAGGAACCCGTCCTCCAGCACGACGTCGAGCACGGCGTTGCCGACCGCCATGGCGAGCAGGTTGCCGCCGAACGTCGTGCCGTGGGTGCCGGCCGACATGCCGGCCGCCGCCGCCTCCGTGGCGAGGCAGGCGCCGAGCGGGAAGCCGCCGCCGATCCCCTTGGCGATCGCCATCACGTCGGGCGTGATCCCCGCCCATTCATGCGCGAAGAGCCGGCCGGTGCGGCCGATCCCGGTCTGGATCTCGTCGAGCACGAGGAGCAGGCCGTGCTCGTCGCAGAGCGCGCGCAGGAAGCGCAATTCCTCCGGCGGGAAGGCGCGAATGCCGCCCTCGCCCTGGATCGGCTCGATCAGGATGCCCGCCGTCTCCGGCCCGATCGCCGCCTCGACCGCCTCGCGGTCGCCGAACGGCACCTGGTCGAAGCCCGGCACCGGCGGCCCGAAGCCCTCGAGGTACTTCTTCTGCCCGCCGGCGGCGATCGCCGCGAGCGTGCGCCCGTGGAACGCGCCCTCGAACGTCACCAGCCGGTAGCGCTCCGGCCGGCCGTTCACGTAGTGGAAGCGCCGCGTCGTCTTGATCGCGCATTCGATCGCCTCGGCGCCGGAATTGGCGAAGAACACCCGGTCGGCGAAGGTCGCGGCCGCGAGCCGCTCGGCGAGGCGCCGCTGGCCTTCGATCTCGAAGATGTTGGAGACGTGCCAGAGCTTCTCGGCCTGCGCCTTCAGCGCCGCGACGAGGTGCGGATGGGCGTGGCCGAGGCTGTTCACGGCGATGCCGCCCATGAAGTCGAGATAGCGTCGCCCGTCGGTCGCCACCAGCCAGGAGCCCTCGCCGCGATCGAAGGAGAGATCGGCGCGGGCATAGGTGGAATAGAGAGCGGACTCCGGAACGGCCTCTTTGGACATTGCACTGCCTGCTGGAAATCAAAAAGCCGCCCGCGGGCGGCTCCCAAGACGGCGCGAATGTATCATGCGCGCCGCGGAATGTGCAAATACCGCACATCGCCGGCTCAGCTTCTCCCGATCTGGCCGCGGCTGCGGCGAACCCGCCGCTGGCCTCGCGCCCGCGAACAGGATAGAGCCGGCGCGACGCGAACTGCGCCGGGAAGAGATGCTCCGCCCCCTCTACGAATGGACCATGCGGCTTGCCGAGAGCCGCAATGCGAGCACCGCGCTCGGCACCGTCTCCTTCATCGAGAGCTCGGTCTTCCCGATCCCGCCCGACGCGCTGCTGGTGCCGATGGTGCTCGCCAACCGCGCCCGCGCCTGGCGCTACGCCTTCGTCTGCACCGTCACCTCGGTGCTGGGCGGCCTCGCCGGCTATCTCATCGGCGCGCTCCTCTTCGAGCTGGTCGCCCAGCCGATCCTCGCCCTCTACGGCTATGCCGACAGGTTCCAGCAGTTCGCCGACGCCTACAATCGCTGGGGCGCCTGGGCCGTGCTCTTCGCCGGCGTCACGCCGTTCCCGTTCAAGGTCATCACCATCGCCTCCGGCGCGACGCAGCTGTCGCTCCCGATCTTCATCGTGGCGAGCCTCGTCGCGCGCGGCATCCGGTTCTATGCGGTCGCCGGCCTCCTCTATCTCTACGGACCGCCGATCCGCCGCTTCATCGAGGAGCGCCTCGGCCTCGTCTTCACCCTGTCGCTGGTGCTTCTCATCGGCGGCTTCGTGCTCGTGAAGTTCGTGGCCTGACGCGCCACCGCCCCCATATCCTGCCCATGCCTTCGACGTCTTCGCCCATGCCCACCTCCGCAGCGCGCGCCGCCCGCCCGGCGAACCTCGCGCTCCTCCTCGTCCTCGTCTCCGCCGCGACCATCCTCGGCGCGCTCGGCTTCGAGTATATCGGCGGCTACGCGCCCTGCGCGCTCTGCCTGGAGCAGCGCTGGCCCTATTATCTCGGCGTGCCGGTCGCGCTCGCCGCCCTCGCCGCGACGCGGCTCCGCTGGCCGCGCGCGCTCGCCGCCCTCCTCTTCGCGCTCTTCGCCGGCCTGATGCTCTATGGGCTCGGCCTCGCGGTCTATCATTCCGGCGTCGAATGGGGCCTGTGGGCGGGGCCGGCGGGCTGCGCACCGGCCGGCGGCGCGCCGGGCAGCGCCGGCGCGATGCTGCAGAGCCTGCAGGCGGGCATGCGCGGCCCGAGCTGCACCGAGGCGGTCTGGCGCTTCCTCGGCCTCTCGTTTGCGGGATGGAACGTGATCGTCTCCGCCGCGCTCGCCCTCGGCGCGCTTCTCGCGATCCGCGGCCTCTACGGCTCGAGCTCGACGTCCCAGTAGAGATAGTCGAACCAGCTCTCGTGGAGATAGTTGGGCGGGAACAGCCGGCCGTTATTGTGCAAATCGTGGACGCTCGGCTCGTAGGGCATCTGCATCGGGAAGAGGCCGGCGTCCCGGCACGATTTGTTGCCCTTCCTGAGGTTGCAGGGCGAGCAGGCGGTGATGACGTTGCCCCAGGTCGTCTGCCCGCCGCGCGAGCGCGGCACGAGGTGGTCGAAGGTGAGGTCGTCGGGCGAGCCGCAATACTGGCACTGGAAGCGGTCGCGCAGGAAGACGTTGAAGCGGGTGAAGGCGGGGTTGCGGCTCGGCTTGATGTAGTGGCGGAGCGAGACGACGCTCGGCAGGCGCATCTCGAAGCGCGGACTTCGCACCAGGAAATCGTATTCGGAGACGATGTTCACGCGGTCGAGGAACACGGCCTTGATGGCGTCCTGCCAGGACCAGAGCGAGAGCGGGTAATAGCTGAGAGGCCGGTAGTCGGCGTTCAGCACCAGAGCCGGATGCGCATCGGGCGATACGTGTATCGTCATGCCGCGTGTCGTTTCACCGAAGGCTGATTCCACTTCGATCGACGGCCATAGTCTACAGCGCCTGTGTCATCCTTGTGAAGCAGGGGGTTGCGGGGCCTCCACCGCCGGTCGGCTCCGCTGCGGAGGCTGGAGGGTTCCAGCGGTGCTCCTCGCTCTCCGGCCGCCCCGGATCACCGCACCAGCAGGATCGGAACCCTGCAGCTGCGGAGCATCTCCAGGCTGGTGGAGCCGACGAAGAGGGCGCGCAGGCGGCTGTGCCCGGACGCGCCCATGACCAGGTGCCCGAACGGCCCGTCCTCGACGAGCCTGCCGAGCGCTTCGTCCGGCGGCCCGGGAAGGATCGCGCTCTCCGCCTCGATCCCCGCGCCGGCGAGCACCGCCTGCGCGTCAGCCAAACCCTTTTGCACGGCTTCCGTGGCAGTTCCGGCGGTGACCACCTTCACGCTCAGATTCCTGTAGAGGGGGCTCTCCGCGACGTATTTGAGCGCCCGCATGGCGCTCGCGCTGCCGTCATAAGCGACGAGCACCCGCTCGATCGGGCGGAAGGCCCGCGATGCAACGAAGAGGGGCTTGCTCACGGCGCGCATGACGCGTTCGAGGTTGGAGCCCAAATGGCCCTTGGCGAAGTCCGCCGCCTCCCCGCGCTTGCCGATGAGGAGCAGCTCGGCCTCTGCCTCCTTCTCGGCGATCGCTTCCAGGAGATCGCCGTGGCGCAGATGGATGGAGGCAGCGACCCCGGCCTTGTCGAGGATGGCTTTGGCGTCATCCAGGATGGCGCGGCCCCGCTGCACGGCGAGCTTGGCGCGCCGTTCGTCGAGCGCCGTGAGTTCCTGGAGGAGCGCACTCCGCGCGCCGAGGGCGATCGAGCCTGAAAGGTCGTCGCCGCTGGCCGTCTCGCGGCGGCCGAGCACATGCATGAGCTCGACGGCGAGCCCGGTGCGGCTGGCGATCCAGGCGGCGTGGTTGCAGACGCTCTCCGAATAGATGGAGCCGTCGATGAGGGCGATCATCTTGCGCGTCATGAGACCCACTCTCCTAATGTGCCATGAGCTTGTCCATCGCGCCGGGCTTGTCGTGGATTGCAAGCCGGTCGACGATGGTCTCCGAGGCCTCGTCCATCCCGACGATCTCGACCTCCGAGCCGTCGCGGCGAAACTTGAGGACCGCCATGTCGAGGGCCGCGACCGACGAGATGTCCCAGATGTGCGCCTTGTTGACGTCGATCACGACGCGCTCGAGGGCTTCCTTGAAATCGAACGCCTTCATGAAGTCTTCGGCGGAGGCGAAGAAGAGCTGCCCCTCGACGTGATAGGTCCGCACGCGCCCGTCTCCCGAGAGCGTCGAGTGGACGCGGAAGAGCTGGGCGATCTTGGCGGCGAAGAAGATGCCGGAGAGCAGGACGCCGACGAGCACGCCGATCGCCAGGTTGTGCGTCATGACCACGGCCGCGACGGTGGCGAGCATGACGACGGAGGAGGATTTGGGGTGCGTCCGCAGCTGCTTGATGGACGACCATGAGAACGTCCCGATGGAGACCATGATCATGATGGCCACGAGCGCGGCCATCGGGATCTGCGCGACGAGGTCGCCGAGCGCCACCACTATGAAGAGGAGGAAGACGCCGGCTGCGAAGCAGGAAAGGCGCCCGCGCCCGCCCGACTTGATGTTGATGATCGACTGGCCGATCATCGCGCAGCCGGCCATGCCGCCGATGAAGCCGGTCGCGGTGTTCGCCAGGCCCTGGCCGATGCATTCCTGGTTCCGGTTCGACGGCGTATCGGTGAGGTCATCGACGATCTGCCCCGTCATCAGGCTTTCGAGCAGCCCGACCACCGCGACCGCGGCGGCATAGGGCAGGATGATCGTCAGCGTCTCGAGCGTGAGCGGCACGCCGGGGATGAGGAACATCGGGAGCGTGTCGGGCAGAGCCCCCATGTCCCCCACCGTGCGGACGTCCCAGCCGAAGACGATCGCCAGCACCGTCAGCACGACGATGGTGACGAGTGGCGAAGGAACGGCCTTGGTGAGCAGCGGGAACAGGTAGATGATCGCGAGGCCGCCGGCGACCAGGGGGTAGGTCAGCCAGGGCACGCCCACGAGCTCCGGAATCTGAGCGATGAAGATCAGGATGGCGAGGGCGTTCACGAAGCCCGTCATCACCGATCGCGAGACGAAGCGCATGAGCCGCCCGAGGCGGGCGACCCCCGCGGCGATCTGGAGGAGGCCCGCCAGCACGGTGGTTGCGAGCAGGTACTCCAGGCCGTGGTCGCGCACGAGAGTGACCATCAGCACCGCGGTTGCGGCCGTCGCGGCGGAGATCATGCCGGGGCGGCCGCCGGCGATGGCGGTTATCACGGCGATCGAGAAGGATGCGTAGAGGCCGACCTTCGGGTCGACCCCGGCGATGATGGAGAAGGCGATGGCTTCGGGTATGAGCGCCAGGGCAACGACGATGCCCGAAAGCAGGTCGCCGCGGATGTTGCCCAGCCACTGGCTGCGGTAGGCGTCGAAACTGATCATGGGGTCCTGGCGGGCGGCGCGGGTCGTCCCCGCGCGCCGGCTGTCGTCTCACAGGGTGTGAGGATTGTCCGGCGGATCGGCGGCCGGAAGAGCCACCCGCATTGCGGGATCCGAACTGAAGCCGCACGGATAGCTTCGCGGCAGCCGAATGCAAGGCGAAAAGGCGCCTGCAGGTCAGCCCTGCTTGCACCGGGCAGCTTCGTTCGCCCGGGCCGGACCTGTCGCCGCCGGAGCGGGACCCGGCAAGGTCGTCGGTCCGGAGCGCATCCGCAGGCGGCGCTCCGGATCCGTCGCGCCCGCGGAGGGCGGCCGGGGCGGCCGGCTCAGGCGGACGGGGGCGTGGCGCGCTTGAGGGCCTCCCACGCCTTCTGGTTGGCCTGGTCGAAGGCCTTGCGCGATTCTGCGAGGGCCGCACTCATCGCCGCCCAGGATTCGCTGCCGGCCTGCTTCAGCGTCCGGAGCCGGGCCTCCGCCTCCGCCGCGTCCGCCTTCATCTGCTTGACGGCGGCGTCCACGTCGGCGCGCTTCGCAGCCGCGAGCTTGGCGGCTTCGCCGTTGAACGTCTCGGCTGCTTCGCGCCAGGCCTTCACCTGCGCTGCGGCGATCTCCTGGAACGTCGCCTGCTGCTGTCCGATCTGCTTCCCGACCGTCTCGAAATAGGCCTTCACCCGGGCTTCGAAGTCGCGCCACTGCGCTTCCAGCTGCCCCTTGCCGGCCAGCAGCGCCGATCCGCCCGCTTCGGCCAGCGCCCTGGCCTGCGCCTGGAACCCATCGCGCTGCTTCGTCAGTTCGGCGACCGCCTCCTCGGTCATGGCCTGGGACTCGGCCTTGACCTCCGCCGCCTTGCCTTCGAGCGCGGCGAGCGTGGCGTCCATCTCGTCGATCCGCTCCTTCGTCCAGTTCAGATAGTCGTGCATGCTGCTTTGCTCCGGCATGAAAGCCTCCGGCTCGCGTGGACTGTGAATGGTCCGCAAGGCGGCGGGCGCCATGTCGGATCCCGTGTGGCCGGGGGCCGGGCCTCGCCGGCCGGCCCGCCGGATCTCGTCGGCTGCCTCAGGCGGCGAGCGCTTCCTTCGCGAGCGCCCACGCCTGCTTCAGCTTGGCGGAACGGGCCTCGTAGTCGGCCCGGATGGCGGCGATGTTCCGCCTGATCTTCTCCTTGGCATCCGCGTGCGCCTCGACGAGCTGCTTTTCGAGCGCAGCCACCTTGGCGTTCACCTCCGCCTTCAAGGCTTCCAGTCTGGCCTCGAGTCTCTCTTCGGCCGCTTCGAGATCGCTCTCCGCCTGGTCCAGCTTCGCCTTGATCGCGGCTCTCGCCTCCTCGCGCGCCTCGGCATATTCGGCTCTCAGCTGTTCGAGATCGGCCCTGAGTGCGGTCACCTCCTTGGCGACTTGCTCGTCCTCGAAGTCCGCGCGCCAGGTCCGCAGCACGGTGCCGCCCAGGGCTTCCATCCGCGCATCCAGCGGCGTCGTCCAGTTCTCCACGAGCTCGGCGACGATTGCGGTCTTGCCTGCGCCGAGCTCCTCGGAAACCTGCACCACGAAGTCCTCGCCGACGCCGTAATTGACGATGTCGACCACGCTTCCCATCAGCGTCCCGCCGGCCGCGCCGGCGAGCACGCCGACCGGTCCGCCGATCACGCCGAGAAGGCCGCCGACGAGGGCGCCGACGGCGGTTCCGAGCGGGCCGGCATCGGCTTCCGCCTTGATCGATGAATGGCCTGCCGCGTCCTTCGCGATGACCGCCATGCCGTAGAGCGTCACGCTGCCTTCGGCATGGAGTTCGGTCAGCACGCGCGTGCCCTCGTAGGCCTGCGCCTCACCAGGAAACACGATGACCACGAACTTGCTCATTGCTGCGCATCCCGTGAGGAGCGGTCGAATGGTCCACGGTCCGCGGGCGCCCGAGCATCATGCCGGCGCCGGCCCTCGTCCTTCGAGGCTCCTCACGGACCTCGAGGGCGCCGCCGATTTCCGGACCGGGACGGATCCAGAATGCCGCTCGAGCGTGAACTCACCTTGACATGGATCAACCCCCGGTCACCTTTCGCGCCGGGCCCCCGCCCCGCCCCCGCCGACCGCGCTCCGGCGGCGCCCCCGAGCCCCCGCACCGCCCGCCTTTCCGCGCCACATCCACGACCGGTTCGGCATCGGGCGCCACGCCTATCGTCATGCCGCGTGCCGTTTCACCGAAGCCCGACCCCACTCGGCCGACGCCATAGTCGATAACGCCCGTGTCATCCTTGAGAAGTTGGGGGGGCGAACCGCCGCTCTATGAGTGCAGACGGCTTCCAATCCGAGCCTGAGCCGCCGATACGCGAGCCCAACTGACGAATTCTGGGGATATTTCTCCGTAGAATCCCCGCTTTTGCGGTTTGCGGCGACCGAGCTGGGAATGTTCACCTTTCCTTCTCATTCGCAATCGGGTAAGTTGAAGGTGCTGACTTGGCCCTTATTCTCGCTTGGCCCGTAACGGGTGCAGGTCCGAGAGGCGGGGACCATCGCGGGGCGATGAGCTTCGCGGTGCAGGTCGATGCCTCGCCGTCTATAGGCGTCGGGGCTTCGCTTGAAGGACGCCCGCACGCCCCGGCTGACATGTGCGAGACTGGTGTTCCGTCTATGGCGGCCTGTCGAACAGTCTCCGAACTTAAATGTCCGCCAGGGCGGGGAGCCGCGCAAGGACTTGACGCGCCCAAAAAGCTGCTAAGCTGGAAGGGGGAGTTACCATGCGCGTCCGCGGAGTTTTCTCGGTGTCGGTTACTCTGGCGACAAGCCTGAGAACGGCAGCCGTTTTGTCACTGGCCCTTATTCTCGCTTGGCCCGTAACGGGTGCAGGTCCGAGAGGCGGGGACCATCGCGGGGCGATGAGCTTCGCGGTGCAGGTCGATGCCTCGCCGTCTATCGGCGTCGGGGCTTCGCTTGAAGGACACACCTGGCCGGGGGATAACTTTGTCGGCAGGCCCCAGAGCTAGGTCCAAGGGAACGACGCTCTGCAAGCGTGTTCGCTCGATGCCCGTGTTGTTGGCCGCGTGGCATGCCATTCGGCGGAATGCTGAGACATCGCAGCAGAAGACAACGAAGCTGAATGCACGCAAGTTCGGTGAGAACTTGCCATCCAACCTTAGCAAGCTTCAGCGTCGGCTCCGCGATGGCTACCACTTTGACAAAGCTTACGGTGCAACCCCACCCAAGGGCGGTGGCAAGCCGGGAAAGAGGCCGATCGTCGTCGCGCCTTTGGAGGATCGGATTGTCCAACGTGCGATCCTCGACGTTCTTCAAGACGCTACAGAAATCTCTGCCGTCCAGAGTGTCCTGAAAACGCCCACGTCGGTCGGCGGCATCCGTGGCCGCGGCGTGGACCATGCGATAAAGTTATTCGATGAGCGCGTTAAGGCGGGCGACCGATATGTCGCCGGGTCTGACATTTCGGGGTTCTTCACGAAAATTTCGCGGCCCGATGTGATCGATTTTTTGACACGAGGATCCGTCGAGCCCGAATTCGTTCAGCTTGTCGATTGTGCGCTCACCGTCGAACTTTCAAATGCAGACAAGCTGAGCGAGGATGATCGCAAGCTCTTCCCGACTGGGAAGGACGGCGTGGCGCAGGGCTGCCCCCTTTCGGCACTCGCCGGCAATATCGTCCTCGAGCGTTTCGATCGGCAGATGAATGCGCGAGGCATAACCTGCATCCGCTATATCGATGATTTTATAGTAATGGGGAAATCAAGATCGGCTGTTGGGAAAGCGTTAGAGGGGGCGAAACGCCATTTGTCCGAATTAGGAATGGATATATATGATCCTTGCAAATCACCTACAAAAGCGTTCATAGGAACTGTTGACGATGGATGGGTGTTTTTAGGTTACAAACTACTACCTGGCATCTACCCGCCTGCTGATGCAGCCAACCTTAGGCTAGTGAAGCAAGTCAATGACTTAATTTCTGTGGGCAAACACTCGATTGCAAAGGCCGCAAAAGACCGAAAGTTAACCGGGCAGGATCGCTGTTATGCTCAGACCCTTGTTGCGATCGACCATGTAGTTCGTGGTTGGCGACGATCATTCCGCATTTCCAAGTGCCCCGACGTGTTCGAACGGCTGGATCGAGAAATAGACCGTCGCTTAGCGGATTTCAGAGACTTCTATTCTCAGACGACTGCGAAGTGCAGCGCTCCCCAGAAGCGCAGAGCCTTGGGTGTGCATCTCCTGTCCGATTGATAAAGGCCACTATCATCACAGGCGGATTCTTTAAGTTGGCTCACATCAAACTCCGACACACCCCCTCACCCCGGCAGCACGCGCCGCAAAAAATCCCCGCCGAACTCCAGTCCGTCGGGGCCGATGCCGTGCGGCACGCCGGCGGAGATGTGCCATTGCACCGGGATGTCGGCCGCGGCGAGCGCCTGGGCGGCGGTGAAGACGGCGCCGACGGGGACGAGGTCGTCGCGGTCGCCGTGGACGAGGAAGACCGGCGGCCGGCTGATGCCGTCCGCCTTCAGCGCGCGCGGGTCGGCGAGCAGCCCCGAATAGCCGAGGATGCCGGCGAGCGGGCGCCGCCGCTGCGGGCCGACATGGAGCGCCATCATCGTGCCCTGGCTGAAGCCGACCAGCGCGACCGCCTCCTCCGAGAGCCCGTGCCGGGCGAGCTCGGCGACGAGGAAGGCGTCGAGCCCGGGCTGCGCGGCCGCGACGCCGCGGGCATATTCGCGCGGGTCGCGCATGGTGAGCGGGAACCATTGCCGGCCCATCGGCGCGCCGGCGCAGGCGTCCGGCGCGTCGGGCGCGACGAAGGCGGTGTGCGGCATGAGCCCCGCCCATTCCCGGCCGATCGCGATCAGGTCGCGGCCGTCGGCGCCGTAGCCGTGCAGGAAGATCACGAGGCTGCGGGGCCGCCCGCCGGAAGCGGGCGCGATGCGGGGTCCGTCGAGCATGGCGGCTAGCTAAGGCAGGTCGGGCGCGGCGCGCAACCGGGTCTCGCGCCGCACCCGGTAATAGGACCAGAAGAGCCGCGCCGCGACCCCGCGCCAGGGCGACCACGCCTCCGCGATCGCCCGCAGCGCCTTCTCGTTCGGCCGCGCCTCGAGCGCGAAGGCGTCGCCGACCGCGGCCTGCAGCGCGAGGTCGCCGGCCGGGAAGACGTCCGGGTGCCCGAGGCAGAAGAGCAGGTAGATCTCCGCCGTCCAGCGCCCGATGCCGGGATGGACGACCATCGCCGCCACCGCCTCCTCCGGCGGCATGAGGCCGAGCGCCTCGACGTCGAAGCCGTCCGCGCAGGCGCCGGCGAAGGCTGTCAGCGTGCGGATCTTCGGCCGCGACAGCCCCGCCGCCTTCAGCGTCTCCGCCTCCGCGGCGAGGAAGGCGTCCGGCGTGAACGGGTCGACCGCCGCCCGGAGCCTGCCCCAGATCGCGTCGGCGGCGGCGTTCGAGATCTGCTGCGAGGTGATGATGGCGGCGAGCCCCTCGAAGCCGCCGGCATTCCGCCGGAGCGGCACCTCGCCCGCCGCCGCGAGCACGGGCGCGAGCCGCGGGTCTGCCGCCGTCAGCGCCTCAAGCCCCGCCTCGATGTCCGCCGCTTCCCCGATCGTCCGCATCGCTTGCCACGCCTGCCGTTTCAGGATTCCTTAGCAACCGGCCGGGAACATAGCGCCGCCCGGAGCGGGGCGGAAACGGGGGATTTCGAATGGAGACGGCGATCCGGCTTGCGCTGGAGAACTTCACGCTGACGGTGCTGATCCTCGGCGCGCTCGCGGCCCTCGTCGCGCTCGCGGCCGAGCACCGGCCGCGCCATTCCAGCCAGCCGGCGGAGGCCTTCCTCGCCTTCTATCTGCTCTTCTCGATCGCCATCGCCTTCTTCTACAATTTCGTCATGCACGTCTTCTTCGGCGCGATGACGGCCCGCTTCATCGGCTGGGAGGACAGCCCGTTCCAGGCCGAGGTCGGCTTCGCGAGCCTCGGCTTCGCGGTCGTCGGGCTCCTCGCCTTCCACGGCAGCCGGGGCATGCGCCTCGCGGCGATCCTCGGGCCCGCCTTCTTCCTGTGGGGTGCGGCCGGCGGCCATGTCTACCAGATGGTGACGGCCGGCAATTTCGCGCCCGGCAATGCGGGCGTCATCTTCTGGACCGACATCTTCGGCCCGATCATCGGCCTCGCGCTCTATGTCTGGCGCTATGGCTGGAGCCGCCCGGCCGAGACCGGCCGCTCCCCCGCCGCGTGACGCGCGTCCCGCCTCACGCCGCCTCGATGTCGGAGCGCGCGCGCCCGAAGCGCTTCTCGATGTAGTCCTCGACGATCTGCTTGAACTCGGCCGCGATCGTCGTTCCGCGCAGCGTCATCGCCTTCCTGCCGTCGATGAAGACCGGCGCCGCCGGCGTCTCGCCCGTGCCCGGCAGCGAGATGCCGATGTCGGCGTGCTTCGATTCCCCCGGCCCGTTCACGATGCAGCCCATCACCGCGACCTGCAGCGCCTCCACGCCCGGATAGGTCTCGCGCCACACCGGCATGCGTTCCGCGATGTTGTCCTGGATCTCCTTGGCGAGCTCCTGGAAGAGCGTCGAGGTCGTCCGCCCGCAGCCCGGGCAGGCCGCCACCACCGGCACGAAGGCGCGGAAGCCCATGGTCTGCAGGAGCTCCTGCGCGACCTTCACCTCCAGCGTCCGGTCGCCGCCCGGCTCCGGCGTCAGCGAGACGCGGATCGTGTCGCCGATCCCGTCCTGGAGCAGGATGCCCATCGCCGCCGACGAGGCGACGATGCCCTTCGAGCCCATGCCGGCCTCCGTCAGGCCGAGATGGAGCGCGTGGTCGGTGCGCGCCGCGAGCATCCGGTAGACGGCGATCAGCTCCTGCACCTGGCTGACCTTGGCGGAGAGGATGATGCGGTTGCGGGCAAGCCCGATCTCCTCCGCCTGCTCGGCGGAGATGAGCGCCGAGCGCACCATCGCCTCGCGCGTCACCGCGGCTGCCGTGAGCGGCGCGGCCGACGCCGCGTTCTCGTCCATCAGCCGCGTCAGCAGCGCCTGGTCGAGCGAGCCCCAGTTCACCCCGATCCGGACCGTCTTGCCGTGCGAGATCGCCGTCTCCACGATCGCCGCGAACTGCCGGTCGCGCTTCTCGCGGAAGCCGACATTGCCGGGATTGATGCGGTACTTCTCGAGCGCCTCGGCGCAGGCCGGATGGTCGGCCAGCAGCTTGTGGCCGATAAAGTGGAAGTCGCCGACGAGCGGCACGGTGACGCCCATCCGGTCGAGCCGCTCGCGGATGTGCGGCACGGCCGCCGCCGCCTCGTCGCGGTCGACCGTGATGCGCACGATCTCGGAGCCGGCGCGGGCGAGCGCGGCGACCTGGGCGACCGTCCTCTCCACGTCCGCCGTGTCGGTGTTCGTCATCGACTGCACGACGACCGGGGCGCCGCCGCCGACTGTGACGCCGCCGACGTCGACCGCGACGGTGCTGCGACGCGGGCTCGGCCCGGCATGGATGGCGTGCGCGTGCATCGGATCCCCGTTCATTACGGCTTGAGGTGGCGAAGGCGGCGCCCGAAGTCAACGCGGCCCGCGCCGGTCGGCCCGATGGCCTTCCCTGCTGCGCTGCAATAGATATGCGCTCTTCGAGACGAGGAGAAGACGGCGATGCTTTCCGACAAGACCGCGATCGTGACCGGGTCGACCTCCGGCATCGGGCTGGCCATCGCCGAGGCGCTGGCCGGCGCGGGCGCGAACGTCGTGCTCAATTCCTTCACCGACCGCCCGGAGGACCATGCGATGGCGGAGCGGGTCGCGGGCGCGCACGGCGTGAAGGCGGTCTACGTCGCGGCCGACATGGCCGATCCCGCGGCCTGCGTCCGCCTGGTGGAGGCGGCGGCCGACGCCTTCGGCCCCGTCCAGATCCTCGTCAACAATGCCGGCATCCAGCACGTCGCCAGGATCGAGGACTTCCCGCCGGAGCGCTGGGACGCGATCCTCGCCGTCAACCTCTCCTCCGCCTTCCACACGATCCGCGCCGCGGTGCCGGCCATGCGCGCGGCCGGCTGGGGCCGCATCGTCAACATCGCCTCGGCGCACGGGCTCACCGCCTCGCCCTACAAGTCCGCCTACGTCGCCGCCAAGCACGGCCTGATCGGGCTGACCCGCACCGTCGCGCTCGAGCTCGCCGAGGCCGGCACCACCTGCAACGCCATCTGCCCGGGCTATGTGCGCACGCCGCTCGTGGAGGGCCAGGTCGAGGACCAGATGAAGGCGCACGGCCTCGGCCGCGACGAGGTGATCCGCAACGTCATGCTCGCCCGCCAGCCCACCAAGGAATTCGTCGAGGTCTCCGCCATCGGCGCCCTCGCCGTCTTCCTTTGCTCCGACGCCGCCGCCCAGATCACCGGCACCCCCCTCCCCGTCGACGGCGGCTGGACCGCCCTCTGAGCTCACCCGCGCCCCTATCCCTGTCATCGCCGCGCATCGACCGGCGATCCAAGCAGCACCGCCCCCGCCCCACTCTCTGTCGTCATCGCCGGACTTGATCCGGCGATCCGGCTGCGCCTCCCCCGCGGCACGGCCGCACTGGATGCCCGGGTCGAACCCGGGCATGACGACAGAACGAGAGGAGCCGCAGCGGGTCAGCAGCACCGCCCCCGCCCCACCCCCTGTCGTCATCGCCGGACTTGATCCGGCGATCCAAGCAGCGCCATCCCCGCGGCACCGCCTGCTGGATGCCCGGGTCAAGCCCGGGCAGGACGACAGCGCGAGAGGAAACGCAGGGGGTCGACCGCACCACCCCCGCCCCACACTCTGTCGTCATCGCCGGACTTGATCCGGCGATCCACGAGCGGCGCCCCCTGCGGCGAGGCCGCGCTGGATGCCCGGGTCAAGCCCGGGCATGACGACAGAGCGAGAGGAAACGCGGACCATCCGCCGCGTCCGCACCACGCGAAACGGCACGGCGCCCCAACCTCCCCCTCGCGGGGAGGTCGAAAGCGGCGGAGCCGCTTTCGGGAGGGGGGCGGTGCACCGCCGCCGCCCCCGTGGCTGCGATGGAGCCTGGACCTATCCCGGGAAACAGCAGCCGCGTCAGCGCTCGTTTCGCATGGCATCGAGCGCCCGTCTCTTGGCGCGGTCCAGCCCCCCTCCCGAAATTCCGGGCGCCTCCGGCTT
>NZ_JBQYEX010000009.1:0-112013 GCF_052655945.1 Faunimonas sp. B44 | reverse complement strand
CGCCATCCGCGCCGGATCGCATTCGCGGCTCAGGCCGGGCACTCCACGTGGCATGGACTCCCCTGAGTTTGGTGAGAGACTCCGGCTGTCCGCCCGCCGCCTCGGCGCTCCGGGGCGACGGGCGGCCTTTCACTCCGCTTGCGTCCGCTTGTGGCCGAGGCGCATCTCCTTCGCGAGCTTCGACCGCGTCTCCGCATAATTCGGCGCCACCATCGGGTAGTCGGCCGGCAGGCCCCACTTCTCGCGATACTGCTCGGGCGTGAGGTTGTACCGGCTGCGGAGGTGCCGCCTCAGCGACTTGAACTGCCGGCCGTCCTCCAGGCAGATGATGTAGTCGGGATGCACGGACTTCTTCACCGGCACGGCCGGCTTCAGGGGTTCGGCCTCGGGCTCCGCGGTCCCGGACGCGCTCTGCAGCAGGGCCTGGTGCACGTTGCCGATCAGATTCGACAGGTCCGTCGCGGCGATGTCATTGTTGCTCACATACGCGGCCACGATGTCAGCCGTCAGTGCGATCAGCTCGTCCTGATCAACGCTTTCCGTCATTCCGATCTCCGTCTGCGGGGAAGCCAAGTCTTCTCCCGGCGATTTCGTGCAGTTCGGCATCACCAGCAGTCAACGCCCCGAATACCCAAAGATGTCGGCCAAACTTGGACATGACGTAGCGGAACACGCTTTGGCGACCCCATGAACGAAGGGGTATCTCTTCCCGCGGGGGAGCTTCCATACATTATCGTTGACTTGCATTGCGACGAAAGCGCGCGCCGAACTCAGTCCCTGAGGCGAGCGGCCTGCTGCGCCGTCCGCTCGTCAAGGGTGGTCCCGCGCCAAGGCCGCAGGCCGGCCGAAACGGCGGCCCGGGCGAGGAGATGGGCCGCAACCGGGGCGGTCAGGAGGAGGAAGACGACGCCTGCCAGCGCCCGCGTCGCGACGCCGAACTGCATGGCATCCACTGCAAGCGCGATGAGGATGATGCCGGAGCCGATCGTGCCGGCCTTACTCGCCGCATGCATGCGCGTGTAGAGATCCGGGAAACGGACGATCCCGACGGCACCGACGAGCGCGAATCCGGCGCCGATCACGATCAGCAGCCCGGCGACGACCGAGAAGACGGCCTCCATCATCGCGTCTCCTCCAGTCCGGTCTGCTCGTCGTCCCCCTCGCGGCGGACTGAATAGAAGCGTGCGAGCGCCACGGTAGCCAGGAACCCGACGAGGCCGACGGCTATGGCCACGTCGACATAGAGGTAAAAGCCGGTCTTCACGCCGATGACGCCGATGAAGCCGACGCCGAGCGTCGTTACGAGGTCGAGGGCGAGAATGCGGTCGGCGAGGCTCGGGCCGATCACCAGGCGCACCACCAGCAGCGCATAGGAGATTGCGATCAGCACCAGCGCGAAATCGACGCAGAGATCGAGGAAGTCGGCAGCCGTCACCGCAAGGCCTCCATGATCCGCCGCTCGAAGCTGTGCGCGATATCGCGCTTCAACGCCTCCGGATCGGGCACGTCCACGGCGTGGATGAAGAGGTAGCGCCGGTCGGCCGACACATCGACCGACAGCGTGCCCGGGGTGAGCGTGATCAGGTTGGCAAGGAGCGTAATCTCGAAGTCGCGGTCGACGCGCAGGGGATAGGCGATGATGCCCGGACGGAGCGGCATGCGCGGCTGCACCACCAGCCAAGCCACCCGCAGCGCGGATTTCACCAGTTCGTAGAGGAACACGAAAAGCAGGCCTATCACGCGCCGGGTCCTCCCGAAATAGACCCGGGTTCCGACCTGGTCGCGGATCAGCCAGAGGCCCAGGGCCGCCAGCACGAAGCCCAGCACGAGGTTGGCGAGGCTGAAGTCGGCGGTCACCGCCGCCCATACGAAAGCAAGCAGCAGGTTGACCGGAAAGAGGACGCTCATGGTGATCCCCCGAAGACCGACCTGACATACGCCGACGGATCGAGCAGCGCCATCGCGGAGGCGTCGGCGAGCGTCATGAGGGTATCGGGCCAGAGCCCGATCAGCACGGCGAGCGCGGCGAGGAACGCCATCGGCGCAAGGAGCCAGGCGGTCTCGCCGGCAGGTAGCCTCGCAAGCCCGGCATCGTCCGAGGTGCCGTCCGGTGTCCCGAACGGCCCGCCGCGCCAGAAGGCCAGCGCGAAGGCGCGTCCGCCCGCAATCGTCGTCAGAAACCCGGACAGAAGGATGGATCCCGCCAGAAGCCACCTGCCCTGCTCCAGCGCAGCCTCGGTGATGAGGACCTTCGGCCAGAACCCGGAAAAGGGCGGAAGGCCCGCGATCGCGAAGACCAGGACGAGGAAGACCGCGGACAGCCACGGCGCACGCGCATAGATGCCGCCGAGCGCACGGCTGTCGAACGAGTGCCCGACCCGTCCGGCGAGCCCGACGCCGAGATAGAGCGCGGCGCTCACGATCATCGAATGGACGGCGTAGAAGGTCGCGCCGGCCAGCGCGAGCTGCGTTCCGAGGGCAAGGCCTGCAATCATGGCGCCGATGCCGGTGATCACGAAATAGCCGAGCATCCGCCTGAGGTCGGACTGCGCGACTGCGCCGAGGCCGGCGATCAGCATCGTCGCGATCGCCACGATTGCGAGCAGGTCGGCGTAGATCGCCCGCTGCTCGGGCATCAGCATCACGATGACGCGCAGCAGTGCGTAGACCCCGACCTTGGTCAGGAGGCCCGCGAAGAGGGCGGCGACCGAGATCATCGGCGTGTGATAGGACGCAGGCAGCCAGAAGTTCACGGGGAAGGCCGCCGCCTTCATGGCGAAGGCGAGGATGAACAGCGCGGCAATCGTGTTGACCGGGGCGGTGCCGCCCATGTCGCGCAGCCGGACGGTGATGTCGGCCATGTTGAGCGTGCCGGTCAGGCCGTAGAGGTAGCCGACCGCGATCAGGAACAGCGTCGTCGCGAGGAGATTGAGGATCGCATAGCGGATCGCACCGTCCAGCTGTTCGCGGCCGTTGCCGAGCACGATCAGCCCGAAGGACGCTATGAGCAGGACCTCGAACCAGACATAGAGGTTGAAGACGTCGCCGGTCAGGAACGCGCCGGAGACGCCCGCCATCATCAGGACGAGGCACGGGTAGAAGCCGAACCGGCGCAGTCCCGAAGGCACATCCCGCACGCCGTAGACGGCGACCGCAAGGGCCACGACCGACGCGGTCAAGGCGAGCGTTGCGCCCAGAACGTCCGCGCTGAAGGAGATGCCGAACGGCGGCAGCCACCGCCCCATCGTCATCGTCAGCGGCCCCTCCGCCGCGACCCGCACCAGAAGGAGCGAATTGCTCAGGACGAGCGTCGCCATGGCAGCGATCGCGATGATCGGCTGCAGGCGCGGGAACGACCTGAGCATCACCAGGACGCTGCCGGCCAGGATGGTGACGACGACCGGCGCAACGACCAGCCAGTCCGCCGCCGGCGTCGCCGCCGTCACCATCGCGCGCGCGATATCCACTCCCGGAGCTACGGCCAAGTCAGTACCCCTCAGGAGCGATCGGGCCGCCAGGCGGCTCGGCCGCGTCGAGCTCCGGCGTCCGGTCGGAGCCGACGGCCTGATAGGTCCGGAACACCAGCACCAGCACGAAGGCGAAGAGCGAGAACGAGATCACGATGGCGGTCAGGATCAGTGCCTGCGGCAGCGGATTGGCGACGACGTTCTCCGGCACCATCGCGTCGATCGCGATCACCGGCGGCACCTCGCGGATGATCCGCCCGGCCGTGAAGATCAGGAGGTTCACGGCGTTCGAAAGGATCACCAGCCCCAGCAGGATGCGGATGAGGGAGTTCGACAGCAGAAGATAGATGCTCGCGCCGAACAGGATGCCGACGAGCACGGCGAGCGGTGCCTCCATCAGCGCTCCCTCTCCTCGAGCGTGAGCCCGATGGCGCTGATCGCCCCGACCACCACGAAATAGACGCCGATGTCGAAGAGGACGGGCGTGGCGATCGGCAATTCCGTCTCGCCCACATGCGGCGTCCACCAGAGGCCCGTGAGATAGGGCACGCCGGCGATCAGCGACGGCAGACCGGCGAGGGCTCCAAGGAAAAGCCCGAACGCCGACAAAGCCATCGGCGAGAAGACGAGCGCCCGGCGCACCGCCCTCACGCCGCAGGCGATGCCGTAGATCGAAAGTGCGGATGCGGCGATCAGGCCGCCGATGAAGCCGCCGCCCGGCTCGTTGTGTCCGCGCAGCAGCACGAAGATCGAGAACAGGATCATCAGCGCGGTCAGGAACGGCGCGATCGTCCGGAAGATGATAGTCCTCATGCCGGGCCCTCTTCGTCGCGGCGGCTCCAGGCGGCGCGGACGCGGAGGAGCGCCAGGATCGAGAGGCCGGCGATCATGACCACGCTGATCTCGCCCAGCGTATCGAGCCCGCGGAAGTCGACGATGATGACGTTCACGATGTTGCGGCCGTGCGCGATCGTCCGCGCGTTCTCCGCGAAGAAGTCCGACAGGCGCGCATCGAAGGGCGAGGCCGTGACCGCGAGAAGCGCCAGACCGAAACCGATCCCGCAGGCGGTCGCGATGCTGGCATCCTTCGTGAATTCGAAGGCGGAGCGGTGGTCGGACGGGCTCAGCGACAGGCGGGTCATCGCAAGAGTGATGATGACGACGGAGAGGGTCTCGACCATGAACTGCGTGAACGAGAGGTCGGGCGCGCCGTAGAGCATGAAGAGAACGGCGACCGCGAAGCCCTGCACGCCGAGCGAGACGATGGCGGTGAGGCGGCGCTTCGTGGCGAGGACGACGGCGACCCCGGCGACGGCGAGCGCGATCATCGACGCTTCCGGCAGCGAAGGCATCGTCACCGACGGCCAGCCGGGCCATTCGTCGAAGATCGCCATCGGTACGAGAAGCGCGAGCGCCGTCGCAGCCATCGTCACGAAGATGTAGGTCTCGAGGTTCCCGGTCTGGACGTTCCGGGTGACGCCCGCGGCGAACCGGGTCAACCCCGCGATGAATTGGTCGAAGCCGCGGTCTGGACCCCACCCTATGGCCGCAAGGATCCGCGCCATCGCCGCACGGGCATGGGCGATCCGCCACAGCACGAGCACGCCGATCGCCACCGTCACGAGCGAGAGCGCGAGCGCGAGATTGAAGTGAATGGCGGCCGATACGGCCGCCTCCGACCGGATGCCGGCAACCGCGTAGACCGTCGGCAGGACGAGGTTCCGGCCCGTCCAGGCGCCGAAGAGGATCGCAGCGATGCCCGCAAGCGCGAGCACGAGCGGCCCGATCCAGAGCCCGACCGGCCCCTCGTGGACATGGGCGTTCGGCGCGCGGCGCCGCCCGAAGAAGGGCAGCAGCGCGACGGCGAAACCGGCGGCGAACATCAGCCCGTTGCCGATGACAGCGACGAACAGTGCGGCGAACGCAAGCCCGGAGCCGTGCAGCAGGCCCTCGTACATCGCTTCCTTGCCGAAGAACCCGATCGTGAGCGGCAGGCCGCCCATCGAGATCGCGGCGCCGAGCGCGGCGGCGAGCGTGATCGGCATCTCGCGCGCAAGCCCGCCGAGTTTCGTGACGTCGCGCGTGCCCGCTTCGTGGTCGATCCCGCCGACGACCATGAACAGGGCACCCTTGAAGAGGGAATGCGCGAGCAGGTAGGTCGCCGCCCCGAGGATGGCACCGTCGAGGCTCGTGCCCGTCAGCATGACCAGGAGGCCGAGCGAGGCCATCGTGGTGTAGGCGAGCAGCATCTTGAGATCGGTCTGCCGCACCGCCAGCAGCGCGCCGGCAATCAGCGTGACCCCGCCGAAGATCGGCAGGATCGTCGTCCAGGCCGCCGTGTCGCCGAGCACCGGCTGAAACCGCATCAGGAGATAGACGCCCGCCTTCACCATGGTCGCGGAATGCAGGTACGCGGAGACCGGCGTCGGCGCCTCCATGGCGTTCGGCAGCCAGAAATGGAACGGGAACTGCGCCGACTTGGTGAAGGCGCCGCCGAGCACCAGGATCAGGAAGGCAAGGTAATAGGGATGGGCGCGGAGCGTGTCCCCGGCCGCGAGGGCACCCGACATCGAGGTGATACCGGTCGTCGCCATGATCAGGAGGAGGCCCGCCAGGAGCGCCAGCCCGCCGCCGCCGGTGACGACCAGCGCCTGCAGCGCCGCACGCCGCGCCGCGATCCGGTTGTGATCGAACCCGATCAGCAGGAAGGAGCTGATCGAGGTCATCTCCCAGAACACGAAGAGCGTCAGGAACCCGTCTGCCAGGACGAGGCCGAGCATCGAGCCCATGAAGAGCAGGATGAAGCCGAAGAAGCGCCCCTGCAGCGGATGCCCTTTCAGGTAGGCCCCGGAATAGATGACGATGAACGTCCCGATGCCGGTGATGAGGAGCGCGAAGAGGAGGCTCAACCCGTCGATGCGGAACGAGAAGTCGATGCCGAAGCGCTCCGACCAGACGAGCGCGCCGGTGAGCACCTGGTCCGCGCTGACCGCCGGCAGAAGCCTGGCGAAATGCAGGAACATCGCCGCCGGAGCGATTGCGAGCACCCAGCCTGCGGACGCGCCGAAGACCCGCTTCGCCGCCGGCGCGAGGAGCGCCGCCACGAACGGAGCGAGCATGGCGAGAAAGGTCCAGTCAGACGATACGGCGGGCATCCGGATGCAAGGTCGGCAGGACGTGGGCGACCCGACATAAACGGCGCTTTCGCGGCCGGCAACCGCCGAACATTCGAAACATTCCGGGAGGAACTCGGCTCCCGGCATTCCGGTCCCTTCTGCGAACCAGGGATCGGGCCGCAGCTGGGCATCGGCACGGCTCGCTTGATCGGGCGAGAAGGGCCCGCCCGGCTTGCCCCACCCCGCGTTTCCTCCTACCTCGGCTGCCATGCCAGAGCCCCTCGTCCCGCCGAATGCCGCGAAGCGCCCCGTGACGTTCACCCGCCACGGTCACGTCCGCACCGACGAATATTCGTGGCTGCGCGCGGAGAACTGGCAGGAGGTGATGCGCAATCCGGCCGCGCTCGATCCGGAGATCCGGGCCTATCTGGCGGCGGAGAATGCCTATTTCGCCGCGTGCATGACCGACACGGAGGGCCTGCAGGAGACGCTCTTCAAGGAGATGCGCGGCCGCATAAAGGAGGACGATTCGACGGTTCCCGCCCCCGACGGCCCCTATGCCTATGCCACGCGTTACGTCGAGGGCGGACAGCACCAGCTCTTCGTGCGCACGCCGCGCGAGGGCGGCCCGGAGGAGGTTCTTCTGGACGGCAACGCGCTCGCGGAAGGCCGCGCCTATTTCCGGATCGGCGGTGTCTCGCATTCGCCCGACCATACCAAGCTCGCCTGGGCGCACGACGATTCGGGCTCGGAGTTCTACCTCGTGTCGGTGCGCGACCTTGCCAGCGGGCATGATCTCGCCGACCAGATCGCCGACACGAGCGGAGGGGCCGTGTGGTCGGCCGACGGGCGCCACCTGTTCTACGTGAGGCTCGACGCCAACCATCGGCCGTCTCGCGTCTACCGGCACCGGCTCGGCACGCCGGCCTCCGACGACGTCCTCGTCTACGAGGAGGCGGATCCGGGGTTCTTCGTCGGGCTCGGCAAGACGCAGTCCCGGCGCTTCATCGTCATCCATGCGCACGACCACGAGACCGGCGAGGCGCGGCTGATCCCCGCCGACGAGCCGGAGGCCGAGCCGGTGCTCGTCGCGCCGCGGGAGCGCGGCGTCGAGTACAGCGTCGACGAGGGGAACGGCACGCTGTTCATCCTGACCAACCTTGACGCCAAGGATTTCAGGATCGTCACCGCCCCGGTCGCGAGCCCCGGTCGAGCCTCGTGGGCGGACCTGGTGCCGCACGAGCCGGGCCGGCTCATCCTCGGCCACGACGTGCTGGCGCGCCACCTCGTCCGGCTGGAACGCGTCGAGGGACTGCCGCGCATCATCGTGCGGCGCCTCTCCGACGGCGCGGAGCATGCGATCGGGTTCGACGAGCAGGCCTATTCGCTCGGGCTGATGGGCGGCTACGAGTTCGATACGGACTGGCTGCGCTTCACCTATTCCTCGATGGCGACCCCTGCGCGGGTGTTCGACTATCACATGGAGACGCGCGAGCGCGTGCTCCGGAAGGAGCAGGAGGTGCCGTCCGGCCACGATCCGTCGCTCTACGTGACGCGGCGGATTCTTGCGCCGGCCGCCGACGGCGAACTCGTGCCCATCTCGCTCCTCTACCGGAAGGAGACGCCGCTCGACGGCAGCGCGCCCTGCCTGCTCTACGGCTACGGCGCCTACGGCATCGTGATTCCCGCTGCCTTCTCCGTTTCCCGCCTCTCGCTGGTTGACCGCGGCTTCATCTATGCCGTCGCCCACATCCGCGGCGGCAAGGACAAGGGCTACGCCTGGTACGAGTCGGGCAAGCGCGCCCACAAGGCGAACAGCTTCACGGACTACATCGCAGCGGCCGAGCATCTCGTCGCGGAGAAGATCACCTCGCGCGGCCGGATCGTGGCGCAGGGCGGCTCGGCAGGCGGCATGCTGATGGGAGCCGTCGCGAACATGGCCGGCGATCTCTTCGCCGGCGTCATCGCCGTCGTGCCCTTCGTCGACGTGCTCAACACCATGCTCGACGAGACGCTGCCGCTCACCCCGCCGGAATGGCCGGAATGGGGCAATCCGGCGGAGAGCGCGGAGGACTACCACGCCATCCTCGCCTATTCGCCCTACGACAATGTCGAGGCGAAGGCCTATCCGCCGCTCCTGGTCATGGCGGGGCTCACCGACCCCCGCGTCACCTATTGGGAGCCGGCGAAATGGGTCGCGCGCCTTCGGGCGCTGAAAACCGACGACAACCTGCTCATGCTGCGGACCAACATGGAGGCCGGCCACGCCGGTGCGGCGGGCCGGTTCGACGCGCTGAAAGAGACGGCGATCGAGATGGCCTTCGCGCTGAAGGTGACAGGGAATACCTGACGTCTCAAACCCGCCGGCGGCGGGTCCGCCACCGGCCGCCGGGGCTGGACGGCTGGCCGGTCAGCGCTCGCTGAACGGCACGCCGCCTTTCGCCTTGTCCGTCTTGGGCGTCTCGACGATCGAGACCGTCACGTTGTCGGGCTGCACGGAGAAGTTCTTCGCGACAGCGTCGGTGATGTCCTTCATGAGCGCCTTCTTCTGCTCGGCGCTGCGGCCCGCGACCGCGTAGACGACGACTTCCGGCATCTCTTCCCCCTGCTCGTTCCCGGCGCCAGCCCGCCGGCGGCGCGCCCGCATTAGGGGCTCCGCTTCCGCCCGGCAAGTGCGTCCGGCCCCTCATCCACGGTTGCCCGGCGAAGCAACTCCGCTAAAAGGTCCGCGGGAACGCCGCCGCACCGCTTACGTTCCATTCGCGGCTTCACATGAGGAGACGAACATGGCCTTCACGCTCCCCGAGCTCCCCTACGCTTACGACGCGCTCCAGCCGCACATGTCGGCCGAGACGCTCGAGTACCATCACGACAAGCACCACAAGGCCTATCTCGACGCCATGACGCCGATGATCCAGGGCACGGAATACGAGTCCATGGACATCGAGGGCATCGTGAAGAAGAGCTATTCGGAGAACCCGAAGCTCTTCAATCAGGCCGGCCAGTTCTACAACCACGTCCATTTCTGGAAGTGGATGAAGCCGAACGGCGGCGGCCGCAGCCTGCCGGGTGCGCTGGAGAGCCAGATCAACTCCGACCTGGGCTCGTTCGACGAGTTCCGCACCAAGTTCATCGACGCCGGCAAGACGCAGTTCGGCTCGGGCTGGGCGTGGCTTGCCATGAAGGGCGGGAAGCTCGTCGTCATGAACACGCCGAACGGCGAGAACCCGCTCGTTCATGGCGGGGTGCCGCTGCTCGGCGTCGACGTGTGGGAGCACTCCTACTACATCGACTACCGGAACCTCCGGCCGAAGTACCTCGAGACCTGGTTCGACAACCTGGTCAATTGGGACTACGTGGCCGAGCTTTACGAGAAGGCGCGCTGAGTATCGGCGACCAGTTTTCGATCCGGGGCCCCGGTCGTACGCCCGTGGCCTTTCTTATTCCCGCAGGACGGCCGACGGATCTCCCGTCGGCCAGCGCGCCTACTGGAATGCAACGCCCGTCCTGCAGCCGATCTTCTTGAACAGGAACGCAGCCGGGCAGAACCCCGTGAAGGAGGCCTGGAAGAGGTTCACGCCGACGAAGGCGGTCAGCAGGTACCAATAAGGCGAGACGTAGAAGCCGAGCGCCAGCGATCCTAGGATCATGATCCCGGCGAACATCATCACGGCACGATCGATCGTCATGGCGGGCCCTCCGCTGCAAGTGTCGGCTCATCCATGCACCACGGCAGAGCCGCGCGCGTTGATCGAGATCAACCTTGCAGGCCGGCGGAGCTTCGCGCGGGCAACTGACACGGTCATGCAGGGCGCGGGTGATGCGGAACTGCGGGAAAGTCAGCCGAACGGTTGGCGATGCCCTCACGGCTCTTAGCGGCCATGAGGGTGGCGGGGAGAAGAGTGACGAGAGCGTCGGCGCCTCATCCGCCGCGAAGATCACGGTCTGCGCGTGCATGGACCGGAAACACAGTGTTCATCGCTCCTCAACCAGTTGTCATTTCATCGTGAACAGCTGCGGCCCTTCAACTCCTCTTCCGGATGTGCCCCACTGGGTCCCCACATGGAGGATTCGCATGAACCGCACCGTCTTTTTTGCCGCGGCCGCCGCGACGTTTGCGCTCTCGGCCTCGGCCATCGCCCTCGAGGACCCGATCGCGACCCGGAAGATCCTGATGGACGCGAACGGAGCGGCCTCCGCGCTCGGCGGCGGCATGATGAAGGGGGAGATCGCGTTCAACCCGGTTGCGGCCCGCGCCGTGCTGCAGACGAACCACTCGGTGTCGGTTGCCTTCGGGGACTATTTCCCGGAAGGCAGCGAGCTGGGCGACACCAAGGCCGACCCGAAGATCTGGACGGACGCGGAGGGCTTCGCAGCGGCGCTGGAGAAGTTCCGCAGCGATTCGGAAGCCGCCCTCGCGACCGTGCCTGAGGACGTCGCCGGCTATACGCAGGAGCAGTTCCAGGCTGCGTTCGGCCAGGTCGCCCAGAACTGCAGGAACTGCCACGAGCAGTACCGGATCAGCAACTGAGCCCGCCATGAGGCGTGCCGCGGCCGTCGTTCTCCTCCTTGTTCTGGCGGCGGCGGCGGCCGGCTGGCTTCTGACGGCGCCCGATCCACTCACGGCCGCGGACCTGCCGCGACACGAGCCCGACGCCGCCAATGGCGAGCGCATGTTCTACGCTGGCGGCTGCACCTCCTGCCACGCGGCGCCAGGCGCGAGAGGCGACGAGAAGCTGCGGCTTGCCGGGGGGCTCGATCTGACGAGCCCGTTCGGCACCTTCCGGGTACCGAACATCTCGCCCGATCCGGACTCCGGCATCGGCGGCTGGTCCGATGTCGACTTCGTGAATGCCGTCATGCGCGGCGTGTCGCCGGACGGCGAGCACTATTATCCGTCGTTTCCCTACCCCTCCTATGCGCGAATGCGGGTTGAGGACGTCCTCGACATGAAGGCCTTCATCGACACGCTACCGGCGGTCCGGAGCACCGTTGCCGGCCACGCCCTCGCCTTCCCCTACAGCATCCGGCGCGCGGTCGGCGTTTGGAAGCGTCTCAACATGCATCCCGAGCCGGTCGTGGCGCTTGCCGGAGCCGGTCCCGAGGTGGCGCGCGGGCAGTACCTCGTTGAAGGGCCGGGGCATTGCGGCGAGTGCCACACGCCCCGCGACGCGCTTGGCGGCGCCAGGCTTGACCAGTGGCTCGCAGGCGCGCCCAACCCGGAGGGCCGCGGCACGATTCCGAACATCACGCCCCATGCCGACGGCATTGCGCGCTGGTCGACCGGCGACATCGCCTATTCGCTGGAGACCGGGTTTAAGCCGGACTTCGATTCATTCGGCGGCTCGATGGTGGCCGTGCAGGACAACATGGCGAGACTGCCGGCCGAAGACCGGGCCGCCATCGCGGCCTATCTGAAGGCTGTCCCGCCGCTGCCCGATGCCGTCACGTCACAAGCCCGTACCGGTGCCGAAAGCGGCGGCTGAGCTTCACCTGTAGCGGCCGGGAAGACCTGGCCGGCAGGACGTCACGACGATCGGCCCGAGCGCGTAGGTGATCGACCGCTGCTGCCAGACGCGGCACGCCGCCTCGCTGGCGAAGCAGCCCTCGGCGGAATAGGCGCGGTGGCGGTCGTTGGCCGTGTTCAGATACTTCCCCGCATAACGGCCGTACCAGACCGCGCCCGGCCCGATCGCCGCCGCGAGCGCGGCACAGTCCCCAGCCCGCGGTTCGACGCGCGGCTCGTACCGGAAGAGATCGCCCAGGAAATCCGCGTGCGCGGCCGACGTGCCCAGCACGAGAGCGACTGCCGCAAGCCCTGTCAAAGCGCGCATCATCCCCTCCTCTCGAACCTTCGCCGGTAACGTGGGGCGCAACCGATCGGTTGCCGCCGGGCGGCCTCAGGAATGCGCCCACTCCCAGTAGAGGGCGCGCGCGCGGGCGCCGATCGGCCCCGGCTGCAGCGCGCGCTCCTCGATCTGCGTGATCGGCACCACCTTCGAGTAATTGCCGGACGAGAAGATCTCGTCGGCGCCCATCAGGTCGGCGGGCGTGAGCGTCACCTCCCGCACCTCGACGCCGTCCTCGCGCAGCAGCCGGATCACGCGTTGGCGCGTGATCCCGTTCAGGAAAGAGCCGTTCGGCAGCGGCGTGAAGACGACGCCCTCCTTCGCCATGAACACGTTCGAGGTTCCGGTCTCCGCCACGTTCCCGATGAGGTCACGCACGATCGCATTGTCGAAGCCGCGGGCCTTCGCCTCCATGATGGCGCGGCCATTGTTGGGGTAGAGGCAGCCGGCCTTGGCATCGGTCGGCATGCATTCGAAGCTCGGCCTGCGGAACGGCGAGACGGTCACCGAAAACCCGCGCGGCTCCGGCAGGGGGGTCTCGTAGAGGCAGAGGCAGAAACGCGTGGAATCGGGGTCGGCCGGCACCGACATGTAGCCGCCCTGCTCCGCCCAGTACATCGGGCGGATATAGACCGCGTCTGCCGGCGAGAACCGGCGCAGCCCCTCCGTCGCGAGGTCGAGCATCGCTTCGACGGACATCGTGGGGCGGAGGCCGAGCGCGAGCGCGGATGCGTTGACCCGCGCGAGATGGAGTTCGAGGTCCGGCGTCACGCCCTCGAAGGCGCGCGCGCCGTCGAAGACGCTCGAACCCAGCCAGAGCGCATGCGAGCGGGGTCCGACGATCGGCGGGTTGCCTTCGTGCCAGTCGCCATCGACGAAACTCCATGTCTGCGACCACGCCATGCCGTCCTCCCTTTAACTGCGATCAAAGCCGCGTCGCCCGGGGTGGTCAACGGCGCCTTTGCCCTTTCAACGAAACGCGGGATCGGTGATGGTCCTGGTTCCGCGTGGGCTGGGGGAATTGTCGTGGCGATCTCGGTCTATGTCTTCGATGCCTACGGGACGCTCTTCGACGTCCACTCCGCCGTGCGCCGCCATGCGGGAGCGGTCGGGCCGGACGCCGAGCGCCTCTCCGCCGTCTGGCGGGCCAAGCAGCTCGAATATTCCTGGGTCCGCACCCTGATGGGCCGCTACCAGGATTTCTGGACGCTGACGGAACAGGCGCTCGACGTCGCGTTCGCCGCCTGCCCTTCTGCCGATCCGGCGCGGAAGGCCGATCTCCTCGAAGCTTATCGGTCGCTGGACTGCTATCCCGAGGTGCCGGGCGTCCTCGACGGCCTGAAGAAGCGCGGCTGCCGGCTGGGTGTCCTCTCGAACGGTACCGCCGACATGCTCGCCGACGCCATCTCCGCCGGCGGCCTCGCCGGCCTGTTCGACGCCGTCCTCTCCGCCGACGAGATCAGGACCTACAAGACCGCCGAGACCGCCTACGAGCTCGCCACGACGCATTTCCGCGTCTATCCCGAAGCGATCTCGTTCCAGTCGTCGAACCGGTGGGATGTCGCGGGTGCCTCCGCATGCGGCTTTCGAACGATCTGGATCAACCGCGCAGGCGCGCCCGAGGAGTATGTCGATCTCCCCCCTGCGGCGACGCTGTCGACCCTCGACGGGCTGCTGTCACTCTGACCCGTAGCCGGCAACATTCATAAACTCTCAGCAACCCGGCGGCGAATCGGAAACGGCGCGTTAAGACGTTTCCCACTTGGCGCGTGCGTCGGAGGGAACTGATCGGCTCCCTTGCAGATTGTGGCCGCACAACCTTTGCCCTGGAGAGCTTCATGCCGAACCAGCCGCAGTTCCCGCGCCTCTTCTCGAACCGCCATCTGGGCTACGACGGCGACGCGCCGCAGTCCGGCCCGGCGCCGGCCGAGGGCGACTCTCGCGGCCGCTACGGGTACGGTCGGCCGGCGCACGGCTCCGATCCGCGCGCGACCTACACGTTCGGCCGGCGCAGCTGAGGCGCGTCAGCGTTCGTCTCGGCCGATCCATTTTGTGACGGTCGGCGCCACGTAGGCATCGAAACGGTCGAGCAGGCGATCGGGATCGGAGTCCGCCACGATCATGTCGCGATGCGCCGGCCGCATGAAGCGCTCCGCCATCTGATGGTCGAAGAAGGCGAGCAGCCGGTCGAAGTAGCCGGCCGCGTTGAGCAGGCCGACCGGCTTCCGGTGGTAGCCGAGCTGGCCCCAGGTCCAGACCTCGAACAGTTCCTCCATCGTCCCCGCCCCGCCCGGCAGCGCGACGAAGCCGTCCGAGAGATCGGCCATCAGCGCTTTCCGCTCGTGCATGGATTCAACGATGCGCAGGTCGGTCAGCCCGGGATGGGCGATCTCGCGCTCCACGAGGGCACGGGGAATGATCCCCACGACCTCGCCGCCACCCTCCAGCGCGGCATCCGCGACCACCCCCATCAGCCCGGCCTTGGCGCCGCCATAGACGAGACGCACACCCCGCGCCGCAATCCTGCCGCCCATCGCCCGGGCCGCATCCGAATAAACCTCGCCGGCCCCGAAATTGGAGCCGCAGAACACGCAGATTGAACGCATCAGGCGCGGCTGCCGAGCGCGTCGAGGATGCGCGCCCAGGACCGCATCCCGCCGTGGAAGCTGCGGAGATTGTACTTCTCGTTGGGAGAGTGGATGCGGTCGTCCTCCAGGCTGAATCCGACGAGGACGGAATCCATGCCGAGATGGCGCTTGAACTGAGAGACGATGGGGATCGAGCCGCCCATGGCGATGAGAACGGCCTCTTTGCCCCATTCTTGGGAGAGCGCCTTCTTCGCCTTCTCCACATGGGGGCTGTCGCCGGGCAGCGTCACGGCGCGGTCGCCGCCGTGCGACTGGAACGAAACCTTGCAGTCGGCCGGGACGTGCTCGGTGACGAACGCCCTGAACGCCTGCTGGATCTTCTCGGGATCCTGGTCCCCGACGAGGCGGAACGAGACTTTCGCCGACGCCTTCGCCGGGATCACAGTCTTGGCGCCGTCGCCGGTATAGCCGCCGACGATCCCGTTCACCTCCAGGCTCGGCCGCGCCCAGACCTGTTCGAGCACGGAATAGTCCTTCTCGCCGGCGGCATGGCTGAGGCCGATGTCGCCCAGGAAGGCGCGCTCGTCGAAGCCGAGCGTGCTCCACTGCCGCTTCTGCTCCGCGCTCACCTCCGGAACGCCGTCGTAGAAGCCCGGCAGCGTGACGCGCCCGTCCGCGTCCCGGAGCCGCGACAGGACGTCGATGAGGACGTGGATGGGGTTTCGCGCCGCATTGCCGTAATAGCCGGAATGCAGGTCATGGCTCGCCGCCTGCACGAACACCTCCTCGTAGAGGAGGCCGCGCAGCTGCGTCGCGATCGCCGGCGTCTGGCGGTCCCACATGTTGGTGTCGCAGACGAGCGCCACGTCCGCCTTCAGCTCGTCGGCATTCGCCGTCAGGAACGGGAGCAGACTGGGGCTGGCGGATTCCTCCTCCCCCTCCAGGAGCACGGTGACGTTGATCGGCAGCTTGCCCGTCACCTCCATCCAGGCCCGCGCGGCCTCGACGAACGTCATCAGCTGGCCCTTGTCGTCGGAGGAGCCGCGCGCGAGGATCCGCTTCTCCCCCTCGACCTCGACGACCGCCGGGTCGAACGGATCGCGATCCCAGAGCGCGATCGGATCGACGGGCTGCACGTCGTAATGGCCATAGAAGAGCACGTGCGGCGCGCCCTCGCTCGCGCCGCGATAATGGCCGACGACCATCGGATGGCCGATCGTGTCCCGGACGGAGGCTTCGAAGCCGGCGCCGTTGAGCGTGCCGGCGCACCAGTCCGCAGCGGTGCGGCAGTCAGCCTTGTAGGCCGGATCGGCAGAGATCGACCTGATGCGGAGCAGTTCGAAGAGCCGCGCCAGGCTGTCGTTGAGGCCGTCGTCGAGGCGGCCGAGCACATTGTTGAGATCCGACATGGTCCTACCGTTTCAATGAGCCGAGGATGCCGCGCACGATGGCGCGGCCAAGCGAGGAAGCGACCGAACGCGCCGCCGACTTCACGGCAGCCTCGGCGACGCTCTCCCTCCGGGAAGCCCGGGGTGCCGGGCGCTGCTGGGCACGGTCGCCTGGAACCGGCAGCCGGAGCCCGGTATCGGTGCGGCGGGCCGGCGGGCTCCCCGCCGCGGCTTCGTCCGCCGCCTTGGCGGCCGCGCGGGCCAGCATCTCGTACGCCGAATCGCGGTCCACCGTCTTGTCGTACTGCCCGAGCAGCGGGCTTGCGGCGATCGCGCCGCGCCGCTCCGCCGCGTTGAGCGGACCCATGCGCGACGCGGGCGGCCGGATCAGCGTGCGCTCCACGACCGAGGGAACGCCCTTGTCGCCGAGCGTGGAAACCAGCGCCTCGCCGACCCCGAGCTGCGTGATCGTCTCGTAAGTGTCGAATTCCGGGTTCGGCCGGAAAGTCTCGGCGGCGACCTTCACGGCCCTGACCTCCCGCGGCGTGTAGGCCCGCAGCGCGTGCTGGATCCTGTTGCCGAGCTGGGCGAGCACGCTCTCCGGCACGTCGAGCGGATTCTGCGTCACGAAATAGACGCCGACCCCCTTGGAGCGCACGAGCTTCACGACCTGCTCGACCTTGTCGACGAGGACCTTCGGCGCGTCGTCGAAGAGCAGGTGCGCCTCGTCGAAGAAGAAGACGAGCCGCGGCCTGTCGGGATCGCCGACTTCCGGCAGGTCCTCGAAGAGTTCCGAAAGGAGCCACAGCAGAAAGGTGGCATAGACGCGCGGCGCCTGCATCAGGCGCTCCGCCGCGAGCACGTTGACATAGCCCCGGCCGTCGCGGGTCGTGCGCATCAGGTCCTCTATCCCGAGCGCCGGCTCGCCGAAGAAGGGCGCGCCGCCCTGGTTCTCCAGCACGAGGAGCTGCCGCTGGATGGCGCCGACGGAGGCCTTGCTCACATTCCCGTAGAGCTTCGTCAGCTCGCCGGCGCGATCGGCGACGTGCGCGAGCAGCGCCTGAAGGTCCTTGAGGTCGAGCAGGAGGAGGCCGTCCTCGTCCGCGATCCGGAAGGCGATGTTGAGGATGCCCTCCTGGGTCTCGTTCAGGCCGAGAAGACGGGCGAGCAGCAGCGGTCCCATTTCCGAGACGGTCGTGCGGACGGGATGGCCCATCTCGCCGAACACGTCCCAGAAGATGGTCGGGGCCGGCTCGGCCTCGTAGCCGACGAGACCGACCTCGGCGGCGCGCTGCCGCAGGCGGTCGTTCAGCGTCCCGGCCGCCGCAATCCCCGCGAGGTCGCCCTTCACGTCCGACGCGAAGACCGGCACGCCGGCATCCGAGAACGCCTGCGCCAGCACCTGCAGTGTGACCGTCTTGCCTGTGCCGGTCGCCCCCGTCACCAGCCCGTGCCGATTGGCGAACTTCAGCTGGAGGAAGGCCGGCCGCGGCGCCTCGCCGTCCGGGCCACGGCTCGCGCCGATCAGGATCCCGTCCGCCTCCGCCACCATCTCCTCCAAGCCTGCAAGCGGGCTCTTATAGAAAGGGCGCCGCCGGTCGGCAATCGACGGATCGTCGCCTTGTCTTTTGGGCCGGGCTTGCCCAGTGTTCCCGGTCACGGATCCAGGAGCGGTGGAAATGGAAGAACTGGTGCAGCGCCTCGTCCAGCGGACGGATCTCGACGAAGCGACCGCCCGAAAGGCGATCGGCGCGATCTTCACCTTCCTCCATCAGGAAGGTCCGGCCGACAAGGTGAAGGACCTCATGGCCCGGATTCCCGACGCACCCGCCTATGTCGACACCGAAGAAGGCGACGCCGCGACGCTCGGTGGCCTCGGCGGGCTGATGGGCGGCGGTGTGATGGCGGTCCTCTCGAAGCTGCAGGGCCTCGGCCTCGGCATCGGCGACATTCAGGCCGTGACCCAGGAAACGATCGGGTTCGCCCGGGAGAAGGCCGGCCGCGAGGCCGTCGACGACGTGATCGCAGGGATCCCCGGCCTAAGCCAGTTCGTATGATCAGGCGATGCTAACCAACATCGTACAGGGGGGCGGGCCCGGGCGCCTCCTGTCTGGCTCCGGCGGGAGCAGCAGCATAGAAGACCCGCTCGACGGGAGGGCCTGATGGCGTCCTATTCGATCGCGCGGATGGACGCGGTCGGCGCATTCTACTGCACGAAACTGAAAGCGGCCGGCATCCGCTCGACCTCGGCGCTGCTCGAGCGGGCCTGCACGCCAAAGGGGCGGAAGCTCCTCGCGGAGAAGACCTCGATCCCGGAACCGGAGATCCTCCGCTGGGCGAACATGGCCGACCTGATGCGCGTGAGGGGGGTGGCCCGCGAATATGCCGAACTCCTGGAGGCCTCCGGCGTCGGCACGGTCAAGGCGCTCCGCCACCGCAACGCCGCCAAGCTCGCCCTGCGCATGGCCGAGATCAACAAGACGCGCCCGCTTGTGCAACTCCTGCCATCGGAGAAGCGCATCCAAGGCTGGATCGACGAGGCGAAGACACTCGAGCCGGTGATGACGTACTGAACCCCGGCCTGCATCCAAAGGCCGACTTGCCGCCCGCTTCGCCCGGCCTGTAGAACGCGTTGGAGGTCATGATGTCCGAAACGCTCGCCCTCAGCGCCGGTGCGGCTCCTTCCGATTTCGCGGAGTGGGAGGCGCTCGCGGCGAAGTCGCTCCGGGGGGCTTCCTACGAAACGCTGCGCTCGGCGACCGCGGACGGCATTTCCATTGAGCCCCTTTACCCGGCCGCGACCGGGACGGAGCCGCTCTTCGCCCGGCATGGGCGGCCGTGGGCGATCGTGCAGCCGCTCGACCAGACCAGCGCCGAGAGCGCCTGTGCACAGATCCTCCGCGACCGCGAAGGCGGTGCGACCGGCTTCTCGCTTCGATTTGCCGACGCCCCCGCCGCGGGCGGCTTCGGACTGCCACTTGCATCATCCGCCCTTTCGCAGATCGCAGCGGCGCTCCCGGGCGAGCTGCGCGCGTTGCGCATGGAACCCCATCCCCACAGCGATCAGGTCGCGCGTTGGATCCGCCCGTTTCTCGCGGAAGATCGCGACCGCACCGTCTGGGCGGAAGCATCGCTCGGGCTCGACCCCGTCGGCATGCTGGCAGCGAAAGGCCTCCAATCGTTCCCGGCGGACGCCGCTCTGGCGGCAGCGATCGAGCTTCGGACCTGCGGCTTTGCCGGGCATGCATTCGAAGCCGACGGGCGCGTCTGGCACGAGGCCGGAGCGTCGGAAGCGCAGGAGCTCGCGGCCATCCTGGGCGCCGCCGCCCATTATCTCCGCCTGTCGGAGGGGGACGGGCAGGACATCGCGGCGGCCTTCGGCGCGATCGGCCTCACCGTAGCCGTGGATGCCGACCAGTTCCTCGGGATCGCCAAGCTCCGCGCCCTCCGTCTCCTCTGGGCGCGACTCCAGGAAGCGTGCGGGGCCGCTTCCGCCCCCTGCCGCATCCATGCCGAGACGAGCCGGCGCATGGTCGCTGCAGCCGACCCGCATACGAACCTCCTCCGCGCCACCATCGCCGCCTTCGCGGCGGGTGTCGGCGGCGCCGACAGCGTGACGGTGCTTCCCTTCACGGCCGCGCTTGGCCTTCCGGAGCGGTTCGCCCGGCGCCTTGCGCGGAACACCCAGCACCTCCTCGTCGAGGAGGCGCATGTCGGCGTCGCCGCCGATCCGGGTGCCGGCTCGGGGGCGGTCGAGGCGCTGACCGAGGCGTTGGCCGAGCGGGCCTGGGCGGAGTTCCAGGCGATCGAGGCCGAGGGCGGCATCGTCTCGAGCCTTCATGCCGGGGCGATCCGGTCCCGCATCGCCGAGAGCGCCGAGCGTCTCCGCCGGCGCCTGAATGCCGGCACACTGCCGCTCGTCGGCGTGACATGCTATCCCAACCCGGCGTCGATGCAGGCGCCGGTCGAAGACCTCGACCGGCTCCCCTCCGAGGCACCGGCGACCCTCGATGCGGTAGCGCTCCTCCCGGTCCGGCTGGAGGCCTGGGCAGCCGAGGACATGGGATCATGAGCCTGCCGGACTTCTCCCGCGTGCCCTGGCGGCGCCCGCAGCTCCGGCCGGCGGCGCCAGGCGGATCATGGCATTCGCCTGAAGGGATAGAGATCAAGCCGGTCTATGGGGAAGCCGATCGTGGCGGCCTCGGGTTCGTCGACACGCTCCCCGGCCGTCCGCCCTTCCTGCGCGGCCCCTACCCGACCATGTACGTCCAGAAGCCCTGGACAATCCGCCAGTACGCCGGCTTCTCCACGGCGCGGGAATCGAACGCCTTCTACCGGCGCAACCTCGCCGCCGGCCAGAAGGGGCTCTCCGTCGCCTTCGACCTCGCCACGCACCGCGGATATGATTCCGATCATTCCCGTGTCGCCGGGGATGTCGGGATGGCTGGGGTCGCCATCGATTCCATCCTCGACATGGACGAGCTCTTCGCCGGCATACCGCTCGACGAGATGAGCGTGTCGATGACCATGAACGGCGCGGTCCTTCCGGTATTGGCGCTCTATATCGTCGCGGCCGAGCGGCAGGGTGTTCCGGCCGGGAAGCTTATGGGGACCATTCAGAACGACATCCTCAAGGAGTTCATGGTCCGCAACACCTACATCTACCCGCCGCGACCATCGATGCGGATCGTATCGGACATCTTTGCTTACACGTCCGAGCGCATGCCGAAGTTCAACTCGATCTCGATTTCCGGCTACCACATGCAGGAGGCGGGCGCGACGGCGGATCTGGAGCTCGCCTACACGCTCGCCGACGGCCTGGAATACCTGCGCGCCGGACTCGACGCCGGACTCGACGTCGACGCCTTTGCGCCGCGCCTCTCGTTCTTCTTCTGCATCGGAATGCACTTCTTCATGGAGGTGGCGAAGCTCCGCGCCGCCCGCCTCCTGTGGTCGAACCTCGTCCGCGAACGTTTCGGACCGAAGGACGAGCGGTCGCTGGCGCTGCGCACCCATTGCCAGACCTCCGGCTGGTCGCTCACCGCCCAGGACGTCTTCACCAACGTCATGCGCACCACGATCGAGGCGATGGCGGCGACCCAGGGCGGCACGCAGTCGCTCCACACCAATTCCTTCGACGAGGCGCTCGCGCTGCCGACCGACGCCTCGGCCCGGATCGCGCGCAACACGCAGCTCGTCCTCCAGCTCGAATCCGGCACCACGCGCACCGTCGACCCGTGGGGCGGGTCCTTCTTCGTGGAGCGGCTGACGCACGATCTCGCCGCCCGCGCGCTCGGCCACATCGAGGAGGTCGACCGGCTCGGCGGCATGGCCAAGGCGATCGAGGCGGGCGTGCCGAAGATGCGCATCGAGGAAGCCGCCGCCAGAACCCAGGCCCGCATCGACGCCGGCCGGCAGACCGTCGTCGGCGTCAACCGCTATGCCGGGCCAGACGAGGCGGAGTTCGAGGTCCTGAAGGTCGACAACGAGGCCGTCCGGGCCGAACAGGTCGAGAAGCTCCGCAGGCTGCGCACCGAGCGCGACCCTCAGGCCGTCGCAGGCGCGCTCGACGCGCTCGCCGATGCCGCGCGCAGCGGCCGCGGCAATCTCCTGGCGCTCAGCATCGAGGCGGCGCGTGCAAGCGCCACCGTCGGCGAAATCTCCGACGCGATGGAGAAGGCGTTCGGGCGCCACACCGCCGAGATCAGGACGCTGTCCGGCGTCTACAAGCGGGAGGTCGGCACCATGAACCGTGCCGTCGAGCGCGTGCTCGCATTGACCGCGAGGTTCGAGGAGGACGAGGGCCGCCGCCCGCGCATCCTCGTCGCAAAGGTCGGCCAGGACGGCCACGACCGCGGGCAGAAGGTGGTCGCCTCGGCCTTTGCCGACCTCGGCTTCGACGTCGATGTCGGGCCGCTCTTCGCAACCCCGGAGGAGGTCGCCCGCCAGGCGGTGGAGAACGACGTCCACATCGTCGGCGTTTCCTCGCTCGCGGCCGGACACCTGACCCTCGTCCCGGCGCTCAGGCGCGCGCTCGAGGCGGAGGGCCGCGGCGACATCCTCATCGTGGTCGGCGGCGTCATCCCGCCGCAGGACCACCCTGCGCTCGAGGCGGCCGGTGCTGCGGCGATCTTCCCGCCCGGAACGATCATCGCCGAGGCGGCGGGAAAGCTCCTGGCGCGCCTCAACGCCCAGCTCGGCCACGCGCATCAGGACGCGGCCGAATAGGCGGGTGAACCGCAGGCCTGCGGCAACGTTCTGGCGTAAGAGAGCGAGACCCGGAGAGGCTCGATGCCGGACATCAGGGCGATGTGTGCGATCGGCCGGCGCGGCCAGCTCGGGCTGCACGGCGGCCTGCCGTGGGAGGGCGAGACCGGGCCGGAATACAAGGCCGACGTCCGCCGTTTCTGGCAGATGACGAGCGGGCACGTGCTGATGGCGGGACCTCGGACGATCGCCTCCATCCCGCCGGAGTTCCACGAGACGCGGACCATTGTCGCGATCCGGTCCAGCATGGAGCCCGAGGAGGTGGTCGCCCGGTTTCCCGACCGCGTCATCTTCATCGGCGGCGGGCCGCCGGTCTGGGACGCCTATGCGCATCTCATCCGCCACTGGGACATCACCCGGCTGCCCTATGACGGCGAGGCCGACCGCTATTTCGACCCGAACTGGCTGCTGATGGCGGAATCCGTCGAGCGGACGGAGGAGCCCTAGCCGCCGGGATTCTTTGAACCTTCGGCCGGCGTTCTGCTATGCGGGACGGATGAGAGTTTCTGCCCGCCGCCGCGCAGGATGAACGACGGCCGCCCGGTTCGTGGCGCGAGGGCTGATCGTGCCCGTGCGCAGCGGCTCGAGCCGAGCGTGCGCCGGCGCAGGGTGCTCTATCTGAGCGGCTTCGACCCCCGCGGCCCGAGCTTCTACCACAAGACCTACCGCGAGGAGGCGGAACGCCATTCCGCGCTCTCGGGCGCGCCGATCGAGGTGGGCCCCCGCCGCAGCCTCGGTCCGCTCGTCCAATCCTGGGCCGTGACGGCGGCCATCGACGGGCATCCCGTCGAAACCCGCTACGACTTCCTCCGATGGGACGACATCATCCGCGCGCACTGGCCGCGCCGGCAGCTGGCCGTCTGGGTCAACACGCTCTGGGCCTTCTCGGTGTTCCTGCGAACGGGTGCCCTCGGCAGGATCTTCCGGGCGACCTGGCCCGTCCTCATCACGGTTTCGCTCCCTGCGCTCTTCGTCCTTCTCCAGGTGCTCCTCGCTCTCGGCGCCGGCTGGGGAGCGGCCGCGCTCGTGAGCGCGTTCGGCGCGCCGACCGTCGCCGCGGTCCTGGCAGCGCTTCTCGCGGCGGCCGGAATCATCCTGCTCGGCCGCTGGCTGGAAGGCCGGCTCAACGTCTATTGGCTCGGGCGCATCTACGCCTTCACGGTGCGTGACGCGCGCGGCGAGGTTGCCGGCCTTGATGAACGCCGCGACGCATTCGCCAGGATCGTGGTCGAGGCGGCCGCCGCGGGCGACGCCGACGAGATCCTCCTCGTCGGACACAGTCTCGGCACGCCGCTCGCCGTCTCCGTGATGGCGCGCGCGCTCGCCCTCGACCCGGCGATCGCCCGCCGCGGGCAGCGGCTCGCGGTCCTGACCCTCGGGCCGACCACTCCGATCCTGAGCCTGATGCCGGAGGCGGGCTGGTTCCGCGACGAGCTGCGCACCCTCGCGGCCGCGGACGTGCCCTGGCTCGACTTTTCCGCTCCACCCGATGGAGCATGCTTCGCGCTCGTCGATCCGGTGCGGATTTTCGACCCTGCTTTCCCCCGCGGGGAAGACGCCCCGGCCTGGCCGAAGCTCCTCAACGTCCGGATGATGGACCTCGTCGACCGCGCCACGTACGACCGCGCGAGGCGAGACTGGGCACGGATGCACTTCCAGTATCTCATGGCGGGCGACCGCCTGGCGGAGTATGATTATTTCATGATCACAGCCGGGGCCGTTCCCCTGCAGGACCGCTACGCGCATCGTGCCGGCGTGAAGGACTATGCGGGGCTGAGGCCGTTCCGGACATGAGCGAGTTCTGCCCGCCGAAGCCGCCCTCGCAAGAAAAGAAACTCACTCTTTTCAAACGTCTCCGCAGGGGGCGGCACTCGGCTCTGTCGGTCATGTACGACCGCTCCTATTCCATGAAGATGGGGCAAATCTCGACGCCGCTGCGCAATGTCTACTTCGTCAACGAGGCGAAGCTCATCGATCGCATCCTGATCGCCGAAGCCGACCAATTCCCGAAGAGCAACGCCATGGAGCGGATGCTCAGATACCTGCTCGGCAACGGCATCTTCGTCTCGAACGGCGAGACCTGGCGGCAGCAGCGGCGGATGCTCGACCCCGCCTTCGAGAGCGCGCGCGTCCAGGACGTCTTCCCGCTGATGCGCGACGCCGTCGACGCGCTGAAGGACCGCCTCGACCGCGCGGCGCGGGGACAGCCCGTGGCGGTCGACGTGGAGACGACGCACGTCACGGCCGACATCATCTTCCGCACGATCTTCTCGCGCCCGTTCGCGCGGGAGGAGGCCGAACTCATCTTCGACGCGTTCGGGAAGTTCCAGGAACTCGCCTACAGCCAGGGGATCTGGACGATGGCCGGCCTGCCGGCGGTCATCTTCCTCCGCTATTGGCAGGCCGCCCGCCACGCGAGGGAAATTCGTGGGCTGCTCGAGCGGGCGGTGGAGGAACGGCTGTCGGCTGTCGCCGGAGGCTCGCGAGTACCTAAACGCGACATCCTCGCCTCGCTGCTCGAGGCGCAGGATCCCCTCACCGGCAAGCGTTTCACGCGCCGGGAACTCGTGGATCAGATCGCCGTGCTTTTCCTAGCCGGCCACGAGACTTCCGCCTCCGCGCTCGCCTGGGCGCTCTATCTCATCGCCATGCAGCCGCACGTCCAGGAGCGGCTGCACCAGGAAGCCATGGCCGCGTTCGGGGGACGGGAGCCGGAGTTCGCCGACATGCGCCGTCTGCGGTTCGCGCGCGACGTGTTCCGCGAAACGCTGCGCCTGTACCCGCCCGTCTATTCCTTCGCCCGCGACACGACTCGCTGCGAAAGGATGCGCAACAAGGAACTCGCTCCCGGTTCGGTCGTGCTCATCTCACCCTGGTTGTTGCACCGGCACCGGAAGCTCTGGGACCGGCCGGACGTCTTCGATCCCGACCGCTTTCAACGCGCCGAAACGAAGGATTCGCTCCGCTGCGCCTATCTCCCCTTCAGCGCCGGTCCGCGCGTCTGCCTCGGCGCCTCCTTCGCCATGCAGGAGGCGGTGCTCATCATCGCGGCGCTCGCCCGGGACTTCCGGTTCACGCCGGTGGAGGGGCATGTCCCGGAACCGATCGCGCGGCTGACGCTGCGCTCGGCGAACGGGATAAGGCTGCTGGTGGAGCGGCGGACAAGCGAGGAGGAGGTCGAAGTGCCCGTGACTGCGACCAGCGAACCGCCGCTCATCGGTGCCTGACCTCGACGGCCTCTCGCGGGGGATCGCGGACGGGTCGCGGGCGGCGCTCGCCCGGGCGATCACGCTCGTGGAGTCGCGCAGGCCGGATCATCAGGCGGCCGCCGCGCGCCTGCTCGACCGCCTGCTGCCACAGACCGGCCGGGCGGTCCGCATCGGCATGACCGGCGTGCCCGGCGTCGGCAAGTCGACCCTCATCGACGCCTTCGGGACCCACCTCACCACCGCCGGCAATCGGGTCGCCGTGCTCGCGGTCGATCCGTCATCGCGCCGGACGGGCGGCTCCATCCTCGGCGACAAGACCCGGATGGCGCGCCTCGCCCTCGATGCGAACGCCTTCGTCCGCCCCTCCCCCGCAGCCGGGACGCTCGGCGGAGTGGCCAGCCGGACGCGGGAGGCGATGCTCCTGTGCGAGGCGGCCGGCTTCGACGTCGTGATCGTGGAGACGGTGGGAGTCGGGCAGTCCGAGACGACGGTCGCCGACATGGTCGACGTCTTCGTCGCCCTCATGCTTCCCGGCGCCGGCGACGAGCTGCAGGGCCTCAAGAAGGGCCTGCTCGAGATCGCCGACGTCATCGCCATCAACAAGGCGGAGGGCGAGAACGCGCAGCGCGCCGGACTGGCCGCGGCCGAGTACCGGTCCGCACTCCGCATCCTCTTCGCCCATTCGGACGAAGCCCCGCCCGTGCTCACCGTCTCGGGCCTTGCCGAAACCGGGCTCGACCACCTGTGGGCGGCGACGCAATCGCTGCTGGAACGGCGACGCGCGGACGGCTCTCTCGCTGAGCGGCGCGCGGAGCAATCCGTCCGCTGGTTCCGGAGCCTGCTGGAGGACCGTATCCGCGCGCGCTTCCTGGCCGGCGAGCGCGCCCGCGCGCTTTCCGAGCTGGAGAAGGCAGTCGCAGAGGGGCGGACCACCGCTCCGGCCGCGGTCGAACATGCCGCGGAAACGCTCCTCGGCTAGACGGCCGCCTCCGCTCAGCTCGGCACGCGCACGATCGCCGGGGAGGCTGGCGCCCGCCATCGCTGCGGCGTAGAAGCGTGCGCCTTCCGCGAGTGCCCATGACCGCCGCCGTCACCTTCGCCGTCCTCGTCGCAGCGTTCTGCCACGCCTCGTGGAACGCCATCATCCGGATGCGGAGCGACAAGGTGGTGTCGATGGCGCTGCTCGTCACCGCGTCCGGGCTGATCGCGCTGCCGACGCTCTTCTTCTTCCCGATCCTACCCGCGGCGGCGTGGCCCTTCGCGATCGCCTCGGCGATCATCCATACCGGCTACAACACCTTCCTGGCGCTCGCCTATGTTCACGGCGAACTCAGCAAGGCCTACCCGCTGGTGCGCGGTTCCGCGCCGCTCGGGACCCTCGTCCTGTCGGTTCTCCTGCTCGACGAAGGCGTCGACTGGGGAACAGCCGTCGGCATCGTCGTCCTCGCCGCCGGGATCATGGCGCTCGCGCTCGACCAGGGCTGGCGGGCGCTCACGTCGTCTCCGCGCGGGCTCGCCTATGCGGCGGCGACATCGGTGTGCATCACGCTCTACACGCTGAGCGACGGGCTCGGCGCCCGCCAGGCCGATTCCGCCCACCAATACGTGATGTGGCTCTTCGCGCTCGACTTCCCGCCTTTGCTCCTCGGGACGCTGATCTTCCGCCGGCGCGTCTTCCTGGATGCCGCGAAGGCGAACTGGTGGCCGAGCCTGCTCGGCGGGGCGCTGTCGCTCGTTGCCTACTGGATCGTCATCTGGGCGATGACGGTGGCGCCGATCCCGATCGTGGCGGCGCTGCGCGAGACGAGCATTCTCTTCGCCGCGCTCATCGGCATGGTGGTGCTGCGGGAGCGCCTGACGCCGATCCGCTTCGGATCGATCCTGCTGGTCCTCGCCGGCCTCGCGCTGATGCGCCTGTAGAGGGCCTTAACCTTTTCTTAAAATTGTATGTGTCTCCGGCGGGGAATCGTCCATTTTTATCGGATGGTCGTTCAACCCAGCCGCAGAGCCGTTCTCGCCGGTCTCGCCGCCGCCGCGGCGTCGGCCGGCTCCGCCCTGGCCGAGCGGCGCGCGCTCGCCGACATGCGCGGCTCGTTCGACGCCTCGGAGGGCGTGCGGCCGCGCGACGGCGGCGACCAGAGCGCCGCGCTGCGCGACGCGCTGGTGCGGGCGGAGGCGACGGGCCGGCCGGTCTTCATGCCGCCCGGCCGCTACGAGATCGCCGACATCGACCTCACGCCGACCGCGAAGATCGTCGGCATCCCGGGCGAAACCCGCCTCGTCTTCCGCGGCGGCAACTACCTGCTGCGTGCCGAAGGGACGAAGAGCTGCCGGCTGGACGGCCTCATCCTCGACGGCGCCGGGCGCGCGCTCGCCGACGGCATCGACGGGCTTCTCCATTGCAGCGGCCTCGAAGCGGCGATCGTCGAGGACTGCGCGATCACCGGCAGCAGTGCGTCGGGCGTCGCGCTCGCGGGTTGCGCGGGCCGGGTCGCGCGGTCGAGCATCGATTCGGCCCGCGTCGCCGGGATCCGGCTGGTGCAGTCCCGCGGGATGGCCGTGACGGAGAACGACGTCTCCGATTGCGGCGACACGGGCATCCTGATCCACCGCTACGACGAGGGGGCGGACGACACGATCGTCCGCGGCAATCGCGTGAGCCGCATCCGGGCGCGTTCCGGCGGAACGGGCCAGTTCGGCAACGGCATCAACCTCGCCAAGGCTAACGGGGTGATCGTCTCCGACAACCGCATCGACGACTGCGACTTCTCGGCGATCCGCTGCTTCTCCTCAGACGACCTGCAGGTGACGGGGAACATCTGCACGCGCTCCGGCGAGACGGCGCTCTACGTCGAGTTCGCCTTCGAGGGCGCGATCGTCTCCGGCAACCTCATCGACGACGCCGCGCTCGGCATTTCCTTCGCCAACCTGATGGACTACGGCGGGCGGCTCGGCGTCTGCTCCGGCAACCTGATCCGGAACATGCGCGGGCATACACGGCTGCCGAACGGCGGCGAGCCGGTCGGCGCGGGTATCAGCGCCGAAGCCGACATCGCCGTCACCGGCAACGTGGTCGAGAACGCCTGGATCGGCCTTCAGCTCGGCTGGGGACCCTATCTCCGCGACGTCTCGGCGACCGGGAACGTGATCCGGCGGACGCGGATTGGCATCGGCGTCAGCGTGGTGGAAGGAGCCGGCCCCGCACTCATCAGCGGCAACCTCATCTCGGGCGCCGGGAAGGGCGCGATCCTCGGCATGCGCTGGGCCGAAGCCGTGACGGGGGATCTCGCAAGGGGCGGGGCCGAGCGCTTCCCGCACCTCACGGTCGCGCTCAACCGCGCGGATTGAGGCCCGCGAAGGCGGCGCCGATGGCGCGGACCTCGCCCGCTCGGGCGCCGCGCCGCGTCAGCACGGGCGCGGTCGCGCGCGCGCCGAGAACCGCCTCATCCTCGGGGAAGAGCCGGGCGAGCACGGCGGCGATCATCGCCTCGGACGCCCGCGACGCACCGTCCTCGCATTTGACGGCGATGCCGAGACCGCGGCCTGGCACCGCGGCGCAGAACACGCCTTCCGCGCCACCCTTCACGAGCGCCCGGCCCGCGAGCGTGGCCATGATTTCGGTGCAGGCGCGCCCCGTTCCCGCCACGAAAAAGGGCTCGGAGGTCGCCGCAGCGTAGAGCGACCGGGCGGCCGACGCGCGCTCCGCCGAGAGGCCGGTGCCGGTGCCGAACCTTGCGAAGCCGTGCGCAAGGGCCTGGAGGGGCACCGCCCAGGTCGGGATGGAGCAGCCGTCCGTGCCGCACATTTCCGCCGAATGATGGGCTTCGGTGACGTCCTGCAGCGCCTCGCGGACGGCGCGCTGCACCGGATGGCCCGCCTCGACATAGCCTTCGTGCGGCACGCCGAGCCGTCGGGCAACGGCGAGGAAACCGGCATGCTTGCCCGAGCAGTTGTTGTGGATCGCACGCGGCTCCTGCCCTGCCCGCACCAGCGCCTCCGCGGAAGGCACATGGGCCGGCGCATGCGCCCCGCACTCGAGCGCCGGCTCGTCGAGCCCGATGGCGGCGAGCATGGCGGCCACGCCGGAAACGTGCCCCGGTTCGCCGCCATGCGAGGCCTGCGCCAGCGCCAGCTCGCGCGCGCCGAACCCGAATGCGTCCGCCGCACCGGATTCCACCAGCGGAAGCGCCTGGATCGGTTTCACCGCCGAGCGCGGGAACACCGGCCGCTCGATCCGGCCGAGCGCGAAGACGATGCTGCCGTCCGCATCGACGACCGCCACGGCGCCGCGGTGGCGGCTCTCCACGCGTGAACCGCGGGTCACTTCTACGAGAACGGGGTTTGCCATGGTGAACGCCGCCGGTATTTATCGGCCACCGGATTAAGCGAGGCGAGGGAGAAGGGAAAGCATGCGGCGCGCGCTCCGATGGTCGGCGGGCCTGATCATGCTCTTTTTCATTGCTCCCGCGCTTGCCCACGCCGTCATGTGGATCGCCGCCGAACGCCCTGCGAGCTGGCGGGAAGCCGACTGGAGCTCCGCGGGTATTCTGCCCGCGCCGGGCGAGGCGCCGGAAGCCTCCATCCGCATTCTCGCCGCGCGCACAGGGGGGTTGAAGGGCGTACTCGCCGTCCACAGCTGGATCGTGCTGAAGCGCGCGGGCGAGGCGACCTATCACCGCTACGATGTCGCGGGCTGGGGCAATCCGGTCCGCCGCAATCGAGGGCCCGCCGACGGCCGCTGGTATTCGAACGAGCCGGAGATCGTGTTCGAGCTCGTCGGCCGGGAAGCCGAGCCGCTCATCCCGAAAATCGAGGCGGCGATTGGGGATTATGCCTGGTCCGCACCCGGAACCTATCGCGTCTGGCCGGGCCCGAACTCCAACACGTTCGTCGCGACCGTCATCGCGGCGGTGCCCGAGATCAGGGCCGATCTGCCGCCGACGGCGATCGGGCGCGACTACCGGACTGGCATATTCGGGACGCCGGCGGGCGGCTGGGCGGTGTCACTGGCGGGCGTCGCCGGTCTCGCCGCCGGCCCGCGCGACGGCCTGCAGATCAACCTCTTCGGCCTCGTCGCCGGAATCCGGTTCGCCGAGCCCGCGCTCATCCTGCCGGGCTTCGGCGCGATCGGCGGGAGCTGATCCGCGATTGGCCGAGGCGGCCATCGAATCGGCCTCCACGATTGCGGCCATGACGGCCTCGGGGGCGTTCTGGTGCAGCATGTGGCCGACCCCGGGCACCAGGTGCAGCCGGCTCTCCGCCACCGCCTGGTGCAGCGCTTCCGAATGCCAGTGCGCGTCGACCTGCCGGTCGTCCCGGCCGGCAGCGATGACGGTGGGCACGGCGATCTCCGGATAATGCGGCGCCAGGCGAAGGGCCGCAGGGATCATCAGCGCAGCTTCGGCGGCGCATGCCCGCAGGTGCGTGGGTCGAAGAGCCAGCTGCCGCGGAAAGGCCTCGAACCGGCGCGGGATCTCGGCCGGACCGAACAGGCGCCGCATCAGGAGCGGCCAGATCGCAAGCACGGTCAGCGGCGTCACGGTGTAGCGCAATACGGTCCCGACGAGCGGGATGCCGGAAATCGCGGCGAGCGGCACGTCGAAGCGAATGCTTGGGTAGAAGTAGCCCGAGGCGAGCACGAGCGCCCGCGTGTCCCTCGGGTAGAGCAGGCCGTACGCGGCCGCGACCAGGGCGCCCCAGGAATGGCCGAGCACGATCGGCTGGCGTACTTCCAGCCGCTCGAGCGCGGTATGGACGAGGCGCGCCTGCGCCTCCGGCGTCCAGACCCTGCCGCGCGGGCGCGAACTGTAGCCGTAGCCTGGCCGGTCGAACACGATGACGCGGTAGCGCTCCGCCGCCTGCGCGACGAGGCCGCTCGCCACGAGTTCCTGGATCAGGCTGCCGTTTCCGTGGAGGAGGACCAGCGGCGGGCCGCTGCCGGCTTCCAGATAGTGAAGCCTGACGCCGTCGACATGGATGAAGCGGCCTACCGGCGGATGCCGTTTCTCGGCGCGCCGCGCGCTCAGGGCGAACCAGGCGGCGAGCCCGGCGAGCGTGACCCCTGCCGCCAGCCCTGCTGCGGCGCGAGGGCGAGTGATGCGATGCAACATGGAGGCGGAATCGGCGAGCCGGGCGCCGGTTCCGCGCAGCCGGTCCTGCCGCGCCCGGGCGCGCCGTGTCACCTCAGCCGTTCGAGGATGGAGACGTAGTTCGCGACCGCTGCGCCGCCCATGTTGAAGATGCCGGCGAGCGCCGCATCCTCGACCTGCATCCCGCCCGCCTCGCCGGCGAGCTGCAGCGCCGTGAGGACGTGCATCGACACGCCGGTCGCGCCGACCGGATGACCTTTCGACTTCAGCCCGCCCGACGGATTGACGGGGAGCCGCCCGCCCCGCTCGACCCAGCCCTCCTCGATCGCCCGGTGCCCCTCTCCGGCGGGTGTGAGGCCCATCGCCTCGTACTCGATCAGCTCCGCGATGGTGAAGCAATCGTGGGTCTCCACCAGGTCGAGATCGTCGAGGCTCGTTCCGGCCGACGCGTGCGCCTGCCGCCAAGCCTCGGCGCAGCCTTCGAACGCGATGATGTCGCGCATCGACATCGGCAGGTAGTCGTTCACCTGGACCGCAGCGCGGACGTGAACCGCCTTCTTCATTCTGAGCGCGGTTTCCGTGTCGGTCAGCACCAGTGCTGCGGCGCCGTCGGAGACGAGTGAGCAGTCGGTGCGGCGGAGCGGACCGGCCACGAGCGGGTTCTTGTCCGAAACCGCATTGCAGAACTCGAAGCCGAGATCCTTGCGCAGTTGCGCGAAGGGGTTGTCGACGCCGTTGCGGTGGTTCTTCGCCGCAATCCGCGCCATCGCGGCCGACTGGTCGCCGTAGCGCTGAAAGTAGCGACGCGCGATCTGGCCGAAGATGCCGGCGAAGCCGCCTTCGGTGTCGCCCTCCTCCTTGCGGTAGGAGGCATTGAGAAGGATGTCGCCGACCTGTGCCCCGGGGACGGCGGTCATCTTTTCGGCGCCGACGACCAGAACGAAGCGCGCGCGCCCCGCGCCAATTGCATTGAGGCCCTGGTGGATGGCGGCCGAACCCGTGGCGCAGGCATTCTCGACCCGCGTCGCCGGTCGGAAGCGCAACGCCGGATCGGCAGCGAGCGCGAACGAAGCCGGAAAGGACTGCTTTTCGAAGCCGCCGAAACTGCCGACGTAAATCTGCCCGATTTCGGCCGGCTCGACGCCCGCATCCTGGATCGCCTCCGCGGCGACGTCGGCGATCAGCGTCTCGAGATCCTTGTCGTCGAGCTTCCCGAAGCGGCTGTGCGCCCAGCCGATGATGCACCCGGTCACCTTTGCCTCCCCTCTGGAGCGGTTCCCTCGCAATATGGCGGTCGCAGCCGATCCGCTCAACACCACTTGGGAGCGGGGGCATCCGACCGGAACGGCAGAAAACTACGCCGTGGCGGCGATCCAATGCAATTCGGAATGCGGTTCCACTCGGGAGGTTGTTCGCCGGCCAATCAACCTGTGATCTTCGGTCCCTTATGATCATTCAAGTGCACCTGAAGAACAATTGAGACGGCTGAAGGTCTGTAAGCGAGGGATAATCATATGTCACCAGTTCCGAAACTCGTCTGAAACTATCTTTTTCTCGCCACATCTCGTGCGATCCGCCGCCTTCTTTCCCTGTCATCAGCGCCCGGCCTCCGGGAAGGGGCGCGGGTTCACGCCCGCTGACAATGGGACAGAAGCGAGGGTTATGGATGCATCGTGCGTGCCGGGTGGCCGTTTGTGCGTTTTTTCTGGTGTCCGCCGCGTTCTCGGCGGAGGCCGCTCAAGCCAGGGACGAAGCCGAGCCCGACAAGGAGCTGGAATGCCTGGCCAAGGGGATCTACTTCGAAGCCCGCGGCGAGCCGATGGACGGCCAGCTGGCGGTCGGTCAGGTGATCCTGAACCGGAAGTCCAGCAAGCACTATCCGGACACGGTCTGCGGCGTCGTCTACCAGAACTCCCACATGAAGAACCGTTGCCAGTTCTCGTTCGCGTGCGACGGAATCCCTGACCGCATCACGGAACGGCCGCTCTGGGAGAAGATCCTCGCCTCGGCGGCGGAGCTGATGGAGTGCGGCGACGACTGCGCCTCGCTGGCCGAATGGCCGAGCAATCTCAGCGTCTCGACCCACTATCACGCCGATTACGTCAGCCCGCGCTGGTCGAAGAAGCTCAAGAAGACCGGGCATATCGGCCGCCATCTCTTCTACGCCAGCGCAAGCTGACCAGCTTGGTGATCCATCGGTCGCTTTCGGCGGCCGGTGAGAGCGCGCGCCGAAGTCAGACGCAATTCGGGCAGAAACCCGCCGCAATCTGGCAGCGCGCGCGAGAAGCCACGCGGCTTTTTCGGGGATCGTGCCGCAGCGACGGGCCGGGCCGCGCGTAGGCCGATGGGCTCAGGCGGCTGAGCGGCCGGAAGAGGCGAGCCAACGCTCCAGCCGGCCAGCCGCCTCGTCGAGCACCTCGTCGCGCTTGGAGAAGCAGAGCCGGAGGAACGAGCGCGGCGCATCGGAAACGTAGAAGGCCGAGACCGGGATCGCGGTCACGCCCGCCTCCTCCGTCATCCGGCGGGCGAGCGCCACGTCATCCTCACCGAGGTCGAGCGGCTTGCAGTCAACCGTCAGGAAGTAGGTCCCTCGGCACGGGATGATCCCGAAGCCGAGCCGCCGGCACGCGCCGGCGAGGCGGTCGCGCTTCGCTTCGAGCGCTCCGGCGAGTTCGCGATAGTACGCCTCCTCCTTGCGCAGGCCGTAGGCGACCGCCTTCTGCAGGTCGGGCGGCGTGGTGAAGGTGGTGAACTGGTGCGCCTTTGCGATCGGGTCGAGGAGTGCGGGGGCGGCGGTCACGTAACCGACCTTCCAGCCGGTCAGCGAGAAGGTCTTGCCCGCCGATCCGATCGCGACGGCGCGCTCGCGCATGCCCGGCATCGACAGCATGGAGCGATGCCGCGCGCCGTCGAAAACGATATGCTCGTAGACCTCGTCGGCGATGACATAGGCATCGTGCTCGACGGCGAGGCGGGCGATCAGCTCGAGTTCAGCGGCCGTGTAGACCTTGGCCGCGGGGTTGTGCGGGTTGTTGAGGAGGATCGCCTTTGTCTTCGGCGAGAAGGCCGCGCGCAGCGCCGCCTCGTCCATCGTCCAGTCCGGCGGGGCGATGCGAACGAGGCGCGGGACAGCGCCGGCCCGGCGCACCAGCGGCAGGTAGCAGTCGTAGAGCGGCTCGACGAGGACGATCTCGTCGCCGGGCTCGACCAGAGCGGCGATCGCGTCTGCAAGAGCCTCGGTCGCGCCGGAGGTGACGAGCACCTCGCGCGCCCAGTCGACATCCAGCCCGCGAAACCGGCGCCAGCTCTCCGCGACGGCCTGCCTGAGATCGGGCCAGCCGAGCATCGGCGGATACTGGTTGGGGTCGGCGAGGAGCGCGTCGGCCGCAACGCGCCGGACGTCCTCCGGCCCGTCGGTGTCGGGAAAGCCCTGGCCGAGATTGACCGCCCCGTGCGCCAGGGCAAGCCGGCTCATCTCCTCGAAGATGGTCGTCGGCAGGCCGGTATAGATGCTGTTCGTCGGCTTCATCGGGCACCCCGCCACGGCAGGATTCCGGTAAAGCGCAACGCGGGCGGGACCGCAAGGCGAGCGCAGGACTCGTGCTCCGGGACCTTCGGCGCCCGCCATGCGTTGACGGCGCTGCCGCCCCGTCGAGCGAGAGAAGCATGATCCTCGTCCAGATCCTCCTCCCTGTCCGCGACAATTCCGGCAGACTCTTCGGGGCCCCGGCGTTCGACCGCGTGCGGGGTGAACTGACGGAGCGCTTCGGCGGCCTCACGGCGTTCACCCGTGCCCCGGCCGAGGGGCTCTGGCGCGAGGGCGGCAGCACGAGCGTCGACGACATCGCTGTCTTGGAGGTGATGGCCGAGACGCTCGACCGGGCCTGGTGGACAGCGTACCGCGAGGATCTCCAGCGGCGGTTCGCGCAGGAGGTCATCGTCGTCCGCGCGCAGGCGATCGAACTGCTCTGATCGTCAGCGCAGCGGCCAGACGAGCGGCACGACGGCGATCGTGACGAGGCCGGCGATGATGTTGAGCGGCAGCCCGACGCGGACGAAGTCGGTGAAGCGGTAGCCGCCGGCCGAATAGACCAACGTGTTGGTCTGGTAGCCTATCGGCGTCGCGAAGCACGCGCTCGCGCCGAACATCACGGCCACCACGAAGGGGCGCGGATCGATCCCGAGCTGCATGGCGAGCGCCACCGCGACCGGGGTGACGACCACCGCCACGGCATTGTTGGTGACGATCTCCGTGAGCGCCGAGGTGAGGAAATAGACGACGGCGAGCATCACGATCGGCGGCATGCCGCGCGCCCACGGCTCGACCGCGCCGACGATCAGCTCGACCGCGCCGGTGTTCTCCAGCGAGCTGCCGATCGCGAGCATCGTGTAGATGAGGACGATGATGCGCCAGTCGACGGCCGCGAACGCCTCCTCCGAGTCGATGCAGCGCGTGACGAGCACGAAGGCCACGCCGATCCAGGCCAGCCCGACGATCGGCATCAGCCCGAGTGTCGCCGCGACGACCACGCCGAGGAGGGCCAGCCCGGCAAACGGTGCCTTCGCCCGCCGCAACCCCTTCTCCCGCGGCTCGGCAAGGCTGACGAGTTCCATGTCGTCGGCGAAGCGGCGGAGGTCCTCCGGCGAGCCCTCGATCAGCAGCGTGTCCCCGACGGCGAGGGGGGTGTCCTCGATGCGCGACGCGAGGTTCTCGCCGTGGCGGTGGAGGGCGAGCGGATAGAGGCCGTAACGGCGGCGCATCCGGGTCTCCCGCAGCGTCGCGCCGAGGAGACGGGCGGACGGGCCGAGGAGCGCTTCCACGACGACGGTCGAGCGTGCCGCGACCGGCTCGACGAGGTCCTCACCGCCGACGCTCAGCTCCTTGCCATCCCGCATCGCAAGCACGTCGGAGACCGGCGACTTCAGCACCACGATGTCGCCCGGAGCGAGCGCGACGGAGGCCATGTCGCGGCGGAGCGACAGGTCGCCGCGCACGACGTCAACGACGCGGCGGTCTGGGGTCTGGAAGAGCGGCACTTCGGCCGGGTTGCGCCCGATCATGGGGGAATCGTGCGGAACGAGCACCTCGACCAGGAAATGCGGCCGGTGCCGGCCCTGGAGGAGGTCGGAAACGTTCGTGCGGTCGGGGAGGAGCCGCTGGCCGATCGTCACCATGTAGAGCCCGCCCGCGAGCGCCACGAGGATCCCGACCGGGGCGATCTCGAAGAGCGAGAAGGGCGCGACGCCGAGATCGCGGGCGACGCCGTCGACCAGGATGTTCGTGGACGTGCCGATCAGAGTGACGGTGCCGCCGAGGATCGCCGCGAAGGAGAGCGGCATGAGGATCTTCGAAGCCGGGATGCCGGCATTCCGCGCGAGCCCGATCGCCACGGGGATGAGCATCACGACGATGGGCGTGTTGTTGACGAAGGCGGACGCCGCCATCGTCATCAGGAGGAACGCCCCGAGGGCCACGCCCGTGCCGTAGCGCGACAGGAGGTGCAGGCGGTTCATGAAGCTCGCGAGAACACCCGTCCTGACCAGGGCCGCGCTCAGGATGAACATCGCCACGATCGTCCAGGGGGCGCTGTTCGACAGCACCCCCAGCATGTCGCGCGTATCGATCAGGCCGAGGAGGAGGAGCAGCGCCATGCCGCAGATCGCCACCACCTCCGGCGGCATCTTCTCGCTTGCGAAGGCGGCGAAGAGCGCGAGCACGACCGCCAGCGCGACATAGGGCGCAAACGCCTCCGCTCCGGGAATCACGCCAGCCGCTCCAGGGGGGCGCGGCGCGCCCTTCGGCAGTTCACGACACGCAAGGGAGACCTTTTCGCCGTCTGCGAGGTTCGGCAAAGTGTCAGCAACGCCGCGCGCGGTCCAGTGCCGCGGACCGCGACGTAAAGCCTCCTCCTCTCCGGCTTGCCGTCGACGGGCCTCGCTCAGCCGGCCGCGTGGTCGGCCAGTTGCCTGCGGAGCCGGCGAAGCTCCTCGAACCGGGCTGTCACGTCCCGCAGCACGGCGGCCATGCCCGACATCTCACCGTCCTCGCGGAGAGGCACGATGGTGAACTCGAGCGAGATGCGCCGCCCGTCCTTGCGCAGGCCCGGCACGGCGAGGACGTCGCCCTCGCCGTAACGGCTCCGTCCGGTCCGCATCACCTCGGCGTAACCCTGCCAGTGACGCGCGCGCAGGTTCTCCGGGATGATGATGTCGAGGGACTGCCCCAGCGCCTCCGAGGCGGGGTACCCGAACATCCGCTCGGCCGCCTTGTTCCAGGCCCGGATGATGCCGGCGCTGTCGGTGACGATGACTGCATCCGGACCGGACTCCACGATCGTCCGGGCGAGCGCGGCGGGATCCTGGAACAGGCTCACGGCTGCGCCACGGAGTCCCGGCATGCGGCCGCCGGCACGATCTCCTCGGCCACGATCTCTCCCCGGTCCAGGACCATCCGGAGCGCCCGTCCGCGGTAGCTGAAGTTGAGCCTGTAGCGTCCTGCGTCCTCGCCTTCGCCCCGCTCGACGAAGGCCTTCACATTGCCGCGGCGCATCTCGGCCATGAAGAAGGCGACCGGCACGGAGTAGGCGCGCGCGACCGTGTCCGCATCGACTTCGATGCCCGGCGCCTCCACCTGGGTGTGGCTGTCGTCCACGGGAAACCTCCTCGGCCCGGCGGCAGCGACGGAGTGATCGCTGCGGATAAAAACATGCGCGTACTTTATTGCTTTAGGCCGGGGGCTGCAAATAGGATGAACGGGCAGCGCAGGCCGGCAGATCTCGCCGAGTGCGGATCGGAGTCGAGGAGGGCGGAATGGCCGAACTGGCGGAGAGGCTCGCGGGCAAGCGCGTCTTCGTGAGCAGCGGGGTCGATCCCGGCACGATCGCGATCATGAGCGAGTGCGGCCGCGTCATGGCTGTCGAGCCCATTGCAACGCTGACGGATCGACTGCTCGACCTGACGGACACGGTCTGCCTGAACTATGACGACGCGCAGGGCATCCCGTTCCGCCGCGAGGCGTGACTGCCGGACAACGCGGCCGGTTGACGCCGGATCGGCAATGGCGTGGTCTCGGCCGCGGCGATCCTAACGGGAGGGGCTGCAATGAGCAGGAGCATCTCGTTCAGCTTCTCGGCCATCGGCGAGACAGGCGCCGGATTGGGCCGCAGCGCAGGCGGTCACACGCTCGTTGCGGATCGCCCGCCGGGAACGGACGGCGGCTCGGGACTGGGCTTCAACGGTGGTGAGTTGCTGGCGGCGTCGCTGGGCGGCTGCTTCTGGAACGATCTCCATTACGCAGCGGATGCGGCGACGGTGCCCGCGTTCCAGGTCGAGCGGCTTGAAGCCCGTGTCGACCTCGCGGGCAATCCCGCGCGCGTCATCAGGGCACAGATCGCCGTGAAGCTGAGCGGCACCGATGCCGCGACCCTGGCGCGGATCTTCGATGCAGCATGCGAAGACAGCACCATCGCGAACTCCCTTCGTCCCGCCTTCCCCATCACGTTCAGACTGCTCGAGACCTGATCTCCGGCCCCGGCGACGACCCATCCGCAACGAAGGTTCGGCCAGGGGAACGCGGCCGGAGCGGATTCCCCGATTGGCTCACGGATCGCTGTAGCCGGTCGGCCTGATCAGGAGCTCGTACCGGCTGGGATCGTGCCGGAAGAGGAGACCGCCCTTCCGCTCGGAGAACGGCGGAAGGTAATCGAGCACGGCCTCGCTCCGCTCGATCGCAACGTCACCGTCCCGCAATTCCCCCTCGACGCGGAGTTCGGCCGCGGTCGCCCCGCTCCCGTTCACGACCCGGAAGCGCACGACATGGGCATCGCCGGCCGCAACCACATCGGTGCGCTCGACCCTGACGGCCGGCACCTCGTCCCTGTGGGTGAGCCCGAAATGGATCAGGTAGCCGATCGCGCCGGCCACGAGCACGAGACCGACTGCCGCGGCGAGCCATTCCCACGGCGACGTCCGCGGGATCTGCTTTTCCCGGCCTTCGCCGCCGCGACCGTCCTGACGCTTCACGCCGCTACCCTCCTCACAGGACGATCCGCGCCGCCGCCGCGCCGATCGCGCACGGAAAGCCGAGCACGACCACTGCGCTGATGATCTCCTGCAGGCCCGTTCCGTCCGTCCGGCCGAAGGTCCAGAGCAGATAGAGCCCGATGACGAGAACGAGGGCGTAGCCGACCAGCGTGAAACGCAGGAAAAGGCTCAGGAACGGGACATGGCGGGGAACTTCCGGCGCCCCGGAGAAGCCCACGGCGTAGACGAAGCCGTGCATCAGAACCAGCGACAGGACCGCCAGCGCGATCTCCTGCCAGGGGCTCATCATGTAGGAGAGAAGCACGATCTCCTCGGTCGGCGCGATGTTGAGGCCGAGGAAGAGCGCACCCGCGCCCATCATTAGGAGCTCGGCGGGATAGCTGTTCCGCCGCTCCTTCTGCTCGCGGTCCAGGTCCTCCTCGCCGGACAGCTGATCGGTGGCGAGGACCGCCCCGATGCTCGCGGGGAAGACCTGAAGCGCGATCTTCCCGATGACCTCGCGCGGGCTCATGCCGGCGTCGACGACCCCGAAGATCGTGAGGATGGCAACCGCCATCGCAACCGCCACGGCTACGGCGACGAAGGAATCGACGACCTCGTCGGCGAGGCCTGTCGTTTTCCTGAACCCGCTGAAATAGGAGAGGCCGGTGAGAAGCGGGATGAGGAGAAGAAGAAGAAGCACCAGCCTGAACGGCTCGATGTAGAAGCCGATCGACCACATCTCCATTGTCATCAGCATGGGCAGAGCAAAGATCAGCGCCCCGGCGAAGGCGCGCGCCAGGCCCATGAAGAAGGCGCGGTCGCGATCCTCGGCCGCCCCGGCGGAAATCCCCTTGTCGGTGTCGGCCATGCGGTCCCGTCGGCTCCCGCCGTCGCGAATCACGTCGCTCCCCCGGAACTACGCGCCCGATTGCGCAGCTTCCGCAAGAACGGTCGATCAGCCGCTGGAGCGGGAGCTCACGCGCCGACGATCCCGCGAGCCGCGCTAGGAGAATGCCGACTGCGAGACCCGGCCGTCGGATGCGACGAAGAACGCCCTGACCGGTCCGTAAAGCGACAGAAGCGCCTCCCCGGCCACACCCGAGAGAACAGACAATGCCGTGGAAAGCCCGTCGGCAAGCACCGCCGTCGGCGCGGCGACGGCGACGGCGAGGTGCCGGGCGGCGCTCCTGCCGGTGCGGGGATCGAAGATGTGGTGATGCCGGCCGGCCGGGTCGAAGCGAGTGCCGAGGCCGGCCGAGGTTGCGAGCGCCGGAAACGCTCCACGCTCGTCGCCGAGCGGCAGGTCGAGAAGCACGCCGTTTTTGTCGGGGGGATTCCCGAGCGCCGCGCGCCACGGCTCGCCATCGCCCCGGCGGCCGATCGCCCGGGTCTCCCCCAGGTCGACGAGGACACTCGTCAGGCCCTCGCGCCGCAGGAGCTCGGCGATGCGGTCGGTCACGTAACCTTGCGCGATGCCGTTCAGCGTGACGGCCATTCCGCGCCGCGCGAGCCGCACCGAAGCCTCGTCGAGAACCACGCCCTCGTGCCCCACGCATGCGAGGGCTGCCGCGATCGCTTCGTCAGAAGGCCCGTCCGGATCGGCGCCCCCGGTCCCGAAATGATCGGCGTAGAGCCTGAAGAGCGGCTGCACCGTCGGGTCGAACGCGCCGCCGCTCCGCCGGGCGAGCGCGAGGCTGGTCCCCATCAGTTCGAGGAACTCGAAGGGCGGGTTCTCGACGATGCCGGCACCGTTCAGCCGGGAAAGCGTGGAATCGCCCCTGTAGAGGCTGAAGATGCCTTCGAGCCGGTCGATTTCCGCGACGGCACGGGAAACGAGCCTGTCTGCCAAAGCGCGGTCGGGATGGTCGATCCGGATGCTCGCCTCGGCTCCCATGGCCGACCCGCGCCAGACGACCGCGTCGTTCGTCGGGGCACCGGCGGCGCGCACGCCGGCGAGCGGCAGCGCTCCGGCGGCGGCGGCGATCGTGATGAAGCGTCTGCGGGTCAGCATCGCGGTGCCTCAATGGCCCGAATGGCCGGAAGCGCCGGCCTGCTCGTCGTGCGCCGGCGCCGGATCCGACGCGGCGGGCTCCTCGCCCAGCTGAACCTCGCCGAGCACGTAATCGTCGGGAATGTCGGCGAGCGGTACCACGCGGCCGCCGTTCTCGTCGGCAAACCTGCGCGCGTCCGTCTCCGCGCCGAAGGGAACCGCTTCAGGTGCGCCCATGCCGCCGCGCTGCCGGCTTCCGATGACGAACCACGCCCCGCGCGCCTCGATCCAGGTTCCCGCCGCGGGCGAGTCCCAGTCGCCCGCGCGGGCCATGTCGTTCACGTAGATCGCCTTGATGTCGTCCGGCTCCTCGGGGAGCCGCGTGAAGGCGACGGTGTCGCGAACGGAGGAGAACCAGACCGGCTCGGCGCGGCTCGCGAGGTGGATCTGCCCCTTCGGGCCGGCATGGTCCTGGAGCAGCATGCCGCAATAATGGCCGGTGGCCTCGGCCGAGACCTCGACGGGGTCGGGCACGGCCGCGGCCTGCTCCCCGCCGCCGTCGCAGCCGGCGAGCAGGAGCGCGGTGAGCGCCGTCCCGAACAGTGCGCGCAGCGTCATATCTGCTTTCTCCGGAAGGACAGGATGGCGAGGACGAGCGGCAGGACCACCCAGCCGAGGAGCGCGCCGAGCAGCAGGCCCGGCGAGAGCCGCCCGGCCTCGCCGAGGCCGGCCATGCCGCTGTAGACCGAGGCGCCTTCGGTCGCCGTCATGTTGAAGAGGCGGTACGCGTCCGCCGGGTTGAAGAGGAGGAGCACGTCGAGCACGCCCGCGGTGACCGTCTTGCCCTGGTCCGCGACCAGGATGCCGAGGAGCGCCGTGTCATAGAGGATCACGAAGAAGAGCCAGGCGCCGACGGCGAGGCCCGCCGCGGTCGCGCGCTCGCGCACGAGGATGCTGGCGAGCGAGCCGATCGCGACGAAGGCCGCGCCGAGCAGCACGGACGAGCCGATCATGCCGGCGAAGCCGCCCCAGGCGGCAGGGCTGATCTTCGTCGAGACGGCGAGCGCGGCCGCCGCCGCGCCGTAGCCGATCACGGTGGCGATCGCGATGATCGCCGCCTGGCCGAGGAACTTGCCGACCACCACCTGCCAGCGCGCCACCGGATAGGACAGGAGGAGCGTCAGCGTGCCGCGCTCCTGTTCGCCGACGATGGAATCGAAGGACAGCAGCAGCGCGATCAGCGGCAGCAGGAAGATGGTCAGGCTGGCAAGGCTCACGACGACGACCGAGAGCGGGTCTGCGCCGACTGTTCCCGTCGGCGCGCTGCCGAGGAGGACGAGGCTCAGCGCAAGCGCCCCGAGGAGCAGCGTGGTGGCGACGACCCAGCGATTGCGGAGCCCGGCGCGGATCTCCTGTCCGGCGATGGTGGCGACCGGCATCACGCTTCCTCCGTCGGCCGCACGAGCCGCCGATAGACGTCTTCGAGGTCGGGCGTCTCCGTCTCCACGTCGTGGACGAGGTCCGTCATCGCCGCGAGCTGCCGGATGAGGTCCATCTTCCGGCCGCCTTCCACGGCGAGGGCAAGGCGGTCCTCGGCCCGCGAGAGGCAGCGGACCCCCTCCGGGACGCGGCGCAGCACCTCCGCCGTGCTGCACGGCCGGACCTTCACCGTGACGACCGCATCGCCCGCCGCCTGCTGGCGGAGCGCCGGCACGGTGCCGAGCGCGATGAGCCTGCCCCGGTGCATCACCGCCACCCGGTCCGCCCGCGCCTCGATCTCGCGCAGCGCGTGGGTGGAGACGAGCACCGTCGCGCCGTCGGCCTTGAGCGCGCGGATCATGTCGTAGACGTCGGCCCGCGAGGCGGGATCGAGGCCGCTGGTCGGCTCGTCGAGGAGCATCAGCCTGGGATCGCCGATCAGAGCTTGCGCGAGCCCGAGGCGCTGCCGCATGCCCTTCGAATAGGTCGAGACGCGCCGGCCGGACGCGCCCTCGAGGCCTACGCGGGCGAGGAGCTCGGCGTTGCGGTCGCGCGGCTCGCCCTTCAGCTTCGCATAGAAGCGCATCAGCTCGCGGCCGGTCATCGCGCCGTGGAAGGCGACGTTCTCGGGCAGGTAACCAAGGCCGCGGCGGGCAGTCGCGCCGCGCGCATCCGCGGGGTCGGCGCCGAGCACCGTGACCGCGCCTTCGCTCGGGCGGATCAGGCCGAGCATCATCTTGATGAGGGTGGTCTTGCCGGCACCGTTGTGGCCGACGAGCGCCACGACCTCACCGGCCCCGAGCTCGAGCGACACCCCCTCCACCGCCGTGACGGAGCGGTAGCGCTTGGTGACGTCCCGCAGTGAGACGAGCGCGTTCACGACGGGGATCTTGCCGGCTGGGGCGGCCGCATCAGCGGTGCGCTGTCGATCACGCCGCCGGGCTTCAGCGCCGGGAAGCGGGACTGCGCGGCCCTGAGCAGATGGACGGCCGGGCTGTTCACCAGCGCCTTCGCCTGCGGCAGCGTCCACAGGATCTCGTCCATGACGTCGTTCGGGCGATAGGGCTGGTCGGCGATGCCGTCGCCGTCGAGATCGAAGGCAGGATTGTCGCTCCAGTAATTGCCGCGCCCCTCGGCCGCCCAATCGACGAAACGGGTGCCGACATATTTCACCTGGCTGCGATTGCCGATGAAGGCGTTGCCGCTGATCGCGTTTCGCTCCGATCCGGCGGTGAAGTGGATGCCGATCGGGCAGCCCTCGAAGCGGTTGTCGACGAGCCGGTTCTTGTTCGCGTTGTAGACGAAGACGCACTTCTCGCCGCCGTTCTCCACGCTGTTTCCGCGGATCTCGGAGGAATTGGCGGTGTTCAGCATGAGCCCGTGATCGCGGTCGCCGATCGAGGCGTTCCCGACGACCTCGAGATTGTTCGAGTACATCAGCGCATAGCCGACATGGTTGCCGCGCGAGACGTTCCCCGCGATCCGGCTGTCGTGGGTGTACATGTAGTGGATGGCGAAACGGAGGTCGGAGAAGCGGTTGTTCTCGAAGCGGTTCTGCTTGCTCGTCGTGACGAAGATGCCGTCGCGCACGCCGCTCATCTCGTTGTCCACGACCGCGGAACCGGGTGCGTTCCAGATCGAGACCCCGTTCCCCTTCTCCGCCAGCCGCACGTCGTTCCGGCCCGTGATGAGGTTGCCCTCGACCAGCGAGTTGGCGGCGCCGTGGAGATAGACGCCGAAGAGGTTGCCCGCGAGGCGGTTTCCGATGATCGCCGCATTGCCTGCCGTGCGCTTGACGAGCACGCCGGAATCCATGCCCGGGAGATCCTTGCCCGAGCCGCGGATCTCCAGGCTCTCGATCCGCACGTCGGGCGCCGTGACCGTGATGACGCTGCCGGTGCCGGGCCCTGCCACGACGCTGCCTTCCGAGCCGGCCAGCGTGAGCCGCTTGTCGACAGTGACGGCGCCGGCGTGCACGCCGGGCTCGAGCCGGAGCACGTCGCCCGGCGCCGCCCGCGCGACGGCCGCGGCGAGATCACCGCCTGCGGGCACGACGGTCTCGGCTGCACCGGCAGCCGCCGCGACTAGGGTCGCGGCGGCCAGAACCAGAACTCTGGTCAGGGAGAGCGCCATGGTCAGGCGGAACGCGGCTCGACCAGCATGCGCCCCTTCATCTCCATGTGCAGCGCATGGCAGAACCACTGGCAGTAGTACCAGTAGACGCCCGGCCGATCGGCCCGGAACGTGACCGACGCCGTCGCCTGCGGCCCGACCTCCATCGCGATGCCGTAGTTCTCGATCGTGAAGCCGTGCGTCAGGTCCTCCACGTCGTCGATGTTGGTGACGTAGACGGTGACCTCGTCGCCTTCCTTGACCGTGAACTCCTCCAGGCTGAATGCCGGCGCGACCGAGTGCATGTAGACGCGCACCTTGTCGCCGTCCCGGATGACGTCGGCGGCCGTCTCCAGATCGATCCCGTCGGCGGCAGCCTGCTGGCGGGCGTCCTCCCAGTACGGGTCGTTGCGGTCCCAGACATGGACCGGGTTGACCTTGGAGCGGTGGACGATGGTGGCGTCGTGCGGCTCGGCGAAGCTCGGCCCGTCATGCACGATCACCATCTCGTCGCCGGAGATGTCGATCAGCTGGTCGTTCTCCGGCTTCAGCGGCCCGACGTTCAGGAAGCGGTCCTTCGAGAACTTGTTGAGCGACAGCAGCCACTTGCCGTCCGCTTCCTTGGTCTGGCCCATGGAGGTGTGGTTGTGGCCCGGCTGGTAGTGGACGTCGAGCTTCTGGATGATCGGGTCGACGTCCTCGCCGTTGAAGGCCTGGATCGCCTTCTCGATCGACCACTTGCAGATCTGGCTGTCGAGGAAGAGCGTCGTGTAGGCGTTGCCCTTGCCGTCATAGGCCGTGTGCAGCGGGCCGAGGCCGAGCTCGGGCTCGGCGACCACCGTGTCCCGGGGCTCGATCTTGTCGTCGAACAGATCGTCGAACTTGCGCACGTCGAACACGGTGACCGTCGGCGACAGCTTGCCGTTCGCCACGACGTGGATGCCGTCCGGGGCCGTGTTGATGCCGTGCGGCGAGTTCGGGACCGGCACGTAGCGCGTGAAGGGCGACCCCTTCCTGCCGTCCACCACCGGCACGCCGCTGATCATCTCGGCCTCGCCGCGCGCGACGGCCTCCTCGATCCGCTTCAGGTTGAAGATGACGATCCAGTCCTGCTCGGCCGCCGTCATTTCGGCCAGCGTCACGCCCTCTTCGGAATTGTAGCAGGTCGCGAAGCAGTACTTGCCCTGGTAGTCGCCGTCGACGTTGTCGAGGTTGCCGTCGACCATCACCTGCCAGGCGACCTCCATGGTGTCGCCGTCGAGCGCCGTGAAGATGCAGGTGTATTCCTCGGGCTTGTCGAGGCTGCGGCCGTCGTTCGGGAGCGGCACCCGGTTCTCGCCGTTGCAGAAGACGTAGCCGGTCTTCGGGTACTTCTGGACGCGCAGGCCGTGGACCGTGCACTGGTTCGGCAGCTCGATGATCTTGTCGCACTTCATGACGTCGGCGCGGACCCGGGCGACGCGCGTGTTCGCCTTGTCGTTCATGAAGATGTAGCGGCCGTCATAGGTGCCGTCGGTGAACGACATGTGCGGATGGTGGAGGTCGCCGTTCATGTAGATCCCGCCGCGGGTCTCCAGGTACTTCCTGGTCTCCGGCGTGAGCCCCTCCGTGAGGATCTTGATGCTCTCGTTGGTCTGTCCCCAGCCGGTGGCGCTGCAGCGGTTGAAGACGGGCACGCGCATCAGCTCGCGCATCGACGGCAGCCCGACGATGCGCATCTCTCCGGTCTGTCCGGACGAGAAGAAGACGTAGTACTCGTCGAGCTCGCCCGGTCCGACGCTCGCCGCGCCTTCCGCGGCCCTTGCCCGGCTCGGGGCCGCCAGCATGCCGCCGCCCAGCCCGGCCGTCGCCCCGGCAACGCCCGCGAGCGCCGCGAGCCTTCCCGTTCCGCTCAGCAGTCCGCGACGGCTTACGCCTGCATTCGGTTCCTTGTCAGACATGGGTCCTCTCCTCTTTCAAGCTTCTGCTTCGGTGACGATCTGGCCGGGTTGCGGCGGCGGTCTGCGCACCGAGCCCTTGGCCGGCAGCTTCAACTCGGTCCCGGCCGCACCCGTCGGCTTCGCCGACTGGCCCTGCAGCTTTTCGCGCCGGATGCGGCGCTGGATCACGACGGGGCACTTCTGTTCGTGGTGGTAGAGTACCTGGCAGTGCAGGCACGAGATGCACTCGTTCGGGTTGATGTGCCCCTCAGGGTGGATCGCCTCGACCGGGCATTCCTTGAAGCAGCGCATGCAGGGATTGCCGCATTCGCGGTAGCGCTTCAGCCAGTCGAACATCCGCATGCGGCCGGGGATCGCGAGCGCCGCGCCGAGCGGGCAGAGATAGCGGCAGAAGAAGCGCTCCACGAACAGCCCGGCGAAGAGCAGCCCGAGCGCGAAGGCGACGAACCACCATTCCCGCATGAAGCGCAGGATGATCGCGGTCTTGAACGGCTCGATCTCCGCGAGCCGCTCCGCGAAGGCGAGCGAGCCGAGCGCGACGCCAAAGAGCAGCAGGAAGATCATGTACTTGACGGGCCAGAGCCGCTCGTGCACCGCCCACGGGATCTTCAGCTGCGGCACGCGGAGCGCCTTCGCCGCGCGGTTCGAGAGCTCCTGCAGCGCGCCGAACGGGCAGAGCCAGCCGCAGAACGGCCCGCGTCCCCAGAACAGGAGCGCCGCCGCCACCGAGAACCACAGGATGAAGACCAGCGGGTCCATCAGGAAGTAGGACCACTGGAAGTCGGTCCGCAGTGCGCTCGCGAAGGTGAGGACGTTCACCACCGAGAGCTGCGCCTGCGCCACCCAGCCGAGCCAGAACAGGGTCACTGCCAAATAGGCGAGCCGGATGCGGTCGTAGAGCTTCTCGTGGCGGACGATGAGGTCCTGGAAGAAGAAGATGCCGGTGAGCGTGCCGAGCATGGCGACGAGGACGCCGATCGCGACCGCCTTGCTCCGCCAGATGCGCACCCAGAGCGGTTCGCCCTCGTCCTCGTCGTCGAAGAGCGTCGGGGCGGCGGCGGCCGGCTGGCTCGGCTGCGCTGTCTCGCCGGCCGGAGCCGGTGCCGGGGCGGCCTCGGCCGGGGCCGGGGGCGGAGCCGGTTCGGGTACGGCCGCGAGATACTTCTCGGGCAGCTGGTACGGCAGCGCGAAGGCCACGAACGCCTTGTCGAGCGCGCCGGTCGCGCGCTGGACGAGGAGCTTCAGCTCCCACGGCTCGGCCGGGTCGAACTCTACGTCTGGCATGCCGGCTGCGCCGCCGCCACCTTGAGCCGGTGCGCCCCGGCGGCCATGATCGTCCCCCCGTTCGCCGGTCGGGATGAGGAAGATGCCGATCTCGCGGAAGGCGGGCGCACCATCGGCGGCGATGTCGCCGACGCGGCGGTGCAGACGGTCCCGGAACCGGATCGTCTCCGTCCCCTGCACCAGCTCGATCCGGTCGAAGATGCCGCCGCGGACATAGCCCGACCCCTTGAAGGAATAGCGCCCCTCGCCGGCCACCAGGATGGCGTGCTGGCCGGGCGCCAGCATGCGGGCGAGCGTGTTGTACTCGGCCTCGCCGAGAAGGCTCCGCCCGATCGCGGGTTGGCTGACGAGCGCGGCGTAGAGGTCGATGAAGACCTCGTCCGGCTCGCCGCGCTCGGGCCGGCTCGCCGCCCTCTCGTTGCCGCTACGGGCGAACGCGTCGTTGACGTCGCCGACGGTCAGGCTCAGGCGCCGGATGGAGCCGTCGCCGAGCAGCGTCGTCCAGTCCTCGATCGTGCCAGCTTCGGGATCGACCTCGCGCTTCGGGCCGGCGACCGCCTCTCCGGCCCCGCCGATCCTGAGCGCGCGGGCGACGCGCGCCGCCGAGCGGGTGATGCTCTCCGCCATGACCAGCACGGTCACGGTCGCGCCGCTCACGATGTCGATGCGCGGCGGACCGGCACCCTCGGCCACTGCCCTGAGCGGGTTGTAGCCGACCACACCCGCGATCGCGTCCACCACCTTCTGCTCGGGAATCCCGACCAGCACGATCGGCTCGTGATGCTCGACGAGCTTGGCGCCGAGGATCGTCCCTTCCGGATCGATGCCGACCAGCACGTCGATCGGCTTGCCGGAATAGCCGACGCTGTTCACGTAATCGGAGTTGAGGAAGACGTAGCCGGCGAGTTCGTCGCCCCTGAAGGCGCGCACGAGCCGCGGCTCGGCCTCGACCTGACCGAGCCGGTCGGCACCTGGCACGAGTTCCCCGGGCGCCAGCCCGGCGACGAATCGCTCGAGCCCGGCGCCCTGGGCCGCGGCATGCCCTGTGCCGAGGAAAGCCGGGAGGAGCGCAACGAGAAGGAAGAGAAAGTACGCGCACGTGCGGCGGAGCCTGTCCGCCGCCGCACCGCAGTTTCCTCCCGCGCCGTTCTTCCTTGTCATCGCATCTCCGTTCGGGGTGCGAATTATCGCGCCGCGGCGGGGGCGACGTTGCGATAGAACAACGATGCCACGAATTTCCCGCCGAGAATATGACGGCGGAGGGATGGGACCATGCGCAGGCAACTGTTGGTAAACCCGCCGGAACCCGGCAACTGCTCGCTCGCCGATCTTTACGGCATTGCCCGCGCGATGGAGAGCGACGCGGCCGAACGGTATCGCGGCCTCGCGCTCGATGCCGAACGTCGGGGCCAGCCCCGCGCCGCCGCCACATTCGAGCGGCTCCGCAGGCAGGCTGAAGAGCACGCCGCCGAACTGTCCGGCCAGGCAAGCGCGCTGACGGTCGCGATGGACGAGCGCCGCGCCCTAAGGCGCATTCCGGCGGAGTTCGCTGCCGCATGGGACGACATTCGCGGCAGCGCGCTCGTGACGCCCTACCGCATTCTCGCCAAGGCGGTCGAGAACGAGGAGCGTGCCTTCGTCTTCTTCGCCTATCTCGCGGCCCAGGCGGCGGACCGCGCCGTCATGAAGGAGGCCGAGCGGATCGCGATGGAGAGGCTCGCCCGCGCGGCGGACCTGCGGCAAGCGCGGCGCGCCGCGTTCCGGGAGACGCGGAGGGAGATCCCGCCGGCGGAGGTGGATGGCCTCGCCGAACTCGAAGCTCTGATCGCTGCGGGAGAGCGCGACATCGAGGCCCGCCACCGGGAAGTCGCTCGAGCGCTCGCGGAATGCGGCGACGAAGGGAGCGCGCAACTCCTCCTCAACGGGCTTCCGCCCCAGGCGGGCGTGCTGCCCGCATCCCCGGCCGAGCCGAAATGGCGCGGAAGCGATCCCGTGCATTTGCTGACGGCCGCCCTGACGCCGCTCGAGCGGCTCGGCGAAGCGCTCGAATCCGTGCTGAAGACGACCTCCGACGAGGCCGTGTACCGCCTCGCCCAGGCCCGCCTCGAGCCGACCGTGCGCAGATCGTCTGCGCTCCGCCGCCGCATCGAGGGGCTCATCACCGCCGAGCAGGATGGCGCCGCCACGCGCGCGCCGGCCTGACGAGGCGGGCGGGCGGCCTTGCGGGCAAGTCCAGGCAGGCCCTCCCGCAACTGGCGATACGGAAAGACTGGTGACCCCGACAGGATTCGAACCTGTGACCCTCAGATTAGGAACCGGGGAAAATGCGCCAAACGCGGCACAAGCTGGCTCAACTTGCGGGATCGGCAACCGGCTGAGACTCCTTGCATTTTAGCTCTTGTTAGCCTAGCGTTAGCCGGTGTTAGACGGTCGTGTTGTTAGCCGATCGTTAGCCCGGAGCGCCATGATGAGCCGTCGCAGGTCCCTCTCCGACACGGGAGTCGCCGCTCTGAAGCCGCGCGCCGCGCGCTATGCGGAACCCGATCCGGAACTTCGCGGCCACTATGTTCGTGTGACGCCTGGAGGCGCGAAGTCATTCGTCGCGGTCGCCCGCAATCCTTCCGGCAAGCAGGTATGGGCGACCATCGGACCGGCCGACGCGCTGCGCATCAACGAGGCTCGGGATCGCGCGCGGACGGCAATCCAGCGCATCCGGGACGGGCTCCCCGCCTTCGAGGAGAAGCCGCAGGTCGAGACCTTCGCGATCGTCGCCGGGCGATGGCTTGACCGCCACGTCAAGGCGAAGGGGCTTCGCTCCGAGGCGGAGATTACGCGCCTGCTCGACAAGCACGTGCTGCCTTCGTGGCGCGACCGCGAGTTCATAGCGATCCGCCGCGGCGACGTGGCAGCCCTCCTCGACGAAGTAGAAGACGATCACGGCGCCCGGCAGGCCGACTACGTCCTTGCCATCATCCGTGCCTGCATGAACTGGTACGCCGCCCGCCACGACGACTACCAACCGCCAATCGCCCGCGGCATGCGGCGGACCGACCCGAAGAGCCGAGCGCGCGACCGCGTCCTCGACGACGATGAGCTTCGTTCCGTGTGGGCGGCAGCCGAGACGAGCGGCAAGTTCGGCGCGATGGTTCAGCTTGCGCTGCTGACCGCCCAGCGCCGCGAGAAGCTCGCCACGATGAAGTGGGCCGACGTGTCGGTCGACGGCACATGGCGCGTTCCGATCGAGGATCGCGAGAAGGGCGCCGGCGGCGAGCTTGTCCTGCCGGAGATCGCCATCGGGATCATCCGCGCCCAACCGCGGTTCGCGTCCAATTCGTACGTCTTCCCCGGACGCGGCGATGGCCATTTCAACGGCTTCTCGCCTTGCAAGCGGGCGCTCGACAAGAAGTTGCCGGGGATCGAGCCGTGGCGCTTCCACGACCTCAGGCGCACCGCGCGCTCACTCATGTCCCGTGCCGGCGTTCGCCCGGAGATCGCCGAGCGGGTGATGGGGCACGTCATTGCCGGCGTCGAGGGCGTCTATGATCGGCACCGCTACCGAGACGAGAAGGCGGAGGCGCTGCGAGCCTTGGCGGGGCTGATAGGCGGCATTGTCGATCCGCAAAACCGCGTTGTGCCAATGGCGAGGGCTGAGGCATGACCAAGGCACCCGATGTGATCGCTGCACGAGTGCGCGCGGACGAGCTCGTCGCATTCTTCAGAGACACGCCCATAGAATTTTTCGGAATAGAGGTTCGTCTCCTAGCCAAAAGCGATAATCGCCGCCTGGCGGTTACCGTAATGAAGCGCCTCGCAATCTCCGATGAAGCGCAAATGGGAGAACTGGTCGACTATGCACGACAAGGATGGGGGCTGGCGGCAACAGCAATGCGTGAGTTGATCGCGGAACACGCAGAACGCGGGAAACCACTTCCATCCCCTCTTCTCGTTTTGAGTGTCGACTTGGCGGCGCGCCGAATACCGGCGGGGATTCGTGGTCAGTCAAAGGCCGACCTATTCCTTCGTGATGTTGCGGTCTCGATAATGGTCGAGAAATTGATCGAGGAGTTCGGCCTCAAAGCTACGGCCCGAGGCGGGAACACCGCGACCGGGCTTGGAATAAGGATCAGCTGACGGGCTTGATCAGTACACATCATAGTCCCCGCCCCGCCGATCGACAAGCCGGTGCCCGCGCCTTCGCCTCGACCTTCGGCAACATGTTCGCGGTCTACGTCGTCTCCGGCAGCCGTGTCGACCGCCGCGGCATCTTCGCTTCTGAGGCGATGGCCACCTGGGCAGCGCGCGAATTGAATTTTTGGTTCGGGAGGGCGGCGTCATGAGCGCCGCCATCCTTCCCTTCACGCCGCTCGATCCTGGCATCCTCGTCTATGCCGACCACGGTCACTGGCACGTCGACCACGAGTCGGCGAGCGGGGATTCGTGGTGGCGCGTCGGCACGTTCGCCACGCTCGCCGAGGCGGCCGCCGCTGCCTCTGCTGCGACTGACGAGCTTCGGCGCGTCCGGTCCATTTCTCGGGAGGGCCGCTGATGCTGGCGCGCGCTCCCGATAACCTGAGTGCCGAGGCGGTGGCGCGCGCGCTCGGCGGCGACGTGCAGTCGTGCGGCCGTTCCGTCCTCGCACCAGGTCCGGGCCATAGCCCGGCCGATCGCTCGCTCTCTATCACTCTGGACCCGAAGGCCGCGGAGGGCTTCCTGTGTCACTCCTTCGCCGGCGACGATTGGCAGGCATGCCGCGACCACGTGCGTCACAAGCTCGGCTTGCCCGACTGGCAGCCGGCTGCACCGGCGAATGGCCACGCATTCGAGGCGAAGGCCGCTCGTGCGAGCCGGACCATTGTGGCCACCTACGACTACCGGGACGAGCGCGGGACGACGCTCTTTCAGGCCGTCCGTTTCGAGCCAAAGGGCTTCGCCCAGCGCCGGCCGGACGGTCGCGGCGGGTGGCTCTGGGGCGTCCAGGGTGTCCGGCTGGTGCCGTACCGTCTGCCCGACATGCTGGCGGCCGTGCCCGACACGGTCTTCATCGTCGAGGGCGAGAAGGACGCCGACCGCCTCGCCGCCGCCGGCTTCGTCGCTACGACGAATCCAATGGGGGCTGGCAAGTGGCGCGCGGAGTACGCCGCCCATTTCGCGGGGCGCGACTGCTACATCCTGCCGGATAACGACGAGCCGGGCCGGAAACGCGCGGAGCAGGTCGCGGCGAGCCTCCTGCCAGTGGCGGCGACGGTCCGGATCGTCGAGTTGCCGGGACTGCGGCCGAAAGGCGACGTTTCGGATTGGCTGGACCTCGACCCGGGCAACCGGGGTCGGCTCGTCGATATCGCGAAGGCCGCGCCTCCGTTCGGCGAGGACGATCGGCAGATACCGCCGCACACTGACGAGGCCGCGCTCGACAGGCTCCCCGATAATCACGACGCGCGTCCGCCGGCGTTCACCGACGAGGCGCTGGCGCTCCGCTTCGCAGAAAAGCACCGGCATGACCTCCGCTATGTCGCCGGCTGGGGCAAGTGGCTCCAATGGGATGGGAAGCGGTGGACCCTCGACGACACGTTGCTCGCCTTCGACAAGGCGCGGAACGTCTGCCGGGCCGCGGCGGCGGAGTGCAACAAGTCCAAGATCGCTGCGGCGCTGGCCAGCGCCAAGACGGTCGCGGCGATCGAGCGGCTTGCGAAGGCCGACCGCCGGCTCGCCGCGACCGCCGGACAATGGGACGCCGACCCGTGGTCGCTGAATACGCCGGCCGGGATCGTCGACCTCCGCACCGGGCGCATGCGCGACCACGCTCCCGACGAGCACATGACGCGCATGACGGCCGTGGCGCCGGCAGGGAAATGTCCGACGTTCCTGGCCTTCCTGGGCCGCATCATGGCAGGTGACGAGGAGCTCGTCGCCTTCCTGCAACGGGTGTTCGGTTACGCCCTCACCGGCTCCACGCGCGAGCACGCGCTGTTCTTCGGCTACGGCACTGGAGCGAACGGCAAGTCGGTTCTGCTCTCCACCGTCGCCGGGATTCTCGGCGACTACCACAAGACCGCGCCGATCGAGACCTTCACCGCGTCCTCCGGCGACAGGCATCCGACCGACCTCGCCGGCTTGCGCGGCGCGCGGCTGGTGACGGCGGTGGAAACGGAGGAAGGCCGCCGCTGGGCCGAGAGCCGGATCAAGACCCTCACCGGCGGCGATCCGATCTCGGCGCGGTTCATGAGGCAAGACTTTTTCGAGTACGTGCCGCAGTTCAAGCTCGCCATCGCCGGCAACCACAAGCCGGGCCTCCGGAGTGTCGACGAGGCGATCCGGCGGCGCTTCCACCTCATTCCCTTCGCGGTGACGATCCCGCCGGCCGAGCGCGACACCGATTTGACGGAAAAGCTGAAGGCCGAGTGGCCTGGCATCCTGGCGTGGATGGTCGAGGGCTGCCGCGAGTGGCAGGCGAGCGGGCTGCGGCCGCCGAAGGCGGTGACGGACGCGACGGCGGCGTACCTGGAAGCGGAGGACGCTGTTGCGGCGTGGCTCGACGAAGCCTGCGAACGTGACCCGAGTGCTACCGCGCTGTCGAGCACGGCCTTTGCGTCCTGGAAGCTATGGGCCGCAGCCGCGGGCGAGCACGTTGGGAGTCAGAAGAAGTTCATCGCCGCGCTGGAGAACCGCGGGTTTCACCGCCGCCATACGATGCACGGATCAGGGCTCGACGGGCTGAAGATCAAGCCGCGGCCAGAAGGCTCGGACCCATGGTGGGACCGGTGAGAATGGAGGCCCATGACACTTCTGACACTTCATCTGGTTATCGGCGTCACGCGCGCGCGCGTAACGGGGATAATCCGGCCAACTGTCAGAAGTGTCATATGCGGGCTCGACGCCCACTGCCCCGGGGGGCCGATCCGAACCTGTCGGCCGTCATTCAGGACACCGATTGGGACCGAAAACTTGCGCAAAGCCAGATTAACGTCTTGGGATTGCCAATCTGCAAAATCGGGGCGGAAACCGTCGCCGCCAATTCCACAACGGTCGGGGATTTGGCCGGGGGGGTAGTCGCAAGTCCGGCGAGGCGCGCTTCTCCGGGACCAGTGCTGGCTACATGCGGAGAATTTTTCCTCCCGTTTGGAATTCAAGTATTCAAACGGGCGCCCCGCGCGAGCAGGTTTGTTGACCCTAGAAAAAGGCTGTCCCCACCGTCAGGTGTCGCAGATTGCGACGCCCTCGGGCGAGCGCGACGTGCCGACTACAAAAAAGGGACCACGTGATGGGCGCTGATAGGCAGCGGCGCTATCGCCGGCGGCAGGCCGAAGGGCTGCGCGTCGTCGCAATCGAAATTGACGAGGCGGCACTCGGCGACCTCCTGGTCGACATCGGGCTCCTGTCCCTCGCCGAAGCCGACGACCTCGACAACATCCGCGCGGCGCTCCAGCAACTCGTTGCCGATATGGCAATCGCCAATCTTGAGCTGGAGTAGAGCGTTACGCGTAACGACACGGCCTCTCGCGCGCGCGTAGTTTCGGGACAGAACAGGAGTCCCGAAACCTATGAAAGCAGCAATTTCAATTCCGAGGACAACGCCTGATACGGCCGGGTTGATGCTTTGGGCGAAGTCACTCGCGTTGTCGGGTGGGCGGATTCACGAGGCAGTACGAATTGCCGAGCAAGTCGGCGCGCCGGAAAGCGTCAAGCGAGCGATGACGCTCGGCGGCGGAAGTATCGATGCGATCGTGAAAGGCGGAATGTCTATCAGCGAGGGTTCCGCCGAGGGCATTGTCGCCGCAAGGCAGATCGCAACATCCTTCGCAGCGTCCCTCCGAAATTCCTCGATATTCTTCGGGCTGCTCGAATCGGGCGCGATGACGCGCGTCCCGCTCAGAACCCGGTTTTCCAGCACGACAGCGCGCGCGACCGCATTCGTCAGTGGCGAAGGTTCAGCAACTCCCATCTCGCGGCTGGAAATTGCCGGCGATCTCGTCGATCTTCAAAGGGCTGCGGGCTTCATCATCTTGAGCCGGGAGCTACTGGAGTCGGCCGGTTCGGCCGCTGAAGCGTTCCTCAGTCGCGAGTTGAGGCGTGCCATGGCGGCAGTGGTCGACGAGGGGCTCCTCAACACGATCGTCGATTCCGGCACGGCTGCCTTCCCTTCGGCTGGCGCTGATGCCGATGCGGCGCTGGAGGACATCCGCGGATTGGCTGAAGCGGTCAACCTCACAGCCGAATCGCGACCCATGTTCGGCCTGGCGCCCGACGTGGCGCGGAACGCGGCGCTTCTCTACGGCTCGGGAGGCTCGAAAATCTTCCCGGCCTTCGGCCTGGCGGGCGGGACCATCCTGGACGTGCCGGCGATTGTGACCGACGGCCTCCCGGCCGGAACGCTGGCGCTATTCGATGGCGCCAAGCTCGGCGGCGACCTTGAAACCATGTCGGTGACAGCATCCGCCGATACGACATTGACGCTGTCGGATACGCCGACGATGGACTCGACCACGCCGACTGCGACCGAAGTTGTCTCGCTCTACCAAACGGACTGCATCGCCGTCCTGGCGAGCTGCTGGTTCGGCGCCCGGCGCCTGGACCCTTCGGCGGTCGCCCTCGTGAACAATGTCGCATGGGGCGAGGCGGAGGGCTCGGGAACATGAAGGTTCTGTTTGACGCTCTCCGGCGCGGTGAAGTTCTCACTGACGAAGAGGCCGTGACTGCTGCCGCAGCCTACGGACTCAAGATGACGGCTTCGATGTCTCCGGCTGACGCGCGCGCGGCGGTCACGCTCCGCGAAGTGGAGAGGATGTTCGCCGAGAACCACGTCCTCGAGCTCAACCAAGCGAACATGCGGGAAAAGGCGCTGGCGGCTCGCATCGCCGCGCTCGAAAAGATGGCCGAGAAGCCGCGGAAGCGGGTGCCGGCCGGCCGGGGAGCCTCGACGTGACCACGACGACCGCCGACATAGTCCAGGTCGACGCCGTGCTCTGCGAGGATGGCCGCTGCGTCATGCTGATGGGACACGTCGACGGCGAGGACGCTGCTTTCGTCGCGACCTTCCCGCTCCCGGTCCCGATCACCGAAGACGAGTTCCTCCACGCCGAATGGGCTGCGCTTCAGAACGTGCCGTGGAGGCGAACGTGAGAACGTCGTGGTCGCACGAGCCGAAGCCCGGACAGGTCGAGCGGGTTCGCGGCCGAAAGGGCGTGAAGCTCCGGCAGCGGATCAAGCAGGAGGAACCGCTCTGCCGTGAGTGCCTGGCGCGCGGTCACGTCTCGCCGGCCGAGCACGTCGACCACATCGTGCCGCTGGCGCAAGGCGGCACGAACGAGCGGGGGGGGCTGTCGAAAGTCTGTGGTCGTCGGTTGGACACCTGCGGGCGTCCCGGCAAAATCATAAACTGCCAGAATTTCGAGGAGACCGAACCAAATGGGCACACGAGGCCGCCGCTCTTCCGCTGAACTCACCCTCGCGCCCGTCGTCCTCGCCGAGCGGCGCCCCTCGCCGCCGCCGTCACTGACCGATGCCGAGGCGGCGGTGTGGGTGGATGTCGTCGGCGCGATGCCCGCAACCTGGTTCACGAAAGCCGCCCGGCCGGTCCTCGTGAACTACGTCCGGCACGTCGTCCGCGGTGAACTCCTGGCTCAGCAGGTGGCGGCGTTCGATCCTGACTGGCTCGGCGTCGAGGGCGGGCTTGACCGCCTCGACAAGCTGCTCAGGATGGCCGAGCGCGAGACGAAGGCGGCGACGGCATGCGCGCGCGCCTTGCGGCTAACCCCGCAATCGCAGATCCTTCCCCGCACCGCAGGTACGGCGGTCGCCCGGCAACCCGACGGCCCTAGACCCTGGGAATAGGAGGCACGATGCTCGCATCAATCTTCAGCTACGGCCTCGCGCTCGCGGCGGCGATATTCTTGCTTGGGATCGCGACCGGCCTGCTGTGAGCGTGACGCTGTAACCGAAGTCACCCGCAACGGTTCGCTCGCCACGTCGACACTGGCGATTTCCGCGGATAGGTCCCCTTGGCAACCTCGCTGTGAGCGTCAGTCCGTCTGCCGCGCAGTCGACCCGCGTTGTCGGCCGAGGTGTGGACCGAGAAAATCGTCCCCATGAGCCGGATTCAGACCATGCGTTACCCATGCGCAAGGAGACGCGGCACTAACTCCTCATTGAGGACTGCCGTCCAGTAGTCGCCATTCATGTGTATACCGTCCCCGCGGTCGAACTCGGGCCTGGTCGCGAGGTCGTCGGTGACCAAGTAGATCGGTGGTTCGATAAGAACGAGGCGTTGCGCCTTGCAGAACGCGCGGATGCGCTGGAAATAGGCCTGCTTCATCCACAGCGGGGTCGCGCGGTGCTCGGCCCGCGTCGGGTGAGGGTCGTGGATCAGGTAGACGGGACACGAGGCGAGCTGCAGAATCTGATCGAGCGGCTCGTTGTAAAATGGCGAGTCGTCCCAAACCCTTTTGCCATTCAGAGTGTCCCATTTCTTCTTGCCGGTCAGGGTTATGGGGATGTGCCGCAGGATCTCCTCGACCACGGCCGTCGATAATTCGGTCGGTCCACTGTACGCGCGCATGATCTGAACGTACTGCCCGACGAACACGATCGCATCGTAGTTCGTGAGGTCGCGAGGACGATCGCCAACGCCGCCGCCCTGCACGACCGAGCCGCTGACGACGAACTGTCGCCCCGCAGCAGTCGCCTCTTCGAAGCGTGGACCAGCAGTTTCCATAAAGTCTGGTTCCCAGTCGGACAATTCGGCGCCGTGGATCGCGCTGATTATCGCCTTTGCATTCGCGAGATGCGAACCGCCGCACCACAGGAGGCGCTTCATGGCCCGAACGCCTCCAGGAGGGCCTCTTCGCAGACGACATCATCCTCGTCGTCAGGCACGACCGGCGCAGTGGTTTCGGCCGAGACGGGCCGGGACGCCGCGCCGTGGGAGGCTAAAAAGGTGCTCATCACCACGTCGACACCCGCAGGGGTGACAGAACGCAGGTTGGAAGCGAAGAAGCCGCCCCGCGCGGCGGGGTTCGTGATGATCTCGTATGAGGGGAAGTAGTCCACCCGCTGGATGGACTCCGTGAGGGTCGCGGCGACGGAGCGGAGACGCGCCTTCGACAGCGTCGTAGCAGCGAGCACGTGTTGTCCGCTTGCTGTTGCTGTCAGAGGGACCGGCGAGACGGTAAGGAGCACGTTGAAAGGGCGCTTCCCGCGAAGGTCCAAGACGAGCCGCATGAACAGTCGGAAGTCCCGCACCATCTCCGCATGGTCGAAGTTCACGAATTCGAATCGGCTCGGATCAAACCGGCCGGCGATCACGCCTGGCGCAGTCGGAAAGACCGTCCCGGTTTTCTTGTCGCGCCAGGCCTCGGTGAGGCCGAGCGTGAACACGAAGAACTGCATCCGGGAGAACATCTCCCGGACCGCGGCAAGGTGATGAACACGCTGGGCAACAACCTCCTCGGCTGTCGGCAGGCCGTTCGGCTCCACGGCAGGCCGCAACGCATCGTAGAAGCGCCCTTCCTTCTCCCAGACGATTTCCTCGGCTCGGCGGGCACCGGTGGCCTCCTCGGCGAGCTGGAGTAGCTGCCGCACCGTATAGATGTTGCCGTAGCGGGCGGAGTATGTGGCGTAGCCGTATCGGGCACACTGGTCCGCCAGCAGGCCTCGGGGCGGCGGCTCCGTGTCGAGCACGCGATGGCCGGCTTTGCCAAGCGCGCGCGCAACGTGCTGCGCGAAGCAGCTACCGGCCGTGGCGACGGGCATCTTCGAAGTGAGGCGGACCTTCGGCGTGTAGATGTTCGCGATCTCGGCTGCAGGCGTCCCCGCGACAGCGGTCGACCAGAATGCAGCGGACGGCAGGTCGGCGTAGGGGTGCGGGCTCTTCACAACCTGATCCATGACGATCGCCTCCGTTGTAACTATGCTCGTCGATACCGGGACGGCACTCTTGCCGATCGAGCCGCCTTTTGTCGACGCCGCCCCCTCAATCCACGAGACCAACTTGGTGAACCCCATGATGCACATGAAGCGCTCGCCCGCGAGCGGCTGTAGGTCGAAGCGCGAGGAATGGCAATTAGGCCGGGCACTCCCGAGGGGACCATTGGCGCGTGCGCAGAAGGGAGCTTGGGCGCCTTCTTGTTAGCCGGACGTTAGCCTGTCGATGTCAGGCCGCCGCCCAGGCGGCAACAGTATCATCTAACCTGCTGGATTTGTTGGTGACCCCGACAGGATTCGAACCTGTGACCCTCAGATTAGGAATCTGATGCTCTATCCTACTGAGCTACGGGGCCTCAGCAGCGTGGGCCATAGGTAAAGAAGGCGTCGCCGCCTGACAAGGCGAAGGCGGTTTCCGCCCGGCGGGGAAAAAGGCATTGCGAATGCCCGCTTGGTGTCAGGTCGCGGCCCTCAAACCGCGCGAGGGTTCGCCCGCATCGGCGTCCGCCATCGCATTGCGGAAATAAGCGATTGTCCGCTTGAGGCCCGCCTCGAGCTCGACCGTCGGCTCCCAGCCGAGGAGCTCGCGGGCGCGGGCGATGTCCGGCCGGCGCTGGCGCGGATCGTCCTGCGGCAAGGGCCGGAGCACGATCTCAGAGGCGGAGCCCGTATACCGGATCGCGAGCTCGGCGAGTTCCCGGATGGTGAACTCGCGCGGATTGCCGAGATTGATGGGGCCGGTCACGTCTGCGGGGGATTCCATCAGCCGGATCAGGCCCTCGATCAGGTCAGAGACGTAGCAGAAAGAACGCGTCTGCTTCCCGCTGCCGTAGACCGTGATAGGCTCGCCCCGCAGCGCCTGCACGACGAAGTTCGAGACGACGCGGCCGTCGTTCGGGTGCATGCGCGGGCCGTAGGTGTTGAAGATGCGGGCAACCTTGATGTTGACCCCGTGCTGGCGGTTGTAGTCGAAGAACAGGGTTTCGGCGCAGCGCTTGCCCTCGTCGTAGCAGGAGCGCGGGCCGATCGGGTTGACACGGCCCCAGTAATCCTCGGTCTGCGGGTGGACCTCGGGGTCGCCGTAGACCTCGCTGGTGGAGGCCTGCAGGATGGGCGCCTTCAGGCGTTTCGCGAGCCCCAGCATGTTGATGGCGCCGTGGATGCTCGTCTTGGTGGTCTGCACCGGGTCGTGCTGGTAGTGGACCGGGCTTGCGGGACAAGCCAGATTGTAGATCTCGTCGACCTCGACGAAGAGCGGGAAGGTTATGTCGTGGCGCATCACCTCGAAGCGCGGGTCGGAGAGGAGATGCGTTACGTTGAGCCGCGAGCCCGTGAAGAAGTTGTCCACGCAGAGCACCTCGTGCCCGCGCGCGAGCAGCGCCTCGCAGAGATGCGAGCCGAGGAAGCCGGCGCCGCCGGTGACCAGCACCCGCTTGTGTGATCGCTGCATGGAGAATGCCTTTCCGAGCCGGCCGAGACGAAACCACCATAGGAACGCCGCTGGGGTGGAGCAATGTTCCCTCAGCCGGCGCAAGACGTCGTCCGGCGGCTTCGCGGCGGCGGGCCGGCGAGCCGCGATCGGCGCGGCGCTGTGCATCCTGGGACTTGTCAGCGGTCCGCACGCGGCGGTCTCGTCGCCGGTCGAGTGCGCCGCCGGACTCGCCCGCGGACTCGCCGTCGACGCAGCAGACGCGCGCACGCTGCGCCTCGAGGACGGCCGCCTTCTGCGCCTCGAGGGAATCGAGCCGTTCTCGCTGCTCGAGCCCGATCTCGCGGATGCGGAGCAGAAAGCCGCCCGAGCGCTCGCCGAGCTCGGCCTCGGGCCGGTGCGCTACCGGGCGGTCGCCCGCAAGCCGGACCGCTACGGCCGGACGCGCGCGCTGGTCTTCACCGCCGACGGCTTCCTCAACGCGCGCCTGGCGGAGGAAGGCCTCTTCGTCGCGGTCCCGCCGCTCGACCACAATGCCTGCGTCGCCGAGACGATGGCGGCGGAGGAGCGTGGCCGGCGGGCGAAGAAGGGCTTCTGGGAGAACGGGGCGCGCCGTTTCGTGCGGCGCCCGAGCGACGTCCGAGGCGGCGTGACGGACTTCGTCATCGTGGAAGGCATGATACGGTCTGTTGGAGCCCGCCCCCGGCGTACCTATCTGAATTTCACCGGCGCCCGCGAAGCAGGGCTCTCGGCGGTGATCGAGGGGAAGGACCGTGACCGTTTCGGAAGCGCGGAGGCGATCGACCGGCTTGCCGGCCGCGTCGTCCGCGTGCGCGGATTCCTCTCCGGCGCCGAGCGGCCGGCGCTTTCTGTGCGCTCGCCGCTACAGGTCGAGACTTTCGGCGCCGCCGCTCCCGGCGAGGGTTACGGAGACCTTGATTCGCGTCCGGAAGGAGGGCAAGGCAACCCGCATGGGTTCTAGACTGCTCCTCCTGCTGGCGTCTGCGCTCGCGCTTGCCGGGTGCCAGATGGCCGCCACGCCGTCCGTGCCTCAGCACGTGGAGGCGGTCGCCGTCACGCCGAAGCGCCTGCCGTCGCGCGTCGAGGAAGTGATCGGCCAGCGCGAGAACCCGCGCGTCGTGGCCGAGTATGGCGGCGTCTATTCCAATCCCAAGGTCGAGGCCGCCCTGGTCGGCGTCGTCTCGCGCCTGGTCGCCGCGTCCGACGATCCGTCCCGGCGCTACAAGGTGACCATCCTCAACTCGCCGATCGCCAATGCCTTCGCCCTGCCGGGCGGCTATCTCTACGTCACGCGCGGCCTGCTGGCGCTCACCAACGACAGTTCGGAGCTCGCCGCCGTGCTCGCCCACGAGATCGCCCACGTGATCGCGAACCACGCGCTGGCGCGCGCACGCATCATCGAGCAGGCGGACATCGTGGAGAAGGTGGCGACCGACGTCCTCAGCGACCCCTCGGCGCAGCAGGCGGCGCGCAGCCGATCGCGGCTCGGCCTCGCCCAGTTCTCGCGCGACCAGGAGGTCGAGGCTGACCGGATCGGGATCATGATCTCCGGCCGGGCCGGGTTCGACCCCTTCGCGGCCTCGCGTTTCCTCAACAGCCTGGAGCGGTATGCCGAGTTCCGCTCGGCCATCGGCAGCCGCAACGACGCCAAGAGCTTCCTCGCGTCCCATCCGGCAGCGCTGGAACGCCGCGAGCTCGCCATCAAGGCGGCCCGCCAGTTCGGCGCTCCGGGGATCGGCAAGCAGGACCGCGACGCCTACCTGATGGCGCTCGACGGGATCATCTACGGCGACGATCCGGCGGAAGGCTTCACGCGCGGCCGCGAATACCTGCATCCGCGACTCTCCATAGGCTTCCGCGTGCCTACGGCGTTCCGGCTGGAGAACACCAAGGAGGCGGTTCTGGCGGCGGCCGGCCAGAACACCGCGATGCGGTTCGACGGCGTGACCGCCGACCCCAACACCTCGCCGGCCGACTACCTCGCCTCCGGCTGGGTGAACGGGCTGGTCGAAGGCTCGATCCGCGAGACGACCGTGAACGGCCTGCCGGCCGCAACCGCCGAGGCCCAGGCGGGCGACTGGTTCTTCCGGATCGGCGCGATCCGCGTCGGGACCAGCATGTACCGCATGATCTTCGCCGACCGCTCGAGCGACGAGACGATCGCCGCCGCGCTCGACGAGACGCTCGGCACGTTCAAGCGGCTCACGCCCGCCGACGTGGCGCGGCTACGTCCCCTCACGATCAGCATCGTGACCGCGAAGTCCGGCGACACGGTCGCGAGCCTCGCCGCCCGCATGCAGGGAACCGAGCGCCGGCTCGAGCTCTTCAGGCTCCTGAACGGGCTGGACGCCCAGGCCACGATCGAGCCTGGCCAGAAGGTGAAGCTGACCGTCGGCTGACCGCCCTCAGGCGCCGTCCTCAGGCACCGACCGGCTTCAGGCACCCTCCTCAGGCACCGGCCGGCGCGCCCGCCGCGAACGGCGCGAACTCGACCGCGACGCGCTCGTAGACGGGCCGCTTGAACGGAATCACCAGCGCGGGGACGCGCGCGAGCGGCTCCCACCGCCAGTCGCTGAACTCGGCCTTGTGGCCGCCGGGCGCCGCGACGTCGATCTCGTCCTCGTCGCCCTCGAAGCGGAAGGCGAACCATTTCTGCGTCTGGCCACGATAACGGCCGCCCCAGACGCTGGCCGCGGCGGCTCCCGGCAGGTCGTAGCAGAGCCAGTCCGGCGCCTCCCGGAGCAGCGCGACGGACCTGATGCCGGTCTCCTCGAACAGCTCGCGGACGGCGGCCTCGTAGGGGCTCTCGCCCGGGTCGATGCCGCCTTGCGGCATCTGCCACTGGAACCGGCTGCCGTCGGTCTCGACGCTCCCTTTCCGCCGGCCGATGAAGACCCGACCGGCCGGGTTGAACACCGCCAACCCGACGCAGCGCCGGTACGACGGATGAAGCGGATCGACCGTCATTCCGATTGGGCTAGGGCAGCGCTGATCGGGACGAAGGTGATGCCCCGCGCTTCGGCCTGCGGGATCCATTCGGCCAGGCCGGCGATGGAAGCGGGAAAGGCACTGGCGATGCCGACGGCAAGGCCGCGCTGACGGGCAAGCCGCTCCAGGTCGAGAAGCTGCCGCGCAATCGCCGCCGGCGAGCGGTCGGCATCGACGATCCGGTCCGCCACCACCACCGGCGCATCGATCTCCTCGCCGAGGTCGCGCGCGAGGCTGTGCGGCGACGACCCGTCGTCGACATAGGCGAGACCGCGGCCGGCGACCTCGCCGAGCAGCGACCGCATGGCCATCTCGTCGCTGGTGAACCGGGCGCCCATGTAGTTCATGACGGCGGTGTAGCTGGTGATCCGGCTCATCACCCAGTGCAGGTCGCGCATGTTCGACTCGATGTCGGCGCCCGTCAGGAGCGTGTGCTCGCCGGGATCGGTGTCAGGGTAGCCGACCGGCTCGAGCGGCACCTGCAGGGCGACCTCGTGCCCGGCCTCCCGCGCGCGCGTGACCCAGCGCCCGAGGCTGCTGCCGTAGGGCGCGAAGGCGAGCGTGACGTCCTCGGGAAGGCGCTGGATCGCGTCCTGCGTGCCGGTCTGGCTGATACCGAGGCCGCCCAGCACGATCGCGATGCGCGGGCCCTGGACCGCGGCCGCGGGCCGCGAATAGGCGTCGATGGGGCGGAGGCCGTCCTCGGCGATCTGCGGCAGGGGCCCGAACCGGCTCTCCTCGATCAGGCGGTCGAGGGGCTGCGAACCCGCGCGCACGAGCCCCGGCGACGGCGAGCCGGCGAATGCCACGGCGAGGCGACCGGCATCGGCGGCCGGCGGCTCGGGTCGATGCGTGGCGCGGCGCGGCTGGCCCAGGGCGGCGGTGGTCGGCGGTTCGGCCTCGGTGATCGGCACGGCGATCCTGAATCGGCCGCCTTCCGGCTCGTCGACCACGGCGACCCAGACCAGCGCGATCGCGGCGACAAGGCCGGCAAGGGTCAGGATGACGGGAACGATCGCACCGCCGACCGGCCGGCGGGTCCGGCGGCCGGGATGCCGTAACGGCCGATTGAGATCGTTAGCCTGCATTCACCCCTGACAAGGATCCGGCGGGCGATTCGCCCGCCGGCCGATTCGTCAGTTAGGTATACCCTGTGACGGGCTCGCCGGGAATCGGCTGTTCACCTGGATGCCGCGGAGAAGGTCGAAGGCGTAGATCAGCTGCTTGTCGTCCTTCGGATCGGGCGGGATGTAGGCCGACGATCCGCCGCCCCCGGCCTCGTTCTCGCCGTCTTCCTCCGCGGCGGCATCGGCCTGGTCCTGCGCCGCAGCCTCCTCGTTCGCCTTCTTCTCGAGCGCCTTGCGCTCCTCCTCGCTGAGGAGGTGGCCCCGAAGACGCGCCTCGCTCGTGGTGTCGACCTTGCCCTTCAGCTCGTCCGGGATGTCCTGCACGATCTCGATGTCGGGATCGATGCCCTTCGCCTGGATGGAGCGTCCCGCGGGCGTGTAGTAGCGCGCCGTGGTGAGGCGGATCGCCCCGTCGCGGCCGAGCGGGATGATCGTCTGGACGGAGCCCTTGCCGAAGGACCGCGTCCCGACCACCGTGGCACGGCGATGATCCTGCAGGGCGCCGGCCACGATCTCGGACGCGGAGGCCGAACCGCCGTTGACCAGCACGACGATCGGCTTGCCGCTCGTCAGGTCGCCGGCACGCGCCGAGAAGCGCTGCGCATCCTCGGCCTTGCGGCCGCGGGTCGAAACGACCTCGCCCTTGTCGAGGAAGGCGTCGGTGACGGACACCGCCTGGTCGAGAAGCCCGCCGGGATTGTTCCGCAGGTCGACGACGAAGCCCTTCAGCTTGTCTGCCGGCACGCTCTTCCTGATGTCGGCGAGCGCCGTTTCCAGCCCTTCGGAGGTCTGTTCGTTGAACTGGCTGATGCGGACGTAGCCGACATCGTCCTCGACGCGGTACTTGACCGACTTGATGCGGATGATGTCGCGCGTGACCTTCACCTTGAGCGGCTCGTCGGCGCCCTCGCGCCGCACCGTCAGGGTGATGGCGGAGTTCACCGGCCCGCGCATCTTGTCCACCGCCTCGCGCAGCGTGAGGCCCTGGACCTGCTCGCCGTCGAGATGGGTGATGATGTCGCCGGCCAGCACGCCCGCCCGCTGGGCCGGCGTGTCGTCGATCGGGGTCACGACCTTGATGAGATCATTCTCCATCGTGACCTCGATCCCGAGCCCGCCGAACTCGCCGCGGGTCTGCACCTGCATGTCCCGGAAGTTCTTGGCGTTCAGGTAGCTCGAATGGGGATCGAGCGAGGTCAGCATGCCGTCGATCGCCTTCTCGATCAGCTGCGCCTCGTCGGGCTGCTCGACGTAGTTGTTGCGGATGCGCTCGAACACGTCCCCGAACAGGTTGAGCTGCCGGTAGGTGTCCGTTCCCGCAGCGGTCGCATTGCCGAGGCCGGCGACCTGCGAGGCGCTTCCGACGGCGAGGGCGCCGATCACCGCGCCGGCGGCCAGGAGTCCAACTTTCCGCATCATCCTCTCACCTCGTCGTCGCCGTCCCGCCTCCACCAAGGCGTGGGATCGATCGCGCCACCATCCTTACGGAATTCCACATATAGTAATGGTTGGGCAGAATTCGGGTCGAAGTCACCGATGCTCGCAAGTTTTTGCGATCCCATCACTGCGACCGGTTCTCCCGAGAGAACGAACTGACCCAGTGCCGCATCGATCCGTTCCATGCCGGCCAGGACGATATGATAGCCGTCGCCGGCATTCAGTATCAAGACCTGTCCGTAGGTCCGGAACGGGCCGGCATAGACTACCCAGCCGTCGGCCGGCGCCACCACGCTCGAGCCCGGCCGGGCGGCGAGCGAAAGGCCCTGCGCCTTCCCGCCCAGACCGTCCGGAGCGCCGAAGGTCAGGCGGGTCTCGCCCGTCACGGGCTTGGCGAGAAGCCCCTTGGCGTCGGCGAAGCGCACGGTCGGCGCCATCCGGCTCGTGTCCTCCATTCGCCGGCGCGCTTCGGCCTGATCCTTCGGCTTGCTGAGCGCGGCGGTCTTCGCCGCCTCGTCGCGCGCCGAGGCGGCCGCGCCGACCTCCTTCTCGATCGTCCCGATCAGCTGGTTCAGGCTCTCGGCCTTGGCGGCGAGCGCGCCGGCCTTCTCCTGCTCGGCCCTGAGGGCGGCCTCGGTCTGCCGGCGCTGGTCCCGCTTGGTGCGCACCAGCAGGTCGATCCGGCTGCGCTCCTCCCCGAGTGCGGCATAGCGGGCCCTCAGCCGGTCGCGGTCCTGCTGGATCCGGGCGGTCAGTTGCGTCAGTTCCTGCAGATCGGCCGCCAGCGCCTCGGCCTCGACGCGGATGTCCGGAAGCACCGCGCTCGCCAGGATCGACCCGCGGATCGCCGCCAGGGCGTCTTCGGGGCGCGAGACCAGGGCCGGCGGCGGGGTGCGCCCCATCCGCTGCAGGGCCATCAGCACCTCGACGAGGACGCCGCGCCGGTTCTTGAGCGACTGGCGCACGCCGTCTTCGTTGGCGTGCAGCCGCTCGAGGCGCTCCTCGATCGCGGCGATCTCCGATTCCGTCCGCCTCAGCCGCTCGGCAGTCGCGATCAGATCGGCGCTGAGGCGGGCGCGATCGTCCTCGATGCCCGCGATCTCCTCCTGGAGCGCGGCCTGCCGCTTCTCCGAAACCTCGATCGAGCGGCGGATCGATTCCAGCTCCGACTGCCGAACGCGCTTGCGCTCCTCGGCCGTCAGCGCGGCCGCGTCGCTGCCGTCCGGCACGGCTGCCCCGCCCGCAGGGGCCGGATCCGGCGCGGTCCGCGCGGCCTGCGCATGCACGATGCCCGCGACTGGCGCGAGGAGCAGCGCGCCGGCCAAAACGGACAGGACTGGCAGCAGCGGGAGCCGATTCGTCATCTCGTCCAGTTTGCCACCGATTCGATGTGCCGCGTACGGGGCCTGCATTCACGCCCGATGATACGGGTGCCCGGCGATGATCGTCACCGCACGATAGAGCTGTTCGGCGAGCAGAATGCGCACGATCTGGTGCGGCCAGGTCATGCGCCCGAACGAAAGCGTCAGGTCGGCCCGCTTCAGGACGGCGGGGCCGAGGCCGTCGGCGCCGCCGATGACGAACCGCACGCGCTTGCAGCCGGCGTCCGACTGCCTGCGCAACAGAGCGGCGAAGGCCTCGCTCCCCAAGGCCTCGCCCGCCTCGTCGAGGCAGACGAGGAAATCCTCGGCGGCGACGGCGGCGGCGAGCGCGTCGGCTTCCTGCGCCTTGCGGTCGTCGGGCCGGGTGGCGCGGGATTCCGCGAGCTCCGTCACGGCGAAGCCGCGGAAGCCGAAGGCACGGCCGGCCGCGCGGGCGCGGTCGAGATAGCGCCCGCAGAGATCCGCCTCCGGGCCGGACTTCAGCCGCCCGACGGCGAGGAGCGCGATCTCCATCCGCTCAGGCGGTCGCCCGGCGCTCCGAATAGGGCTCGGCCGCCCACATCTTCTCGATGTTGTAGAACTCTCGGACCTCGGGCCGGAAGACGTGGACGATCACCTCGCCGACATCGATCAGGACCCAGTCGCAATGCGGCAGGCCTTCGACCCGGACGGGCCCGAAGCCGGCGGCCTTGAGGTCCTTCACGAGGTGGTCGGCGATCGCCCCGACATGGCGGTGCGAGCGCCCGGAGGTCACGACCATGTGATCCCCGAGGGAGGATTTCGCAGCGATGTCGATCTGGATCGTGTCTTCGGCCTTGGCATCCTCGAGGCTGGCGAGGATGGTTGCCAGAGGGCTGTCCGGGGCATTCAGCGCGCCCGGTATTGCCGCAGAAGGCGTATGGTTCAGGACGCCTTCCTCAGATTGGGCAGTAGTCAGGGTCTGGTCCTCTTTCGTCGTACCCTTGAACGTGGCACCGCGCCACTGCGGTAAGATAGGTGTTCACCCGTGAACAATTCAAGACGCTGAAGTTCAATCGAGCGTTGCTGCTGCGCGCAGTGCCGTCGAGGACACAGGCGTGCGCGGGCCGTTGAGGAATGTCCAGGCCGGCGGCGCGAGATCGGCGAGGACGTGGCTCGCCGCCTCCGGGATGCGCGCGCGGGCGTATTTCTGCGCGGCGCGGGCCGAGAGCGCGGCGGCGAGCGTGCCGGGACGGTTGACCACCGCGACCGGCATGGTCTCGAAGATCGCGTCGTAGCGCTCCCAGCGGTCGAACTGCACGAGGTTGTCGCTGCCCATCACCCAGACGAAGCGGGTCAGCGGGAAGCGGGCGGCGAGCCAGGCCACGAGATCCGCCGTGTAGCGCGTCCCGATCTCGGCCTCCATGCCGGTCACGGCGATCAGCGGGCTGCGCGCCACCGCCGCCGCCCGCGCCATGCGCGCCTCGAGCGAAGGCAGCCCGCCGACCTCTTTCAGCGGATTGCCGGGCGTGACGACCCACCAGATGCGGTCGAGCGACAGGCGGCGGAACGCCATCAGGCTGACGTGCCGGTGGCCTTCGTGCGGCGGGTTGAACGAGCCGCCGTAGAGCCCGATGCGCTGGCCTGCGCCGTGCGGCGGCGGCCCGCGAAAGATCCGGCTCGCGCGCGTCGGCGTGTTCAAGGACGGGTCTGGCCCGTCCCGCGCACGCGGTACTTGAAGCTCGTCAGCTGCTCGACGCCGACCGGCCCCCGCGCGTGCATCTTGCCGGTGGCGATGCCGATCTCCGCGCCCATCCCGAACTCGCCGCCATCGGCGAACTGGGTGGAGGCGTTGTGCAGGACGATCGCCGAATCGACCTCGCTCATGAAGCGCTCGGCGGCGGCCGCGTCGTCGGTCACGATCGCGTCGGTGTGGTGCGATCCGTGGGTGGCGACGTGCCGGATCGCCGCGTCGAGCCCGTGAACGACCTTCACCGCGATGATTGCGTCGAGGTATTCGGCGTGCCAGTCCGTCTCGCTCGCCGCCTTCGCCTGCGGCAGCGCGGCACGCGTCCGCTCGTCGCCGCGGATCTCGCAGCCGGCGGCGGACAAGGCTTCCACGAGCGGCTTCAGATGCGTGTCCGCGATCGCCGCGTCGACGAGCAGCGTCTCGGCGGCGCCGCAGATGCCCGTTCGCCGCATCTTGGCGTTGACGACGATCCGCTTCGCCATGTCGAGGTCGGCAGGCCCATGCACATAGACGTGGCAGACGCCCTCCAGATGCGCGAAGACCGGCACGCGCGCCTCCTCCTGGACGCGCGCCACGAGGCTCTTGCCGCCGCGCGGCACGATCACGTCGATGGCGCCGTCGAGGCCGCGCAGCATCGCGCCGACGGCGGCGCGGTCGGTGGTGGGGACGAGCTGGATCGCCGCCTCCGGCAATCCGGCCGCCCGCAGCCCCTCGACGAGGCAGGCATGGATCGCGGCGGACGTCCGGTGCGTATCGGAGCCGCCGCGCAGGATGACCGCATTGCCCGCCTTGAGGCAGAGCCCGCCGGCATCGGCCGTGACGTTGGGGCGGCTCTCGAAGATCACGCCGACGACGCCGATCGGCGTGCGCACGCGCTCGATGCGGAGCCCGTTCGAGCGATCCCATGCGGCGATCACGCTGCCGACCGGATCGGGGAGCGCGGCGATCGCCTCCAGCGAAGCGGCGATCCCTTCGATGCGGCCCGGGTCGAGCGTGCCGCGGTCGATCATGGCGCCGCTCGCGCCGCCGGCGCGCATCGCGGCGACGTCCCCGGCATTGGCCGCCAGCAGCGCGGCCTGGCTGCGCCGGAGCGCCGCGGCCGCTTCCTTCAGCGCGCGGTCCTTGGCTTCGGTCGGGGCCGTGGCGAGCGTCGCGGCCGCCCGCCTCGCATCGGCGCCGATCCGGCGCATGACCGCTTCGACGGCTTCCGTTTCGGCTATGGCGTGAGCGCCGCGGCTCGCTTGCATCGTCATCTCGAGGGCCGGTCTTCGCTGTTGCGGCCCCTATAGCGCAGCGCGCCGGCGCTGTCGCGTCCGGCGCGCGGCCTGCCTTCGCGGATGCTTCAGCGGTGCGCGTGCTGCTGGTGACCGCCGCCCTTGTGGTGGGCGCAGCTGACCGTCGGATTGAACTGGGCGAAGACGCCGTCCGGATTGTCCCGCCAGATCCAGACGTGGCGGTCGTAATGCGGCTCGAACATGTGCGCCTCGTCGAGCGGCGTCGCCGGATCGTCGACCATGCTGTCGTAGGCGACGCCCTGGAACGAGGGCGGCGCGTCGTGGCCCGCTTCCTTCCACGCCTTCGCGAAGACGAGGTTCTCGACGGCGACGAGCTCGAGCGAGCCATCCGCCTGCGGCTCGTAGATGAGCACCGACGGCTGCAGGAAATCCGTATGCGTGCCGTTCCCGTCCACGCGCGGATTGGGCGGGGCGGTGATGCCGAGGAGATCCGGGCGGAAGAAGTGGATGCCCATGGCGCCCCGCTCTGCCGGCTGGCCCATAATCTCCGCCGTCTCGCAGATGTCGCCGGGATCGCGCATGAAGCCCTCGGCGAGCGCGACGTTGACGTCGCGATACTTCTCCGTGGCCGCGCGGACCTGATCGAGCGTGGGCTCGCCAAGCGGATCGCACAATTCGTGGGCCAGCGCGCCGGTGGCGGAAAGCAGCGCGAGCACGGCGGCCATCGTCCTGAACTTCGAAGTCATGATCGTTCCTCCAGATTCCCGTGCGGGCCGCCCGATCGTGAAGGAGGGCAGCCGCTCCGAATGGAATGGCGGGCGATCTAGGCTTCGGACGTGAGCGGCGGTTTTCGCGGCGCCGGGAAACGGTTTCTCGCCGAGGCCGCCTGTTTCTGCCGTATCGCGATCGTTTCTTCGTTCCGCGACGGCGTTTCGGCGGCTCACCTGACGATGGTGATCGCCTCGGCGGCACGCGTGATGGCGGTGTAGAGCCAGCGCTCGCGCGTCTCCCGGAACGCCCAGCTCTCGTCGAAGAGCACGATCCGGTCCCATTGCGAGCCCTGCGCCTTGTGGACGGTGAGGGCATAGCCGTAGTCGAACTCGTCGGAGTTCTTCCGCATCTGCCAGGGCACGGCCTCCGCCCCGTCCTCGAAGAGCGCCTTCAGCACGCGGATCCGGGCCGACGGCCCGTGCTTGCCCTCCTCCTCGGAGCGGACCAGCATGGTGAGCGCGGAGCCGGGGCGCGTGCCGAGAGAGGTGACGCGCCACAGCCCGCCGTTCAGCAGCCCCTTCTCGGAATTGTTGCGCAGGCAGACGAGCTTGTCGCCTGTCGCCGGGAGCGGCCCCTCGAAGCCCTTCAGCGACCGGATGCGCTGGTTGTAGAGGCGGCGGGTGCGGTTTGTGCCGACGAGCACCTGGTCGGCCGCGAGCACCTGGTCGGCGTCGATGTCGCGGCGGCCGATGACCCGGCTGTCCCCGTACGTCCCCAGCGCCGGCGTGCCGCCCTGGCGCACCTCGTGGGCGAGCGCGATGATCGGGTTGTCGCGCGCCTGCCGGTGCACCTCGGTGAGGAGGACGTCCGGCTCGTGCTCGGTGAAGAAGCCGCCGCCGCCGTCGGCCGACTTGACCGGCGGAAGCTGGCCGGGATCGCCGAGCACCAGGACGGGCGTGCCGAAGGAGAGGAGGTCGCGGCCGAGCGCCTCGTCGACCATCGAGCATTCGTCGACGACGATGAGCTTCGCCTTCGCGACCGGGCTGGTGCGGTTCAGCGAGAAGGCGGGGGCGATCTCGCCCGTCTCCTCCTCCTTCTCGCCGCGCGGGCGGTAGATCAGCGAGTGGATCGTGCGCGCATTCGCGCAGCCCTTGTTGCGCAGCACCTGCGCCGCCTTGCCGGTGAAGGCGGCGAACAGCACGTCGCCGTCGACGTCCTCCGCCAGGATGCGCGCGAGCGTCGTCTTGCCGGTGCCGGCGAAGCCGAACAGGCGAAAGACCTGCGGCCGGCCGGCCTTCAGCCAGCGCGCGACCGCCTTCAGCGCGTCGTCCTGCTGCGGGGAAAGCTTCAACGGCGAGGCTCAGGCAAGATCGGTCCGGGCGAAATCGTCACCCTTGTAGAGGAGCGCGACGCCGTGGTGCCTCGCCATCGCATAGGCAAAGCAGTCCCCGAGATTGAGTTGCGCAGGATGGCCGCTCCCCTTGCCGTACCGCTCATGCGCCGCCAAGGCCAACACGCCCATCGCGGCGCCGATCGGCTCCACCACGATCTCGGCGCGCCGCGCGAACTCGCGGATTTTCAGGTCGGCGTCTACAACGCCACGCCTGTGCGTGCGCGTGATGGCCAAGGCCGCTTCGAAAAGCGCGATCGGGGAGGTGATCCTCCGTTCAGCGGCGTCCAGCCGGCGCGCCAGGTCCCGGCCATCACCTTCCCCGGCCAGAATTGCCACCAAAGCGGAGGCATCCACGAACATCAGTGATCCTCGCGATCGTAGAGGCTGTCGTAGAACGCCTTGTCGGCCTGGAGCCCCGTTCGGGGCCACGAGGCGATGTCAGCCCGTATGTCCGCGGTGCGGTCCCAGAGAGAGAGCGCTTTCTCTTCCCGTTCGAGCTCGTTGGCGACCGCCTCCCGGATTGCGTCGGTGAGGCCGACACCCTTTCGCCGGGCGAGGCGCCGGACGAGCGAATCCGTTTCCGGATCGCGAACGTGAATGGCCATCAGCAACCCTCGTCTAGAGGCAGCACTACTAGCATCTACACGACAAGAACACAACAAGAACCCTGACTTCCCGGTCTTGTTCCCGCGAGCCGCCGCCTGGATCCTCACTCCACGCGCCGGCAGCAACCCGTGCCCCCCACCTCGCGGGGCGAGGACGTCAGGGCGCCCTGGTTGAAGGTCGCGTTGATGGAGAAGCCGGCGCTGTCGCCGTTCGGCTCGATGCAGGTCTGCTCGGTGATGTTGCCGAGGAGCCCGAGCGGCGCGGCCGTGCTGATCTCGAAATCGTTCGGGCTGCCCTGCAGCAGGCAGCTCCGGATGACGAGCGGCTGCGTCTGCCATTTCGGGTTCTCGGGATCGACGAAACGGATGATCGTGTTCCCGGCCGCGTCCCGGCCGGTGGTGAACTGCCAGTTCGGCTCGAACCCGTTGCACTGGAGCCGCATGTCCAGGCAGAGGTCGGCGGCCGGTGCACGGCCCGCCACCAGGAGGAACGCGGCGAAACACGCCAGCGCGAGGAGCTTGCCGTTCGTCATGTCCGCCTCCGTCCTCGGTTTGCAGCCGATGGCGGAATGATACGCCTCCGGTGGCCGGCCTCAAAGGCGGGCGGTTTCGACATCCGGGCGGGCCCGTCCCGCCTCAGCGCAGCATGGGCCAGAGCGACAGGACCAGCAGTCCGGCCATGCCGATGTTGAACCGTTTGAGCCGCACCGGATCGGACAGCCATGTCCGGAGAGCGACGCCGAAGCCGGCCCAGACCAGGATGGAGGGCACGCCGACCAGCATGAAGATCGCGGTGACGATCACCACGCTCTCGGCATGGTCCTGCGGCGTGGTGTAGGCGGCCATCGCGGCGAGCGCCGCCACCCAGCCCTTGGGATTGAGGAACTGGAAGGCCGAGGCCTGCAGGAACGAGATCGGCCGAGCCGGGCCGTCGGCGTCGCCCATCGAGCGGGCGGTGCCGATCTTCCAGGCGAGGAAGAGGAGGTAGGAGCCCCCGGCGAACTTGAGCACGGCCTGCGCCGCCGGGACCCGCTCGAAGAGCGCGCCGAGGCCGAAGCCGACCGCGAGCAGCAGGGCGCAGAAGCCGAAGGCGATGCCGGCCATGTGCGGCACGGTCCGCCGCAGACCGAAATTCACTCCCGACGCGAGCAGCATCAGATTGTTCGGGCCGGGCGTCACCGAGGCGACCAGCGCGAAGGCGGCGAGCGCCGCCAGGAGGTCCGCCGACATGGCATCACATGGGGTCGGGCCCGCGGTTCATGGCGGCGACGCCGGTGCGGCAGACCTCGACGAGGCCGACCGGCTGGAGGATGCCGATGAACTGCTCGATCTCGCTGCTCGGCCCGGTCAGCTGGAACACGAAATGCTCCGTCGTGGCGTCGACGACGTCGGCCTTGAAGGCGGTGGCGAGCCGGAGCGCCTCGATCCGGTGCTCGCCCGTGCCGCGCACCTTGATGAGCGCGAGCTCGCGCTCGAGCGGCTTCTCCTGGCCGCGGCTGCGCGCGACGATGGTGAGATCCGTCACGCGATGCACCGGCACGAGCCGGTCGAGCTGGTTGCGGATCTGCTCCAGCACGGCGCGGGTGCCGTTCGTCACGATGGTGATGCGCGACAGATGCTTGGCGTGCTCGGTCTCGGAGACGGTCAGGCTCTCGATGTTGTAGCCGCGCCCGGAGAAGAGGCCGATGACGCGGGCGAGCACGCCCGGCTCGTTGTCGACGAGCACGGCGAGCGTGTGCGTCTCGTTCGGGTCGTGCCGCTCCTCGATGAAATAGGCCGAGGCCGGCGGCGTGGAGATCGGGTCCTGCATGATCTTGTTCATAGCCTTTCTCCCGCCGCTCAGACCAGCATCCGGCCTTCGGCGCCGATGGCGTCGGCGACCGCCTCGTCGTTGGCCTCCATCGGCAGGAGCATCTCGTTGTGGGCCTTGCCGGAGGGGATCATCGGGAAGCAGTTCTCGAGGTTCGCCACCCGGCAGTCGAAGATGACCGGCTTGCGGACCTCGATCATTTCCGTGATGGCGTCGTCGAGCTCGGCCGGCGTCTCGGCCCGGATGCCGACGCCGCCATAGGCCTCGGCGAGCTTCACGAAGTCCGGCAGCGCCTCGGTGTAGGAATGCGACAGCCGGTTGCCGTGGAGCAGCTGCTGCCACTGGCGGACCATGCCCATGTACTGGTTGTTGAGGATGAAGACCTTGATCGGCAGCTCGTGCTGGATGGCGGTCGACATCTCCTGCATGTTCATCAGCACCGAGGCGTCGCCGGCGATGTCGATGACGAGGCTGTCCGGGTGCGCGGCCTGGACGCCGAGCGCGGCCGGCAGGCCGTAGCCCATCGTGCCGAGCCCGCCCGAGGTCATCCAGCGGTTCGGCTCCTCGAAGCCGTAGAACTGCGCCGCCCACATCTGGTGCTGGCCGACCTCGGTCGTGATGTAGGTGTCGCGGTCCTTCGTCAGCGCGTGCAGCCGCTGGACGGCGTATTGCGGCATGATCACGCTCCGCGACGGCCGGAAGGCGAGCGAGTTGCGGGCGCGCCATCGGTTGATCTGGCTCCACCATTGGCCGAGCGCCTCCGCGTTCGAGGCCGCCTTCTCCTCCTTCAGGGCCGCGATCATGGCGCGCAGCACCTCGGCGACGTCGCCGACGACCGGCACGTCGACGCGAATGTTCTTGTTGATCGAGGACGGGTCGACGTCGACGTGGATCTTGCGCGAGCCGGGCGAGAAGGCGTCGGTCCGGCCGGTGATGCGGTCGTCGAAGCGCGCGCCGATCGCGACCATCAGGTCGCAATCGTGCATCGCCATGTTGGCCTCGTAAGTGCCGTGCATGCCGAGCATGCCGAGCCAGCTCTTGCCGGAGGCGGGATAGGCGCCGAGGCCCATCAGCGTGGAGGTGATCGGGAAGCCGGTCAGCGCGACGAGCTCGCGCAGGAGCGCGGTCGCCTCCGGGCCCGAATTGACCACGCCGCCGCCGGTGTAGAGCACCGGGCGGCGCGCCTCGCGCATCAGCCGGACGGCGCGGCGGATCGCGTCCTCGCTGCCCTGGCGCGGCGGCTGGTAGCCCTGGTGCCGGCGCGTGCGGCGCGCCGCCTCCGGGCCGACATAGGTGCCGGTGGCGAACTGGACGTCCTTCGGGACGTCGACGACGACCGGCCCCGGACGCCCGGTGGAAGCGACGTAGAACGCCTCGTGCAGGATGCGGGCGAGGTCGTTCACGTCCTTCACCAGCCAGTTGTGCTTGGTGCAGGGCCGCGTGATGCCGACGGTGTCGCATTCCTGGAAGGCGTCGTTGCCGATGAGGTGCGTCGGCACCTGGCCGGTGATGCAGACGAGCGGGATGGAATCCATCATCGCGTCGGTGAGCGGCGTGACCATGTTGGTCGCGCCCGGCCCCGACGTGACGAGGACGACGCCGGGCTTGCCGGTGGAGCGCGCATAGCCCTCGGCGGCGTGGCCGGCGCCCTGCTCGTGGCGGACGAGGATGTGGCGCACCTTGTCCTGCTGGAAGAGCTCGTCGTAGATCGGAAGCACCGCCCCGCCCGGATAGCCGAAGATGTGCTCCACGCCCTGGTCGATCAGGGCCCTGATGACCATTTCAGCACCGGTCATTTGTTCCGACATCGCTGCAACTCCGGTTCCGCGTTCGGGCCTCACCCGTCGAAAGCCATAAAAAAAGGGCCCCGTCGGGACCCTCGGATGCGCACCACCGTTCCGGGCGGCTACATAGCCACCCCGGCAGTGCGCGACGATACGATAAGCTCGCAGTGAGACATGGACGCCCTTCTATGGGGCTGCCGTCCAAACGTCAAGGGCGGGGGTGGTGGGTCAGTCTGAATTCAGGATCGTGAACCGACCTGGGGCGACACGGACGAACAGCTCGGTCGTGCCGCTCGGATTTCCGACCCGGTGCTTGTTGAAGAAATTGCTGTAGGTCCGCTCAGCCCACCCGGGACAAGCGCGTTTGACGGTCTGCGCTGTGAATGGTTGAGCCAACCTCCCTGAACGAACGGCCGAATAAACCTCGGAGGCAAACGCTTTCACGCTGCAATCTCCCGCTTCCGAACGATACGCCTGTCGCGGGTTCACTTTGAGGAACCGGCGGCTTGTGTCATAAGTTGAAATCACACGGGAGGATCGCTATGCCCCACTCGGCTCTACGAGCATTTCAGCACCTGGTAGACCAAGGGTTGATCAGGCTGGAGCCTGATGCTCCTATGCTCCAGGAAAAGCGGAATGACCGTCCTGTGCGTCTCCTCACTGCCTACAGCATAGGCGAGGCGAGACGATCCTCTAGGAACGCCAAGAATGCCAAACTGGAAGCAGGTCGTTCAAGAAATTGAGAATACAAATACCCGCCTGCAGCAGCAGGCAGAGGCCGCCATTGATGTAGTTAGACGAAAATACATGAAGCAGCTGCATGGCAGCACCGGGCGCAACATAATAGCATACTACTCCGGCTGGCTGACTAATCCAGAATTACCCGGTGCGGATGTGAATGACGAGGATAAGAATGCATTTATGATGGCCATTCACGGCCTCGACAAATCCTTAGGACTAGATCTACTATTACACACACCTGGCGGCGGAATTGCCGCTGCGGAATCACTAGTTGACTACCTGCATCGAATGTTTGGCAGCAACATCCGGGCCATCGTTCCTCAAATCGCGATGTCCGCCGGCACAATGATTGCGTGCGCATGCAATTCGATCGTACTTGCAAAGCACTCAAATTTAGGACCTATTGACCCTCAGATTGGCGGCCTACCGGCCGCTGCAGTCAAAAAGGAGATTGAGCGAGCTGTTAAAGAAATAGATCAGGATCGCCGCATGTTGCACCTCTGGCAATTCGTTCTAAGCAAATACAGTCCAACGTTTGTTGGACAGTGTGAGCAGGCAGTCGAATGGGCGCAAGATTTTGTTCGCCGAATGCTTGAAGAGAACATGTTCTCTGGTGATGCGGACAAGGCTGAGAAAGCGGCGCGCGTAGTCAAAGCTCTTTCTGATATAGACGAGAATAAGGCGCACAGCCGGCATATCCATATTGATGCGTGTATGGGTATGGGACTGAAGATTGAGCGGCTAGAGGACGATCCGAAATTTCAAGACGCCGTCCTGACGGTGCATCATTGTTACATGCACAGTATTGCAACCTCCGGCGCCGCGAAGATTGTCGAAAATCACGAGGGCGCGGCCTTCATAAAAGCGCCCGTCTAATCAGATCTTGCTGCCCGCCGCTTCTCTGCCGCATTTCGCGCGCCGCTCCGGCGTGAAGCTGGCGGTGCGCTTCTGCCCGCCTTTGCGCCAAGCTCGACCATGGCTTCGCTCTTCTTTTGCTTGCTTTCGGACTTATACTTCTCCTCCAGGTTGCAATCCGCGTGTCCTTGACGGCGTTGCCGATCACGTCGGCGAGGCGCTTCTGTCCTTTAGATCCGGTGGGCATTGCCTTCTCTCCGTGCTTCGCGAAGCCGGAATGAGGCACATGCCAGGTCGTCTTTTGTGAACTCCTCGGGAAACTTCTCAACTGCCGCTTCTATGGTCCATTCGAGCAAGTTCAGCTTGTGCAGCCTCTTGAAACCACTTTGTAGGTCGGCGCTTTGGACTAGCTTCGAAATCGCTGGGACGGTCCCGAGCGACTGCCGCATCCCAATAAACACAGTCGGATGGTAGCCCTTGGCCCGACCGCGCTTGATCGTCTCATCAATGAACGCTTCAAGTTCGGGGCTAGCCTTCCGCACCGTCGCCTCCCTACTTTGCGCTAAGCATAAAGGAGCGGCTGGCCGGATGCGAGCGTCCGGTCAATCGGTTTGGATTTCAAACTGACCCACGACCAGGCTGTCGATGCTTTGGAGGCTCCACTGCGGGCTGCGGTCAGCGCGCCCGCCGGCGGGCGAGGATCGTCGCGAGCGCTGCCGCCCCAGCGAGCGCGAGGGCGGCGATGGGCACCCAGGCTTGCGGCTCGCCCATGGTGCGGAGCGTGAGGGCGGTCAGCGCGCACCAGAGCACCGGGACAGGCAGCAGGAGCGGGAGCGCGGGGCCGCGGGCAAGGAGGAGGAGGCCGAGGGTCCCGATCGCGGTGGGGTCGGGCGCGATGCCGAAGATTTCTGACGCCGCGAGCGGCCGCCCGGCGAGCGGCGCGAGGAGCGGATAGAGGGCGATGGCGAATGCGGCCAGGAGCCAGCCCGCCCAGGCGGCGGGGCCGCGCCGGTCGAAGCGGAGGCCGCGCGTGAGCGCGGCTCCGAAGAGCAGGGCCGCTTCAAGCGCGAAGGCCGACGCGACGTAGGGCGCGGCCCAGTTGATGCCGGCATAGCGGCTCCAGAAGAACGACCAGGCGACGAAAGCCCAGAGGATCCCGAGGACGGCGCCGCTCCAGAGCGCGTCGCGGCGCGCCTGCGTCGCGACGAGGACCAGCATCAGCGCCCCGACGCCGAGCGCGGCGAGCGGCAGCGGCCAGAGCGCCGCGTTCTGAAGTTCGAACATCCGCCAGTAGACGCGCGGCGAGAAGAGCAGGAAGTCCTCGGGACGGTAGGTCCACCATTCCGACATCAGAGCGCCCGGAGATGGCCGGAGATCCGCTCCCGCAGGCTGTCGTCGGGCAGCGGCCCGGCGGCGGCAGCGACGTTCTCCCGCACGTGGTCCACGCGCGTCGTGGCCGGGATGGCGACGGTGACGGCGGGATGCGCCAGGATGAACTTCAGGATGATCTGCGCCCAGGTGCCGGCGCCGATCCCGGCCGCCCAGTCCGGCACCGGCTCGCGCGCGAGCCGGTGCGTCAGCGCGCCCTGGCGGAACGGGCGGTTCACGATGACCGCGATGCCGCGCTCGGCGGCGAGCGGAAGGAGCCGCCGCTCCGCCTCGCGGTCGAGCGGATTGTAGGAGACCTGCACGAAATCGAGCGGCTCGCGCGCCATGGTGCGCTCGAAGAGATCGTGACGCCGGCCCTCCGACGTGGTGATCCCGACATGGCGCACGGCGCCGGCCGCCTTCATCTCCTGCAGCGTGCCCAGGTGAGCCTCCCAGCCGAGGAGATTGTGGACCTGCAGCAGGTCGAAGCGCGGAACGCCCCAGAGCCGGCGCGACCGCTCCATCTGGGCGGGGCCGTCGGCGCCGGAGGAGGTCCACACCTTGTCGGCGGAGAACAGCGCGCGCGGGCTGCCGAGCCTGCCGAGGCCGTAGCCGACGACGGCCTGCGAGGAGCCGTACATCGGCGAGGAATCGATCATGCCGCCGCCCGCCTCGAAGAAGGCGGCCATGACGGCGGCGCACTCGTCCTTCAGCACGGGATCGTCGCCGACATTGAAGGTGATCCAGGTGCCGAGGCCGATCGCGGGGATCGCCTCGCCGGTCGACGGGATCGTGCGCGTCGCCGGCCGGGCGTCCTGGGCGGCCCCCGCCTGCGGCAGGAGGAGGCCGGCCGCCGCCGCGAGGCCGAGCCGAAGGGCGTCCCGCCGGGTGGTGCTCATCTGGCGCTCCTCGTCATTCAAGGCCGGCGGCGCCGCGCGACGCGACGTGCCGGCCCGGACCCTGCCCTCCCCCCTATCTGGTCGCGGCCGGGGACCCAGCAACCGCCCGAGGCAAGAAACGCAGGGAGCCAAGTCGAGGCGCGCACGGCGGCTTCAACTCACCGGCACGCGCCGCCAGCCGGGCATCTGGTGGCGGAACCAGGTCGACTGCCGCTTGGAATATTGCCGGGTCGCCACGATCATCGCCTCGGCGGCCTCGGTTTCCGTGATGCGGCCGGCGAGGAACTCGCCGATCTCGCGCACGCCGATCGCCTTCATGACCGGCAGGTCGGGCGCCAGTCCCTGCGCGAGGAGCGCGGCGACTTCCTCCGCCGCGCCGGCCGCGAGCATCGCCTCCACGCGCTCCGCGATGCGGCGACGGAGCCAGGCGCGGTCCGGCTCGAGCACGTAGCGGGCGATACCCTCGCCGGCGAGAACGGGCGCGGATCCGGCCTTCTGGAAGGCGGCGAGCGACCGGCCGGTCGCCTCCAGAACCTCGAGCGCGCGCACGATGCGCTGCGGGTCGCTCGGCTCGAGCCGCGCGGCGATCTCCGGGTCGCGCTCGGCGAGAACTGCGTGAAGGGCTTCCGGTCCCTCTTGGGAAAGGACGGTGCGCCAGCGCCGCCGTACCGCGTCCGGCACCGGCGGGATCTCGGCCAGCCCTTCCTCCAGCGCTTTGAAATAGAGGCCGGTGCCGCCGACCAGGATCGGCAGCGCGCCGGCCGCCTCGGCTCCAGCCAGGACCGCATGGATGTCGGCCAGCCAGCGGCCGGCCGAATAGGCATCGGCACCGGGGACGTGCCCGTAGAGGCGGTGCGGCGCGCGCGCCTCGTCCTCCTTCGAGGGGCGGGCCGAGAGCACGCGGAGGTCGGCGTAGACCTGCATGGAATCGGCGTTGACGATCTGCGCGGGCCGGCCGGCGCGCATGGCGGCTTCGGCGAGCGCGAGCGCGAGGGCCGACTTGCCGCTGGCGGTCGGCCCCGCTATCAGCACGGCGCGCCCCTCCGACGCCTCCCTCGGATCGAGAATTCCCGGCAGGTCCATGGCTCTCGTCCTAACCATCATCGGCCACAAAGCGAAGGCGCCGCTGACGGTCGAGCGCGTGGACGGGGTGCGCGCCGCGCTCGGCCATGGGGCGGGCGCGACGGACTGGCTCTCGCCCGGCGAGGCGTGCGACGTGCCCGTCGCCGGCAAGCGCGAGGCGATCCTTCACGCGGCCCGGCACGCGCTGGGGGACGCGCCGTTCGACATCGCCGTCCTGCCGGCCGAGAACCGCCGGAAGAAGCTCCTCCTCGCCGACATGGATTCCACGCTGATCGGGCAGGAGTGCATCGACGAGCTGGCCGAATTCGTCGGCGTCGGGAGCCACGTCGCGGCCATCACCGAACGCGCGATGCGGGGCGAGATCGCCTTCGAGCCGGCGCTGCGGGAGCGCGTCTCGCTGCTCGCCGGGCTCTCGAGCGGCGTCGTGGAGCGCGTGCTCGCCGAGCGCATCACGCTCGATCCGGGCGGCCGCACGCTGGTCCAGACCATGCGGCACGCCGGCGCGCACACCGCGCTCGTCTCCGGCGGCTTCACCGTCTTCACCGGGCCGGTCGCGGAACGGCTCGGCTTCCACCTGAACCGCGCCAACACGCTCATACTCGACGGCGAAGTGTTCACCGGCCACGTCGCGGAGCCGATCCTCGGCCGCGAGGCGAAGGAGGCGACGCTGCGGGAGCTCGCCGCCGAGCTCGGCATCGGGCTCGCCGACGTCGTCGCGGTCGGCGACGGCGCCAACGACCTCGGCATGGTGCGGGCCGCCGGCCTCGGCGTCGCCTATCACGCCAAGCCCGCCTTGCGCGCCGAGGCCGATGCGGCGATCGACCATTCCGACCTCACCGCCCTCCTCTTCCTCCAGGGCTACCGGCGGGACGAATTCGTCTCCTGACCGGCGACGCAAGACCGTCGCATCGCCAGCGTACATTCGCGCGCGCCGACGGATCGGACCGCCTCGGCGACCGTTCTCATGACGCGCGAGGACGATGCGGACCGGCCGGTTCCGGGCCGGCGCGCCGTCCGCGGAGATGGAGACCGAGATGGCCGAGCAGGACGAGAAGCGGATCAGGGAACGCGCCTACCGCATCTGGCAGGAGGAAGGCGCACCCGACGGGCAGGCCGACGACCACTGGCACCGCGCCTGCCGAGAGCTGGACGACGAGGATCGGGCAGCCGCGTCGGATCCGGGTGCGATCGAGTTCGGCGCCGACGAGTCGCTCGCGGACGAGGCGGGCGCCGAAGGCGCGCCGGCGGACGACGCCTCGGCAATGACGGGCGGGGAGGCGCCGGATCCCGGGGAATCGAAGATCAATTCGGGCGGCCGGCCGACGGTGGACGAGTTGACCGCCGAGGAGGCGACCGCGGCCACCATCGAGAAGGGCGGCCGCGCATCGGCGGGACAGGGTCGGACGCAGCGGCGGCCCCCGCTCTAAGACGCGACCACCATCCGCCGGCCGTGATCGGGGTACCGGCGGAGGCGGAAGCGGCCTCGGTCGCAGGACACGCTCGCCTCCCCTCCCCCCGCCGGCAGCCCTGCCACGGCGTCGGCCCTGGCGCCCGCAGCCCGAAGGCGGTGGAGAAGCGCTGCCACGCGCGCCGAGCCGGCGGGATCGCCGGGCACCAGCCGGACGACGCGCGTGCCGCCGGCGGCTTGGGCAAGCAGGGAGCCGAGTTCGGCCGAGCCGGTCGGCAGGCTCCGTTCCCGGACGCGGATGCGGCGTGCCTCCCGGCGGGCGAGTTCGAGCACGGATGCCGGCACGCTTTCGTCGAACAGGATGAGGTCGGCTGCCTGTAGCGCGCGCACCGCCTTCAGCGTGAGGAGCTCCGGATCGCCCGGCCCGGCGCCGACGAAGGTGATCCAGCCGGCCTGCGGTTCGCCGCCTGCGCAGGAAGCGAGGTCCGCCATCACGGCTCCGGCGTCCTCCGGCCCCGGCGCGGTGCCGAAGGCGCGGTCGGCGAAGGCTTCCCAGAACGCCCGCCGCGAGGCCCCGGGCGCCAGCCGCGCGAGCGCGGCTTCCCGTATGCCGGCCGCGAGCTCCGCCCAGCGGGCGAGCGCGATGGGGAGAACGGCCTCGATCCGGCGGCGCACCGCCTGTCCGAGGATCGGTGCCGCCCCGCTCGTCGAGATGCCCACCACCACCGGCGAGCGGTTCACGATCGAGCCGAACCGGAAGGCGCAGAAGGCCGGCCGGTCGATCACATTGACCGGCACGCCGGCCGCCCGCGCCGCGCGAGAGAAGGCCTCCGCCTCCTCGTCGTTCTCCGCGTCGGCGACCGCGACGGCAGCGCCGTCGAAGGAATCCGCCGTCCAGCAGCGGTCGCGATGCTCGATCCGCCCGGCCCCGGCCGGGGCGGCGAGGAGGCGCCGGAATTCGGCCTGGAGCGTCGCTGCCGGCGCGTGGACCAGAACCTGCGCGCCGGCGGCGGCGAGGAGCTCCGCCTTCCAGGCCGCGGCATCGGAGCCGCCGGCGACGAGCGCGCGCCGGCCGCGCAGGTCGAGGAAGACGGGCAGGACGGCGAGCGGCGCGACCCGGGCGGGCGCTTGCCTGCTGCGCGAGAGCGAGACGGCGGGCATGGGTAATCCCCTGCTTTAATGCGACGGATGCGGCCTGGGTGCGGCGAGGCTTCAGGCGGGAGCGGAGGGCGGGGCAACGCTACGCCCCACCGCGCCTTTCGCTTCGGCAGGCTATTCCGCCGGCACCCGTGCGGCCTCGATCATCTCGCGGGAGGGAGGGATGCGCCGGGCGCCGGGCCGGGCGTGCGTCGAGTAGAGCGTCAGCCCGACGAAGGCGAGGCCACCGACGAGATTGCCGATCACCGTCGGGATCTCGTTCCAGATCAGGTAGTCCATGATCGAGAAGTTGCCGCCGAGCATGAGGCCGGACGGGAACAGGAACATGTTCACGATCGAATGCTCGAAGCCCATGTAGAAGAACAGCATGATCGGCATCCACATGCCGAGCACCTTGCCGGAGACGGAGGTCGACATCATCGCGGCCACCACTCCGGTCGAGACCATCCAGTTGCAGAGCACGCCGCGGATGAAGAGCGTCAGCATGCCTGCCGCGCCGTGCTCGGCATAGCCGACGGTTCGCCCCTCGCCGATCGTGCCGATCTTCTGGCCGACCGCGTTCGGCACCTCCGTGAAGCCGTAGGTGAAGGTGATCGCCATCATGAGCGCGACGAGGAGCGCACCGGCGAAATTGCCGACGAAGACCAGCCACCAATTGCGCAGCACGCCCTCGAGGGTCACGCCGGGGCGCCTGTCGATGAGCGCCAGCGGGACGAGGGTGAAGACGCCGGTCAGGAGGTCGAAGCCGAGCAGGTAAAGCAGGCAGAAGCCGACCGGGAAGAGGATCGCGCCGGCGAGCGGCTCGCCGGTCTGCACGCTGACGGTGACCGCGAAGGCGGCGGCGAGCGCCAGGATCGCGCCCGCCATGAAGGCGCGGATGAGGGTGTCCCGGGTCGACATGAACACCTTCGCCTCGCCGGCGTCGATCATCTTGGTCACGAATTCCGAGGGTGCGACATAGGCCATCTGCGTGTCTCCTGAACGAACCTGAATGGGATTTCCTGCCGGTGCGAGCGCGGCCGCTATTCGGCCGCCTCCGCCAGCATCGCGGGCGCTTCCATGAAGATGCGGTCGCCGCTCAGCCGGAGCGCGAAGGTGCGAACGGCGCCCTCGTCGGGGCCTTCCGCCCGTCCGGTCTTCAGCGACAGGACCCAATTGTGGAGCGGGCAGGTGACGGCGGCGCCGTGCACGATGCCCTGGCTCAACGGCCCGCCCTTGTGGGGACAGCGGTCCTCGATCGCGTAGACTTCGTCGGCCGCGGTCCGGAACACCGCGATGCGGCCAAGTGGCGTGGCGACGCAGCGCGCGCCGCGGGGCGGAATGTCCGACAGCCTGCCGATCTCGATCCAGCCGTGCATCGCGCTCATTCTGCCGCCTCCCGAAAGGCGAGGTCGGCCATCGGCCGGAACTCGTGCTTGTCCTTGCCGGAGACGCGCTCCGACCACGGGTCGACCTGCGCGAATTTCTGCGAGAAGACGAAGCGCTCGAAGTACGCCCGGCGGCGCCCGGCATCGTCGACGATCTGGCGGCGGATCTCGGCGACGCCGATCCGCTTCGCCCATTTGTAGATGCGCTCCAGGTAGCGGCCCTGCTCGCGGTACATCTGGACGAGCGCGGCGACGTGCTCGATCGCCTCGTCCTCGCTGCGCACCGTGCCGAGCACCTCGGTGCCCTTGATGTCGAGGCCGGCCGCGCCCGCGAAGTGGATCTCGTAGCCGGAGTCCACGCAGACGATGCCGACGTCCTTGCAGGTCGCCTCGGCGCAGTTCCGCGGGCAGCCGGAGACGGCCATCTTCACCTTGGCCGGCGTCCAGGAGCCCCACATGAACTTCTCGATGCGGATGCCGAGGCCGGTCGAATCCTGCGTGCCGAACCGGCACCAGTCGGATCCGACGCAGGTCTTCACGGTGCGCAGGCCCTTGGCGTAGGCGTGGCCGGAGACGAAGCCGGCCTGGCCGAGCTCGGCCCAGACCGCCGGCAGGTCCTCCTTGCGCACACCAAGCATGTCGATGCGCTGGCCGCCGGTGACCTTCACGGTCGGGATGGCGAACCGCTCCACGACGTCGGCGATCGTGCGGAGCTCCTTCGCGCTCGTCACGCCGCCCCACATTCGCGGCACGACGGAATAGGTGCCGTCCTTCTGGATGTTGGCATGCACGCGCTCGTTGACGAAGCGCGACTGGTAATCGTCGGCGTATTCGTCCGGCCAGTCGCAGACGAGATAGTAGTTGAGCGCCGGCCGGCACTTCGCGCAGCCGCAGGAGGACTTCCACTGAAGCTCCTGCATCACCGCCGGGATGGTCTTCAGCCGCTTCGCCCGGATCAGCCGCCGGACGTCGTCGTGGCCGAGATCGGTGCAGCCGCAGACCGGCTGGACGGCAGCCGGGTTGTAGCGGTCGCCGAGGGCGAGCTTCATCAGCTGCTCGACGAGGCCGGTACAGGTGCCGCAGGACGCCGAGGCCTTGGTGTGCGCCCGCACCTCGTCCAGCGACGTGAGGCCGTTCGCGGCGATCGCGCCGGTGATGCGGCCCTTGCACACCCCGTTGCAGCCGCAGATTTCCGCGTCGTCCGGCAGGGCCGCGACGGCGGCCAGCGGGTCGAGCGGCGCGCCCGCCTGGCGGGACGGGCCGAAGATCAGCGTGTCCCGCATCGCCGAGACGTCGGTCCGTCTCCTCTGGAGGTCGCCGAGCCAGGCGCCATCGGCGGTGTCGCCGAAGAGCACCGCGCCGACGAGGCGATCGTCCTTCAGGACCAGGCGCTTGTAGATGCCGGCCGCGGCATCGCGGAAGACGATCTCGTCGCGATCCTCGCCATCGGCGAAGTCGCCGAGCGAGAAGAGATCGATGCCGGTGACCTTCAGCCTGGTCGGCGTGTCGGCGTGGACGAAGTCCGCCGTCGCGTCGCCGGCGAGCCGGGCGGCGGCGACGCGGGCCATTTCATAGAGCGGCGCGACCAGGCCGTAGACGCGGCCGTCCACCTCGGCGCATTCCCCGATTGCGAGGATCGACGGGTCCGACGTCGCCATGCCGGCGTCGACGACGATCCCGCGGTTCACCGCGAGCTCCGCCGCCCTGGCGAGGGCTGCGTTCGGCTTGATGCCCGCCGCCATGACGACCAAAGTCGCGGGGATCACCGTGCCATCGGCGAGCGCGACGCCCTCGACCCGGCGCTCGCCGAGGATCGCCCTGGTGTCGGCCTTCGTGACGACCCCGATGCCGCGCGCCTCGACCGCCTTCTGAAGGAGGTAGCCGGCGGCGGGGTCGAGCTGGCGTTCCATCAGCGTCGGCATGAGGTGGAGCACGGTGACGTCCATCCCGCGCGCCTTCAGCCCGGCCGCCGCCTCCAGCCCGAGCAGGCCGCCGCCGACGACGACCGCCTTCGCCCGCGCCTGCGCCGCCAGCAGCATGGCGTTGACGTCGTCCAGGTCGCGGTAGGTGAGGACGCCCGGCAGATCGTGGCCGGGCACCGGGATGATGAAGGGCACCGAGCCGGTCGCGATCACGAGCCGGTCGTAGCCCTCCGTCGCGCCGTGATCGGAGGTGACCGTCTTCGCCGCGCGATCAATCGCGACGATCCTGTGGCCCTTGTAGAGGGTGATGCCCCGGTCGACGTACCAGCCGTCGCCGTGGATCACGATCTGCTCGTAGCTCTTCTCGCCGGAGAGCACCGGCGAGAGCATGATGCGGTCGTAGTTCACCCGCGGCTCGGCGTTGAAGATGGTGACGTCGAAGGCGCCGGGCGCTGCCTCGAACAGATGCTCCAGCATCCGCCCCGGTGCCATGCCGTTTCCGATGATGACGAGCTTCTCGGTCATGTCCGCGTCCAGGTCTCCAGTTCGAACCCCGGCCCGGGCCGGGGTCGGCCGAAACGAAAAAAGCCGCCGACCAGAAAGCGCGCCCTTGCGGGTCGCGGTCTCCTGGTCGGCGGCTTTGCCTGCGGCGCCCGCCATTGGACGCCGATGATCGCTTGATTAGCTACAGGTCATTATGCAGGAAGCGTGCCAATCCCTGCTCCTGCACGAATTCCGTTTGGCGCCAGCGGTTTGACCGGCACTCCGGTGCAGCCGGGGAGCGGATCCCCAGCCCATTTCGTAATCGCCCGGCCTGTGCAGCCGCACAAGTTTCGGTCAGGAAGCGCGGCCGAGCTAGGCGCCTTCGGGTGTGGATGCCTGTGCCGCGAGATAGGATTCGATCTGGTCCGGATCGAAGGTCGCGCCGTCGAAGAAGCCGTCGGGCCCGAGCACGAGGCTCGCGCCGGAGGAGCCGACGGGCGTCGGCGCTGCGAGCGCGCCTTCGACCTTCGCGTTCGCGCCCGGCAGCGGCACGCCGAGGGGCTTCAGCGCCGACCGGTAGAGGTCCGGCCGGTAGGTGTCCCGGGCGATCCGTTCCCCGGCCCGGTCGTGCACGACCTGCCCCCAGCGCACCATCTGCGTATAGAACCACAAAGCGTGGCTCTTCCAAGGGAAGGTGGCCGCCCTGGCGAGCGGGATGAAGAAGTCGTCGACCGTGCGCCGCTCGCCCTCACCGGTCGCGATGCGGCCGGAAAGCGCCGGCATGAGCCATTCGACGGGACGTCCGACATAGGCCGGCTCGGCCAGGAGCGAGGCGAGGTCGTCCCGGTTTGCGGGATCCGCGCACCAGCGGGCGGACCGGTAGAGCGCCCGCAGCAGCGCCTCGAGGAGATCGCCGTTGGCGTTCGCCCAGCGCTCCTGCACGCCGAGCACCTTCTCCGGGCTGGAGCGCCAGATCGCCGCCTTCACCGTCGCGATGCGGCCGCGCCCCGACAGCACGGCGGCGGTGTTCCACGGCTCGCCGACGCAATAGCCGTCGATCCGGCCGGCCTCGAGGGCGTCCGGCATCAGCGGCGGCGGCACGATCACGATCTCGATGTCGCGATCGGGGCGGATGCCGCAGGCGGCGAGCCAGTAGCGCAGCTCGTAATTGTGCCCCGAATGGGGGTGGACGACGGCGAAACGCAGCGCCTCTCCCCCGCCCGCCAGCCGCTCGGCGGCTGCCGCCCGCAACGCGGACCCGGCGGTCTTCGGGTCGAGGTCGGGGCGGGCGCCCTTGTCCGCCATGACCGACCAGAGCGCGTTGGAAACCGTGACCGCATTTCCGCCCAGCCCGAGCGCCATCGGCACGATCGTGCGCGCCGCGAGCGGCGTCAGCCCGAGATTGCAGGCGATCGGCATCGGGCCGAGCATGTGCGCGACGTCGAAATGGCCGACGGCCAGCCGGTCGCGGATGTTCGCCCAGGAGGTCTCCCTGAAGAGGCTCAGGTCGACGCCTTCGGCGGCCGCGAAGCCCGCCTCCTTCGCCGCGACGAGCAGCGCGCTGTCGAGGAGCGGCATGAAACCCGCCGCGATCTGGTGCTCGGCCCTCATGGCCTCTTGTCCTCCGGCGGAGCCAGCAGGCCTGCGGCGGTGATGAGGCTCCGGGCGACCTCGCCGATGGTGCGGTTCTCGTTCATCGCCGCCTTTCGCAGCAGCGCATAGGCCTCGCTTTCGGTCACACTGCGCGAGGCCATCAGGATGCCCTTGGCGCGGTCCACCAGCTTGCGGTTCTCCAGCTCGCCGCGAAGCTCCTCGAGCTCGCGCGACATCCGGGAGAAGGCGTTGAACCGGCTGATCGCCATGTCGAGGATCGGCTTCACCCGCTCCCGCTTCAGCCCGTCGACGACATAGGCGGAAACGCCCGCCTCGACCGCGGCCTCGATCGACGCCTGGTCGGAGCGGTCGACGAACATCGCGATCGGCCGCTTCACCACCCTGGAGAGCTGGAACATGTTCTCCAACATGTCGCGGTTGGGGTTTTCGAGGTCGATGACGATGACGTCGGGCGCGAGATCGGCGATCCGCCGCGCGATGCCGTTCACGTCGTGCACGACTGTGACGCGTTCGTGCCCGGCCTCTCGCAGCCCGGCCTCGATGATCGAGGCCCGGATCTGGTTCTCGTCGATCACCAGGATGGAGAGCGCTTTGGCGAGCATGCCTCGATTTTGCGCATGCGAACCGATTGTGCAATGCGGCAGAAGCGGCCTTGTGGATCAGGAGGAGAATTCCTGCCGGATCCGTTCCGAATGCTCGCCGAGGGCGGGCACGGAACCGAATTCCGGAAGGGCACCATCGACGAGTGCGCCCGGGGCGAGCATCCGGACCGGCCCGCTCGGCGTCTCCACCCTGACGTAGCGATTCTGCGGATGCGCGGAGAGCTCTCCAAGGCCGTTCATCCGCCCGAACGCGATGCGCGCCCGCTGCAGCCGCTCCACCATCGTCTCCAGGTCCGACGCCGCGAACGCCGCCTCGACCAGCGCATCCAGCTCGCCGCGGTTCTCCACCCGCCGGGAATTGCTGCCGAAGCGCGGATCGCTCGCGAGCTCCGCCCGGCCGAGGATCTCGGCGCAGAACTGCGCCCATTCGCGCTCGTTCTGGATGGAGATGAGCACGGACCGGCCGTCGCCGCAGGTGTAGACGCCATAGGGCGCGATCGTCGGGTGATTGAGCCCGCTTCGCGCCGGCGCCTTGCCGCCATAGGCGTACTGGAGGTAGGGCACGTTCATCCAGTCGGACAAAGCGTGGAAGAGCGACACCGCGATGTGCCGCCCCTCGCCGGTCCGCTCGCGGGCAAAGAGCGCCTGGAGCACGCTCGCATGGGCGGTCATGCCGGCGGCGATGTCGCACACCGAGACGCCGACGCGCGCCGGGCCGTGCTCGTTGCCGGTGACGGAGGCGAGCCCGCTCTCGGCCTGGACGAGGAGGTCGTACGCCTTCATGTCCCGCAAGGGCCCCTCCTCGCCGTAGCCCGAGATCGAGCAGGTGACGAGGCGGGGATGGCTCGAACGGAGCGCCTCGGCGCCGAAGCCCAGCCGGTCGAGCGCCCCCGGCGCGAGGTTCTGGATGAAGACATCGGCGCGGGCGACCATCCCGGAGAGCACGCGCCGGTCGGCTTCGTCCTTGAGGTCGAGCCGGATCGATTCCTTGCCCCGGTTGAGCCAGACGAAATAGGCGCTCTCGCCGTGCACGACGTGGTCGTATTCGCGCGCGAAATCGCCCTCCGGCCGCTCCACCTTGATGACGCGCGCGCCGGCGTCGGCGAGCCGGCCCGAGACGTAGGGTGCGGCGACCGCCTGCTCGACGGAGACGACCAGGATACCCTCCAGATCTTTCATGGCGCGCCCTTTCTCCCTAGGCTGGTGGCGCAGCGCCACGCTTCGTGCGGACATCCTCGCGCCCGGACGTCGTCACGCGAAGCGGCCAAGGCAGGAGGAAGCACATGGGCGGAGCGACGGAAACCCTCGCCGCCTTTGCCGCGTCGATCCGGTTCGACGACCTGCCGGCCGCCGTCGCGGAACGGGCGAAGCGCCTGACGGTGGACCTCGTCGGCAGCATCGTGCGCGCCGGCTTCGATTCGGAGTCCGCCCCGAGCTTCTTCGCGACGCTGGCCACGCTCGGCCTGGACGGCCCGGGGGCGGCGACGCTCGTCGGCACGGAGCACAGCCTCGCCCCCCCGGTGGCGGCGCTCGCCAACGGCTTTCTCGGCCATTCGCTCGACTTCGACGACACCCACGCGGACTCCTCGCTGCATCCGAGCGCGCCGGTCGTGCCGGCCGCCTTCGCGGCGGGTGAGCTCGTCGGCGCGGACGGACGCGAGGTGATCGCCGCGATCGTCGCCGGGTACGAGGTGTGCTGCCGGATCGGCAACGCGCTCGACCCGACCGAGCATTACGCGCGCGGCTTCCATCCGACCGCCACGGCCGGGACGTTCGGCGCCGCGGCCGCCGCCGGGCGGCTCTACGGCCTTTCTCCCGGGCAGATGGCCGCCGCCTTCGGCGTGGCCGCGAGCCAGGCGGCCGGATCGCTGCAGTTCCTGGTGAACGGCGCCTGGAACAAGCGCTACCAGGTCGGCGCCGCCGCGATGAACGGCGTGATCGCCGCGACGCTCGCCCGCAACGGCTTCAAAGGGTCCTCGGAGGCGCTGGAGGGGCGGCACGGCTTCCTCAAGGGCTACTCCGCCGCGCCGAGGACGGAGATGGCGACGGCGGGTCTCGGCGAGACCTGGGAGACGCTGAGGATCGGCGTAAAGCCCTATCCGAGCTGCCGCTATACCCACGCCGCGCTCGACGGCCTGCTCGCGATCCGGGCCGAACACGGATTGCGGGCGGACGACTTCCGCCGCGTGGAGATCGGGCTGCACCGGAACGGGATCACCCTCACCGGCGAGCCGATCGGCGAGAAGCGGCGGCCGCGCTCGATCGTCGACGGCCAGTTCTCCATGCCGTTCACGGCAGCGGTCGTCATCGAACAGGGCGCCTTCGGCTGGGACGACTACCGGCGGCTCGGCGACCCGGCCCTCTGGGCGATCGCGGACCGGATCGAGGTGAGGCGCGACGCGCGCCTGGAGGGCCGCGCGCATCCCTTCGGCGCGAGCCTCGCGATCGAGACGCCGCAAGGCCGGATTGAGCGCCTCGTTCCCGATCCGAGCGGCGAGCCGTCGCTGTTCCCGGACGACGGCGCGATCGCGGCGAAGTTCGCCTCGCTCGCCCGACCGGCGCTCGCCGGGCGCGCCGACGGGCTGCTCGCGGCGCTGATGAACCTCAATCAGGCGACGGACCTCACGGGCGCATTGCGCGCGGCTGGCCCGGTCCGGCCGGACCAGCGCCGGACGGGACCGCTTCATGGCGACGCCGCCCGCGCGGGTTGAGCTACAGCCCCCGCGCCCGGCGGCTCAGGTCTGACGCGGCCGGAACCGCACGACGCGGTTCTGCTCGGTGCCGGGATTGATCGCAGCCGCCATGGCGCGCGCGAGGTCCTGCTGCGTGAACGGCTTTCCGAGCCGCGGCAGCGTGGCGTCGCGGCTTGCCGGCGCCTCGGCGTAGCCGGTGGCGAGGATGACCGGCAGATCCGGCCGCTCGGCCCTGATGGCGGCGACGAGCTGGGTGCCGAGCATGCCCGGCATGGCCTGGTCGGTTATCACGAGATCGACACCGCCGGCGCGCGCCAGCACGCGCAGCGCCTGCTCGCCGGAACTCGCCTCCAGCACCGCGTGCCCGAGATCCTCCAGCATGTCGGCCGTGTTCATCAGGACGAGCGGGTCGTCGTCCACCACCAGCACGGTGAGCCGCCGCGCCGGGCCGAGCTCGTCCGCCCCCGGCTCCGCCTGCGCCGCCTGCCCCGGTTCGGATGCAGCGACGGGCAGCCATATTTCGGCCCGCGTCCCCTCGCCCTTGCGGCTTTTCAGGACCAGGCGGCCGCCAGACTGCTCGGCGAAGCCGTGGATCATCGAAAGGCCGAGGCCGGTTCCCCGGCCGACGCCCTTCGTCGTGAAGAACGGCTCCACGGCCTTGGCGAGCGTCGCTTCGTCCATGCCCTCGCCCTCGTCGGTGACGGAGAGGCAGACATAGGCGCCGGGCGGGAGGGTCCCGGGCCGCGCCTTCTCGACCGTCTGCTCCTGCGCGGCGATCGTCACCGCGCCGCCCTCCGGCATCGCGTCGCGCGCGTTGACGACGAGGTTGAGGAGCGCCGCCTCGAGCTGGCCGGGATCGACCAGGACCGGCGGGATCCTCAGCGGGAAGCGGGTCTCGATGGTGACCGTGGGGCCGATCGAGCCCTGCAGCATCTCGGCGAGGCCGCGGACGAGGTCCTGCACGTCGACGCATGCGACCTTCAGTTCCTGACGGCGGGCGAAAGCGAGCATGCGCCCCGTCAGCGAGGCGCCGCGCCGGGCGCCCTGAAGCGAATTCTCGACGAGCTGCCGCGCCTTGCCTTCCTCGGGCAAGCGCTTCCGCAAGAGGTCGAGGTTGCCGACGATGACCGCCAGCAGATTGTTGAAGTCGTGCGCGATGCCGCCGGTGAGCTGGCCGATGGTCTCCAGCTTCTGGGACTGGAACAGGGCCGCCCGCGCCTCCTCCAGCGCCCGCTGCGCCTCGTGCTGCAGCGTGACGTCGCGGGTGATCTTGCCGAACCCGACCAGCGTGCCCTGCTCATCGTAGATCGGCTGCAGAAGGGCGTGGGCGCGGAACCGGCTGCCGTCCTTGCGCACCCGCCAGCCTTCCTGCTCGAAACGCCCTTCCCGGATCGCCATCGCGAGCGCGCGGTCGGGAAGGCCGCTCGCCCGGTCCTCGGGCGTGTAGAAGCGGGAGAAGTGTTCGCCGACGATCTCCTGCTCGGTGTAGCCCTTCAGGCGCTCCGCGCCGGTGTTCCAGTTGGTCACGCGGCCGTCCGGCCCGAGCATGTAGATCGCGTAGTCCCTGATCCCCTGCACCAGCAGCTGGAACCGCTGCTCGCTCCAGCGCAGCGAATCCTGGACCGCCTTCCGCTCGGTCATGTCGCGCGTGATCTTCGCGAATCCGACCAGGCGGCCGGCCGGGTCGCGCACCGGATCGATGATCACATGCGCCCACATCCGGCTGCCGTCCTTGCGCATGCGCCAGCCCTCCCGCTCGAACCGGCCTTCGGTCTCGGCGGTCTTCAGGGCAAGCGCGGGCAGCCCCGTCGCGCGGTCCTCCTCAGTGTAGAAGCGGGAGAAGTGCTGGCCGATGATCTCCTCGGCCGTATAGCCCTTGAAGCGCTCGGCGCCGCGGTTCCAGCTCGTGATGGTGCCGTCGGGGCTGAGCATGTAGATCGCATAGTCGACGATCGCGTCGACGAGCATGCGCCAGCGCTGGTCGTCCTGCATCGGAGGCTCAGCGCCCCGCCCTCCTTCGCCCTCGCCCGCCAATCGTCCGTACCCCCCCCACGCGATGTTCGAGCGGCCAACCGGACGAAACGGAAAAGCAGCCGCTCTGTTCCTGCGTCTCTCGCGAAAGGCTCGCCGACCGGCTCCCGGGCACCTTGGGCAGGCCGGCTCGTTTGCTTTCGCCCGTGGAACGAACTAACCGATTCGCGCGGCGCGGACCCCCTCGCGGGGTCGGCACGGGACGCGCGCCGGGCGGCCGGAGCGCCGCGACAGGGACCATCCCCGCGGGATATTGCACAGAGACGATGTCGACGGAGAACGCATGACGACCGACATGAAGATCGAAGGAAGCTACGCCGCGCACGGGGGGACGCAGCACATCGTGCAGCACGCGTCGCACTCGACCGGCACGCCGATGCGCCTGTCCATCTATCTTCCCCCGCAGGCGGCGAGCGCGCCGTGCCCCGCGGTGATCTATCTCTCCGGGCTCACCTGCTCGCCGATGAACGTCACCGAGAAGGGCGAGTTCAGGCGCGCCGCCGCCGAGCGCGGGCTGATCGTCGTCTGCCCCGACACGAGCCCGCGCGGCGAGGACGTGGCGGATGCGCCGCGCTACGATCTCGGCCAGGGTGCCGGCTTCTACCTGGATGCGACGGCGGAACCCTGGTCGCGGCATTTCCGGATGGAGAGCTACGTCGCCCAGGAGCTGCCGGCGCTCCTCCAAAACGGCTTCCCGATCCGGCCGGGCGGGTTCGGCATCATGGGACATTCCATGGGCGGGCACGGCGCGCTGACGCTCGCGCTCAAGCATCCGCAGCTCTTCCGCTCGTGCTCCGCATTCTCGCCGATCGTCGCGCCGACACAGGTGCCGTGGGGACAGAACGCCTTCGCCGCCTATCTCGGCGGCGATGCGGAGGCGTCGCGCCGCTGCGACGCGGTCGCCCTCATCGGGGACGGCGCGCGCGTCCCGGAGCTCCTCGTGGATCAGGGCACGGCCGACGAGTTCCTGTCGGAGCAGCTCAGGCCGGACCTCCTGCAGGAGGCCTGCCGCACGGCCGGCATTCCGCTGACGCTGCGGATGCAGGACGGCTACGACCATTCCTATTACTTCATCTCGACCTTCATGGCGGACCACGTCGCCTGGCATGCGGAGCGCCTCGGCCGCGGGCGCGCCTGAGCCTGCCGCAGGGTCGCCCTACGCGATCGTGCGGCCGTCTGACCGGCCGGCCGGTCAAGCGGGCCGGTGCTCCAAGTGGCGGCTACAATTTGCTTCAAAGGTTTGATCCAGGTCATGCGGGGGATGGCCGGCTCAGGCAGTGTGTGGCCGCGCGCCATCCGCACGCGCGATCCGACCGACATCCGACTACCCGGCCGAGCGGTTTCGGGGCAGGTTTCCGTCGTATCGTTTGAAGAGAGGTCAGGCGATTGGACGGCGAACCACTCCTCAAGGTCACCGCGACGCCCGCGGGAGCCGAACTGACGGCAGCGGGACCGTGGACGGCGAGAAGCGCCGACGCCGCGGACCGGATCGACGCGCGCGTCGACTGCACCGACGGCGGTCGCAAGAGGGTCACGATCGACCTGGCGGCGGTCACGGCCCTCGACACGTTCGGCGCGTGGATCTTCGAGCGCATGCGCCGGAGGGCTGCAGCCTCGGGATGCGAGGCGAGCCTCGTGCAGGTGCCACAGCGCTTCAAGGGGCTTGTGGAGGAAGTCGGCACTCTGAACAGGGCGGAAGCGGGGGAGCGCCGGGAGCCGGCCGGGCTGGCCGCCCTTCCCGCCAGGATCCGCAGCCGCCTGGCCGTGCTGGCGGCAGACGCGACCTCCTTCCTCGCGATGCTCGGCGCGCTCGGAACGGTGGCGGGCCGGCTCGCCATCCACCCGCGCCGGTTCCGCCTGACCTCCACGGTCCACCATCTCGACCGGGTCGGCTGGCAGGCGATCGGCATCATCCTCCTGATCACCTTCCTCATCGGGGGGATCATCGCGCAGCAGGGCGTCTTCCATTTCCGGAAGTTCGGGGCCGACGACTACGTCGTGGACCTCGTCGGCATCCTCGTCCTCCGGGAGATCGGCGTCCTCATCGTGGCGATCATGATCGCCGGCCGCTCCGGCAGCTCCTATACGGCGGAGCTCGGCTCCATGAAGATGCGCGAGGAGATCGACGCGCTGCGGACCATGGGGCTCGACCCGATCGCGGTCCTCGTCGTCCCGCGCATCCTGGCGCTCCTGATCGCGCTCCCGGCCCTCACCTTCCTCGGATCGATGGCCGCGCTCTTCGGCGGCGGCCTCGTCACCTGGCTCTACGGCGACATGAGCCCCGCCGTCTTCCTCGCGCGCCTGAAAGAGGCCGTTTCGACGACGCATTTCGCAGTCGGCATGATCAAGGCGCCCTTCATGGCGTTCGTGATCGGCGTCGTGGCGGCGGCCGAAGGGCTGCGCGTGAAGGGCAGCACCGAGTCGCTCGGGCTCCAGACGACGTCATCGGTGGTGAAGTCCATCTTCCTCGTCATCGTGCTCGACGGTTTCTTCGCCGTCTTCTTCGCCTCGATCGGAATGTGACGTGGCGGGGGAAGCAGTGGCGGGGGAAGCAGTGGCGGCGAAAACAGGCCGGGACACGGTGATCGACGTGTCCGGATTGATCGTCCGGTTCGGCCAGCAGACCGTGCTCTACGATCTGAGCCTCACGGTGGAGCGCGGGGAAATCCTCGGCCTCGTCGGGGGCTCGGGCAGCGGAAAGTCGGTGCTCATGCGGACCATCGTCGGCCTCGTCCGCAAGGCGGCCGGCAGGGTCGAGGTCTTCGGCATCGATACCGATGCCGCGGACGAGGAGGAGCGCCGCGAGCTGCACCGGCGCTGGGGCATCCTCTACCAGCAGGGCGCCCTCTTCTCCTCGCTTTCGGTGCTGGAGAACGTGAAGTTCCCGATGCGCGAGCACCTGCGGATCGCGGAGCCGCTGATGAACGAGGTCGCGCTCGCCAAGCTCGAGATGGTCGGGCTCGGCCCCGGCGACGCGGGGAAGCTCCCGGCGCATCTCTCCGGCGGCATGACCAAGCGCGCGGCGCTCGCGCGCGCCCTCGCGCTCGATCCCGAGATCGTGTTCCTGGACGAGCCGACCTCGGGGCTCGATCCGATCACCGCCGGAGAGTTCGATCGCCTCATCGGCATCCTGCAGCAGACGCTCGGGCTGACGGTCTTCATGGTCACCCACGACGTGGCGAGCCTGCAGCGCCTCTGCACCCGCATCGCCGCTCTCGCCGACGGCAGGATCGTCGCGGACGGGCCGCTTTCGGCGATGCTCGCCTCCGATCATCCCTGGGTCCGCTCCTACTTCCGCGCCCGAAGCACGGTCGACCCGCTCCTTCTTGCAACGTGAGGACTGCGCGATGGAAATCCGCGCCAGGTTTGTTCTTGTGGGCCTGATGCTGCTGGCCGTCGCCGCCGGCGGCTTCGGCTTCGTCTACTGGCTGAAGAACATCGGGGGCCTGGGAGAACGTACGGCATACCGCGTGCGCTTCGAAGGCTCCGTGGCCGGCCTCCTTCTCGGCTCGCCGGTGCAGTTCAACGGCATCAAGGTCGGCGAGGTCATCGCGCTCGACCTCGACCCAGACCGGCCGCGCGAAGTGCTCGTCACGATCGCCGTCGCCAGCCGCACGCCGGTCCGCGCCGACACTGCCGTCGGCCTTACCTATGCCGGCCTGACGGGCGTGCCCGAGATCGTGCTGACGGGCGGCTCCGAGGAGGCGCCGCGGCTTTCGCCGGACGGCGGCGAGCCCCCTCTCCTGGTCGCGCCCGCCGGCTCGAACGTGAACTGGACGGATTCGGCCCGCGAGGCGTTCACGCGCGTCGAGGCCGTGCTCAAGGAGAACGCGCCGGCCCTGAAGAGCACGTTCACCAACCTCGACACCTTCTCATCGGCGCTGTCCCGGAATGCGGACCGCGTCGACGACATCATGGACGGCCTGGCCCGCCTCGCCGGCGCGCGCCCCGGCGCGAAATCGCATGTCGTCTATGCGCTCGGCGCGCCGCCCGGTCTCCCGGTGCCGGACCGGCTGCCCGAAGCCCAGCTCGTCATCAACGAGCCGTCCATTGCGGCCGCGTTCAACACCCCGCAATTCGTGAGCCGGGCCGAAGGCGGCCGGAAGCCGATCTTCGAGGATGCCGTCTGGAGCGACACCGTGCCGAAAGCGGTCCAGGTGGCTCTCATCCGCAGCTTCGAGGAGGCGGGCTACACGCGCGTCGGCCGCGACTTCCAGGGCATATCCGAGGACTACCTCCTCCTGGTGGACATCCTCGCCTTCGATATCGTGCCCGGACCCGCGCCCTCGGCGGAGTTCGCGATCGCGGCGAAGCTCACCACGGCAGACGGCGCGATCGTCGCGGCCAGGCGGTTCGCCGAGACGGCCGCGCTCGCGGCGGTGGAGCCGGCGGCATCGGCGGATGCGCTCGCCGAAGCCTTCGGCGCGGCGGCAGCCCTCCTCGTCCCGTGGGCGATGGAGGCGATGGTGACGGCGGAGACGGAAACGGCGGGCGCGGATCCCGTTCCGGCGGACGAGAGCGAGCAGACGGAGGAAAGCGCGGAATGAACGGCGAGCATGATGTCACGGCACCCCGTGCGGGGCGGGGCCGGCTGGGGATCCTCCTCGCCGCGGCGCTCCTGCTGCCGGCCACGCCGGCCTGGCCGCAGGCCGCGCAAAGCCCGTTCGCCGGCCTTGCTGGCTCCTGGAGCGGCGACGGGACGGTGGTGCTGGCGAACGGCGCGAAGGAGCCGATCCGCTGCCGCGCGACCTACGTCACCGGCCGCGGCGAACGCACGCTCCACAACGAGCTCAACTGCGAACGGGAGCAGCTGCGCTTCGAGATCGTGCTCGATCTCACGCTGTCTTCCGGCCGGATCGCCGGGACATGGCTCGAGCGGACCCGCGACATGCGCGGGACCGTTTCCGGAGAGGCGGCGGCAGGCCGGATCAGAGGCGTCGTCACCGCCCCGAACTACGCCGCTTCGGTCATCATCACGACGCGCGGCAAGCAGCAGTCGGTCCTGATCAGGCCGCAGGAGAACGAGATCGTCGAGGTCGCGATCGAGATGCGCAAGCGGTGACCGGAGGCGGCATGCGGCGCGGCCGGCATTGATCCAGCGCAAGGCCCGCCGGACGGTTTCCGGCATCAATGCGGGAGAACCGACGCGAGGCGGGCCCTCCGGCCCGCCGCCAAGCCGCAGGAAGCCCGTCATGCTCAGGGAAATGCCCGCCGCCGCCGACCTCGCCATCAGCCCGGACAAGGTCTGCTACATCATCGCGAGGGCGCGCGAATTCGACGCGAAGGTCGAGCCCGTCGACACGGCATCGGCTTCGAACCCGGCCGACGACACGAACATCGACGTGCTGGAGGACAATGCCGACGACCCGACGCTGCAGGAGCTGAGCGGCGCGATCGCCGGCCTCAACGAGGACGAGACCGTCGATCTCATCGCCATCAGCTGGATTGGCCGGGGCGATTTCGAGGCCGACGAACTCGAGGAGGCGCGCCAGCTCGCCAACGAGCGCCACCGGCGCAACTCGGCGCGCTACCTGACCGGCATGCCGCTGCTCGGCGACTATCTGGAGGAAGGCCTGTCCGCGCTCGGCTTCGGATGCGAGGACAGCGAGATGGCGCATCTCTGACGGGAGCGCCTCCGCTCCCATCTGGGACGGGCTCCTCGCCGAGAAGGACGTGCGGGGCGAAGATCGCGCCCAGGGCTGCCGCGCCCGGGCGGCGGCGCCGCCGCGACGAAGAGGGGTATCGCCGATGCCGGATCAGGGGCATTACCACGTGGCGTTCTTCAAGACGGTGGAGAACGATCACGGCAGGGATCGGGAGATCTGCCAGCGCTCGATGGAGCTCGTCGCCGACAGCGAGGAGGACGCCGTCAGGCAGGCGATCGAACGGTTCTGCCGGGACGAGCGCATCCGGAGCTGGAAGGACCATGCCGACCGCTATGCGGTGGAGGTCGTGAACGGGCGGGCGTAACCCGGGCAGGCCGCTGCCGGGACGGACCGGCGCGCCGCCCGTCAGGCGGCGTCCTGCGCGGCCGCGGCGGCGCCAGCGGCCGATCCCGCAGGCGCGGCAGGTCCGCGGGCCGGGTCGCGTGCGATCGCCGCGCTTTCGCACACGCGCGGTCCGCCGTGGGCGACGAGATGCTCCACGGGCATGGGCCGCCCCATCAGGAAACCCTGGGCGCCGTCGCAGCGCTCGCTCCTCAGGAGCGCCAGCTGTTCGTCCGTCTCGATCCCCTCGGCCAGCACCGTGATCGCGAGGCTCCGGCCCATGGCGGTGACGGCACGGACGATGGCGAGCGCCTGCGCGTCGGAGCAGACGTCCTCGATGAAGGAGCGGTCGAGCTTGATCTTGTCGAAGGGGAAGGCGCGCAGCGTGTCGAGCGAGGAATAGCCGGTGCCGAAATCGTCGAGCGCGACGCGGACCCCGAGCGCCTTGATCTGCCGGATCGTGTGCAGCGACCGCGCCTTGTCCCTGATGAGCGCCGTCTCGGTCAGTTCGAGCTCCAGGCGCGACGGCGACAGCCCGGTCTCCACCAGCACCTCGTGCACGAGATGCGCGAGCTTGGCGTCGATGAGCTGCAGGGCGGAGAGGTTCACGGCGACCGAATAGGGCGGCTCCCACCGGGATGCATCGCGGCAGGCGCGCCTGAGAACCCATTCCCCGAGCGCGAGGATCAGCCCGCTCTCCTCGGCGAGCGGTATGAACTCCGACGGCGAAACGTTGCCCCTCTCCGGATGGCGCCAGCGCAGCAGCGCCTCGTATCCGATGATCCGGCCGTCCTCGATCGAGGTCTGGACCTGGTAGTCCACCGAGAGGTCGTCCGCCGCGATCGCCTGCCTCAGGTCCTGGGCGAGCTGCCGGCGCTCCCGCACCAGATTGCCGAGCTGCGTGTCGTAGAAGCATATCTCGCCGTCCGCCTTCGCGCGGTACATGGCGAGGTCGGCGTTGCGGGTGAGCGTTCCCGGATCGGTGCCGTCCTCGGGGAAGACCGCCACCCCAATGCTCGCGCCGATGGCCGACCCGTTCTCCTCGAGCGGCAGAGGGGTGAGGACGAGGGCTTCAATCGCGCGCGGGATCCGTGTCAGCGCCTCCCGGTTCGGGAGCGGCGCAACGGCGAAGAACTCGTCTCCGCCGACGCGCGCAAAAACGATGCCGCCCTCGCTGAACGCGCGCATGCGATCGGCGAGCGCGCACAGCGCCCTGTCCCCGGCCTCGTGGCCGAAGGTGTCGTTCAGCTCCTTGAATCGGTCGAGGTCGATGCCGATGACGGCGAAGCGCCGGTTCCGTGGGCCGCACTCCTCGACCAGCCGCTCCAGATGGGCGTTGAAGCTCGTGCGGTTCGGCAGGCCCGTCAGCGGGTCGTGCAGCGCCATGTGGCGCAGCTGCTCCTCCGAATCCGCCCGGGTCCGGGCCTCCAGAAGATAGCTCGTAATCCCGGTCCCGACGATGATGAAGCCGATCAGCGCGACCGCGAGAGCCATGGCCCGGAACGCCTCGCCGTCGGAGCCCGCGCTTGCGCCGGGCATCGGCTGGACCTCGAAGGCCGCCATGCCGGTGAAATGGAGCGAGACGATCGCCAGCACCAGCAGGGCGACGGCGGCGTGCCGCTTCGCACCGTTCCTCCACCGTCCGGCGCTCCACGCGAAGGCCGCGGAAAGGGTGACGGCCAGCACGACCGAAGCGGCGAGATAGTCGGTGCGCCACGACACGAGGCCGTCGACGCGATAGGCGAACATGCCGGTGTAGTGCATCGCGGCGACGGAAAGCCCGACGAGGGCTCCGCCGAACGGCAGCAGCCGGGCGTGCCGTCCCGCGGCCGCGACGGCGAAACCGACAGTCGAGCCGGTGACGGCGACCAGAACGGACAGAATGGTCAGCGTGGCGTCGAAGGATACCGGCGCGGGCGCCATGTAGCCGAGCATCGCGATGAAGTGCGTCGCCCAGATCGCCGACCCCGCGCACACGCCGGTGAGGAAGACCCAGCCGCCGCGCGGCCAGCCCGGGACGTTCAGGGCCTGCCTGAAGAGCCGCGTGGTGGCCAGCGAGCCGAGCAGGCAGACGATGCCGGCCAGCAGCACGAGATAGAGATTGTGTTCGTAGACAAGACAGCCCAGCACGCGCACGGGCTACTCCTCGGCCGCAAGGTTCGCCGTCGCAGACCTACCCTCCCGGAGGTTAACTTTGCGTGGCACTCGTCGGCGCAACTCGCGATCTGCGAGGCAGAGGGCAGGATCGCACGGTACCCGCGCTCAAGCTGCGGGGCTCCGCCAGCCGGGCGCAATCCAGCGTCAGCGGCGGCGTGCCAGGCGCTCCCAAGCCCCGGCGCTCTTGTCACATGAACCCCGTCTTCAACGGGCTGGCGGCGGAACGGGAGTTCAACTAACGTCCGCGCAACGGGACCTGAGCGGCCTCGGGAGGGGCATCAAATCGACATGTCCGCGCTGTCGGAACCGGAGGTCGGGGGCCCGGATGCCCCAACCAAACAGGACCCCTTCAAGGCGTTCGCGCGCGAGCTGCAACGTGCCATAGCTGCCGGGGAGTTCGCGACGGCGCGGGCCATCCTCGACGGCGCCGAACCGAGCTGGCGGAAACGCACTCCGGCCAGGCTGTCCAGCAACGCGTCGAACTACGCGATGGAGGTCGGCAAGGCGATCAGCCGCGAGTATTTCAGGATCAGGAAGCGACCGCTCAATCCCGTTCGCGACCGCGGCTGGATCTTCGACACCCGATCCGGGCAGCTCTGCTAGTCCGGTTCGCAAGGGTCATACCCCCCGGCAAATGTGGCGCCCGTCGATCAGCGCGGACACAAGGGAGAAGTGCTGCTGACGATCACGTCGACTAGCACCGATCGAGCACGACGGCGATGCCCTGGCCGACGCCGATGCACATCGTCACCAGGGCATAGCGGCCTTCGGACCGCTGCAGCTGGCGCGCCGCCGTGAGCGCGAGGCGCGCGCCGGACGCGCCGAGCGGATGCCCGATGGCGATCGCCCCGCCGTTCGGGTTGACGCGGCTGTCGTCGAGCGCCAGGCCGAGCCCCTTCAGGCAGGCGCAGACCTGGGCGGCGAAGGCCTCGTTGATCTCGATGACGTCGATCTCGGCCAGCGAGAGCCCGGCGCGCGCGAGCGCCTTCTGCGAGGCCGGCACCGGCCCGATGCCCATGATGCGCGGCGGGACGCCCGCCGTGGCGCTGGCGAGGACGCGGGCGATCGGCGCCGCGCCAGCCGCCGCGCCGGCCGCCCGCGAGCCGACCAGCAATGCGGCCGCGCCGTCATTGATGCCCGAGCTGTTCCCCGCCGTCGTCACGCCGTCCGGATTGAGCGGCCGGAGCCGCGCGAGCGCCTCCTCATCCGTGCCCGGCCGAGGAAATTCGTCCGACTCCACCGCGCGATCGCCTTTCCGGTCGCGCGTCACGACGGGGACGATCTCCCCGGCGAAGAAGCCGTCCTGCCGGGCCGCTTCGCACTTGGCCTGCGAGGCGGCCGCGAAGCGATCGCAGGCGGCGCGGTCGATCTCGTATTCGCGCGCGAGGTTGTCGGAGGTTTCCGTCAGGGTGTCGGCGCCGAACTGCGCCTCGATGGCCGGATTCGGGAATCGGGCGCCCACGGTGGAGTCGAAGATCTCCACGTTCCGGCTGAAGGCCGCATCGGCCTTGGCCATCACGAAGGGCGCGCGGCTCATGCTCTCCACGCCGCCCGAGATGAAGAGATCGCCCTCCCCGCACGTGACGGCATGGGACGCGGCGACGATCGCGCCGAGGCCGCTGCCGCAATTGCGCTGGACCACGGCGCCCCCGATCCCGACCGGGATGCCGGCGAGAAGCGCGGCGTGGCGGGCGACGCACCTGCTGTCCTCGCCGGCCTGGTTGCCGCAGCCGACGATGACGTCCTCGAGGTCTTCCGCGCTGAACGCGCTCCTGTCGAGAAGGCTGCGCATGGCATGGGCGAGGAGGTCGTCCGGCCGGATGCTTGCCAGCGCGCCGGCCCTCTTTCCGAACGGCGTCCGGATCCCGTCGTAGATGTAGGCTTCGAGCATCTGTCTCGTCCGGCTGGGACCGCCCGCCCGGCCGGGCCGGGCGGGCGGGCGCTCTTCTTACTGGATCAGGCCGAGCTGCTTGATCGTGGTCGTGTACTGGTCGCGCTCCGACCGCAGCATGGCGCTGGTCTTCTCGCTGCCGAGGAATTCGGTCCGCCAGTAGTTCTCCTGCTCGATCGGCTTCCAGGACTCGTCCTCGACCACCTTCTGGAGAACCTCCCCCCAGAACGCGATCTCTTCCGGCTTCATGGACTTCGGGCCGAGAATGCCGCGCCAGGCCGACCACACCACGTCCTGGCCGAGCTCCTGCCAGGTCGGCACGCCGTCGAGCGGCGCCGCCTGACGCTCAGGAGAGGCGACCGCCACGATCTGGAGATCGCCGGACTCGTGATATTTCGCGAAGCTCGCGCAGCCGCTCACGCTGACGTCGACATGGTTGCCGAGCAGCGCCGCGACGCTCTTCGCGGCCGCATCGAACACGGTCGCGCGGATCTTCGTGACGTCGGCCCCGACGGCGTCGGCGAGCTTCGCCATGGCGACGTGCCACTGGTTTCCGGCCGCCACCGCGAAGCCGAAGCGGATCGATTCCGGGCTGGTCTTCAGCGCGTTCACGAGGTCTTCGGCGGTCTTCAGGTTGCCGGTCGGGTTCACGGCGAAGCAGCCGTCCTCGAAGACGAGCGTCGCGATCATCGTCAGGTCCTCGAAGCTGAGCGGGGCCGTGCCGAGGACCTCGTTCGTCACGAGGTTCGGGGAGAAGATCGAGAGCTTCGTCGGCCCGCGGCTCTGCTTGCTGATCTTCGCCCAGCCGACCGCGCCGCCGCCGCCCGGCTCGTAGGTGATGTTGATCGGCACGTCGATCAGGTTCTTGCCCTCGAGGACCGATTCGATCGCCCGCGCCATGCGGTCGTACCCGCCGCCCGGGCCTGATCCCACGACGATCTCCACGGGCTCGGTCGGGCCCTGGGCGAGGGCCGCGCCCCCGCCGACGAAGCAGGCGAGCGCCAGCGCCGCCGGAGCGCTCCGGAGCAGAATGCGGTCAATCATGTCTTTCCTCCCTATCGTGTCTCTGTGTCTGGTCGCGCTAGACCTTGCCGCCCGAGACATGGGCGGGGGTGCGGTGCTGCCGCCAGCGCGCCGTCACGAACGGAGCCGCGACCACCAGGAGCGCGAGCAGCAGGAAAAAGACGGAGATCGGCCGCTCCAGGAACGTCAGCCAATCGCCGCCCGAGAGCGTCAGCGCCTGCCTGAGCGACTGCTCGAGCGTGCGGCTGAGGACGACGCCCAGGATCATCGGGGTGATCGGGATCCGGTACCGGCGCATGACGTAGCCGACGGCCCCGAAGGCGAGCGCGAGCCAGACCTCGAACATGCTGTTGGAGATGCTGTAGGCGCCGGTCAGGCCGAGGACGAGGATGACCGCCGTGAGAAGCTCGGGGGGAATGCGGAGCAGGCGCACCCAGATCCCGATGAGCGGGATGTTCAGGATGACGAGCACGATGTTGCCGATATAGAGGCTGCCGATCACCCCCCAGGTGACCTCCGGATGCTCGGTGAAGAGCCGCGGCCCCGGCTGGATTCCGAACATCAGGAGCGCCCCGAGCAGGACCGCCGTCGCGGAGGAGCCGGGAATGCCGAGCGTGAGGAGCGGCACCAGCGCTCCCGAAACGGAGGCGTTGTTGGCGGATTCGGGGCCCGCGAGCCCCTCGACCGCGCCCTTGCCGAACTGCTCGGGGTGCCGGTGGATCCGCTTCTCGACCGCGTAGGATAGGAGCGTCGCGACCGCGCCGCCGGCGCCGGGCAGGAGGCCGATGACGAAGCCGATCACGGCGCCGCGCACCATCGCGAACCGGACCCGGAGCCATTCCGCCTTCGTCGTGAAGAGCTTGCCCACGGCGGCCGGCGCTTCCCAACGGCCGGACAGCAGCCGCTCCACGGTGACGAGCACCTCGCTGATGGCGTAGACGCCGATGATGACGATGAGGAGGTTCACGCCGTCGAGGAGATCGGCCGAACCGAAGGTGAAGCGGGGCGAGCCGCTCTGGAGGTCGATGCCGACGGTCGCGATGATCAGGCCGAACAGGCCCGACATGAAACCCTTGATCGCCGAGCCCTCGACCAGGCTCGCGGTCGCCACCAGCGCGAAGACCATCAGCATGAAGTACTCGGCCGGCCCGAGACTGAGCGCGAAACGCGCGATCGGCACCGCGAGGAAGGTGAGTCCGAGCAGCCCCAGCGTGCCGCCGACGAAGGATGCGATCGCCGAGATGAAGAGCGCGGCGCCGGCGCGACCGCTTCGCGCCAGCGGATGCCCGTCGAGCGTGGTGATGATGGCGGATGCGTCGCCGGGGATGTTGATGAGGATGGAGGCGATGGCGCCGCCATACATCGCGCCGAAATAGATGCCGCTGAGGAGAATGAGCGCCGAGGTCGGCTCCAGCCCGTAGGAGAAGGGCAGCAGCACCGCGATGGCGGTCGCCGGGCCGACGCCGGGCAGCATGCCGACCCAGGTGCCGATCGCCGCGCCGATGACGACGAAGAGGAGATTGTAGCCGGCAACCGCCTGGCTCAGGCCGAATGCAAGGTTGGTGAGGGATTCCATGACCGGCCCTTACAGTTCGACGCCCGGCAGCTTCACGCCGAGCCAGGTGTCGAAGACGAGGTAGAAGACAGCGGTCAGGAGCAACGACCAGAACACGATCGTCGGGACGCCCCGGAAGCGGACGAGAGCCAGGAAGGCCGCGATCAGGAGAGCGGTCGCGGCGAGATAGCCCATCACGGGAAGCGCCGTCGCGTAGAGGAGCGCTGCCGCGAAGGTGCCGGCCGTGCGGGCCTTGACGTCCCCGGAAAGCGGCCGCTCGTCCGACGGATCGTGCGGCGCGACGATGTCCATGACGATGTTGGCGAGGCAGAACAGGACGAACATGCCGCCAAGCATGAGCGGGAAGAAGCGCGGCCCGAGGCTGTCGCCGATCGGCGGAACCCGGATCTGGAACGCGTGGTAGAGATAGAAGAGCGCGAGCAGGAGGATGGAAAAGCCGATCGTGAGCTGGAGCGGCGAGCGGCGCGCGCTGCGGCTCCCGTCCGGGCCGGATCGTGTTGCCGTTGGATGGCGCATCGCTCTCCTCTCAACCCCTCGCCGAAGCGCTTCTCTGGTCTGCTGCGGCCGTCACGCGACGCCCGAGCGAAGTCCGCCGAATGCCGATCGCGCGCCCGATGCCTCGTGCACGGCGGACCCGGCTTCGCCGTCCGCCCCGCGGCTGCGGGCAATGCCGGCTTCCGCCAGCAGCCCCGGTATGTCGGCGAGCGACTGGGCGATCCTCACCCCCGCGGCGGCGAGCATGCGCTGCTTGGCGCTGGCGCTGTCCTCGTCGCTGCTGATCATTGCAGCGGCATGGCCGAAGCTCATGCCCTTCGGATAGTTCTCCTGAAAGCGGCCGGCGATGACGGCGACCACGGGCTTCGTCAGGCCGTTCTGCCTCAGGTGCTCGGCGACCTCGGCCTCGTTCCGCGATCCGGGCTCGCCATAGACGCAGACGGCGTCCGTGCCGGGATCCGCCTCGAACATCCGCAGGTAGTCCACCATGCGCCGGCCGGTGATCCGGTCGCCGCCCATGGCAATCGCCGTGGAGACGCCGTAGCCGTTCTGCTTCAATGTGAGGGCGAACTCGGCCGTCATGCCGCCCGAGCGCGAGCAGATGCCGATCCGGCCCGGCACGTAGATGTCGGCCGGGTCGACGCCGCCGATTCCGCCGACCTTGGACTGGCCGGGCGAGATGAGGCCGTTCGTGTTGAGCCCCACGAGCGTGACGTCCGCCGCTCTCGCGGCTGCGACGATTTCCGCCGCGCCCTGGCGGGAAACGCCTTCCGAGGTGCCGACGATCAGGCGGATGCCGGCGTCGATCGCCTCGAAGACGGCGTCGCGCACCGCCTGCGCCGGCACGTAGAGCATGGAGGCGTTCGCGCCCTGCGCCTTCACCGCCGCGCGGACGGTGTTGTAGACCGGCACGCCGAGCACCTCCTCGCCGCCGCGGCCCGGGGTCACCCCGGCAACGACCTGCGTCCCGTAGCGGATGCTGTTCTCGGTATCGAGGCGCGCCTGGCGGCCGGTGATGCCCTGCACCACGACGCGCGTGTTCCTGTCGATGAGAATGGTCACTGCGCGCGCTCCTCGGCTGCGAGCTTGCTGGTCAGGTCCACGATCAGCCGCACGCCGTCGGAAAGCGGTGCGCCATGCGGCAGGTAGTGGATGCCGTCGAGCTCGGCCGCGGCCTCCCGGGCCAGCTCCTCGCCGGGCCCGAACATGCGGATGACGACGGGGAAGCGCTTCGGGTCGATGTTGCGCGCCTTGAGCGCCTCGACGACCGGCACGACGCGCTTCTCGATCCGCGCCATCTGCTGGTAGTGCCAGCTGACGAAGAGGCTGCGCACGTTCGGATTGTCGAGGATCGCGTCGACCAGCACGCGCACCTTGTCCGGGTTCACCGTGGAGGCGTCGGTGTGGTTGGCGGGCCGGCCGCCGGCTGCAAGGATCATGTCGTGCTGGACGAGGCCCGCGCCGCCGCCGCCGACCCAGAGGCCGATGTCGCCGTCGAGCTCCGTGTAGCGCACCATGCCGCCCGGAATCCGGGCGTTCGCCTCGATGACCCGAAGCTCGCGCTCGTTGAGCGGGCGGCCTCCGGTTGCGACATCCGAGCCGCCGGATTCCTCGAGGAGCGGGTCCTCGACCGACATCATCGCACCGACGACGACCGGCCCGTCGGCGGTGATTGCGACCGGGTTGAGTTCGAGCATTGTCGCGTCGGCGTCTCGGAACTCGCGATAGAGATCGGCCGTCAGCCGGCCAAGGCCGGCGAGCATCCTGCCGTTCAGTCCGGCCCGCTCCCACAGTTCGATGGCGTCCCAGGCGGGCACCCCGCGCAGCGGGTCGATCTCGACGGCGATCACGGCCTCGGGCCGGTCGCGGTGCACGCTTTCGATGTCGACGCCGCCTTCCGCGCTGATCAGGATCCTCGGCGGAAAATCCTCGAGGTAGAAGGCGAGGTAGAGCTCGCGCTCGATCGCCACCTTCTCCTCGAGATAGACCTCGCTGCAGAGATGGCCGTTCACGACGGTGCCGAGGATCGCCTCGGCGGCCGCAGAGGCCTCGTCCGGATCGTCCGCGAACCGCACCGCGCCGGATTTTCCGCGCCGGCCCGTGGCGACCAGCGCCTTCACGACCACCGGCTTTCCGATCCTTTCCGCTACGGCGCGCGCCTCCTCGGGGGTCGCGGCGGCGCCTCCCGCCGGAACCGGTATTCCACGCTCGCGCAGGCGCGTCTTCACCTTGTCTTCGGTGACGTTCGGCAATGTGATCTCCAGGTGAATGTGGCTCTAGCGTTGCGGGACGGGCCGGTGGCGACTCCGGT
>NZ_JBQYEX010000008.1:0-149054 GCF_052655945.1 Faunimonas sp. B44 | reverse complement strand
GCGCCGACGGGCTAGGTCCCGACCGGTCAGCCATCGCCAGGGTCCACAGCCGGATCTCCCGCGCTTCCCTCGCCGGCCCTGTCCGTCGATCCGACGCATCTCCGCGATCCGGCGCGGCGCTGCTTGCGGATCGACGGCCGGAGCGATACATGGGCAGCGGTCCGGCGCCCAGCCGAGGCCGGAGGGGTGGCCGAGTGGTTGAAGGCGCACGCCTGGAACGCGTGTATACGGGAAACCGTATCGAGGGTTCGAATCCCTCTCCCTCCGCCAGTTGCCCTCGCGAACGCGTTCGCCCGATCCGGCTGCGGCCAAATTCCCCACCGCAGTGGCGGCATTTGCAGCGGCTGCCTCACGCCGCTCGGTCCATCGCGCGTTGCCGGGATCGACGATGCGGGGCAGGAGATCGATTAGTCGAGAAGGTTGTGATAGGCGAGATTGCTGTAGCTTCGCAGGCAGTCCGGACAGGACGTGAGCGACAGGGCCGAATTCTTGGGAAGCCACCCGGAATCCGGATCCACCGCTCAGGCCACAACGTCCTGATAATACACACCTTTTCGGCCTCGAGCGCTGGACTCCGGTGGATTCCTTGCGGAATCCACCGCATCCGGAATCCAGGACCGCGGGAGTCCAGCCCTGGAATCCACTCGGGCCGGATCCACAATCGCAGTCTTGCCTGCAGCCAGGGCCACGCCACCCCTGACCAACGTCAATCCGCCTCGAGAGATCAAGCCGAAATGACCCTTCGCCTTCGCCCCGGAGCGGATCGAGAGCTGGCCGCTCGAGCGGCTCCGCCCCTATGCGAAGAATGCAAAGGTGCACGGGGCCGACCAGGTCGCGAAGATCGCCGCCAGCATGGCGGAGTTCGGCTGGACCGTGCCGTGTCTCGTCGCCGCGGACGGCGAGCTGATTGCCGGCCACGGCCGGGCCGGCAAGCACCTCGCCCCACCGAATGCGCCAGTCGGCGACGATGCGACTTCAGCTGATCGCTTCCCGCAACCTTTTTAGAGAACCGCCCTTCATAATTGATCCAGGCAAGGGATGGCCGACGATGTCCTCGGCGAGCCTGGCCGCCTCGATCATCCTGTCGAGGTCGATGCCGGTCTCGACTCCGAGTTCTTCGCACAGGAAGACTATGTCCTCCGTGCAGACGTTGCCGGCAGCGCCCTTGTGGCCGGCGAAGGGGCAGCCGCCGAGGCCGGCCACGGAAGAATCGTAGCTGTCCACCCCCATTTCCAGGCCGGCATAGACGTTGGCGAGCCCGAGGCCGCGCGTGTTGTGGAAGTGCAGGTTGATGCGCAGCGACGGCCAGCGCTCGCGGATGGCGCCGACGGTGCGCTTCACCGTTCCAGGCGTCGCCCAGGCCATGGTGTCGTTCAGCGAGACCCGCTTCAGCGTGCACTGATGCGTCTCGGCGATCTCGATCGCCTTCTGCACGGTCGCGAGCAGGTCTGCGGTCGGGATGTCGCCGGCGAAATTGCAGCCGAACGCCGCCATGATCAGGACGCCGTCCACGGTAAGGCCGTTCTCCAGGAACACCTCGACCTGGCGGTTCTGGATCGCGACGTTCTTCTCGGTGTCCTGGTTCTGGTTGCGCTCGATGAACCGCTCCGACGCGGAGAGCAGGATGGCGTCCTTGAAGGTGAGCCGGTCGCGATATTGCAGCGCCCGCATCAGGCCGCGCTCGTTGAGCCAGAGCGGAAGATAGCTGACGCCCTCCCGGATCCTGATCCCCGTCACGACGTCGTCCGCGTCGGCCCAGCCGGGCACCTTCTTCGGATTGACGAAGGAACAGACCTGGATCTGTCGGACGCCGGTTTCCGAGAGGGCGTCGATCAGCGCGATCTTGCGGTCGGTGGGGATCGGCCCCGGCTCGATCTGAAGGCCCTCGCGCGGCCCCTTCTCGCAGATCTCGACGGACTTCGGCAGGTCGGACATCACAGCGGCTCCATCTGACGCTCGTGCCACCCGGACTGAATAGCGGCAGCGGCGCTCGGGACGACGAGGGCATCGACGGCGACGAGGCCCGCCTCGCCCAGGATGAGAGGATTGACGTCGAGCGCTCCGAGCAGATCGCCGGCCCACAGCGCGAAATCCTGAAGGCGTGCCAGCACGGCCAGGATCTCGTCGGCAGTGCCCGCATCGGGCCAGCGCGGGCTGCGCACGATGCGGCCGAGCGCGGAGCCGGCGAACCGCCGCTCCAGCTCACCCGCCGGCGCGGGGATCGACCACATCGCGACCTCGCGCATGGCCTCGGCGTAGATGCCGCCGAGGCCCGCGACGAGGATCGGCCCGACGTCCGGCTGGCGCGTCACGCCGGCGATCATTTCGAGGCGGCCGGTGACGAGAGGCTGGACCGCCATCCTGCCGGCGCCGAAGGCACGGTGCGCGTCGCGAACTGCGTCGGCACCCCTGACGCCGACGCGCACCAGGCCGGCCTCTGTCTTGTGGCCGACGCCTTCCACCACGGCCTTGAGGACGACCCGGCCGCCGAGCCTCTCCGCCGCGGCGATCGCCTCGTCGAGGCTCGCGCAGACCTCCGTCGGCACGGTCGGTACGCCGAAGCCCGCGAGCAGCGCGAGGCTTTCGGGCTCGGTGAGCGGACGACCGAGGCGCAGGAGAGGCTCGCGCGATGCCGGCGCGCCGGTCTGGCGACTCCGATCGCGCGGCACCGGCGGCGGGTGCAGCACGGCGGCGAGGCCCTGCAGCGCCGCCTCGGTGTCCGGGAAGATCTTGAAGCCCTGGTCCAGATAGCTGGCGGCCTTTTCGGGCGGGAGCCCGCCGGGCACGACCAGGACGGACGGTTTGCCGGAGCGTGCCCGCGCACTGGCGAGATCCTCGATGAGCGTCGGCACGCCCGAGTTCGGGTCGATGCCGTTGATCGGCGTCATCATCGCCCCGACCGCCGGATCCGCCGCCACGATCTCGGCGATCGGGGCGGACCGGCCGCGGTCGAACACGCCGAGATCGACCGGATTGCCGAAGTCGGAGAAGCTCAGATACTCGGCGAGGCGCGCCCGGGTCGCCGGCCCGAGCTCGGCGACCCGGACTTCGTGACGCTCGGCGAGATCGGCGAGGATCGCAGCCCCCGCGCCCGAGGTGGACATCATGGCGAGGCCGCCGTCGGCCCGGCCGTAGAAGCTCAGCATGGCGGCTGCGCTCATCAGGCCTTCGAGCGAACGAACCATCGGAATGCCGCTCGCCTCTAAGAGCGCCCGGTAGGCGTCCGCCTCCCCGGCGAGCCGGCTCGAATGAGCGAGCGCGGCGCGCGCACCCTGCTCCGTCAGGCCGGCCTTGAGCGCGACGATTCGCTTGCCGAGCAGGGCGGCGCGCTCGCCGAGCCGGCGCAGGCGCTCGCCGTCGGAGATCGCGTCCACGAGCAGCGCGGCGACCCGCGTCGAATCCTGCTCGAGGACGAACTCGAGGTAATCGAGGAGATCGAGATCGGCTTCGTTGCCGGCCGAGACGAAGCAGGACAGGCCGGCACCCACGTTCTCCAGGTACCCCATCATCAGGGAGAAGAGGGCGCCGCTGTGGGAAAGGATGGCTATGTCGCCGCGCCGCAGCCGGACGGAATGGGCGGCATTGAAGCCGAGCGCCAGACGGTTGGCCGTATTGTAGATGCCGTTGCAGTTGGGCCCGACGACCCGGATGCCGGTTTCCGCAACGGCCTTTTTCAGGGCGGCATGGCGCGCCCGGCTCTCCGGGCTCGTGCTCTCCGCGAAACCGGCGGCGCTCACGATGGCGACCTTTGCGCCGACGGCAGCGCAGTCGCGCAGCGCCTCCGCGGTGGCATCGGCCGGGAGCGCGAGGAATGCGACGTCCACGGGTCCAGGTGCATCCCGGACATGGCCAAGGCAGGTCGCGCCGTCGGCTTCTTCGAGATCGCGGCCGACCGCATAGACCGGACCTGCGAAGCCGCCGCGCATGACGTTGCGCACGACCTGCCGGCCGCGCTTGATCGGGTCGCGCGAGACGCCGATCACGGCTGCGGCGCGGGGCTCGAACAGCGCCGACAGCGCCGCGGCTCGCGCCGGCGCGTCCGGAGCGGGACGGCCCGGCTGGGCTGTCATCACCGCCCCTTCCATTGCGGCTCCCTCTTCTCGGCGAAGGCGCGCGTCCCTTCGATGCGGTCCTCGCTGAGATAGGGGTTGATGCCCTCGTCCAGACGCAGGGCGGCCGCGAACGGCATTCCTGAGGACTTGACGGCGGTTTCCTTCATGCGCCGGACGGTCACCGGCGCATTCTTTGCAATCGCCGTGGCGAGTTCGAGCGCGCCCTCGAGCGCGGCGCCCTTCGGCGTCACCGCATTGAGCAGCCCCCATTGCAGCGCCTTCTGCGCGTCGATGTAGTCGCCGCGGAAGAGCATCTCGAGCGCGAGGGCGCGCGGGATGATGCGCGGCAGCATGACCGTCGAGAAATGCGCCCCGCGGCCCCGCTTCGCCTCCGGCAATCCCATCACGGCGTGCTCGGCCGCGATGCGCATGTCGCAGGCGAGGCAGAGCTCGAACCCTCCGGCGACCGCCGCGCCGTTGATGGCGGCGATGGTGGGCTTGTAGGTCTCCAGAATGATCTCGAAGATGAACCGGTTCAGCGTCGACATGAAGTACCGGTAGGGCTGGCCGGCATCGTCCGCGACCTTCGCCTCCTTCAAGTCACGCCCGGCGCAGAACGCCCGGTCGCCGGTGGCCGTGAGGATCACAGCGCGGACGTGAGGATCGAGGTTGGCTTCCACGAAGCTCTCCGAGATCGCCTCCATCAGTCCGGCGGTCAGGGAGTTCATCCGGTCCGGGCGGTTGATGGTGAGGACACGGACGTGCCCGACCGTCTCGACGATGAGTTCCGGAGCCGAGCCGTCCGTGACGTTCCGGTGTTCTGCTCCCCCGCCTGTTCTTTCGTTCATGCCTGACCTGCTCCCATGCGGGACGATCGGCACGCGGGCTCCCGCCTGGCGCTTGAGCTTCGGGCCACGCGACGCCCCGTCGTGCCGCTGCAACCGGAATTCGCAAACTTTCGCCGGGGCTGTCGAATGAAGGTTGCTGGCGGGCCGGATGAGCGATCCTCATCTTGCGCCAGCTGGGGGCTCCACCCGGATCCGGCCGCTGGAGAACCTCGAAACCGGGCCGAATGAGCATCGATGCTCCGGATGATGAGAATCTTTCATTTGCGGTGGGCCGGTGGGACCCCGAAGCTTCTGCCCGGCAAGGCTTGACCGCCGTGCGGGAGAACGGGCTCGGCGGCAGGATTGCGAAAGTCCGGACCTTCGCTCTCCTCATCCCCGAGGCCGAGAGCCGAATCCGACCGGGAGGTGGCCGCGTCATGAACCCATACAGGCGGGACCGGGAATGAGCGGGTTGGCCGACGATGCGCGCGGCGCGGGGCTGCGGCCGAGCCCTGTTCGCCGGGGACCCCGCCGATGACGAGACTGACCCGGGCGAAGGTCGAGCACCTCTTGTTCCTGGCCGCGATCACGGCCTGCACAGCGCTCTACATGCTAGACGCCTGGGGCGTGTCCCGGCGGGTGGAAAACCTGATCGTGATCGTTCCGTTCGGAGCGGTGGCCATCGCGCTCTGCGTGCTCATCGCCGCACGACTTCTCAGGACGGCGGAAGACGACGACACGCCGGCCGCCGCCGACGCTGCTGCGGCGCCGTCACGCTCTCGCTGGGCCCGGATCATGCCGCTCGCGGTGATGGCCCTGATCGGCGCCTATTCCTTCCTGCTGGAGATCGTCGGATTCGACGTCGTCACCTTCGCCTTCGTAGCGCTCGCGCTGCTCGTGCAGGGTGACCGCAACCTGCCTCGGGTGCTCGCCTTCTCGGCCGTCTTCACCTTCGTGGTGATCTGGGGCTCCAAGGCGATCCTGACCGTGCCGATTCCAACGCTGCTCGGCTGAGACGGTGCTCGACCTCAACGCCCTTGCCGGCGCATTCGATCTCCTGACGAGTTCCTGGTCGCCGTGGCTGGTGGTGCTGCCCGGCCTCCTGATCGGCCTCGCCGCCGGAGCGATCCCGGGCGTATCGGGCTCGATGGCGATGGCGGTGCTGCTGCCGCTGACCGCCTACATGGACTTCCTGTCGGCGATGCTGTTCCTCACGTCGATCTTCACCGGCGCCGGCTTCGGCTGCGCCATCCCCGCCATCCTCATCAACATTCCCGGGACCCCGGCCGCCGTCGCCACCGCCTTCGACGGCTACCCGATGGCCCAGAAGGGGCTGCACAACGAGGCCCTCGGCCTCGGCCTCGGCGCATCCGTGGCCGGGCAGCTCGTCGGCTACGTCATCCTCCTCCTGGCCGTCGGCCCGGTGTCCTACGCCGTGCTCAAGATGGGACCGCTCGAACTTTCGGCGGTCGCGATCTGGGGCCTGACCCTGATCGGCATGCTGCGCGGGCGCCATGTCGGGCGCGGCGTTCTCGCCGGCATTCTCGGCGTCCTCATCGGCACGGTGGGCACCAACGCGGCCGGCTACAGCCGCGGCACCATGGGCTACACGGTGCTCCTCGACGGGTTTCCCGTGATTCCCGCGATGATGGGGCTCTTCGTCTCGAGCCAGCTCTTCGCGCTCATCGGGCGCGAGACCCACATCGTGAAGGACGAAGCCGCCCGCGTGATCTCGATTGCGCGGATTTGGAGCGGGTTCAGGGAGAGCTTCCGTCACCCGCGCATACTTCTCAGGGGCAGCCTGATCGGCTGCGGCGTGGGAGTCGTCCCGGGCGTTGGCTCGGCCATCTCGAACCTTCTCTCTTACGCGCAGACACGCCGGTCGGACCCGGACCCGGACAGCTTCGGCAGAGGGAACCCGAAGGGCGTCATCGCCTCGGAGGCGGCCAATTCGAGTTCCGAAGGCGGCTCGATGGCGACGCTCCTCGCCCTCGGGATCCCGGGCGGCGCCGGCACGGCCGTGTTGCTGTCCGCCTTCGCCATGCACAACATCCATGGCGGGCCGCGCTTCATCACCGACCACCGGGACGTCGTCTACGGGATCATCATCGGCAATTTCTGGCAGGCGGCGCTCCTCACCGTTGTCGGCATGGGCTTCGTCTATTTCGCCGCCGCGATCGTGAAGATCCCCGTGCGCTATCTGGTGCCGACCGTGATGGTCCTCGGGGCGATGGGCTCCTACGCCCTCACCGGCAGCAGCGTCGGCCCGATCACACTCTTCATCTTCTCCGTTCTCGGCTGGCTGCTCACGCGCTTCGACTATTCCGTCCCGGCGATGGTGGTGGGGCTCGTGCTGGGCTTCATGGTCGAATCCGAGCTCCTGCGCACCTACCAGATCAGCGGCGGCGAGCCGTCTTACCTGCTCAAGCGTCCGGTCGGCACGGCCATGCTGATCCTGCTCCTTCTGACTGCCGCGGCGCCGCTTCTGAAGGGAGGCTTCCGCCGCTATCGCGCCGCGACACAGCAGAGCCCCGGCTAAGCCGGATCAGCCCGTGTAAGCATTAAGGGAGGGAACCATGAACCACCGATTTACCAGACGAACCTTCATCAAGGCTGCAGGCGCTTCGGCCACACTCCTGTCGGCGCCGGCGATCCTGACGTCGACGGCCCGCACTCAGGGCAAGTGGCCGGACAAGCCGCTCACATTCGTCGTTCCGTTCGGCAACGGCGGATCGACGGACCGCTACATGCGCGCCATGCAGCCCTTCGTCGAGGCGGAGTTCGGCCAGCCGGCGACGATCGTCAACAAGCCCGGCGCATCCGCCATGATCGGGCACAACTATTTCCTCCAGCAGCGCGACGACGGCTACACGCTGCTGTGCACCTCGGCCTCGATCTACCTGCCGATGAACATCGTCGTGATGGGCGCGCCGTTCAAACTCGACGACTTCGCCTTCATCAACCTGCCGCAGCAGAATTCGAGCGCCGTGTCTGCATCCCCGGAATCCCCCTATCAATCCCTGGAGGACCTCGTGACGGCGATCAGGGCGAAGCCCGGAACCGTCAGCATCGCCTCCACGGTGGGCTCGGCGCACGACCTCAACCTCACGCTCCTGCTCGACAGCCTCGGCCTGACCCGCGACGACGTCCGCATCGTGAACTACCCGGGCGGCGGCGACATCCAGGTCGCTCTCGGCGGAGGCGTGGTCGACGCCGGTGCCCATGCGGCCGAAAGCGCGATCGGCAGCGAGCAGTTCTTCCGACCGCTCGTGGTCTTCAACAGGAGGCCGGTGAAGCCGTTCGAGGATGCCGCCCTCGTCGACGACGCGGTGACCGCTCTCGGCGGCAATCCGCAGTGGATCCAGGGCTCGATCGCGGGTTTCGCCGCCCACAAGGCGCTTCCCGAGAAGCATCCGGACCGCTGGCAGCGCCTGGTCGAAGGCTTTAGGAACATCGGGTCCGACGCCGACGCGGAAGCCAAGCTGCAGGCCCAGTCCCTGACCGCCGTCTGGCTCGGTCCCGAAGAATCCACGAAGATGATGAACGACAGCTTCGCCATCATCGAGAAGTACAAGCAGTACCTGACGGCAAGTTGACCGGATACGAGCATCGGCCGCGCGGGCCATCCGCGCGGCCGCGGAACCTTCCGTCTGCGCATTTCCCCGAGAAGGCTGGGGCGATCAGCGGACGAGCGTCGCCATCAGGGGCGCGACGGAGGATGCGTCGGGAAGAGCGGCCACGGCCGCCGCGATCGCCTCGGCGTCGAGGCGGCCGGCGCAATGGGCATCGAGCTTCGCCCGCGCGATCGTTGCCTTGGACATTCCTCCGCGAGGGAACTGGCAGTCGAGTGCCAGGATCACTCCGCCGGCGAGATGAACCTCCATCCGCTGCTCCGGGACAGCATAGCTCGTGGCCTGGGCGAGCGGACGGGCTTCGACGCGGGCCATGAGGCCGAGCACGTCGGGATCGCGCCAGCGTCCGACCTCGAGCTGATGCGGGGATAGCCCGCCGTCGAGCAGCCCGATCGCCACGGCGAAGGGTAGACTGTGATCGGCGCTCTCAGCGGAATCCGGCCGGAGCTTCGCCGGATCGCAAGTCCGTTCGATCACCCGGGCCCCCGTATGGACCACGACGGCGGTCGCCCGGGCGGCAATCCCCGTGTGGGCGTCGCGCGCGGCGGCCGCGGCGGCGATCAGCCCCTGCAGCGCATATTGTGCAGGATAGGCCTTGAGGGCGACGCCCTCGAGATCCTCCGGCGCAGCCAGGCCGTCGAAAGGCTCCGCCGGCAGGTCCATGCCCAGACCTTCCCGCAGGAGACCGAGAACTTCCTCCACGGCGTGCTCCGAACCGGCCAGGCCGTGCGCGGCCAGGCGCGCGAGCGCGATCGCCTCGGCTGCGAGGAGGGAATAGGCGAAGGACTTGTAGTTCGCCACGCGGCCGCGGCCGAACCCTTCCGGCAGGAGCAGCTTGTGCGCCATGTCGGCGAGCGCCCGCGCCGTCGCCGCTTCGCCGAGCCCGAGCAGCCGCCCGGCAACGAGCGGCATCACGAAGGCCGCCTGCCCGGCGTGGTGCAGGCCGTGCCGGTGGAGCGGGATCGTTTCTGTCATCCTCATGTGCAGGGCGTAAGCGGCCAAGACGGCTTCAAGGAAGGAGCGGCCGGAGGCGCCGGCGGCCTCGGCACAGGCGAGCGCGCCGGGTATCGCTTCGCTCGGATGGGAAACGTCGCGCGCAACATAGACGTCCATGAGGTCGTGAACGCGCAGCATGGCGCCGTTGACCAGCGCGGCCGAGGCGGCGGACGTCCGCCTTCCCGACAGGACGAGAGCGGCCTCGGCGGGCCCGCTGGCGCCGGTCGCGGCGATCCCGGCGGCTCCGCTTTCCGCACCCGCCACCATGCAGGCGACGGCGTCGAGGACGAGCACTTCGAGCTGGGCGAGGACGCCGGGCGAGACCCGGTCGAGGCTGACCGAATGCGCGAAGCTCGCCAGCGTCGTCGAGAGCGCCATCAGGCGGCCGCCGTCGCCCCGGTCGCCGCCCGCGCATGGGCAGCCGCGGAAGCGCCCGCGATCCGGCCGAACACCGATCCCGAGAGGAGGCCGCTGCCGGCCGGGTAATTGTGGTAGAACAGCCCGCCCACCATTTCGCCTGCCGCGTAAAGGCCCGGCATGGGTCGGCCCGCGACGTCCTCGACCTCCGCCGCGCGCGAAATCTTCACGCCGCCGAAGGTGAAGGTGACGCCGCAGGTCACGGCGTACGCCTCGAAGGGCGGCGTATCGATCGGGCGCGCCCAGTTCGACTTCGGTATCGCGAGCCCGGTCGTCCGAAGTCCGTCCTTCACGGTCGGATCGAACGGCCGGTCGGACGTGGCCGCCCGGTTGAACGCCTCGATCTCGCGCAGGCAGGCTTCCGGGTCGACGCCTTCGAGCTTGCCGACCAGCTCCTCCAGCGAGTTGGCGGTGACCTTCGTCACCTGTCGGATGCGATACTCCCCGCGCAGGAGCGGGATCGTTTTCGCATCGAAGATCTGCCACGCGAACATGTCGGGCTGCTTGAGGATCACGCTGCCGTATTTGGCATAGGTGTAGATGCGGATGTCGGCGCCCTCGTCGACGAACCGCTCCCCGCGCGCGTTCACCATGATCCCGAACGGATAGCTGTGCTTCTGGAACTGGTCGCCGACGGCGAGATCGCCGAAAGGAGGCGCGTTCAGTTCCCACCCGACGGAGTGGCAGCCGGAATAGTGCCCGTACGACATGGCGCCCGCCTCGAGCGCCATGCGGATTCCGCCGCCGGTGTTGAAGCGCGTGCCGCGCACCTTGGCGACGTCCCAGCCCGGGCCGAGATAGCGCGCCCGCATCTCCGCGCTCGCTTGGAAGCCGCCGCAGGCGAGCACCACGGCATCAGCGGCGATTTCGACCGTCCTGCCCCTGGAAACCGCTCTCACGCCGCGGACCCGTCGATCCGGGTCGAGGAGCAGATCGGTCGCCGACGTGTCGAAGACGATCGGGATTCCGGCCTCCGCGCAGGCCTTGTACTCCGCCTCGACGAGCCCCGGCCCGCCGCCGGACACGACGCAGGCGAGCCCGCCCCAGAACTTCAGCTTACCGCCGACCTTGAAGGTGTGGCCGAAGCTCGGTTCGAAGCGGACGCCCTTGCGGCGCAGCCATCCCATCGTCTCGAAGCTCTTCGTGACCAGGATCTCGCAGAGATCGGGGTCGGTGCGGTAGTTCGTCGTCCGGCCCATGTCGTCGAAGAACTGGGCCTCCGGATAGGATCCGAAATCGAGCGTCTCCCGCTCGCTCTCGCTGAGGTCGGGCATCAGCTCCGCGAGGTCGTCGATGCCATTGAAGGCGAAACGGTAGCCGCCGCCGGTGAACCGGCTGTTGCCGCCCGAGAGCTCTTCCGGAGCGGCCTCGAGCATCAGGACCCGCGCGCCGGCTTCGCGGGCGGACAGGGCCGCGCAGCATGCGGCGTTGCCGCCGCCGACCACGATCACGTCGGCGCTGCCGAAATCCTGAGCCGCCGTCATGGCCGCCTCCTCCCCTCTCAGAGTACGATGATACCCGTGTCGCCCTCGCGCGTGAGAACCGTCCCGTAAGGTCGCGACAGGCGGTCGATCCGGTCGAGCACCGCCCGCGCCGCTTCCCCGCGCGCGAGCACCGGGCGGCCGCGCTGAGGCCGCGGCAGGCCGTAGCCGGCATCGGTGGGATGGATCTCGATCCGTCGGAGCACGCGGCCCTCGAAGCGGCAGACGGCGATCATGCCTTGCCAGAACGCCGGTTCGGCCGGATGGCCCTTGCGGTCCTTGTCGGTGCGCGCGTCGAGGAAATCGGCTGGGGTGGCATCCGGAGGCAGGCCAAATCGCTCATACGAGTCGGCCGGGAAGCTCGTCATCGTCTCGTTCTGGAAGATGAAGTTGCCGAGACTGTAGAAGATCGGCCGACCCTCGTAGATCTCGATTCCGAGCGCCGTGTGCGATCCGTGACCGGCGACGATGTCGGCCCCCGCGTCGATCGCGCCGCGGGCGAAATCCACGACGCATTCCGCCGGTTCGGTCATCTCCGCCTGCCGGCTCGCGGTTGCGACGCTCGCATGGGCGAAATCGTGGGAATGGATCGAGGCGATCACCCAATCGGCCTGGCGCCGCGCCTCCCGGAGCGACTTCATGTTGGCTGCGAGATCGGCGGGATCGGCGGGCCGGACGAAGCCCGCGGGCCCAACCGAGAACTTGTGGTCGAGGAAGTGGACTTCGTCCGATCCGCCCTGCGGAGCTTCCGCATCGCTGTAGAAGTGTTTCCGCTTGCGCTCCGCCTCCTTCGCGAAGCCGAGTTCGCGCGACAGTCCGGCGAGCACCTCAAGGGCGTCCGGCGGGACCGTGAAGGTTGTGCCGAATGCGAGCGGGTTGATGCCGGGCCGGCCGATCGCGTCAGAGCGGGCGGCGCCGGCCCGGCTCCAGGGATAGAAGGTGGTCGTGGCGGCGACCAGGCCGACGCGCCCGCTGCGCGTGTCGAGATAGCCCGGCGCCCGCGCGGCGGCGAGGTTGCGCCCTATCCCGGCAAAGGCCAGCCCCGCTCCCTCCAGATGCCTGATCGTGGCGAGGGCGCCGCTCTCATTGTAGTCGTAGGCGTGGTTGTTGGCGGCGGAGACGAGCCCGATCCCGAGCCATTCCAGCTCGGCAAGCAGGTCGGGATGCATTGACGTGTAGGTGGCGTAGGACAGGCTTGGGACACCCTCGTCGCGCCGGCGCACCACCGTCTCCAGATTGCCGAAGGCGAGATCGGCGCCGCGCAGGACCTCGCGAAGCCTCAGGAACCCGCTCTCCTCGTGCATGCGGATGCGCCGGTTCAGCATGACGTCGCCGACAAGCGCGACGCTGATGTCCCCGCGCTCGACAGCGAACCGCATGTCTCCGCTCCTCCCCGGTATCGCTGCCAGCCGAATCCGTCAGGCGACCCGCGCCTCCTTCGAGCGGGACGCCACCGCATGGCGCGTCGTCCGTCGCGCGAAGACGGCGTTCCGCGTCTGGCCGGAGCATGACGGATAATTGTGGAAGAAGATGCCGGTGATGTCGCCGACCGCGTAGAGGCCGGGGATCGGGTGCCCGGTGATGGCGACGACCTGGCCGTCCGTCGTGATCTCCAGCCCGCCGAAGGTGAACGCGATCCCGCCGGTGACCGGGTAGGCCCGGAACGGGGGCTTCTCGATCCGGCTCGCCCAGTTCGTCTTCGGCGGATCGATGCCGATCGTGTGGCGGCCGTCGCGCTTCGTCGGGTCGAAGGGGCTGTCGTCCGAAACCGCCTGGTTGAATTCCGCGACCGTGGCTTCGAGCACGTCCGCATTGACGCCGATCTTCTTCGCGAGATCCCGCAGCGTGTCGGCCTCGAACTTCAGCTCGAGATGCTCCGAATCGTGCCGGTAGATATGCGGGATCGTGGTGCCGTCGAAGATCTGGTATGCGACACCGCCCGCCTGCTCGAGGATGAAGCGCCCGCTCTTCGCATAGGTGTAGGAGAAGTGCGCCTCGCCCTCGTCGTAGAAGCGCTGGCCGAACTTGTTCACGGTGATGCCGAGCGGGTACGAGTAGCGCTTCGTCCAGCTGCCCATGCCGTCCCGGCCGACCGGCACCTCGAAGCGCGGCGAGCCGCCGTCGAGGGGCGCGAGATGCGCGCCCTTCCAGTGGCCGGAGGAGCGCGCCCCGAGGTCGAGCGCCATGCGAAGCACTTCCCCGGTGTCGTGGCGGGTGCCCCGCACCTTCATCATGTCTGCGTTGCCGGAGAGATAGCGCGCGCGCATCTCCTGGTTCGCCTGGAACCCGCCGGCGCAAAGGATGACGGCGTCGGCGTAGAGGTCGTAGGTCTGATCGGCCGTGGCGACCGAGACGCCTTCGACACGATGGCGATCGCCGAGGATGGCGCTCACCGGCGAATCGTAACGGATCTCCACGCCCATGCCGGTGGCGATCTCGCGCCAGATCTTGAGCTGTCCGAGTCCGCCGCCGACCGGGTGGATGACCACGCCCGGCTCGAAGTGGATCTTGTTGTCCACCACGACGTTCATGTGGAGCTTCCAGCGGATGCCGAGCTCCCTGGTCCAGTGGATCGCCTCGTTCGAATCGCCCGCGATCGCCATCGCGAGGCCCTGGTCGATCAGGCCTTCGGTCACGCGGTTCAAGTCGGCCATGAAGTCTTCGACCGTGTAGGGCGGCACGACGATCCGCGCATAGGTTTCGTCGTCCATGTCGCCGACGAGGTCCCGGATCTCTTCCGGCCCCGAATAGACGAAGCGGAAGCCGGTCGACGAGAAGCGCGCATTGCCGCCGGATTCCGGTTCCGGCGCCTTCTCCACCATGATCACGCGTTCGGCACCCGCCTCGCGGGCGGCCACGGCGGTTTCCAGGGCGGCGCTGCCGCCACCGACGACGACGACGTCGCAATGTTCCTTGATGCGCACGCTCTTCGCTCCTCTAGACCCCGGGGGGGGGGCCGCGAGACGGCGCTCCCCCGCCCGCGCCGGCCCTGCGACTGCCTGGGACGGCTGTTGATCTTTTCGGTATCCGGGCCGCGGGCGCGTCTTGGCAAACGAGTAGTTGTCATGGTCTCCATGAGCAGAGGTCATGGGCGCGTTCCGATCCGCCGCAACGGGATGAACGACGCTCATGCGTTCCATGACGAGTTCTCGTTTGCGAACGAAGCCGCCCCTGCCGATGGTCGCGCGGCAGATCGGATTGCCGCACGGCAGGTGGAAGGCTCATGAAAGCGGACGAGAAGCCGGCGAGGATCGATCCGACAGCCGGCCCACGCTGGGGAAGCGACGTGGCTGCCGCCATGCTGCGGCGGACGGGCATCAAGTACGTGGCCCTCAATCCGGGCGCGAGCTATCGCGGTTTCCACGACAGCCTCGTCAACTTCCTCGGCAACGAGGAGCCGACCATGCTGCTCTGCCTGCACGAGGATCACGTCATCTCGATCCCGCACGGCTACGCCAAGGCCACCGGAGAGCCGATGGCGGCCGTCGTGCACAGCAACGTCGGGCTGATGCACGGGCTAATGGGCATCTTCAACGCCTGGTGCGACCGCATGCCGATGCTGGTCATCGGCGCCACGGGGCCGGTCGAGCCCCAGAAGCGGCGGCCGTGGATCGACTGGATCCACACCGCCAAGGACCAGGGCGCCCTGCTCCGCGCCTACACGAAATGGGACGACGAGCCGCGATCCCCGGAAGGGATCGTGGAGGCTTTCCTGCGCGCCTTCCAGGCGACGCGAAGCGAGCCCAAGGCGCCCGTCTACATCTGCCTCGATGCCGGATTGCAGGAGAAGGCGCTGGAGCGCCCGATCGCGATCCCCTCGCCGGAGCGTTATTCGCCCGCAGCCACGCCGCACGCGCCGCAGGAGGTGGTGGCGCGCGTGGCCGACCTGCTCGCCACGGCCGATAACCCACTCCTCCTCGTCGGCCGCAGCTCGCTGCGGCAGGAGGACTGGGATCGGCGGGTGGCGCTCGCCGAGCTCTCCGGCGCATCCGTCCTCACCTCGATCAAGGAGCGCGCCTGCTTCCCCACGGACCATCCGCTCAGCGCAGCCGCGCCGTTCTTCTGGGTCGGCCCCCGCGGGAAGGAGGTCGCGCGCGAGGCGGATCTGATCGTCAGCCTCGACTGGCCGGACCTCAACGGGTTCCTGCAGCAGTTCACCGACAATCCTGACGCGCTGGCCGCCAGGATCGTCCACGTCTCCCTCGACAGCCAGCTCCACAACGGCTGGAGCATGGACTATTTCGGCTTGCCGCCCGTCGATGTGCCGGTGGCCGCCGGCGCCGACGTCTTCGTCGCGCAGCTTCTGCCCGAGCTTCAAAGCAGGCTTTCCGGCCGCCGGCGCTGGCAGGGCGAGACCAGAAACCCGGCAAAGGAGCCCGCCTATAGCGACGACTCGGCGAATTCGATCGCGCCCCGCGACGTCGAGGCGGCACTCGCCAAGGCTCGCGGCGACCTGCAGGTCACGCTGGCGCACGTCACGATCGGCTGGGCCGGCGATGCCTATCACTTCCGTGAACCGCTCGACTTCCTCGGCCACGACGGCGGTGCCGGGCTCGCGGCTGGCCCTGGGATCACGATCGGGGCGGCGCTGGCGCTGAAGGACAGCGGCCGCATCGTGGTCGGCATCCTCGGCGACGGCGACTTCATGCAGGGTGCGACGGCGCTCTGGACCGCGGCTCGCTACGGCATACCGGCGCTCTTCGTCGTCTCGAACAACCGGTCGAACTTCAATGACGAGCTACACCAGGAGGCCGTCGCCAGGGTCCGCAACCGGCCCGTGGAGAACCGCTGGATCGGCCAGCGCATCGATGGCCCCGCGCTCGACCACGCGGGACTTGCGCGTGCCCAGGGCGTCGACGCCGAGGGTCCCGTCACGACCGTGCCCGAACTGGAGGCGGCGATCGCGCGCGGGCTAGCGCATGTCCGGCACGGCCGGCCCTACCTGATCGATGCGCTGGTGAAGCCCGGCTACGCCAATCCGCCGCTCTCCCGCGGCAAGAGCTGAGATGGCGCGCCTCGGGATGAGCAGGGCTCATGAGGTCATGATGACAAGTCGTTTGCCCGGTCCGACCCCTGCCGGATGATCGCCATCCGGTCCCTAAACGCTGCCGAAGACAGCGCGGGACGCCGCCGAGGATGGCACCGGGATGCCGGAGCGGCGAACGAAGATGCAGGAATGGAGGGAGGAGCGACATGAGAGAGGGACGTCTCATTTCTTGGAGGCTGGTGCTCGGCTTCGCCGCCGGGCTCGCCATGGCGGGACCCGTGCAGGCGCAGACGGACTATCCGAAGCGCTCCGTGAACGTGGTCGTGCCGACCGGACCCGGCGGCGCCACGGACACGACGGCCCGCAGCGTCGCCGAGACGCTCAGCAAGGTGCTCGGGCAGACCTTCGTCGTCGAGAACCAGCCCGGCGCACAGGGCCTGGTCGCCATGTCGTCCTTCACGGACGCGACGCCCGACGGCTACACGCTCCTGCTGATGGCGAGCAGCCAGTCCGTGCTGCCGGCCTTCTACGAGCTGCCGTACGACCCGATCGAGGACATCACGCCGATCGCGCGCCTCACGATCGCGCCCGTTCTGCTGATGGTCAACAAGGACTTCCCGGCCGGCACGGTCGAGGAGTTCGTGACATACGCGAAGGCGCACCCGGACGAGATCACCTACGGATACCAAGGCGGCCCGCCGCAGCTCGCCGCCGCGACCTTCGCCAGCGTCGCCGGGTTCGAGGCGCTCGGCGTCCCCTTCAACGCATCGGCGCAGGCCATGACCGAGCTCATCGCCGGGCGCGTGACATACCTGATGATGACCGCGGAGCAGGCTAAGGCTCAGGTCGACGGCGGCACCCTGAAGGCGCTTGGCACGGCAGGCTCGCAACGCGCCAAGACGTTCCCCGACGTGCCCACGCTGGAGGAGCTCGGCTACCCGACCTACGGCACCGGATGGTTCGGCCTGGTCGGCCCGAAGGGCCTGCCGCAAGAGATCGTCGACAAGCTGTGGACGACCCTGCAGGAAACCTACATCGGCAAGGAGCCCCAGCAGGCGCTCGCGGCCAAGGGCCTCGAGCCGGCGAACGACGGGCCCGACTCGTTCAGGGCGATCATCGCGGACGAGATCGAACGCTGGCAGGCGATTGCCGGCAAGCTCGGGATCGAGAAAAAGAAGCCGTGATCGCAGGCCGGGCCGGCCGCATCGCCGGCCGGCTCCCGCCGAGGGGGCGTGGACGTGAAGATCCGCAGCATCAAGAACCTGGCCTCCGGCCTCATCTTCCTGGCAGTCGCGGCGGTGTTCTGGTCCGGCTCGTTCGCGATGCCGATCGGGACCGCCGCCCGCATGGGCCCCGGCTATTTTCCGCAGGTTCTCTCGGTCATCCTCGCTCTTTTGGGCGCCGGGATCGTCGCCAGCTCGCTCTATGTCGAGGACAGCATGCCGACGGCATTCCGCTGGCGAGGACTGGTGTTCATCATCGGCGCCGCCGTGCTGTTCGGCGTGTTCCTGAAGCCGCTCGGCATCGTTCCCGCACTCGCTGCGACCATCCTCCTAACGACGATGGCGAGCCCAAACTTCCGCCCGACGACTGCTCTCGTCCTCACAGCCGGGCTGGTGGGGTTCGTGTGGATCGTCTTCGTGGAAGCGCTGCATCTGCCCTGGGTCGCCTTCGGTCCTTGGCTCGGCGGATATTGAGCAGGGGCAGGACCGTTGGACATCTTCTCCAATCTGGCGCTCGGCTTCGGGACTGCCCTCTCCTTCCACAACCTCCTCTACTGCTTCATCGGCGTGGCGATCGGAACCTTCATCGGCGTTCTGCCCGGGCTGGGGCCGACGGCGACGGTGGCGATCCTCCTGCCGCTGACGTTCGGGCTCGAGCCGGTTTCCGCCCTGATCATGCTGTCGGGCATCTATTACGGCGCGCAGTACGGCGGCTCTACGACGGCGATCCTGATCAACCTGCCCGGCGAGGCGTCCTCGGTGGTGACGGCCATCGACGGCTACCAGCTCGCACGACAGGGACGGGCGGGAGCAGCGCTCGCGACGGCGGCGCTCGGCTCGTTCTTCGCCGGCTGCGTGGCGACCCTGCTGCTTGCGCTTTTCTCGCCGCCGCTGGCAGCGGTGGCGCTCAAGTTCGGATCGCCGGAATACTTCTCCCTGGTCGTGCTGGGGCTCGTCGCATCGGTCGCGCTCGCATCCGGCTCCGTCATGAAGGCGCTCGCGATGGTCGTGCTCGGCCTGCTCCTCGGCCTCGTCGGCCAGGATCTCTACACCGGCACCATGCGCTACACCTACGGTCAGACCCAGCTGATCGAAGGGCTCGACTTCGTCGCGATAGCGATGGGCGTATTCGGGCTCGGCGAGGTCATCCGCAACCTGGAGCAGCCCGGCGGGCGGAGCGTCATCGTCAAGAAGATCGACGGACTGATGCTCACCCTCCGCGACCTCAAGCAGATCGCCAAGCCGGTGCTGCGCGGCACCGCGCTCGGCTCCGCACTCGGCGTGCTGCCCGGCGGCGGAGCGATGCTCGCCTCGTTCGCGTCCTACATGCTGGAGAAGCGCATCGCGCGACATCCCGAGCGGTTCGGCAAGGGGGCGATCGAAGGCGTGGCCGGTCCGGAAAGCGCCAACAATGCCGGCGCGCAGACCTCGTTCGTGCCGATGCTCACCCTCGGCATCCCGACGAATGCCGTCATGGCCCTCATGGTCGGCGCGCTCATCGTGGTCGGCGTCACCCCCGGCCCGAACATCATCAAGGACCAGCCGACGCTTTTCTGGGGCGTGATCGCCTCGATGTGGATCGGCAACCTGATGCTCGTGATCCTGAACCTGCCGCTGATCGGCATGTGGGTCCGTCTGCTGCGCGTGCCGTATCACCTCCTCTATCCGGCGATCGTCACCTTCTGCTGCATCGGCGCCTACAGCCTCGCCAACCACGTCTTCGACGTCTTCGTGATGGCAGGCTTCGGGCTGGTCGGCTACGTGCTCGTCAAGCTCGATTGCGAGCCGGCCCCGCTCCTCCTCGGCTTCATTCTCGGGCCGATGCTGGAGGAGCACCTGCGCCGTGCGATGCTGATGGCGCGCGGCGATTGGACCGTGTTCTTCACCAGCCCGATTTCGGGCGCCCTGCTCTTCGTGGCCTTCGTGGCGCTCCTGCTCGTCCTGCTGCCGTCGGTCAGCTCGGCACGACAGGAAGCCTTCGTCGAGGAATAGGAACCGGAATGAACTGGGTGCGGAAAGGCGGCCTCGGCGGCGCCGCTTGTTACCGAGAGGCGGCCCGCCTCACCTGAGCGACCGGGCGCCCGTGCGGTTCCGGGCGACCGCACGAACCGCCTCCACGATCTCGGGATAGGCCGCGCAGCGGCACAGGTTCCCTGAGAGATAGTCGCGGATCTCCGCCTCGCTCGGGTCGGGGTTTTCCTCCAGGAGCCGTTTGGCCATGAGCACGAAGCCCGGCGTGCAGAACCCGCATTGGAACGCGCCCGCCTCCACAAAGGCTTCCTGCACCGGGTGCAGCGTCTCGCCGGCAAGGCCCTCGATCGTTTCCACAACGGCGCTGTCGACCAGTTCGGCGAGATACAGGCACCCCGAGACGGGATCGCCGTCCACATTGACCGTGCAGCAGCCGCACAGGCCTTGGCCGCAGCTTTCCCGAGCCCCAAACAGCGAGAACCGGTCCTGCAACATCTCGACCAGCGTGTGATGCGAGGCGACGCGCGCCGTCACGGGACGGCCGTTCAGGACGAACCGGATGCTGCGCTCGGCCATTCTATTCGTCCTCCAGCGGCTGGCCTGCGCCCGCGCGCAAGGACCGGTAGACCGCCTCCGGCGTGATCGGAAGTGCAGTGAGCCTCACGCCGACGGCGTCTTCGATGGCATTGGCGATGGCCGGCGAGACGCCGAACGTTGCCGATTCCCCGACGCCCTTTGCACCGAAGGGGCCGCTGCGCTGGACGGCTGCCACGGCCTCGTTCTCGATGACCATGGGGATGTCGTGAAACGACGGGATCTTGTAGTCGGCGAGCGAGGCATTGGTCACCTGGCCGGCGTTCAGCTCCATCTTTTCGGTCATGGTGAAGCCGAGCTGCATGATCGCCGCGCCGGAGAGCTGAGTCTCCACGATGCGGGGGTTGATGGGCATGCCGAGGTCGGCGACGTTGACGAGGCGCGTCACGCGGACATGGCCGGTTTCGGTGTCGACCTCGACTTCCGCGCCGGCCGCTCCGACCATCCAGAACGGCGTCACCTCATCGGACAGGCCGGTGTCGTGGTCGGGCGACTTGTAGCGGGGGATGAAGGTTCCGGTGCCGACGACGTTGCCGGCCTGCATGCCGTACCGCTTGCGGAAGAGCTCGCCGATGGGAGCGTTCGAGCGTTCCGGCAACCCGACCTCGCGCGCAAGCGCCTCCAGCTTCGTCCGCGCCTCCTCGGCAGCCAGACGGACCGCATGGCCCATGTGGAACGTCGAGCGGGAGCCCAGGGTCGCCATGTCGTAAGGCGTCACGTCCGTGTCAGCCTGCACGACCCGGACCCGCTCTGTCTCGATCCCGAGCACCTCGCCCACGATCTGGGCCATCGCCGTGTCGCTCGCCTGGCCCATGTCGACCGTGCTGCAATAGAGCGTGCAGCTCCCGTCCCCGCCGACATTGACGATCGCGACCGACGTCGTCGGTGCGACGGACGCCTTGAAACCGATCGCAATGCCGCGCCCGCGCCGGATCGTTCCGGAGCCGCGGTCGAACGGAGCGGACCAGGTCATGCGTTCGGCGAGGCGCTCCAGCACGAGGTCCGTCGCGGCATCCTCGAGCACCGTCCCCGTCGCCTGCGGCCGTCCATTGCGGAGCAGGTTGGTGCGGCGGATCGCGAGCCGGTCGATGCCGAGCTCCCGGGCGATCATGTCGGTGTGGCACTCGTAGGCCCAGACGAGCTGCGGGATTCCGAAGCCCCTCAGCGCTCCGGCGGGAGGGCGGTTCGTATAGACCGCGGTGGATTCCAGGTGGACGTTCTCGATGTCGTACGGGCCGGCCGCCGTGAAGCCGGATTTCTGCGTGACGCGCGGCCCGATGTCGGCATAGGCCCCGCCGTTCCACCAGACGTCGCATCGCCGCGCCGTGATCCGCCCGTCCGCCGCGACCCCGCTCCTGATCCGGAAGGTCGTGGCGTGCTTGCTGATCGTGTAGAACTGCTCCTCCATCGTGAGGGCGACCTTCACCGGGCGCTCGGCCATCAGCGCCAGAACGGCGGCGAGCGCCTCCAGCTTGATGTAGAGCTTCGCGCCGAAGCCGCCGCCGAGATAGCTCGTCTTGACGCGGACCTGGTTCTCGCTCCAGCCGAGCAGGCGCGCGATCTCGGTGCTGACGAAGGACGGGCTTTGCGACGCGGTGTGGATCGTGATGCCATTGGCGGTCGGCTCGGCTGCCGAGACCATCGGTTCCAGCGGCGTGTGCATCACCTGCTGGGTGGTGAAGGTGTGGTCGAAGACATGGTCGGCCTCTGCGAAGGCTTTCTCGAAGTCCCCCCTCACGAGCCGATAGTCGAGCGCGACGTTGGTGTTGCGTCGGCCGGCGAGGTGCTTGAGATCGGGAAAAGTGCCGGCCGGTTTCAGCTCGCTGTGGACGTATATCTCTGAGCCGGCTGCCTCGACCTCGTCGTAGACGGCTGGCAGCTCTTCGTATTCGACGGCCACAAGCTGTGCCGCCGATTCGGCGACGTGCGGATCCTCGGCGAGCACCACGGCGACCGGCTCGCCGACGTGCCGCACCTTGTCCACGGCCAGAATTGGCTGGTCGTGGAAGGCCGGGCCGTAATAGGGCTCCGGCACGAGCTTCATGATGTCCGCGGCGGTGACGACGGCGTACACGCCGTCGACGCCGGCGGCATCTGCCGTGGCGATCGTGCGGATCAGCCCGTGCGGGACGGTGCTGCGGACGATCTTCGCGTGGAGCATGCCGTGCAGGCGGATGTTGTGCGTGTAGGCCGCCCTGCCCGTCACCTTGGCCCGCGACTCGAGCCGGAGGACGGAGCGCCCCACCTGGCCGTTCGGCATCACGCCCGCCGCACTCATGAGCGCCCCCCGTCGCTTCCGGCGACTGCCTTCTGCAGCGCCCGCTCCACGTGGACGCGAATGAGTTGCCGCTTGTAGGGCGCGCTGCCGCGGACGTCGGAGAAGACATCGGCTTCGTCGGCCGCCGTCTCGGCCGCCTCCTTGAAGGCCCTGCTCGTGGGCTCCGCGGCGTCGAGCACCGCCTCGGCCTGCCGCAGCCGGACTGCCCTATCGGTCGCGGCCGAGACGACGATCCGCGGCGCGGCGATCTTGCCGGCCGCCGAGGCGAAGGAGACGGCGACGCCGAGCGCAGGCCAGTCATCCGCAGAGCGCGTCGTGCACTTGACATAGGCGGACCGGCGACCGCCCTGCCCGGGGACGGATATCTCCGCGATCAGCTCGGTGCTCGCGAGCGCCGTCTCGTAGTATCCGACGAGGAGATCCTCCACGGCGATGTCCCGGCTGCCCTCCGGCGATACCGTGCTGACATGCGCACCGAGCGCGATCAGGACGGGCGGAAGGTCCATGTGCGGATCGCCATGCGCGACCGCGCCACCCACCGTCGCGACGTTGCGCACCCGCACGTTCGCCAGCACCCGCAGTGCGTCGACGACGACGGGAAAGGACGAGCGGAGCTCGGCCGAGAGCTCGAGGGCGCGAAGCCGCGTCATCGCCCCGATCCGGAGCGCGCCGTCCGGCCCGAAGCCGAACGAGGCGTAGCGCTTCTCAATGTTCAGCAGGCTGATGAGACCGGTGGGCGTGAGAAACCCCGCCTTCATCATCAGCATCAGCGCGGTGCCGCCGGCGAACGCCCGCACCTGCGGATCGTCGGGATCGAGCAGCGATGCGGCTTCGGCGATGCTCGTCGGCCGGAGGAGCTCGAACGGCGTCATTGGGCGGCCTCCTCATTCGTCCCGAGCGCCGCGTCAAAATCAATCTGCCGCGGCGCCCCGACGGCGCTCTCGCCGCTGCCCTTCACGCCCTGCGCCCGGCGGCGCATAGCCTCGCGATCACTTCCGCGACGGCGGCAGGGGCCTCGATCGGCGTGAAATGGCGGACGCCCTCCAGCACCGTCAGCTCCGCGCCGGGGATGGCGGCCAGCATCTCCTCCGCCATTGCGGGCGGCGTCGCGTAGTCTTCCGCCCCGACCACGATCCCGACCGGAAAGGTGAAGTCCGGCAGCGCGCGGCTGACGTCGCAGCGGCCGAGCATGCGGCAGGCCTCGGCATAGGCGGCGACGTCGTTGCGCACGAACACGTCGACGGAGCGGGCGACCGCCTCGGGCTCGCGTTCCAGGAAGCCGGGGCTGAACCAGCGCGATTCCTGAAAATCGACGAGCGCGCGCATGCCGCCTTCGAGCGCCTTCAGCGCCCGCTCCTCCCAGGCCGCCGGCGCGTCCGGGCCGTAGCTCGCCGTCGTGTCGACGAGCACGAGGCCCTGCACGCAAGCCGGGTATTGCGCCCCGAATGCCATAGCCACGCAGCCGCCCATTGACGCACCCGCCACCACGGCGGAATCCCAGCCGGCGTCCCGCATCACGTCCGCGAGGTCGTCGGCAAAGAGGTTGACGTCGTAGGGTCCCGGAGGCTTGCCGGACCGGCCGTGGCCCCGGCAATCGAGGATCAGGACCTCCGCGACCCCTTCGAGCTCGTCGGCGACGGCATTCCAGTAGGTCCGGTCCTGGGCGAGCGCATGAACGAGCACCGCGCGCCCTCGACCGCGGCCGCGAAGCTCATAGGCGATCGGCGTGCCGTCGCGGGCCCGCGCCGTGCATTCCCGCGCGTCGACGGACGGACCTGAGCTTGTCATGTCTTCTCCCATTGCGGCGCGATAAGAGCGTGGCCGGCGCAGATTGGCAAAGGATGCGTTCTCATGGTTCGCATGAGGCAGGTTCATGCCTAGCCAATCGGGTCCCGGGTTCCCTGAGCGGCATGGCCGCCAACGGAGGCGGCCTGGTGGACGGCCGCAGAGCGGCCGTGGGACGGCGGCGGGACGGCGGACGCCCCGTCCGCCGCGACCCCTCCGGATTGCTGGATGGAGCGGCAGCAATTCACCAGCCAGTTCCGGAAGGTCTGCACCTTCGGCAGCTTGATGCGCTCCGGCGTGCACAGCAGGAAATAGCCGGCGCTCGAGGCGTGCCGTATGGCGAACGGCTCGATCAGGGCGCCGGAGGCGAGTTCGCGATCCACCAGGCCTCGCCGCCCCATCACCACGCCGAGGCCGTCGATCGCCGCCTCGATGGCGGGGAAGAGCAGGTCGCAGACGATCTCGTCCTTGAACCGGAGGTTCGGCACGCCCGCGAGCCGGAGCCAGACGGGCCAGTCGTCGGCCAGCGCCGGCGACGAATTGCGGATCGCGGTGTGGAAGGCGAGGTCGTCGGGGCTATCGAGCGGGTGCTTCTCCAGCAGCCGCGGGCTGCAGACCGGAAAGGATTCCTCCGACGTCAGCCGCTCGACGTGCTGGCCCGGCAGATTGCTGAGCGGGCCGTAGCGGATCGCGACGTCGTGGTCGTAGCGCGCGAGGTTCTCGAACGAGAGGACCGCCTTGATGTTGAGCGAGATGTTCGGATGCAGCGACCGGAACTCCTCCAGCCGCGGGAAGAGCACCTTGATCGCGAAGGTCTGCGGGCTCGCGATGGTCAAATTGTTCTCGCGGTCCGAGCGCATGGCGCGCTCGGTGGCGATCGAGACCTCCATGAGGGCACTGCGAATGGGGCCATAATACTCGGCTGCCACCTCGGTGAGCTCGATGGAATTGCGCTTGCGGACGAAGAGCTTGGTGCCGAGCAGGTCCTCAAGGCCCTTGATCTGGTGGCTGACCGCGGTCTGGGTGATGTTGAGCTCGAGCGCCGCCCGCGTGAAGCTCAGATGCCGGGACACGGCCTCGAACGCGCGCAGGCTCGTCAGCGACGGATAGCGGGTGATCATCGCTGCGCCGTTTCCGCCATTCTGCCTCTCCTCCGATCCGCGGGCTATGCCGGCCGGCCACCTCCGGGCCGGACCGCGTCCGCTCAGGTGCGCGGTCTGCGCCGCTTCGGCTCATAGAAATATCTCATGCGCGGACGACGCCGCAAGAAGAGCCGGCGAGAGCGCGCATGATCCGGCCAGAATGCGGGACCCGCTCCGATGAGAACCGTTCATGACGGCACGCGGAAGCTTCATTTGCCCGCTGCGCCATCCCCCGCCACGACTGGCGCGATCCGGGAGAGCGAACCCGGCGCAGCCGGGACCGAGGGAGGCAGTATGGAACTGACGATCGGGCGCGAGGAGGACCTGCGGGCCTACTCCATGCATATCGGCGGCAGCCAGGTGGTCTCCGAGCGGCGGATGGATTCGCTCGACCCCTATACCGGCAAGGTGTGGGCGACCGTGCCGAGCGGCACCGCCTCCGACGTCGATCGCGCCGTGGCGGCGGCCCGCGCCGCCTTCGACGAAGGGCCATGGGGCAGGATGACGGCGACCGAGCGGGCGCGCTGCCTGCGAAGGCTCGGCGACATCATCGCGCGCGACGCGGAGGAGCTCGCCCGCTGCGAATGCCGCGACAACGGCAAGCTCTACCGCGAGATGCTCGGTCAGTGGCGCTACATTCCCGAGTTCTTCTATTACTACGCCGGAATGGCCGACAAGCTGCAGGGCGACGTGATTCCGTCCGACCGGCCGAACTTCTTCATCTATACGCGCCGCGAGCCGATCGGCGTGGTCGGCGCGATCACGCCCTGGAACTCGCCCGGCCTCCTGCTCACCTTCAAGCTCGCTCCAGGGCTGGCGGCCGGGTGCACCTTCGTGGTGAAGCCGTCCGAGCACACGCCGGTCTCGACGCTCGAGCTCGCCGAGCGGGTGGCGGAAGCCGGGATACCCGACGGCGTGTTCAACGTCGTGACCGGCGACGGCACGCTCGGCGCCGCCCTCGTCAACCATCCCGGCCTCGACAAGATCGCCTTCACGGGCGCCACCGAGACGGGCAAGCGGATCGCAGCCGCGGCGGCCGCCAACCTCACGCGGGTCTCGCTGGAGCTCGGGGGCAAGTCGCCGAACGTCGTCTTCGCCGATGCGGACCTGGATCTCGCGGCGAACGGGGCCATCGCCGGCATCTTCGGCGCATCAGGCCAGACCTGCATGGCGGGCTCCCGTCTGCTCGTCGAGGACAGCGTGCACGACGAGCTGCTTGAGCGGATCGCGTCGCGCACGCGGGAGATCCGGCTGGGCGACCCCTTGCATCCGGACACCGAGATGGGACCGGTCGCGAACGAGCCGCAGCACAGGAAGGTCCTGGACTACATCGAGGTCGCGCGCCGGGACGGCGCGCGCATCGTGCATGGCGGGGCCGCCGCCGAGGGCCTCGGCGGCTATTTCGTCCAGCCCACCATCCTCGCTGACGTGACGAACGACATGCGCATCGCGCGCGAGGAGGTGTTCGGCCCAATCCTCAGCGTGATGAAGTTCTCCGGCGAGGAGGAGGCGATCCGGATCGCCAACGACACGCGCTTCGGTCTCGCCGCCGCGGTCTGGACGGAGAACGTGCACCGGGCCCATCGGGTGGCCCACCGGCTGCGCGCCGGAACGGTCTGGATCAATGCCTACCGGGTGGTTTCCTTCGCGGCTCCGTTCGGCGGCTTCAAGGAGAGCGGGCTCGGCCGCGAGAACGGCATGGACAGCATCCGCGAATACACCGAGACGAAATCGGTTTACGTCGAGCTGAACGCGCAGCCGCGCGACCCCTTCCAGCTCGGCTGACCGGCAGGGCGGCAGGGCGGCAGGGTCACGCGATCCGCTCATGCCTGCACCAGAACACTTCATTTGCCTCGTCCGGCGAGGACGCGAAGATCGGGCGACCACCGACCGTCGGCGCCAGGCGCGGCGCCGGACGAAGTGCACAAGCGGGGACGCGCAAGAGAGATGGCACAACCACTCGAAGGAATCCGGGTGCTCGAGCTCGGGAACTACATCGCCGGCCCGGTCTGCGGAATGCTGCTCGGCGACATGGGCGCGGACGTCATCAAGATCGAGCCGCCCCATATCGGCGACCACACGCGCATGTTCCCGCCGGTCGTCAACGGCGAGAGCGCCTGCTTCGCCAACCTCAACCGCAACAAGCGCAGCATCATCCTCGACCTGAAGCGGCCCGAGGACCGCGAAATCATGCTGAAGCTGGTCGAAACGGCGGACGTCCTCGTCGAGAACAACCGGCCCGGAGCGCTCGAAAAGCTCGGGCTCGGGGCCAAGGACCTACTCGCCGTCAAGCCGGACCTCGTCTACGTCTCGGCGTCCGGCTTCGGGCAGACCGGGCCGTACCGCCGCCGCGGCGGCGTGAACTTCACGGTCGAAGCCTATGCCGGGTCGCTTTCGATCTGCGGCGAGCCCGACCAGATGCCGATGCGCACGGGCATCCAGACCGCCGACATCGTCGCGGCGCTGTTCTCGACCTATTCCGCGCTGATCGGGATCATCAACGTCCTGCGCAACCGCAAGGGCCACAGCTTCGACGTTTCGCTGTCCGAATCGACGATCGCCGTGGCCGTCTGGGAGACCGCGGAGTACCTGGCGACGGGTCAGGTGCCGCAGCGGCTCGGACATCGCCACCGGGTTCACACGCCGGCGCAGCTCTTCGAGACGCGGGGCGGCCGCTACATCGCGCTCAGCGCCGCCACCGACGAGCATTTCCGGAGGCTCATGGAGGTGCTGGGGCTCCAGGATCGCGTCGCCGATCCACGCTTCTCCACCAAGGTGCAGCGCAAGGCCAACGAGGATGCGCTGCTCGAGGTTCTGAACCCCGCGATCCTCGGCTGGGATGTGACGGAGCTGGCGGCAGCGCTCGACGGGGTCGGCATCCCCTGCTCGCCGGTCAACGACTACGGCCAGGTCTTCGAGGATGCGCAGGTCAAGGCCCGCGGCCTGGTCGTCGACGTCGAGCATCCGACGATGGGAACGACGCGGACCGTACGGAACCCGGTCCTGATGGACAGCGACGGCCCGGAGATCCGGCGGCCGGCACCGCTCCACGGCGAGCATACGGCCGAGATCCTCCGTGAACTCGGCTTCGAGGCGGACCATCTCGCGGCGGAGCCGCCGGCCCGCGTTGCCGCCCACTGATCCAGCGGCCGAGAGAGTCCGAGAATGCTCAAAGATCCCTTCAATGCGTTGCGCGAATTCCGTTTCCCCTGCGGCAGCGGCCGCTACTACGCACTCGCCGCGCTCGAAGAGGCGGGGCTCGGCCGTGTCTCGCGCCTGCCGCCGACGCTGAAGGTCATGCTCGAATCGCTGCTGCGCAATTGCGACGGCAGGCGCGTGACCGAACAGCACGTGCGCGCGCTCGCGGCCTGGCAGCCCAACGCGAAGCGCGAGGGCGAAATTCCGTTCGTGGTCGGCCGCATCCTGCTCCAGGACATGTCCGGCTTTCCGGCCCTCAACGATTTCGCGATGCTGCGCGCGACGGCCAGCCGGCTGAAGAGCGATCCGGGCCGGATCGAGCCGCTCGTCCCGGTCGACGTCGTGGTCGACCACTCCGTCGAAGTCGACGCCTACGGCTCGCCGGACGCGCTCCACCGCAACATGGAGAACGAGTTCGGTCGGAACGCCGAGCGCTTCCAGTTCCTGAAATGGAGCAAGCAGGCCTTCTCCAACATCCGGGTGATCCCGCCCGGAAACGGCATCTGCCACCAGGTCAATCTCGAGTTCCTGGCGCGCTGCGTCTGGGAGAAGGACGGGCTCTACTACCCGGACACGCTGGTCGGCACCGATTCGCACACGACGATGATCAACGGCATCGGCGTGGTGGGCTGGGGCGTCGGCGGCATCGAGGCGGAAGCGGGCATGCTCGGCCAGCCGATCTACATCCTCACCCCCGATGTCGTGGGCGTGCATTTGAATGGCGCGCTGCAGCCCGGGACCACGGCGACCGACCTCGTTCTGTCGCTCACGGAAGCGCTGCGAAGGTTGAACGTCGTCGGCAAGTTCGTCGAATATTTCGGCGACGGCGCGGCTTCGCTGTCCGTCACCGATCGCGCCGTCGTCTCGAACATGTCGCCGGATTACGGCGCCACGCTCGGCTTCTTCTCGGTCGACGAGAAGACGCTCGACTATCTCCGGAGCACGGGGCGCACGGACGAGCACGTCGGTGCCGTGGAGAGCTACTGCCGCGCTCAGGGTCTCTTCGGGATTCCGCGGCCGGGCGACTGCGACTATTCCCAGGTTTTCGAGTTCGACCTCTCGACGGTGCGGCCCAGCGTTTCCGGGCCGAAGCGGCCGCAGGACCGGATCGACCTCGACCGGCTCGGCGCGCGGTTCGAGGATCTGCTCGGCACGCCGGTGGCAGATGGCGGATTCGGCAAGGCCGCGACCGAAAGCGCGCGGCGGGTCGAGGTGCCGGGGCGCGGCTTCGACATCGGCCACGGCGACGTCGCGATCGCCGCCATCACCTCCTGCACCAACACGTCCAACCCGAACCTGATGCTCGGCGCGGGGCTCCTCGCCAGGAAGGCGGTCGAACGCGGGCTTTCGGTGCATCCGCGCATCAAGACGTCGCTCGCGCCGGGCTCGCGGGCGGTGACCGCCTATCTGCGCGAGTCGGGGCTGCTCGTCGACCTCGAGACGCTCGGCTTCCACGTCGTTGCCTATGGCTGCACCACCTGCGGCGGCGCCTCCGGGCCGCTCGACCGGGCCATCGAGGAGGCGATCGTCGGCAACGACCTGGTGGTCGCCTCGGTGCTCTCCGGCAACCGCAACTTCGAGGCGCGGATCCATCCGAGCGTCAAGGCGAATTTCCTGATGAGCCCGGCGCTGGTCGTCGCCTTTGCGATCGCAGGGACGGTCGACATCGACATCTGCCGGACGCCGCTCGGGGCGGACCGTGAGGGGAGACCCGTGCACCTCGCCGACCTATGGCCGTCCGACGCGGAAATCGCAGCCGTGCTCAGCTTCGCCGACGACGCCGAAACCTACCGGCGGGAGTACGGCGCGCTCGCCGGCAGCGCCGAACTCTGGAGCCAGGTGCCCGAGAGCCGCGGCGCCGTCTACGACTGGGCGCCGAACTCGACCTACATCAAGGAGCCGCCGTTCCTCGCCCGCTTCGCATCGGAGCCCTCGGGCTTCGGCGAGATCCGCGGCGCGCGCGCGCTCGGCCTCTTCGGCGATTCCCTGACGACCGACCACATCAGCTCGGTCGCGCCGATCCCGCTGCGCTCGCCGGCCGGCGAGTGGCTGCAGGATCACGGGGCAAACCCTCGGACTTTCGGGAACTACGGGGTGAGGCGCTGCAACCACGAAGTGATGGTTCGCGGCACCTTCGCGAACGTGCGGCTCAAGAACCTGATGGCGCCCGGCACCGAGGGCGGCGTCACGGTGCACCATCCGTCCCGCGAATTGACGACGATCTACGACGCCTCGGCGCGATACCGGGCCGAGGGCGTGCCGCTCGTCCTATTCGCCGGCCTGGACTACGGCACCGGGTCGGCTCGGGACTGGGCCGCCAAGGGGACGCAGCTCCTCGGCGTCCGGCTGGTGGTGGCGCGCAGCTTCGAGCGCATCCACCGCTCCAACCTGATCGGGATGGGCGTGCTCCCCGCCCAGTTCAAGAACGGCGCGAGCTGGCAGTCGCTCGGCATCGACGGCAGCGAGACCTTCGATCTCCTCGGCATGGCAGACGGCATGGTGCCGATGCAGGATGTCGAGCTCGTCATCCATCGCGCCGACGGGGCGGTCGACCGCGTGCCGCTGCTGCTCCGGGTGGATACCGCCATCGAGGCGGAGTACCTCCGCCACGGCGGCATCCTCCCCTACGTCCTGAGGGAGATCCTCGCCGAGGCGGCGTGATTCCCTCGACCGCCGCGTCAGGACGCGAAGGCGGCCGCGGCCTCCATCGTGACGCGCCCGGCCGAGTCCAGGGCCCACAGCCGGAGTTGCTCGCCCTCCTCGCCCCCGCAGACGCGAAAGGGCGATCCATCGAAGAGCGGCCGCCGCGCCCGGAACGAGAACGCCGCAAGCGGCCGGCCCCACTCCCGGACGGCGAGGTCCGCGAGGCAGGTCGCCACCAGCTGGCCGTGCACGACGAGACCCGGATAGCCCTCGGTCTCGACCGCGTAGCGGCGGTCGTAATGGATGCGATGGGCATTGAAGATGAGGGCGGAGTACCGGAAGAGCATCGCCTCGTCGGGAAGGTAGCGGCGCTCGCGCTGCGCCGGTTCGCGGGCGTCCGCACCGGAGCCGTCGCTTTCGGCGCCGCCCGCGGGATGGCCCCGATAGACGATGTCCTGATCCTCGACGAGGGCGAGCCCCTCTTCGCCCCAGATCTCCTGGCGGATCGCGGCGAAGACCAGCGTGCCGGTCCGGCCCTCCTTCAGCTGGATGTCCGCGACCCGCCCGATCCGGGTGGCGCGTTCGCCGACGCGGAGCGGGCGGAGGAAACGGACGCGCGCGCCCGCGAACATGCGGCGGGGCAGCGGCACGTCCGGCATGAAGACGCCGCGCCGCACGTGGCCGTCGGCCGCCAGTTCCGAATGGCGGTGGACCGGGATCGTGTAGAGCCAGTGCGCGAGCGGGGGGATGGGGCTGCCCGGCCGCGGCGGCGGGTCGTCGTGGTCGAGCGTCGCGGCGAGCATCCGCACGGGCGTGGCGCCGATCACCTCCTCGACGCGCTCCTCGCGGCCGATCCAGTCGCGACGCCTGGCGATGTCGATCTCGGTCTCGCCGGAGGGCGCCACGGTCAGGCCGAGCCGCGGTTGATCTCGACCCCGCTCTCGGTCAGTTCGGCGATCACCCGATCGAGGTGGTGATAGGCGGTGTTCGTCACCGGCAGGCCGCAATAGATGGCCTGCTGCAGCATGATCTCCTTGATATCGTCGAGCGACATGCCATCCGCGAGTGCGGCGCGGAGATGCATGGCGAATTCCTCCCAGCGGCCGATCGCCATCATCGTTCCGAGCACCAGAATGCGCCGGGTGCGATGGTCGAAATGCGGGCGGGTCCAGACCTCCCCCCATCCGTAGCGAGTGAGGAGGTCCTGGAATTCGCGGTTGAGATCGGTCGTGCGGGCGATCGCACGATCGACGTGGGCGTCACCCAGGATCTTCCGGCGAACCACCATGCCAGCTTCGTACGTGTCGTCGCTCAAATTGGACTCCCTTCGTTCGATGTCTCTCGGGCGGAGGTCATGCCGGCGGTAGTGCGAGGAGCGCCCGCGTCTCCCCAACGCTCGCGACGTGCCTGCCGTGCGCCCCGATCAGATCCGCGACGCGCGCGACGAGTTCCGCGTTGCTCGCGGCGAGCCGCTCGGCGTCGAAGCGGATGTTGTCCTCGAGGCCCGTCCGGCAATGGCCGCCGAGCTCCAGGCACCATCTGTTGACGTCGAGCTGGTGCCGCCCGATCCCCGCCGCTGCCCAGGTGGCGTCCGGCTCGAGCTCCCTCAACTCGCCCACCAAGAATTCGAGCAGCCGCCGACGCACGGGGAGCGCATTGCGAATGCCGAGCACGAACTGGACGTGGATCGGCCGCGCGATCGCGCCCTTTTCCGCCAGCCGGTGCGCCGCATAGAGCATGCTCACGTCGAACACCTCGACCTCCGGCTTGACGCCGTAGGTGCGCATGGCGGCCGCGAGATCCTCCACGAATTCCGGCGTGTTCTCATAGACGAAGCTGTCGAAATTCACCGAGCCGGTGGCATAGGAGGCCATGTCGGGGCGCAGCGCCAGCGGCCGCTTCCGCTCCTCGGGCGTCCTTCCGCGCCCACCGGTGGAGAACTGGACGACCATGCCGGGGCATTGCTTTCGCACGCCCTCCTGCACCGCGTCGAAGAGGTCGGGATCCGAACTCGGGCTCTCGTCGGCGCCGCGGACGTGAACGTGGACGATGGTGGCGCCGGCCTCGAAGGCCTGGTGCGTCGATTCGATCTGCTCGGCCGGGGTGATCGGGACTGCCGGCGTATCCTTCTTGCGCGGCACGGATCCGGTGATCGCGACGCAGATCATGGCTGGTGTGGTCATCGGGGTCCGATCGCTAGCAGTCGCACCATGTTTCGCTGTGCGAAAAAAAATTCGTTCTACGAACGCAGTGTGCGCACCGTCCCGCCTAAGAATCAAGGCCCTCGCGCCCTCGGGCCGCTTCCGGAGTGTCCGTTCGGATCACGAGCGGAGCGGGCCATTTCGCTTGGCCGGCGGCGTCGCGCGGGTCAGCGGCCCTCCTCCCGGCCCCTCGGCGACTGGAGCGCCGCAGCGAGGGTGGGGACCAGCTCGGCAGCCTCGGCAAGGCGCCCGGCCGCACTTTCGAGCACGGCAATGCTCCGACGCAGGCCCTCCGTGCTGGAAGCGCGGGCGAAGCGCGACGCGTTGAGGGCGGCAATGACGCGGCCGGACTTCAGCCGCACGGGCACGGCGGCCGCCTCGAGCCCCTCCTCCAGTTCGCCCGCAACCACGACATGGCCGTCGTGGCGCACGTCCTCGATACGCTCCCGCAACACGGCCGGGTCGATGACCGTCGAGGGGGTGAACGCTGCGGGCCGGATCCGCGCGAGGTAATCCTCCAGCTCGTGATCGGGAAGCGCTGCCAGGAGCACGCGCCCCATCGAGACCGCATAGGCTGGGAAGCGCGTGCCGACACCGGCGGTGAGCTGCACGAAGCGCTTGGCGGAGAAGTTCGCGACATAGAGCACGTCGTCCCCCTCCAGAACGCCGAGCGACGCGCTGTCGCCGACCTCCGCCACGACGTCGCGCAGGATTGGCTGGATCACCTCCTCGATGCGGACCGAAGCGAGGAAGCCGGATCCGAGCTCCACCACTTTCGGCCGGAGCATGAAGAGCCGGCCGCTCGACCCGACATACCCAAGCTGCTCGAGGGTGAAGAGGCAGCGCCGCGCGGTGGCGGGACTGAGGCCCGCGCGTGCTGCCACCTGGCTCAGCGTCAGCTGCGGGTGGTCCCGGTCGAACGCCCGGATGACCGAGAGCCCCCTGGCGAGCGCGGTGACGAAGTCGCGGCTGTCCTGCAAGCCATCTCCCCTGAAACTGGGGCGTCATCATGGGCATGGCGCCGACGGGCAGGCAAGAGCCGCCAGCCCCACCAGGACCACCGATGATTGAGGTGGTCCCTGAAACCCGGACAGTCATCTAAGCTTGGTTCGCCCTAGCGAGAGGACGGACCCGATGACGGGAAGAGGAAGCGGTATTCTGCGGAGTTCAAGGCCAAGGTGGCGCTCGACGCGATCCGTGGCGAACAAACGATCGCGCAGCTGTCGGCCAAGCACGGCATCCACCAGACGATGATCAACGCGTGGAAGAAGCAGGCGATCGAGGGCATGTCCGGCGTCTTCTCCGGCAAAGCGGAAGCTGCTGAGGCGATGCGCGAGGGCGAGATCGATCAGCTTCATGCCAAGATCGGCCAGTTGGTCGTGGAGCGGGATTTTTTGCGACGAGCCTCCGGTCGATGAACGTCGGTCGGAGGCGCGAGATGATCGAACCTCACCACCCGACGCTCCCGATAACGCGCCAGTGCGCATTGGTCGGCATCAGCCGGTCGGGGTTCTACGGCGGCCCTCGTCTCGAGAACGCGGAGAATCTTGCGCTGATGGGGGTCATCGACCAGCAGTTCATGGAGACACCGTGGTACGGCTCCCGGCAGATGGCCCGGCATCTTTGCCGCCATGGTCATCCGGTCGGTCGCAAGCGCGTCCGCCGGCTGATGGCGCGCATGGGCTGGCCGCCGTCTACCAGCGGCCGAAGACCACAGTGCGCCATCCCCAGCATCGGGTGTGGCCCTATCTGCTGCGGGGCCTCGTCATCGACCGCCCCGACCAGATGTGGTGCGCCGACATCACCTACATCCCGATGCGGCGCGGCTTCCTCTACCTGGTCGCCGTCATGGACTGGTTCAGCCGCAGGGTTCTGGCCTAGCGCTTGTCCAACACGATGGAGGCGGACTTCTGCATTGAGGCGCTGCAGGAAGCGATGGTGCGCTTCGGGCGACCAGGGATCTTCAACACCGATCAGGGAAGCCAGTTCACCAGTCCGCGCTTCACCGAGGTACTGGCCGAAGCCGGCATCCGCATATCCATGGACGGTCGCGGTCGCTGGCTCGATAACGTGTTCATCGAGCGGCTCTGGCGCTCGCTCAAATACGAGTGCATCTACCTCAACGCCTTCGAGACCGGATCGGAGGCGCGCGCCGGCATCGGCCGGTGGATCACCTACTATAACGGCTCGCGGCCTCACACGGCCCTGGCCGGACAAACACCGGCTGAGGTCCATATGCCCTCCGCCGGCATCGAAATGGCGGCGTGACGGAGACCAGAACCAAGCTTAGCTAAGCCGCCAATCTGTCCGCTGAATGGGGACCACCTCAAATGGCCGTCGATCTTCCGGTCCGAACGCCTCACCGGTGCTCTCCTCGACCGACTCACCCATCATGTCGACATCCTGGCGATGAACGGCGAGAGCTATCGCCTGAAGCAGTCCGCCGGCCGCCACCGGCGTGTGATCCGGGCGGAGCAAGACCAGGCCACCGCCGCCCCGGACTGAGCCTCGTTCGTCAGATCAGCCCAACCGCCGGCGCCGCGAAGCCGCTCCCTCGCTACGACGCCATGGGGCGCACTCACTCGCGGCTTCGCCCCTGAGCAACTGGCCGGAAATTGCACCGCCCCGCTGGCCGAAAAAGCGACCGCCGTTGACAGCCGCATGCAGGGGCGCTTGAGCGAACCTGGTCGGACCTTTCGGTAACCCCTCCACGGCTTCGACCCGATCGAAGGATTGGTGCTAACGCGGCTGCGGGATGCAGGCGAAAGGCCGGGGAGGTATTCGTGCATCAGCTCCGTTGGTTTGCCGGCGATGGCGGGCCAGGGCGGCGGCTGGGTGTGGCCGGAGGGGAGCTTGACGAGGGTGGGTGTATGCTTGGGCGCCCGTTCCGCCTCGGTCCAGCGGCCACAGGCCGGGCAACAGCCAGCGAGGGCCGCCCGGTGGCGTGGAACTCATCCTGTTCGCGCCGCTCCAGGCTCGCTCCGCCGCGACCCTAACGCTGCATGCCCCATTTTCGGATCGTACGCCTCTCGATGGATTGGAATATCACCGACTCCACGAACAACCCGATCAGGATCACGGCCAGCAGGCCGGCAAATACGCGGGACGTGTCGAGCTGTGCCCGAGCCTCGAAGATGTACCAGCCGAGGCCCCCGGATCGTGAAGACACTCCAAAGACAAGCTCCGCTGCGATCAGCGTCCGCCACGCGAATGCCCAGCCAATCTTCAATCCTGCGAGGATGGCCGGAAAGGCAGCAGGCACCAACACCAAGAGGACGTACCTGATCCCGCGCAGCCCGAAGCTCCGGCCGCTCATCCGCAGGGTCTCCGGCACCCCCTGGAATCCGGTAAGGGTGTTGAGCGCCACTGCCCAGAGCACGGAATGGACGATTACGAAAACCATGGACGGTATGCCGAGCCCGAACCAGATCAGCGCAAGCGGCAGAAGCGCGATCGCCGGCAACGGGTTGAACATCGCAGTCAGCGTTCGCAGCAGGTCGGTTCCGAGTCGGCTCGATACCGCGAACGTAGTGAGCACGGCTGCCAACAGGATCCCGATACCATACCCGATGAACAACGACCGAAGCGACGTGAAGACCCGGTTCGGAAGCGATCCGTTGAGAAGATCTTGCCAGAAGGTGCGCAGCGTTTCGGTCAGCGTCGGGAACAGGATCGGAATACCCAACCACAAGCCGTAGAGTTCCCAGACAATTGCGAGAGCGAAGAGAATGAGCGTCGTGCGGACCGCCCCCGCGTTCAATACACGTTCCCAGAAGCGAAGCGGGCGCGCGATCTCCCCGACATCCGCAAGGGGCAGCAATTCGACCTCAAATTCCTGCCGCCGTTGCAGCATGCCTTCCAGCGGCCGTGGTGATCCCTTCATGTCGCCGCGGCCGGGCTCGCCAGGGGCGAGTCGAAAAGAAGGCCATGAATGCGCTTCGCGAGCGCCCCGAACGCAGGTTCGTCGATGTTATCGAACGAGTGGTCGACCGCGTCGAGTTCCGCGCGCACTCGTCCCGGATGCGGTGACAACACCAGGATCCGTGAGCCGATCAGGATCGCCTCCTCGATTGAATGTGTCACGAAGAGCACCGTGAACTTGAGCTGATCCCAGAGATCCAGCAGCTCCTCCTGCATCTGCCGCCGCGTCAACGCGTCCAGAGCCGCAAACGGCTCGTCCATCAGCAGTATGTCAGGCTCCATCGCCATGGCCCGCGCGATGGCGACACGCATCTTCATTCCGCCGGACAGCATGTGCGGGTGAACGTTCATGAACTTCGTCAGCCGGACCCGGTCGATCGCGGCATGGGCGCGCGCCTGGGCCTCCGCGCCTTTGAAGCGCCCGCTCGCCTTCATCGGAAACAGGACGTTCTGAAGGACGGTCTTCCAAGGCATCAGCTGCTCGAAATCCTGGAAGACGATCATCCGGTCGGGACCTGCGTCCTTCACCTCCCGACCGTCAAGGCTGATCCGCCCCTCCACCGGACGCATGAAGCCGCCGACGGCCTTGAGCAAAGTGGATTTTCCGCAGCCGGACGGGCCAAGGATGACGTACCTGTCCCCTCGGTCGACCTCAAAGCTCACCTTGTACGTAGCCGTCACCAAATGCGCCGGCGTCTTGTACTGAAGGGTTACGCCTTCCACCGCCAGGATCGGGTGGGCGTGTCCGCCGAACGACTGGTCTCGTACGACCTCCGTCAAATCCGCTGCGTGTTCGGCTGCTTCAAAGCTCATTGCGTAACGGCCTTATGCCGGTTCTTGCGCTAGGCAACGCGCGATAGCGCATCTTCGATCAACTCACGGGAGTCGTTCAAAGCATCAGCGACCCGGTTCCGCTCCCGAACCAACTGCGTGTGCATGAGAATCCGTTCGTGTGACCCCACGGGGAGGGAGGCGTACCGTGGAACATCATGGAGACACGGTATGACGCTATGCTGCGGCGTGTATCCGTAGGGATCATGCCCGTATACACCCTTGACGGTACTTTGGACGGGGATGAGCCTATTGGAGAGGCGCTTCAGGCAAGTATTCAGGATGCCTGCCGACCGCTCGAACCCGGGCGTGGTTTCGGGAACCTGTCGCAATCGGCAAACGGTCTCGTCGAGGTCGTGGGCGGCGGATTGGAACTGCGCTGCGATCTGCACCAACGCGGTCAAGCCCAGATCCGATGCGCCCGGCGAGCGATCGAGCTCCTGCAATCTCTCCAGAAACTGCCCGGCCACGGGCTTGAACTCGAATGGAAGGATAGGAGCGGTGCAGAGTTCCCACAACCAGGACGCATATACCCTGAGGTGATCGCCCATTGTCCCGAAATCGACCTTGTCCACGGTGCACTCGGTCGAATGATGCCACCAGCCGAGATTTGCATTCGCGGTATCGCGCAACTGGTCTGCCGAGAACGATGCCATTCCGTAAATCATGGGGATCCCGAGCCCGAAGAATGACGCATCGCCACCCTTGTTCTGCGGCTTCCAATCGATCGGCATCGACAGAAGCTCTCTCTCGATGCGCTGGTGAAATCTCCTCATCTCCAGGTTCGACTTGGTGAGCCACCGGGAAGTTCCGACGCAACCGGGCTGGTCGATCGAGACATAGGCGACAGCGTTCCGCCGCAGCCGGTCCCAGTTCTGGTCGGCGAACCAGGAGGAACCCACCATCGTCCCCGTCTCGTGTGCTGTCCAGAAACCGAAGACCAGCCCTCTTCGCAGCTGGTCACGGCGCCCTGCGAAGATGCGTGCGAGCTCGATGATGCAGCCATTGCCAGCCGCGTTGTCCGTGGCGGCCTCACCGAACCAGCTGTCCTGGTGCCCCCCCAGCAGCACGAAATCGTCCCGGCCCGGCGGCATCAACTCGCCAACCGTGATCTGAACGGGTCGCCAGCAGTTCTCGACGGCAGTCTTGATACGCACGTCCACAGGGCCGGCGCGACATTGCTCCTGCAGAGCTATGCCACTTGCCCGCGATATCCCGATCGCGGGCATCTTCGGCATCTCGTCGCGCCACGTCTCGGGGGTCGGATTTCCCCAGGCGGACTTCACCGAACCGAGAGGTAGCGTATCGCTGTCCGGATGCCCCCAGTTCATGAAGACAATGCCCGCCGCGCCGCGCAGCGCCGCCAGACGCTGCTTCTCCATGCGCGCCGGAGCGTACGAATTCTCACAGAGTGCAATCTTTCCCGCGACATCAAGGCGCTCGAAATCCTCGGCCGACCCAGCACCTGCGAAGACGAGCGGTCCCGTCAGCCCGTCTTCAGGGGTCTGGAGGCTGTGTGCGCAGGTGAAGCAGGAGACGGTCTCCCGGCGCGGTGAGATCACTTCGAATTCGCCGGCTTCAGGGAAACTCACCAGGGCCAGTGTTTCCTGCACCGCCGCTTCGACGCCGGCTTGCGACAGAGCGAGCGCATTGTACTCGGCCATCCGCCGGCCGTTCTCGGACCCGGCAAGACGCGAGGGTATGTGAGATGCGACGTGCTCCACATAGCGCCGGACGTTGTCTGGCGAGATCGCCTGCAGGACTTCGTTCAAGTGCGACATCAAACGGGCTCGCAGGAGATGGGCGGGCGACGAGCATGGAAGTCTGTCGCCGCTTCGAAGGCCGATGAAATCTGGAGCAGCAGCGACTCCTCCATGGTGTCGGCAATCACCTGCAGCCCGACTGGCATTCCGCATGCGAAACCCGCGGGCACCGAGACCGCAGGGAGCCCGAGGAAGCTGAAGGGCAGATTGAACTGGCGCCCTCGCGCCCACACTTCCGGACCAGCGGTTTGCAGCGGCGTCACGTTCGGGAGGACCGGAGCAAGGAGAGCATCGACGTGCTGGAATACCTCGCGCACCCGCGCGGTGTGCTTTGATCGCTCCCGCAGGATCGAGGTGTAGGTATCCTCGGTTACGGCAGCACCCCGCTCGATGTCCGAATGGACTGCCGGCCCGAACAGATGCTTCGGCGCGCTGCGGTATTGATCGCCCAGAATCTGATTGAACTCGTACAGCAGCACGTTGCTGAACAAACGAGCATAATCGAGGTCTCCGGTCAGCGCCGGGATTTCCACCTCAATGATCTCGGCTCCAAGCCGGGACAGCACATCCACGGCATGCCGCAGAACGTCTTCCACCTCATCGTCTATGTCCGAGAAGGTGTAATCCTTGATGAGCGCCAGTCGCAGTCCGCCGACTCCGTCACCTAATCGAAGCGTGAAATCTTCGGGGCCGCTCTCCTGTGAGACGAGGACATTCATGATGTGAGCAGCGTCCTTCACGCATCGCGTCATCGGCCCGGCGGCACCCAAGGTCCTTGTTCGCGGCCAGACCCCGGCCAAGCTCACCCGCCCGAAGGTTGGCCGAAATCCGAAGATACCGCACCGACTTGCGGGTTGGCGGACCGACCCCCCCGCATCAGTGCCAATTCCGGCGAGAGCCATGCCGGACGCAACCGCGGCGCCGGTTCCGCTGGAGGATCCTCCGGGGGCCCGCTCCAGATCCCACGGGTTGTGCACGTTCCCGTGAAACACGTTCACACCGGATGATCCGGAACTGAACTCGCTCTGGTTGGCCTTGCCGATGATGATCGCTCCGGCGCGCTTGAGACGCCGCGTGATCTCTGCATCCTCGTCTGGAATCCGGTTGCGGAGGAACTCGGACCCCACGGTGGTGCGAACACCTCCCGTGTCGATGTTGTCCTTCAGGACGATCGGGATCCCGTGCAGCGGCCCGCGATCATGCCCATCTGCGAGTTCGGCATCGAGGCGCCTGGCGTCCTCGATCGCCTGCTCCGAGAGCACCGTGATCATCGCGTTCAGGACCGGCTGGAGCCGCTCAACGCAGGAAAGATACCCCAACGTCAGGCGTTCAGCGGTCAGCGATCCGTCGCGGATCCGCCGCCCTGCATCGTCTATCGATGCAGGGAACGCTTCTGCCATCTCCTGCGGCACGTCAGCTGCCCTCGAGTTCATGCACGGGACCCGGCAGAAAGAGGTCCTTCCACGATTCTGGACGCTCCTTGATCACTCCGTTCTTGGACAAGAAGTCCGCATACTGCATGATGTTGTTGGGAGCCAAGCCAAACCTGGTGGTTGGATCCTCCAGTATTCGGACGATCTCCTCCTGAGACGTGCGCTCATTCGTCACCCGCAAGAATATTTCTGCCGCTTTCTGCTTGTCGCTGTCGATCACATGAATCGCCTCGGCGATTGCGTTGTAGACGGCTTGCACGGCTTTCGGATTCTCAGCGGCGAATCGCTGGGTGGTCCACATCATTAGAAAGGTTGTCGGTCCGCCGAGAACCTCCTCCGAATTCATGATCGCGCGGATGCCACTCGCCTTGTGATCCTCCGAAAGATACTGGAACGGCGGTCCCGAGAACGCTGCGGTGATTTCGGTACCGGACTTCAGCATCGCGTAAGCATCGGGGAGCCCGAGTTGGACCGTGAGCGGATCGAGGCGCGAGGGATCTCCGAACGCCTTTTCAGATGCCATCTGCAGAACCACGGCCTGGTTGGAGATCTTCAGACCGGGAACCGCGATTCGGTCGTCGGGCCCGAAATCGGCGATGGAGTTCACGTTCTCCTTGCGCGTCAGGAGGAACATCGGCGAGGAGTTCAGCGCAGCCACGGCTCTTACCGCCAGGGGCGTGTCCTTCGTGCGAGCCCAGAGCACCATGAACGGCGGAGGACCGCCACCTGCGAAGTCGACCTGCCCCGCGAGCAGCTGCTCATTCATCGCCGCGCCGCCGATGAAGGAATTCCACTGTACATCGACCTCGCCGAGCCCTGCCTCGCTCGCGTGCTTCTGAACCAGTTTCTGGTCTTCCATGATGATCGACGGAAGGAATCCGAGCGACAGACCGCGCGACATGCGGATCTGGTCGACCTCGGCATGTGCAATCTGCCCGAGCGCCAGGAGCGCTAGTGGGGCGAGTCTGACAGCACTGGTCAACATCGAGTAAAGCATTTGCATTCCTCCCCTTTTTCACCCTGTGCCAGCCAGACGTGAGCACCCATCAGCGTTAGGTCCCCACGCATCGCCGGCCGATTGGCTCAAAGCGTAGTTGCTTGTGCAACAACCATCGTTCAGTGGGGAGTTCGGGTCAACCCGTCAGGCAGGTTGCATCGAACACGGGAGTGATCCGGCAGCGGATCACGGCGCCCAAGTCGCGCACGATGCGCAGGTCCGACAGCGGGCGGTCGGCGGCTCGCATTGGCGGAGGGAGAGGACCTGAAAACGAACCTGGGTTCATCGACAATCTTCGCGAGGCGGGGCAGATAGCCGATGCCCTCGGGTGCGACATGGCCGAACTCATACAGATGCGACCGCAAGGCGTTCACCGCCTCGGTGCGCTGCTTCACGAACTGCTCGCGCGTGCGGAACGCAACGGCACGGAGTGGCCGCCGTTGACACACTCAGTGGCAGGTGACGTCCATGGGAACCGCACCTCGCACGAAGTTTGCGCGGCGCCCTGCCCCGCACCCCCTTTTCGCCGCCAGGTGGCGCCTGTGCTATAGACTCCGGTTCCCGTCTGGGCGAGCGATTGATATGTCCGACACATCGAAGGCGCGCACCACCGTTACCGTTGCGGACGTTGCGGCGCTGGCGGGCGTACATCCCTCGACGGTGTCGCGCGCCCTGAACGAGGGGACGCAACGGGTCAGCGCCGAGCTCGTCGAACGCGTTTTCGCGGCTTCGAAAGAGCTCGGCTACCGTCCGAATGGCATCGCGCGGGCGCTCCGGATGGAGCGGAGCCTTTCCGTCGGTATGATCATCCCGGACATTTCCAATCCCATTTACGCGCCGATCGTGCGAGGCGTGGAGGATGTGCTCAGGAATGCCGGAAGGTCGGTTTTCGTCGCCAGTACCGACAACGATCTCGCCCGCGAGGCGGACAGCTTGACAGTCATGCTCGACCGCAAGGTCGACGGCATCCTGCTCGCGACGGCGACGCGCGACTATCCGCATGTCGAGCGGCTGCAGCGGGCCAATACGCCGGTCGTCCTCATAAACCGCGCCACCTCGACCCCTTGGGCTCCGCTGGTCAAGGTCGACGACCACAAGGGCGTTTCGCTCGCGGTCGAACATCTCCAGGCGCTCGGGCATACACAGATCGCCCATCTTGCGGGAACGGCCACCGTCTCCAGCGGATACGACCGCCGGCACGCCTTTGTGCGCTCGATGCAGGAGGCCGGGCTCCCCGTCGATCCGACCCTGATCGTGTCGGCGGACATCTTCGGCTCGCCGGTCGGCCTCAAGCTCGGCAATCTGCAGGCGCGTGAATTGCTGTCCCGATGCGTGACGTTCACCGCAGTAATCGCGGCCAACGATCTCCTTGCGGTCGGCTGCTACGACGTCTTTGCGGAAGCTGGCATCCGCGTGCCGGAGGACGTGTCGATTGTCGGGTATCACGACATGCCGCTCGTCAATCGGCTGAGCCCGCCGCTCACGACAGTCAGAAGCCCGCAATATCAGCTCGGCGCGCAGGCGGGCACTACGATCCTCCAGGAAATCGCCTCCCGTTCGCATGAAGGAACGGTGCTGTCGCTCGCGCCGCGGCTGATCGTGCGCGGATCGACGGCGGCTCCACGATCCGAACTCTGATCAGTGGAAGTCGCCGGCTCTCCCCGGCATTCCTTGCCGCTGTGTGTCAAGAAACGTGTGTTTGAAATTAGCCTTCAGAAGGCGTTCTATGCCAAGGGCCGTCATGCAAACCGCGTTGACAATCGATTGCCAACCTATAGGAAATTGCTTCGGGACAAAATAATCGGGGGGTGAGTAGTGGCGGTCTACGATCTATTGCGTCTGCCGAGTCCGGACGTTCGTGAGGTGATCGCGAGGATGCCGGTCGCCGTTATACCGTTCGGAAGCGTCGAGCAGCACGGCGCGCATCTGCCGTGCGGCACCGACGTTTTCGCCGCTGAGGGCGTCGCAAAGGCGCTCGCCGAGAAGCTCGGCTGCCTGTTCGTCCCGTTCGGGCCCTACGGAACCACCGCGCCCCATGTCGGCCTCCCCGGCACCATCTCGCTTAGCCGCAGCACCTTCGAGGGCCTGATCCGCGATATCTCGCACCAGCTCATCGACGGCGGCGTGAAGCTCCTCATCATGCTCAATTGGCATGAGGCGCATTCCTCCGCGATCCAATCCGTCTGCGCAGAGGTGCAAAAAGAGACCGGCGCCAAGGTGGTGCTCGCGCATGCGCACTTCGTGGCGCAGCGCATCTACGCTCCGGAGGGCGGCCGGCTGACGCATGCCGGCAGCATCGAGACGCTGGCCGTGATGGCGCATGATCCGAGCCTGGTGCATGCCGATCGCTTCAAGACGCCGCACCGCACAGCGAAGGCGGAGGCGCTCGACGCCATGCGGCGCTCCCATGAGGTCTATGGGTTCGTCACCGATGTTCGCGACCTTTCCGAGGATGGATGGTACGGCGATCCGACCTGGGCGAAGCCGGAAGCCGCCGTCCACTTCACCGATCGGGTTGCCTCGGAGGTCGCCAACCGGCTGTTCGAGGTGTGGGAGGTGCTCGGGGTCGACCGTCCCAATCCTGCAACGGCATCGGCCGCATGAGCCAGCGGATCCGCATACCCCCGAGCAGTGCGAGTGGCTTCGCCAATGTGCCCGGACAGCGTGCGACGGATCCCCTCAAGCGTGTTGTGCAGGATGAGATAAGCGTCCTGCTCGTTGTCCTACCACCCGACGTCCGCACCGCAAATTGCAGGGTGGTGGAAGGCAACACCATCTTCGTGCCCAAAGGCGTGGCACATGACGCGGTGCCGTCGGTCGGAAAGCCGCTGACCCCTCATTTGGCGAGGTACACGGTGGGGTCGGAGCGCGAACCACGGGCGAACGCGGTCGCAGGGGCGCGCGGCATACTACAGAATCGGGGGCCCGCGCATGTCGTGTCCAGTCCGGACGGGGGCGCGCCGTGACGGCCGCGCCGCGCCGCTCGTCGCTTTTCCGCGGGATCAGGCTGCGCCGCTTTATCACTCCGCTCATCCTTATCGTGGGCTGGCAGGGGCTTGCCATTAGCGGCATGTTCAGACCTATCTTCATGCCGCCGCTGGATCTCGTGGCAGCGCGGTTTGTGGAACTTCTCTCCAGCGGCATTTTGCTCCAAGCGGCTGCGGCCAGCCTCGCGACGCTATTTGCGGGCTTCTTCGTCGCCGTCTTCGTCGGCATAGCGGTCGGGCTTCTAGTCAGCTCCCTCGGCTTCGCAGAGCAGATGGCCGTGCGCTTCCTCTCTGCGCTGCTCGCCACGCCGGCCGTCGCATGGACACCACTCTTCCTGCTCTGGTTCGGGCTCGGCGCGCCGGCAACCATCGCGCTGATCATATTCGTCTCCAGCGTCCCGATTGCGCTCAACACCTGGAGCGGCATCCGCAACGTCGACCGGGTCTTCCTCCGCGTCGCGCGGTCGATGGGCGTTACAGGCTCGCGCCGCTTCTTCAAGGTGGTCATGCCGGCGGCATTCGCCTCCATACTGACGGGCTTGCGGCTCGGTTTCGCGCGCGGCTGGCATGCACTTGTGGCAGGCGAACTCCTAGCCGGAGCCTCGGTCGGCCTCGGTGTCCTGATTACGCGGGGGCGCGTTTTCCTCGATACGCCGACCATGATCGTCGGCGTGCTCGGGATCGCGCTCTTCGCCTACGTCACGGAGCGCATGATCTTCGAGCGGGTGGAGAGCCGCATGCTCCGCCGCCGGGGCCTGGCGCCGTGAAGACCATCATCCGCACCAAGTTCAAAAGAGAATGGGAGGACCAGAAGATGGGTTTGCTATCAGGAACAATGAAGCTCGGGGCGACACTCGCGCTCGCCGCCTCGTCCGCATTCGCCTCATCGGCATTGGCGCAGGACAGGGCGCCCCTTGCCTTCGCCTACCAGACCTCGATTGCCGGCGGTTCGCTGATGGTCACGGAAGTTCGTGACCTCTGGGGCATCCCAGTCAAGTCGAGCGGCTTCGTCGCCGGTTCGGACGTGCTCCAGGCCGTCCTCTCCGGATCGGCGCAGGCCGGCTCGATGGCGGTCACTCCGACCATCACCGGCGGGCAGACGGGCGACTTCCGGATCGTTGCGGTCGCCAACCGCGTCGGCCACACGACTGCGATCGTCGTGCCGCCTGACTCCGACATCAAGACCGTCGCTGATCTCAAGGGCAAGACGCTCGCCGTCCAGCAGGGAACGACGACATCGCTCGACATAGACAACTATGTCCTCCCACACTTCAACCTTAAGCCCGAGGATGTCAGGCAGGTAAACATGAACATGGGCGACATGCCCGCAGCGCTCGGCGGCGGACGCGTCGATGCCATTGCGAGCGTGGAGCCCTACATCTCGATCGCCGTGCAGCAGGGCATCGGGAAGCGCATCCAGTCGATCGGCGATTTCGATCCACTGCCTGTCTTCATCGTCATCCGCACCGAATATCTGGAGGGCAATGAGGAGGTCGTGGTCGATGCGCTGCGCGGCTACTACTCAGCGGTCGAGTGGATCAAGGACAATCCGGAGGAGACGGTCGACATCATCCGCGCAAAGCTCGACGAACTCGGCGTGGGCGTGCCGCGCGAGGTCGTCGACATGGCCTGGAAGACGGTTGATCTCGACGTGAGCTTCGACGAGGCGCAGATGAAGGCATATCTGACCGAGGCGGCGGAGCTCCTTCTCAAGGCCGGCAAGATCGAGAGGATTCCGGATTTCGATACGATCCTGCGCCTCGATCTCGCCCGCAATGCGATGGAATAGACTTGTCTGTTCCGGACGCACACGAGCACGCGGTAGGGGGAGTCCCCGGGGGTACTCTCCCTTCCGCACACGGCCGGCTGTCGAGGGCGAGGGAGGCAGTGAAGAGCCTCGCCGCCTTCGCCATCTTCCTGCTTGCGATCGCGGTCGTGTGGGAGCTCCTGGCATCCCTCGGCGGCTTCAACCGGCTGCTTTTCCCCTCGCTCACAAGCATCTTCAGCCGCATGGGGCGGATGCTGGCGAGCGGCGAGCTCTTCACCGAGACTGTGGCGACGCTCTCGCGGATGTTCCTTGGCTACGCGGTCGCGATCATGGTGGGCGTGCCGGTGGGCCTCTGGATGGGGCGCTCACGGTTGGCGGAGGACCTGTTCGGCCCGCTCGTCAACTTCCTTCTGCCGATACCGGCGCTCGCGCTCGTGCCGCTTTTCGTCCTGTGGTTCGGGCTGACGCTCAAGGCAGCGATCCTCATCATCTCGATCACCTCGGCAATGCCGATCATTGTGAACACCTGGAGCGGCAGCAAGACGATAGATCCGATCTTCCCACGCGTCGCCAGCTCGATGGGCGTGACGGGCACGCGATTCTTCATGAAGGTGGTGCTGCCCTCCGCGCTTCCGTCGATCATGATCGGCCTGCGCCAGGGGTTGGCGATGGCCTGGCGCGCCGCCATCGGGGCGGAGTTTTTCGCCGTTGCGGCGACCGGGCTCGGAATCCGGATGTTCGAGGCGAAGGACTACATCCAGATGGATGTCATTCTGAGCCTGCTGGTCGTCATCATGGCGGTTTCGATCGTCCTCGACAAACTCATCTTCGCTCCGCTCGAAGCGCGCACGATCGAACGCTGGGGCATGGGCGGAGGCACTTAGGACAGCGCATGAACGCTCTTCCGACTTCACCCCCCGTTCCGGCTTCCATCACCGGTCCGAGACCGGAGCCGGCGCCGCTCTCGATCCGAGAGCTGACGCTGTCGTTCCTGAGCAAGCTCGTCCTGAAAGACATCAATCTAGAGGTGCCGAAGGGCCAGTTCCTTGCCATCATTGGCCCCAGCGGTTCGGGCAAGTCGACGCTGCTCAACGCGCTCGCAGGTTTTGTCGGCCCGACAACAAGCGGCGCCACTATGGCGGGGCTGATCAAGGTCGGCACCGGTGCTCCGGGAAGCGGGGAGGTGCGCTGCGGGGTAGTCTTCCAGGAGTACGCGCTCTTCCCTTGGCGCTCGGCGCGCCACAACGTGGAGTTCGCGCTCGAGGCACTCGGCATTCCCGCCGCCGAACGGCGCTCGCGCGCCATGGCATTCCTGGAGGAGGTCGGACTCGCGGACGCGGCGGAACTCCATCCCCATCAGCTCTCCGGTGGCATGAAACAGCGAGTGGCGATTGCCCGCGCGCTCGCCTTCGAGCCCAGTGTCCTCCTGATGGACGAGCCGCTCGGCGCTGTCGATGCGATGACGCGCGAGAAGCTGATGGAGCTCATCGACCGTGTCTGGCGGCGCGCCGGCACGACGGTCGTCTATGTGACGCACAATATCGGCGAAGCCGTGTTCCTGGCGGACCGTGTGATCGTTCTGAAGTCGAATCCGGGTGAGGTCGTTCTCGATCTCGCGGTAGACCTGCCACGCCCCCGCGATCAACTGACGATGGAGGCGATCGCGATTGAAAGGCAGCTGCGCGGGGCCATCCCGGAGATGAAGCGTGACGCGTGACGGGCCAGACGAGCCAGACGAGCCAGACGCCGAACGACCCGAGCCAACATATCCAAGCATCAAGCCCCGAATCTGCCCACACGGCCGTCGCCGACAAGAACTCCTCGTCGCACTCGCACCCCGAGTGCTCCTCGCGCTCTGCGTGGGGAGCATCGGCGGCATCGGATTCACGCTGCTCCACGTCCCCCTTGCTTGGATGCTCGGGCCGATGGCCGCCTGCACCATCGCCGCGGTGGCCCGCGCGCCGATCGCGATGCCCCGATTTGCGATGTCGCCGATGCTCGTCGTCATCGGCGTGCTTCTCGGTTCGGGGTTCAATCAGAAGAGTCTGGCGTCGGTCGGCGAATGGGCGCTTCCACTCGCCGGCATGGCCGGGCTGGTGATCGTTTCCGCGGCCCTTGGCACGATCTACTTCCGCCGCATCGGTGGGCTAGACTTCCCGACCGCCTATTTCGCCGCGATGCCGGGCGGGGTGATCGAAATGATCACGCTCGGCGAGGAGAGGGGCGGCGATCCACGTGCGATTGCACTGATCCATTCGGCTCGTGTCCTCCTCGTCGTCTCCGCCGTGCCTTTCCTGGTCCAGTTCACGTCGGACACCACAATCCCAAGCGTCGTGCGGACATCCGTCTCAGCAATCGACGTGCCGCTCCTCGACTGGGTTTGGCTTGCGACGATCGCCCTCGCCGGCGCGGCGTTCGGGCACCTGGCGCGCCTGCCGGGAAAGTATCTCCTCGGTCCAGTGCTGGTCAGTGCCGCCTTCCATCTCCTCGGCGTCACTGAGGTTACGCCGCCGTTCGAGATCGTGCTCCTGGCGCAGCTTGTGCTCGGAATCTCAATCGGCTGCCGATTCGCCGGGGCATCACCCTTGCGCATCCTATGGACAATCCTGCTCTCGGTCGGCGCGACCGCCCTCCTTCTGTCGATCAGCGTGGGCCTCGCCGTGCTGCTGACCTTCAACTCTGCCTTTGATCTATCCGCTCTCATCCTCGCATACGCGCCAGGCGGGCTTGCAGAGATGAGTTTGGTGGCCCTGTCGCTCCAAATCGAGGTGGCGTTCGTCGCATTCCACCATATGGTTCGGGTGCTACTCGTCCTCGCGAGTTCAAGCGTTGTTTTCGCAATAACGCAGCGCTTCAGGTCGGACGGCGTCAATTGCCCTCGTCGGTAGCCCTAATCTGTTGAATTGGAATTGGAACCAGGAATCCGAGTAGCCTCCGCCGCCCGCGCCCGTGCTGTAGGAGCCAATGCCGCGGCGAAGCCTGAGATGAACTTCAGATTGCAGCCCAACCATAGATCAACCGCTTCCGCGCTGGAGAAGGTTGGATCCGGGTCCCTCTCCCTCCGCCACTTGCGCGTCTTGACTGCTTCTCCGTTTTTCGCTCCGGCGCCCAGAGTCGCAGAAGCCCCGCGGGCCCGGCGTTTGAGCTGTGGACTTCTGCTCTCGGATCTTGGCCTCAGCCGTGGCCGTCATGCGCGCCCAGCCGATGGTGGAGGCGTGCGTCGTGGGTGGCGAAATGCACGGTGAACCAGTCGTCAAGCTGCCGCGACAGGAGCCGTGACGCGCCCTCCGGGTCGGATTCGAACGAATCCATGATGTCGCGCAGCGCATCGAGGAGCCGCTCGTGCTCGCTCTTGTGCTCGGCGAGCTGGTCGTAGCCGTGCTCGCGCATGAAGCGCTCCTCCAGCGCGAAATGCGCCGAGATGCCCTTCAGCACGTCGCCCAGGAAGGACGCGATGGTGTGGCCGCCCGTGCCCGCGAGGAGCTCGGCGTGCACCGTGTTGATGAGATCGATCATCTCGCGATGCTCGTGGTCGACGGCCTCGATACCGACGCTGTAGCGGTCCTGCCATTCGATGAGCGGCAATCTTCCCTCCCTCAGTAGAAGACGAAGCCGCCTGCCTCGGGCCGGAAATCGATCACCCGGCTCGCGGCCGGCCCGATCACGACCTGCCGCTCGTCCTGGTAATTGAATGCCGCCTCGCCCGGGCGGTCGCGCATGCGAAGGGAGACCGTGTACGTGCCGACCGGAAGCTCGAACCGTCGGAACACGCGCGACGGGCCATCGCTGGCGATGCCGGTGGCGGGGACCTCGGCATCGAACAGGGGCTGTCCGTCCAGATCGAGCTCCACCGCGATCGGCGGCCGCTCGCGCGGGCAGATCTCCTTGCGCTTCATGTTCTGCGGCAAGGCGGCGATCTCGTCCGGCGTCAGCGTCCTGCAGGCGGCGCGACGGTCGGCACCGTGGCTGAAGGACAGGGTGAGATAGCCGACGCCGTCAGGAGCGGCGCGATAGCGCGGCCAGTCCGAGAAGGCGGCGACGGCCAGGAAGAGCGCCGTCAGCACCGCGAACCGGAGGACGTCGAGAAGATGCTCCCTCATGGCTCCACCTCGGCGGGCCGGCGGTCTTCGGAAGAGGCGGCGCGGAGCGCCGGACGGGGTGCGGGGTCCGGCAGCGTCCCGACCTCTGCCGAAAGGGCGGCGAGCGCGGCCTCTAGGCGCGCCGTCTCCCAGGGCGAGGCCCAGATCGTGGCGAGCCGCTCGCGCGGCACGCGCGCGCGCAGATAGGGGTCGCGCTCTCGGGTGAAGCGCGCCTTCGTCCATTGCGCGCCGAGGCGGTTGTAGCAGGTGCTCTCGGAGCAGCCGGCGACCATCACGCCGTCGGCGAGCCGCCGGCTGAGGATGAAGTCGATCATCGACGGCGGCACCATCGCCGCGCACGGCACCGCCACCGTATCGGGACGGCCGCCGCCGGCCGCGCCGTGCTCGCAGCCGAGCACGAGGATGCGGGACGGCCCGGTGAGCGTCTGCGCGGCGGCGAGCACCCGCTCGCGCAGCGCGCGCAGGGGATAATCGGGCAAGTCGATTCCCGTCCGGAGCTCCGTCGTGCGCCGGAACGGGCTTGATGACGGGCAGGCTCCCATGCAGATGCCGCAGGAGACGCAGAGGTTCGGCTTGACCTGCGCCTGCTCCGGAAACGGCAGGCCATCGCTGCGCGGCACCAGCTCGATCGCCTCGTAGGGGCAATCCTCGACGCAGCGGTTGCAGCCGTTGCAGTGCGCGAGGTCGACTTCTGCGGCGCGGGGCCGGCGGAAGGGCGGCAGCCAGGGCATGGCGGCGAGGATCACGGTCGCCGCGCCGAGCAAGCCCCAGAGCGCCCCTGCCGACCACAGGTCGGCGAGCGGGTAGAGCGGCAGGAACAGCCAGTCGAGCCCGATCTCCGCCGGCACCCTCGAGAGATCCGCCGGCCCCTGGCTCATTGCAGGCCGCCACAAGGACAGAGCGAGGAGCGCGAGGAGCACGAGCGCGGCGAGCGTGCGCGGCGGATTGACCCTCGGCCGCGAGATCCGCTGGATGTGGATCCACATTGCGAGCAGCAGGAAGAGCGGCACCGCGATGTGCAGGAAGACCAGCAGCGTGAAGAAGCGGCTGCTGAGGCTCTCCGGCGTCAGGAAGTTTCGTGCGATCGGCTCGCCGAAGATCGGCGCGACGTCGAGCATGCGGGCCGAGACGACGGCGACGTACTGGGCGAGCTCGTCCCAGACAAGCCAGTAGCCGGTGATGCCCGAGACGTAGAGGAACCAGATGATCGGCACCCCGGTGAACCAGGAGAACCACCTGACGCCGCGATACCGGTCGAGCGAGAATTCGCGCAGCAGGTGCAGCGCCATGACGACGACCATCAGGTCCGAAGCATAGCGGTGGAAGCTCCGCATGATCCCGGCATGGAACCAGTGCTCCCGCGAGATCCATTCGAGCGAGGCGTAGGCGTTGACGACGCCGGTGTCGAAGAAGGCGAACAGGTAGATCCCGCTGACGGCCACCACCCAGAACAGGAAGAACCCCAGCGCACCGAGATTGGCGAGCGGATTGAGGGCGGGGGAGAACAGGCGGTCGGCAGCGCGCTCCAGGGGCTCGAAGAGCGCCCTCAGCCCCGACTTCAGCGCGGCAAGGATGGGATTGTCGCTGCGGCGACGGGCCATCGCCGGTCTTCCGCCGTCAGCCATTCCTCGCCTCGACCGGCCGGTTCCCGCGCCACATGCCGATGACGATCCAGCCCATCAGGATCAGGGACAGGCCGCCGATCGTGATGCCGAAGGCGATTGCGAAATCGGTGCGGTAGCGGCCCGTCACCGGGTCGTAGACCGTGCACAGGAAGCGGATGCGGTCGGCGAGATCGCTGACCGAGAGCGAGCGGGTCCGCGTCCCGAAGACGAGCTCCTTCAGCGGCTCCACAAAGACGGGAATCGGAAACGCGTCGCCGTAGACATGGCGGTAGACCCGGCCCTCCGCGTCCAGGATCGTGGTCTGCGTGATGTGCTCGAACCCGCCCGCGAGCGCCTCGTAAGTGAATCCGAAATCGTCGAGGAGGGCAGCAATGTCCTCGGCGCGCCCGCTCGCCAGGTGCCAGGCGGGGTCGCGGTCAATGCTCTGGTCCTTCGCGAAGGCCGCCATCCGGACCGGCGTGTCGTTGCGCGCGTCGAAGCCGAGGGTGACGATCTCGAACGCGTCCCGGCCGAGCGCCTCGCGGGCCTTCCCCACGGCAGTGCGGAGGCTCTGCGTCGTCGTCGGGCAGACCGAGCTGCAGCTCGTATAGACGAGGCTGACGACGATCGGCCGGCCCCGGAAATCCGAGACGCGGAGCTTGCTTCCGTCCGGCCGAAAGAGGGGATTGTCCCCGACCTGCCGCCCGATCGCGGCTTCGCTCCGCTCGAGGACGGCCGCCGGATCGAGCCGGGGGCCCGCGCCTGACGCGGCCGTGCCCGCGAGGAGGCCCGCGGCGAGGCTGAGGATGGCGGCGCTCACACGGCCCATTGCGAGGCACCGAAACTGGCTTCGAGCAGGATGCCGGCGACCAGCAGCATGAGCTGGTAGAGCGACGCGACGAAGTTCCGCATGGCGTTGCGGCGGCTCGGCTCGGACCACAGGCGCCAGCTCGTCAAGGCGAAATAGAGGCCGCCGCTCGCCGCCCCCGCCGCGTAGAAGGCGCCCATGCCGAACCAGATCGGCACGAGCGAGAGCACGGCGATCGCCACGGCATGAGCGAGGATCGCGCCCGCCCAGACCCGCTCCGGCGCGACCACCGGCAGCATCGGGAAGCCGGCGCCGGCGTAATCCTCCGCCTTGGCGGCGGCGAGGCTCCAGAAGTGCGGGGGGGTCCACAGGAAGATGATGAGCGCGAGCAGCACCGGCACCACGCCGGGCGTCGGATCGACAGCGGCCGCACCGGCCAGGACGGCGAAGCTGCCGGCGAGCCCCCCGATCACAATGTTCCACACGGTCCGCCGCTTGAGCCAGGCGGTGTAGACGAACGCATAGGTGAAGGCGCCGAGGAAGACGTAGGCGGCGGAGAGCGCGCCCGCGGCCGCCCAGGCGAGAGAAATGGAGGCGACGAGCAGCGCGGCGAAGGTGATCGGCCAGACCGGGCCGGCCTTCAGGATGCCGCTCGCGAACGGCCGGCGCGCCGTGCGTGCCATGAGCGTGTCCGTATCGCGCTCGAAATAGTGGTTGAAGGCGCCGGCGGCCCCGGCCGCGCCGAGCACGGCCAGCGAGAGGGCCGCCGCCTGGGCGGCGCTCGGTGCCGGGCCGGGCGTCACCGCCAGGCCCGCAAGCGCGCTCGCCGCAATGGTGGTCCCGATCCTGAGCTTCAGGAGGGAGGTGGTCACTCTCAGCGCGGCGATCATGGCGTTCTCTCCTGTCCTTCGTCTCAGCGGAAGAGCCACAGCTCGGAGAGGTATTTCCAGTTGACGAAGTAGTAGAGGACGAACGAAGCGAAGAAGATGCCGACGAGCACGATCGTGCCGGGCAGCTTCACGGTCGCGTGCCCGCCATATTCGCCGACGACCTTCGCGCCGGAGTGCAGCGGGAAGGTGAGCGGAGCCTCGCCGCGGTCGAGCCGCTTGCCCCAGAGGACGGTCGCCACGACGATGAGCACGAAGAGCCCGCCGCCGATCGCGGCGATCACCGCGGAGACGCCGTTCAGCCCCATCATCAGGAAGGCGCCGGACGGCAGCTCGAAGGGAAGGGTCGCGTCGGTGAAGTTGATGTCCCAGTGCCGCCGCGGCACCCCGAGCGTGCCGGCTCCCATCATGAAGAGCGAGATGCCGGCGACCCCCAACGCAAAGATGTAGGGCTGGATCCGGGCGAGCTTCGGCCAGACGATGTCGCGCTGGAAGACGAGCGGCAGCACGTAGTAGGTGATCGCCATGAAGGCGAGCGTCGTGCCGGCCACCACCGTGCCGTGGAAATGGCCGGGCACGTAGATGGTGTTGTGCATGAGCACGTTGAGCTGCTCGGTGCCGAGCACGACCCCGGAAATGCCGCCGATGAAGCCGAACATCACGAGCGACAGGAACATGCCCGAGAAGGCGGGATTGCCCCACGGCGCCTTGCGCAGCCACTCGAAGACGCCCTTGTTGTAGCCGTTGCGGCGCTGGGCGGCCTCGATCGCGCCGGGCACGGTCAGGCCGTGGATCAGCGAGCCGAGCACGGCGAGATACATCATGTAGCTGGTGTTCACGATCTTCCAGCTCGCGCTCATGCCGGGCTCGGCGAGCAGGTGATGGGCGGAAGCGAGCTGGAGGAACAGGATGTAGAGCAGGAACGCCGTGCGGCTCACCTTCTCCGAGAGCGGCTTGGCGCCGAGGGTGAGCGCGGCGATCGCGTACCAGACCGCGACATGGGCGGACACGTTCACCTGCTGCGTGGAATGGCCGAGGCCCCACCAGATGACCTTGTACATCAGCGGATCGATGGTGGAGATGAGCCCGAGCGACCACAGCCAGGTCGGCACCAGGATGATCGCGCCCGCCGCGATGCTGAACACCGCGATGATCGCCGCCGTGAGCGCGCCGAAGGTGACGATCGGGATCGAGCCCTCGTAGGTCCGCTCCTGCTTCGCCACCACGAGCGTGGCGAAGAAGACCCCGACGCCGACGAGCGCGCCGACCGCGAAGAGGATCAGGCCGAGATAGAAGTTCGGAGCTGCCACCATCGGCGGGTAGGAGGTGAACATCACGCTCGAATCGCCCTGGAAGACGGCGATGTTGAACATGATCCCGCCGACCACCATGAGCGCGAAACCGATCCAGGCGAGGAGCGGCGCGGCGAGCCGCGAGTTCAGCACGATCGCGGACGCGAAGTAGAGGACCGCCATCTCGAAGAAGATGATCCAGAACAGGAGCACGTTTCCGCCGTGCGCGGTCAGGATCAGGTAGAACCATTCCGACGGCAGCAGGTGGACCGCCGGCCAGCGGGTCAGGCCGATCAGCAGCCCCTGGATGCCGCCCCAGGCGAGGAAGAGGACGGCGGCGACCGCATTCGCCATGATCAGGCGCTGCGCGGCGATGTCGACCTTGAACCCGGTGAACCGGCAGGTGCGGAACGTGGCCGCACGCGCGGGCGCGCCGATGGTGCCGCCGGTGATGACGTCTGTCGCGGTCATGTGCCGCCCTCCCCCTATTCGGTGACCCGGATCCGGCCGGTCATCGTGTGATGGCCGATGCCGCAGAACTCGTTGCAGGCGATGCCGAATTCGCCGGCCTCGGTGGGCGTCAGCGTCAGCACGTGCTCGTAGCCGGGATGGACCTGTATGTTGATGTTCGTCGGCTGCATCGAGAAGCCGTGCTGCCAGTCGGCCGAGGACAGGTGCACGCGGTAGCTCTGGCCCTTCTTCAGTTCGAGGATCGGCCACCACTCCCAGAGCCGGGCGAGCAGGTAGACGTCCTCGCCGGCCGGCGGCCGGACGACCGGGACGCCCGCTTCCTCGCCCACCGCGTACTTCTCGGCGAAGGCGTCGACCTTCGCCTCGAAGGCCGCCGGGGTGACCCGGTACGTCTCGGTGGAGAGGTTCTGCTCGCCGATGAAGTGCCAGGCGATCATGAAGAAGAACATGAAGAGCCCCCACAGGAACGCGAGGACGATCCAGCCGATCTCGACGCGCTCGATGGGCTCGTTCCACCACAGCTTATTTTCCGGAGGCGATAAGGCCATGTTGTCTCTCCCGCGGTCCGTGGGGCGTCAGGGTGCAAGCGGGATGGATGCGATCTCCATCACCCCCCAGATCAGATAAAGGACGGTCGGGATGGTGATGCCGATGAAGAGAAGCAGAAACGGGTTGTCCAGGATCTGCTGCATTACCGGCACGCGCTCAGGCGCCGTCGGGCGTTGTCCCGTATCCATTTGCTCGTCCTCCGAACCGATACGGAAGGACTTATCAGCAGGCGCCGGAACCACGCTTGACCAACGTCAAGCGGATGCAAGAGGCGGGCGACGAATCGCTCGGCCGCTTGATCTGGAACAAAGTGGGAGGCGGCGAAGGCTGCACACTGCCTCCATGCGCGCCCTGGAACGAACCCGCGAAGTGGAGCTTGCGACGGAGGATCGCGCCATCCTGCGCCAGGCGCCGCTCCTGTCCGGCCTGACCGACTCGGCGCTTGCCGGGCTGCTCGAGGATGCCTGGCTGCACAGGCGCGACAGGGGCGACGTGCTGTTTCACCAGGGCGAGCCGGCGACCGCCTTCTTCGTGGTGCTCGAAGGCTGGGTGAAGCTCTACCGGATGGCCGCGTCCGGCGACGAGGCCGTCGTCGGCGTCTTCACCCGCGGCGACAGCCTCGGCGAGGCGGTGTGCTTCTCGGGGAATGCCTATCCGGTGAACGCGGAAGCGGTGACGCCGTGCCGGCTGCTCATGATCTCCGCCCGAAATATCGCCGACCGGATCAGGCGGAGCCCGGAGATCGGGCTCGCCATGCTGGCATCGACCTCGCAGCACCTGCACATGCTGGTCCGCCAGATCGAGGAGCTCAAGGCGCATACCGGGGCGCAACGCGTGGCCGAGTTCCTGATCGCGCTCGCGCCGGTGTCGAGCGGCCCCTGCACGATCGCGCTGCCCTACGAGAAGGCGCTGATCGCCGGCCGCCTCGGGATGAAGCCCGAAAGCCTGTCCCGCGCGTTCCAGCGGCTCCGCCCCGCGGGCCTGCGCATTGAGCAGGACCGCGCGCATCTCGCCGATGTCCGGCGCCTCCTGCAGTTCGCGAACCGGGAGCAGACGCTGGCGCCGGAATGCGCCAGGCTGCCGGCGTGCTCGGCGCGGATGGCGAAGCGCGCGCTATCGCAGGCCGGGTGACCTCCTGAAGCGGCGTCAGGCCTGGTTCGAGGACCAGATCGACCGGCTACTTCTGGACTCGCGGCGCCTTTCCCAACCTGCTGACGCTTTTCCACTCTGCGACCGCGCGCAGGTATCCTCCAAGGAACGCCTCCGTATCGAACGTACTCCCAACAGACGGCGATCCGAATACGTAACGGTCCAGTTCCGAAAGGCACCGTTGCAGAACAGGCGGTGGTGGATACCATTCCCGGCCGGCGCGCATTGCAAAGCGATGGGCACAGGACCGCATAACGTGAAGGTCCCGGCGCTTGGCCGCGGCCTTCATTCCGGCGAGGTCGGAATCCGGCAGCCACCTTGTCAAGACCTGTCGAAGATCATGCCTTCCGCGCAAGCGAGATCCGGACAGCAATGTCATTAGTCCTGCGAGAATCCCGATTCCGACGCCGATGAAGCCCGCATATGCGCCGGCCGCCACGGTCGACGCGCCGGAGCCTGCCTCCGCGCTCACGGCATCCGCGAATGCGACGCTCGAAGGTGCAAGCTCCGCCTCCCGAACCTGCCGCGCCACTGTGTCGAACCAGGGAATGGTGTATGCCTCCACCCGCGCAGGTGCTGACGAGGCCGGACGGACCGTCCAGCGCCACACCACCTGCGATACCGGCCCGTCCTGGGTGAACTTCGTCGTGCGCTCCTCCGGATCGGAGAACATGATGACGTTGGACGCCCGGAGTTTCGGCTGCGGCGGCAGGAGCTGCGCCGGCAGGGCGACGGCCTCCAGTGTCACGGTTCGGCGCGCGATCTCCTCGCGGCCGAGACGGTCGGGGCGCCGGTCCCACTCGTCCGTCAGCCGCAGCTCGCTCGCCGGCATCCACCAGCTTTCGGTGCTTGGCCTTGGAGCTGTTTCGAGCGTAACCGGGGCTGAACGGACTTCCTGGACCACCCGCTTCCCGTCGGCCGTGGCGAGGGTGAGCTGGTGCCGGAACGCGCCGATCTCAACGCGCCCGGCCTGCCGCGGGAAGAGCGCCAGCCGGCGCTCGAAGATCTGCATCTGCTTGCCGTCGACGGTTTCCCGCCGCCACGCATCACGCGTGACCTGCATCCAGGTGACGTTGGGGAGCTCCGGCTGAGCGAGAGCGTTCAGCGTGATCCTCAGCCTGACGGAATAGCTTCCGCGGATCGTGACCCGGATCATCTCGCCTTCGAGCGGGCGGCCGGCGTGCGGCTCGACGATCGTCTGCAGCGACGCGTCCGCCGGGTCCAGCGCCTCCTGACCCAGCGCCGCGACGGCCCAGCACACCAGCAGGCAGGCGCCGCTCAGGCTCGAACGCAGACGTTGCCACATGCTCACCATGGGCTGTCTCCCGGTGGCGCGGCGAGCCCCATCGCACGACGGCGCTCGTGCTCGGCCGCGATCCGAAGCTTCAGATACCGGCCAGGCTCGTCGCGCAGCGTGGCAAGCCATTCCTCGCCCGCCGCAACGGAGATCACCTCGTCGATCGGCCGGCGCTGACGTTCGCTTTGCACGGCGGTGATTGCCGAGAACCGCGACGGCGGGGGGGATGGCGTCCCGGATGGCGGATCTGGGGCTGGCGGGATGTGGCTTCGCCCGTCCCGCCGCTCCCCGACGACGGGATCGATCAAGATTGCGACGAGGTCCCGATTGGCTTTCGCCTCGCGGTCCTCCGGGTTCCGGAAGAGAACGGCATCGTAATAGGCAACCGCTTCCTCGTACCGACCGAGCCGCGCCAGGCTGTTGCCGCGGTTGTAGGTCGATCCGCTGCCGGCTGCCCTGAACGCCTCGTCGGCGGCTGCGAACCGGCCCGAGCGGTAGAGCGCGACGCCCCTCCACGCAGGATCGTCGAGCAGCCGCGCTGCCAGGGCGGGGATGCCGGCCGAGAGCGCGAGGCGTCCGATTGCCTCCGGTCCGGCGACCGCTGCTCCCGCGGCGCTGAGGAGGACCAACGCCGTCAGCACCCGAAGCTTCATGTTTGCGAACGCCTGAACAGGAGGAGAGCGGGCATGAACGCCAGCAGAAGGAGGTGGCGGCCGAAATCGACCCAGAGCACGCCGGCAAGTCGATCCGCGAGTTCCACCGTCCCGGACGCACTCGCCAGTTCGGCCACGGGCCCCGCACTTCTCGTGTCCACCGCCAACCCGCCCCCGGCACGGGCGACCTCGTCGACGACCGTGCGCTCCGTCAGCGGCATGCCCGGAGGCCGATCGACCGGTTCCACATGCACGGTCGACAGGCGCGCCCCGGCGGCCCGGATGGCCCGCGCCTCCTCCAGGGCGGCACTCGTGATCCCGCCTCCGTCGCTGAACAATATGACGTCGCCCGCCAGAATCTCGGCTTCGCTCAGCAGCCGCCGAGCCATCGACAGCGCGCGCTCCGGTCGGCTGCCGGGATCAGGAACCGTCTCTCCGTCGAGCAGGGCCATTGTCGTCCCGAGCGCGTGCGCGTCGGTCGTGAACCCACTCGCGAGATATGCGTCGCCGGCGAAGACGATGAGTGCAACCGGGCGTGAGGCCGCCCGATCGGCTATCCACCGTGCCGTCGTGATCGCTTGGGGAAGGCGCCCGCCCTCAGCCACCGAGCGGGAGAGATCGATCGCGATCACCAAGCCGTTGAGGTTGCGGAACGCTGCGGCGTCGCCCGTCTGGCGAGCCGGGCCGGCGAGCGCGAGCGCAATCACAGTTGCAACCGCCGCCGGTGCGAACAGGCTCTTGGGCGTACCGGGCACGATCCGGCCGATCCGCTCGAGGGCAATGAGGAGGGGCGGGTCGACGGCATCACGCCACCCGCCGAGCGACTGGCCTCGCCTCCAAAGCAGAAGGGTCACAACGCCAACCAGCGGAATGGCAAGAAGCCAGAACGGCCTGAGCAGCACGACGCCCATCGACCCGCTCACATGCGCCTCCGCAGCAGGAGGAGAACGACTGCGGCGCCGAATGCCAATCCCGCGGGATACATCCAGAACGCCTTCTGCACCTGAACGACGCGCTCGCCGACGCTGTTCGGCTCTACCCGATCGAGCTCCTGGCCGACGGCGGCCAGATCGGTGGTGTCGCGCACGCGAAAGGCCCTGCCTCCGCTGGTACTGGCGATTCTCTCCAACGTCTCGGTGTCCACCGCATCCTCGTTGGCACCGCTCTCCCGCATGTCCCGGGGGCCCAAGGCAATCGTGTGGACACGCACGCCGAAGCTGGTCGCCAGCCGGGCGGCTTCGATCGGCGACACGTCACCTGCCGTATTGATGCCGTCGGAGAGCAGGATCACCACTTTCGTATCGGCCTCCGAGACGGCGAGTCGTTTCATGGCCAGGCCGAGGCCGTCGCTTATGGATGTGCTGCGGCCCGAGATCCCCGTGCTGGCCTCCTCGAGCGCCCTCGCCACGGATTCAACGTCGTGCGTGGGCGGGGCGGCGAAATATGCGGCTTCGGAGAAGATCACCAGGGCAACCCGGTCTCCCTTTCTTCCACGGAGGAACTCGGAGGCCACGCGCTTCACCGCATCGATGCGGCGGGCCGGCTCGCCATCCAGCTCGAAATCCTCCCGCTCCATGCTCCCGGAGAGGTCGAGGGCCAGGATGATGTCTCGCCCCGAACTCAGGAGCACCGGAGCCGAGCCGATCGCCTGCGGTCCAGCAACGGCCAGCAGGAGCCCCGCCCAGATCAGCCAGGGAAGAACCTTGAGGCCGGCCGTGTCCCAGCGCGCCGCACCGAAGGAGAGCAACCGGGCTGCGACTGACTCGGGCACTCGCATCGCGCCCGCGTCGGAGGGCGTGCTCGCGAGGTGGCGGGTCACGAGCCAGGGAAGCGGGAGAAGCAGCAGGACGAGAGGGTTCGCGAGGCTCCACATCGCTACCCTCGGATGCTGCCGATCAGGCGATCGATCTCCGCTTGGACTTCATCGAGATCGAGCTCCGTGCCGGGCAGGTAAAGAACGGATCGCAGCTCGGCACGGACCTGATGGCATCTCGCTCCCGAACTAAGCTCTGCGGTCTTGTGCCTGGGGCCTGCGTCCAGTTCTGCCGCAACGCGTTCGGCCATTCTTGCGAGTTGAAGAAGGCGGTCACCGGCAGCAAGGTCGCGGCCGCGTTCCAGCTGCGCACGCAGCAGGGACCGCAGCGATTCCTGCCGATGGAAGAACATCTTCAGAAGCGGGGCGAGCAGCAGTGCCGCAGCAAGGCCCACCGAGAAGCCAGCCATCCCCTCGGAAAGCGGCCAATCTGAAGCCGGCGGTCGCACGTCGTGCAGCGCGGTCAGGATCTCAGCGGATCCCGGCATGACCGTTGTCCAGTTCGGCGAGCATGCCGGCCACGCCGCCGGACGTGCGCAGTGGGATGACCCGCACGCCCAACGCTCTTAAGCGCGTTGCCACCGTCGACGGTGCCGCCTCCTGCCGCCCCCGGACTGTAGCCGTGTTCACGGGTCGCCCCGCGGCGGCGAAGCGGTATGACCCGCGAGGCGGGTCGCATTCGAACGCATCCCGGACGAGAAGGACCGAAAGGGCAGTCTTGCGCGCGAGTGCCGCTAGGGACGCGTTGCTTGCATCGTGGATGCCGTCGAGCGACGTGGCGAGGAACACCGCCATGTCGTGGGAGGCAAGCTCCCTCGCCATGTCGATGCCCCGCTCAAAGTCGGGCTCGCCCGACTCGTTTCCCTCGCATGCGCGGCGGAGAGCGGCCCGATGCGCATCCACCAGCCCCCCGATGACCCTGATCATGCCGGCGGACCGTCCCCGCGGCGCCACGAATGTCGGTTCTCCAGCGCCGAAGGCAATCAGCCCAATCCGCCCCCCCGCCTCGACGACGCGCCATCCGATCGCCGACAGAATCTCCGCGGCTGCGACTGACCGGAATGCGCGCCGCGTGCCCCAGAGCATGGATGGCCGGAAATCGGCGAGGAGCAGCGCGGACTTGTCGCGTTCGTCGTGGAAAGTGCGCACATGCAGCACGCCGGTGCGGGCAGTGAGGTTCCGGTCGATGTGCCGGATGTCGTCACCATTGGAATAGGCGCGCGTGTCGATCATTTCGAGACCGCGGCCTCGCCGCTTCGTGACGAAGCCGCCGACATGGCCAGCCGGCATGAGGCGACGTTGCTCAGTTGCCGCTGCGATGCCGCGGATCGCAATCAAAGCATCCGCTTCGACGGCAGCACCTCTTGTTGACAGGTCATCCATCAGCGGCGGCCGATCATCAAAGGGGCCGCACGGCTTCGATCAGGTGTCGAACCACCTCGCGCGGCGTTTCTCCTTCCGCTGTTGCCGCCCATGTCAGCGTCATCCGATGTGCGAGCGTGTCGGCGACGAGTTCCTGTACGTCCTCCGGCAGTGCGTAGTCGCGGCCGGCGAGGAACGCCTTCGCCTTGGCGCCCGCTGCCAGTGCCAGCGTTCCGCGGGGCGAAACCGCGTGCTCGATCAACCGGCTGATCTCCGGAATCCCCGGCCTTCGGGTCGCGGTGACCAGCCGTACGATGTAGTCCTTGAGAGCGGGAGCGAGGTGAACCCGCGCTGCGGCATCGCGCGCGGCGCGGACGTCCGTCGCAGATATCCTGTGAAAGCCGCGAGCCGGCACGCCGGCACCTTCCCGCTCGACGAGATCCAGTATCAGGAGCTCGGTCTCCGGATCCGGCAGGTTCACGATGACGTGCAGCAAGAAGCGGTCGAGCTGCGCTTCTGGAAGGGGAAAGGTCCCCTCGTGCTCAATGGGATTCTGCGTTGCCACGACCATGAACGGGTCGGGCAGCGGGTAGGTGACGCCACCCGCGGTGACCTGACCTTCCGCCATGGCTTCCAGAAGCGCCGACTGCACCTTTGGTGGTGCTCGGTTGACCTCGTCGACAAGCACGATCGAGTTGAACACGGGACCTGCGGCGAACTCGAACTCCCCTCGATCCGGGCGGAAGATCGGAGTGCCCGTCAGGTCGGCCGGTATCAGGTCGGGCGTGCACTGGATACGGGCGAAAGATGCATCGACCGCCCCGGAAAGCAGCTTCACGGCGCGTGTCTTCGCCAGGCCGGGCAGACCTTCGATCAGGACGTGCCCTCCGCACAACAGCGCCGTGAGCAGCCGCTCGACGAGTGCCGATCGGCCGATCAGTTCCCTCTGAAGATGATCCCTCAGCGCCACGAACTGCCTGGTCGCGCCGGCCGTCACTTCAAGCTCGATTGGAAGCTCTTCGACAGCCTCTTGCATCTTGATGACCCTCGTGCGCGAGCATGGACTGAGGCGGCGGAGTATCCGGATTCTTGGCGCGCGATGGACGCGATGGACCGACGCTAAGGCTCGCCTGCCCTTGTCGGAAGGGTGATGTTCCCGAAATCGGCTGGGCAAATTTCCCGATCGACGCCGCCTCCTTGTCAATGCGCCGTGCCGCGTGTGTCATGCTGCAGGTGCTGGCATGGAGTGGGTCCCCGTGAGCCTGCTGGTAGGATTGATCTCGCGTCTGGTGCTGGTTGCGTCCATCAGCCTGACCTTCGCGGTCGGCTGGGTGATCGTCGATACGAACCGCACTCTGCAGAAGGAGATTACCGCCTCGGCGGATCGCGCCGCACGCCAGGTGACGAGGCTCATGTGGCTGGGCAGCGCGCGTAAGGAAGCGTACCTGCACACCTTCTCCGCGCGGGAAGCGATGGCGGTTCTTACCGTGATGGGCCCCGGCATCTGCATGGAGCTCAGCCCCGGGATAGGGCCTCATCAGCGCCTCTGCAGCGGATGGGATACATTCGGACCGTCGGCTCCGGCCTGGTTCGCCCGCCTGTTCGGCAAGGTCTTCGACCCGGGCCCCGCCGTCCGCCGTCCGGTCATCTTCGAGCGCGCAGAGGCGGCGAGCGTCGTGGCGAAGGCGGACCCGGTCGCCGCGATGACATGGGCCTGGAGCCATGTCCGGGTCATGATCGGCATGGCCGCCGCGATGGCACTGGCCATAAGCGCACTCTCCGGCATTCTGATCGTTCATGCCCTCAGCCCCATCGATACGATTATTCGCGGGCTGCGGCAGCTCGCAGGCGGAGATCTGTCGAGCAGGTTGCCGGGCTTCCGCACGACGGAGTTCCGGCGCATCGGCGAGGCGTTCAACGCGATGGCCGCACAACTCGAGGAAACGAGCCGGGAGCGGGACCGGCTTACGAGCAGAATCTTCGAGGTACAGGAAGAAGAACGAAAAGCGCTCGCGCGGGATCTCCACGACGAGTTCGGACAATGTCTCTCGGCCGTGGGAGCGCTTGCCGCATCCATCGAGGCCGGCGCGCGCGACCGACAGAGCGATCTTGCGATCGATGCACGCCGGATCGGAGAGATAGCCGCAACGATGATGGCCACGCTCAGAGGCGCATTCGCACGCCTGCGGCCTCCCGACCTCGATGAACTCGGACTGGAAGCCAGTTTGCGAACCATGTTGAGGAACTGGCGGTCCCCGGGCGCGGGGCCGACCGAGTTTCGTCTCGAGGTTACCGGCGATCTTTCCGCGCTCCCGAAGGATGCCGCCCTCGGCCTCTACCGCATAGCCCAGGAAGGTGTCACGAATGCCGCGCGGCACAGCACGCCGAGGCAAGTCACGGTGACCATCAAAGCTCCGGCACACGGGCAGGCAGGCTTGGAACTGTCCGTGCAGGACGATGGCGGAGGCAGTCCGGATGCCCTTGGGGCAACGAAGGGATACGGGATTGTCGGAATCCGGGAACGGGTACGCGCCTTGGGCGGAACGGTGTCGTTCGCCCGATCCGGCGGTGGACTCCGCCTGGACGCGTTCTTTCCATTTCCCGCGAGACCCACGATATGACCGGGGTCACGATCCTGCTCGTCGACGATCACCCGGTCGTGCGGGAGGGATACAGGCGCCTGCTCGAACGCCATCCCGGATTCAGGGTCGTCGCGGAAGCGGCCGATGCCGCGGAGGCCTACCGCCTTTATCGCCACCACAGCCCCGGTGTGGTCGTGATGGACCTGTCCCTGCAGGGTGTCGGGGGGCTCGAGGCCCTGCGGCGGATAAGGCAGTGGAACGGTGAGGCACGAATTCTGGTGTTCACGATGCATCAGAGCGCGTCGTTCGCGCTCAAGGCTTTCGAGGCAGGTGCATTGGGCTATGTGACGAAAAGCAGTGCGCCTGATGAGCTCGTCGGCGCCATCGAGGCGGTGAGCCGGGGTAGCAGGGCGATGAGCCTGGACATCGCCCGCGACATCGCCGAAGAGCGGGTTTCGAACCAGCCGTCGCCGATCGAACAGCTGAGCCCCCGGGAAACCGAGATCTTGCGCCTGTTCGCGAGCGGCATACCCGCCGACGAAATCGCAACGCAACTTTGCCTCAGCCTGAAGACCGTTCAGAATTACCATTACCAGATCAAGTCGAAGCTGAACGCCAAGACCGACGCTGGTCTTGTCTGGCTGGCGATCGAAGCGGGCATGATCAGAAGCGAGGCGCGAGCTGAATAACCCCTCCGCAACAGCCTCCCTGAAGACCTCTCCCCAGGCGCCTCGGTGCTCCAGCAAGAGGCTCGTCCTTCTGCAGATTGAGCTCTGCGCCCACGCGTTCCGGCGCCCTCCGGCAGCAGCGTTCAGCAGCTTCCTGTGGTTGGGCGTCATGCCCTCCCGAGCCAGCAGGCAACCGAGGCGCCAATAGCCGAACCGGCCGCTCCGCCGCCGGTTCGCGCAGCCGCTGCCGCAGCGGACCATCGACTCGCCGTGACGACCGGTACCGGATCACGCGGTGGCTCACGCCGACAAGGTTGCAGCCCGACGCTCGCTCAGCCCGTGATGCTCACGGGCATGGGCGACGGCTCCCTGCTCAGCGCCGGGCGTGACAATTTCTTAATGCCAGATCCTTCAGTACCACATTGTCGAGCATCGCCTTGGCCAGCAGTTTCGTGAGCTTCGCGTTCTCGTCCTCGAGCGCGCGCAGTCGCCGCGCCTCGGACACCTCCAACCCGCAATACTCAGACTTCCACCTGTAGTACGTCGCTGAGCTGATCGCGTGGCGCCGGCACGCATCGGCCGTCGCCATGCCTGCCTCCTGATTCTTCGAGATCGCGACGATCTGCTCTTCGCTGAACCTGCTGCCCGTCATTCATCCGACTCCTTTGCGTCGGACTCTACTCGGGTACACTTCAGGGGGAGCACGTCAGCAGCCGGGTTGCACATCAAGGGCCGGCGTGCTGGATGACGCGTCAGTCGGCGCCCACAGGGCCAGCCGATCTGGGGCCAAGCGACGAGGTGAGCCGGAACGGCTTGGCCCACGACGTCGATGCGACGGCATCCACAAGCACTCTGTGAACTACACGGGCTTCGGTGGTTGCAGGGCGGTCCAGCGAGCGTCGCGGAACTCGTAGACCTTTCCGTTGTAGGTCGTCCACGGCATGCACGCCTCAACCATTTTCTCCGCCACCTCGTCGGGAGTCGGAACTCCTGCCAGGTCAGCGTCGGGAAAGGCGTCAGCATACAGTTTGGTCTTGGTCGGGCCGGGGCTGAAGAGGTTCACTCGCAAGGAGCTGCCTTCGTTCTCGGCCGCGTAAGCTTCCACGAGCGCGTTGAGGCCCGCTTTGCTGGCCGCATAGGGCCCTGCCTTGGGCTGCCCGCGCCACGACAGGCCCGACGTGACGAAGAGCGCGCGGCCAGCGTCCGATGCGGCAAGCAACGGATGCATTTCCCTGATCAAGTACCAGTTCGCTGTAAGATTAACCGCGATGACTTCATGCCACTCTTCAGGTGAAAAAAGCTCGGTTCGCCTTCTTTCGTGCAGTACGCCGGCATTGCCGACCAATATGTCGAGCCGGCCATGTTGATCGCGGATGGAGCCGGCGAGACGGGTCAATGCTTTCGGATCGGTCACGTCCAGCCGGACAGGTCGAATTCTGGCGCCGGACCCGAACGAATGCGCAGCATCGACCGCTGGATTCCCTGGGGAGCGCGAAACAGCGAAGACTTCGGCGCCGTGCCCCGCCAAGGCCGACGCCATCGCGGCGCCGATGCCGCGCGATGCGCCAGTGACCAGAGCGACGCGGCCAGAAAGCGCTCCCACTGCGTTCAACGAAGTGGACCGACACGCGCGCGACTGCGGATGGTCGCGGGCAGACTTTTACCCGAAGAGAGATGTTCGACAACGCTATTGCTCTCCGGTGGTGCACGGAACCCAATTATATTTACGTCCAGCAGACTAGGCGCCGACATGAGCGCATCCATGACCATCGCTTTCGATGAAGCCAGCTCATCGAGGATGGCGCCCTCGGCTCCCTCGGCATCTCCTTCAGTCAACGCAGTGATCAGCGCGCCATGTTCGTGCCGCATCTCGTCGGTTCGATTGCGGAAGGCCAGGCCAAAATGGAGAATTCGCTCCATTTCCTGGTGGATGTCCTGAATTGCTGTAACAAGCCGGTCATTGCCAGTGGCGGTAGCAATCAGCAAGTGAAATTCTGTATTTGCCTGAAGAAAGCATTCTTCACTGCCGCGGTCGTACGGCGTGTAGCCTTCAGCGCAGATCTTGTCGAGTCGGCGAAGGCTCACCTGGTCGACGCGCCCCACCGCGAGCCGCACGGCGGCGCGTTCAACAATTTCGCGCATCTGGTAAAGGTCGTTCACGTCGCGCAGTGTGATCGGTTTGATCTGGTAACCGCGTCGGTGCACAGGATGCACCAAGCCGTAGACGGAAAGGCGCTCAAGGGCGCTGCGGGTCGCAGCACGCCTGAGCCCGAAACTCTTCTCCAGGTCCGCTTCCGAGACCATCGTCCCAGGCATGAGTTCGCAGCGCGCAATGGCGCGCCAGATCACCTGAAGGGCGAGGTCGCTCTGTCGGACGTTTGCTGATTTCTTGCCGGCGTGCGCTCCGCTTCTCGTCATCGTTTCATTGCCGCCGTCTGTCTGTTGCTGCTTCCCCAGTGTCCGCTGCCTGACCACGTCTCCTCCTTGTCATGTCGGTTGCGTGTCGCCTTCGCCAATCAGCGGAAGGGTTCGACCACAACCTTTCCGAACACCTCGCGATCGGCCAGCTTCCTGAACGCCTCCGGCGTTTCCCGCAGCGTGAATCGCTCCTCGATCGAGGGTGCCAGCTTGCGCTCCCGTACCAGTTCGATAAGCGCGAAGAGGTCGCTGCGCTGCCAGGCGTTGGAGCCGGTTATGTTCAGCTCGAACGTCCAGATGTAGCGGATGTCCTCCTTGGGATCGAAACCGGCCGTCGCACCGCAGGTGAGCAGCCTCCCGCCGGCCTGCAGGCACCGGAGCGAAGGAACCCAGGTCTCGCCGCCCGTGAAGTTGACCACGACGTCGACCCCGCCCGTCCCCCCGCCGGGCCCATAGACGCGTGGCTTCCCGAAGCGCTCGTGGACGACTTTCATGAAGTCGTCGGTCCTGTAGTTGATACCCTCGTCGGCACCGATCCGGGCGAGCTTCTCCAGCTTGTCGGTGGTGGAAGCTGCGGCGATCACGTGCGCCCCCGCAAGCTTGGCGAGCTGCACGCAGCAGGTGCCGACGCCGCCGGATGCGCCTAGGACGAGCACCCGTTCCCCGGCCTTGATCTTTCCGTGCGTCATCATCATGCGGTAGGCTGTGCCATAGGCGACGGGCAACGCCGCGGCGTCCGCGAAATCGACGTCGTCCGGCAGGCGCATCAGCATGCGCGCCGGAACCTGACAGTATTCAGCCAAACCGCCATCCATTCGCTCCCCGAGGAGCTTACCGGTCTCGACATCGAGCGGATCGACGACGACCCTGTCGCCCAGCTTCCACTCCGTCACGCCGGGGCCGATCGCAGCGACCTCGCCTGCCACGTCGATCCCCATGATGATCGGCATCGGAACCTTGATGCCCGGCATACCGTGCAGTGTGAAAAGGTCATGGTAGTTGAGTGCGCAGGCTTTCACCGCGATGATCACGGTTCCTTCGACAGGTTCCGGATCGATCCAGGAGCTCTCATAAGACAGCTCGCTGAGTTCGCCATGCTGACGAATGACGATTGCTCTCATGAATCCTCTCGCTCAAGAACTCGATACGCCATAGCAGCCTCGGCCGACTGCTGTGAGCTTGCCGCCTTCATCGAAGACGTCGATATCGATCACCGCGATCGTCCTGCCAACCCGGCGGATGAGCGCCTTACCAACCAGCGTCTTTCCGAAAGCGGGACGCAGATAGTCGACCCGGAAGTTGATCGTGGGGACATTGCCGCCCGCAGCCATGACCACGGCGAAATCGCCTACCGTGTCGATCAGCGAGGCGATCGGCCCCCCGTGGAACTGACCGGTACCGGCACCGCGCTCCAGCTCCGGCCGCATCGGCATGGTCATGGTGATCGTGCCGGCCTCCGCGTCCATCTCAGTGCATGTCAGCTGCATGAAGGCGATGAAGGGTGAGGCGTCGAGCTGCTTCTGTATGTCTTCCCGGCTTGTTCTGGCACTACTCATCAGGAACGCCTATCCTCTGTTCTCATGCACCACGGCTCGACCGGCCGTCGATGATTTGCGCTGCCCCCTGTTACTTCGACCACTGGCCGGACTCCTCGAGCTCGCGCGCACGTTTCGTCAACAGCGTGCGATCGATCTTGTTGGTACCGGCGAGCGGCAGGTCGCCGCGGATCTCGACGCGACGCGGATGCTGATAGGCGGGGCCGTTCTCGATCGCGAAGCGCTTGACTTCTTCAACGGTCAAGCTCGCATCCGCGGCAGGTACGATGAATGCAACCGGAATATGGCTGCGCTCGTCGTCCGGCAGCGGAACGATCACGGCCTGCTGAATCAGCGAATGACGCTCCAGCATCTTCTCCACGTCGTTGGGATAGATGTTCTCTCCGGAACAAACGAACATGTCGTCAGCCCGGCCCACGAAATAATAAAAGCCCTGCTCGTCCCGGCGCATGACGTCGCCACTGACGTACCAACCGTCGCGCATGACCTGCTTCGTCTTCTCGGGCAGCTTGTTGTATCCCACCATCAATGCGGGATTTCGCATGAGCAAGGTGCCTTCGTTCGCATTCGGCCCGTCGATCAGCTTCACGTCGCTTCCGGGGATCGGATAGCCGAGCGAAAGCGGTGGCGTCGGAATGCCGTCCGGGTGACTGCCGAACACGGCGGCTCCGGCTTCCGTGGTGCCGTAGCTGTTTCCGACCGTGGCACTCGGAATGGCTTCGCGTACGCGATCGATCATTGCGAGCGTCACCGGCGCAGACGCCAGGACGATCTGCTTCAGCCCGCTCAGGTCCAGATCATCGCGGACGGCAAGTTCCTTCACCACGCGGGCAAACATGGTCGGAATGGCGAACACACTGGTGACGCGGTACTGCGCCAGTGCCTGGGTGTAGGCGGCTGCCGTGAAGGCGGGCATCACGACCATCGAGGCGCCGCTGAGAAAGATGAGCTCGGTGACGATGAGCCCGTTCATGTGGAACAGAGGCTGGGCCAGAATCTGCCGCTCCTCGGCCATTTCCGGCGGCACTGCCTTGGCCTTCAGCACCCAAAGCTGACCGGCGTGGGTCAGGAGCACGCCCTTCGGCCGCCCCGTCGATCCCGAGGTGTAGAGGATCTGCGCAAGATCCTGCGGGCCAGGCACCACCGTGTCGAACTCCGATGGCGCGACCACCGCGTGGAAGCCGGATGGGCCGTCGTCATCGAAATCGATCACCTCCACGCGGCCGGCAAATCTGCCTCGATTGGCCGCATCGGCGAAGGTCAAGGCTATCTCGGCATCGTCGATGATGAAGTCGATGATATCTTGCGGCAGCTTGATGTTGACGGGCACCACCACGAGACCCGCACGCATGATGCCGAAATAGCAGGCGATGTACTCGGCGCGATTGAGCGACGCGATGGCTATCCGCGTGCCAGCGGCAAAGCCCCTTTCCGTGAGATAGCGTGCGACCCCTCCCGACAGCCTGTCCATCTCCGCATGAGTGTATGCACGAGGCTGGTCCGGAACGCGCAGGTCGATGATCGCGGTCCGGCTCTGGTCCTGCGACCGGTCGATCAGGTCACCGAGGTTGAAGGGGTCCGTGAGCATTGTCCCGGCAACTCCGCTCAAGGTTTCGCATCGAACTGTGAACCCCGGATGCAAACGCGGCCGAACGGGTCTTTCCACAGCTTGTTCTCGCTGTGCAGTTTGCCGAACGCTGTAGCCACGGTCGGGAAGTCATACGTGGAGAGCCGCCGATCGATGTCGACGTAATACATCGGCTCCTCCTCGATCATGCTCAGGATCTCAGCGCATATGGCATCGACTGCGGCAGGATCGCCCTTCTGCAGAGGATCGGCTTTGCCCGCGACATAGTCGGCTACGTCGACGTCCTTGCTGTAAGCATAGGCGACTCGTTCGTAGCGCTCGTGCGGAATGCCTTCGCCGATGGTGGCGTCGATGCCGACCTTGGCACCCGTCGCGGGCCCCCTGCCCGGCGTGAACGGCAGGCTGGGATCGAGCGGCTTGGCCCGCGCACCAGGAATGATGATCACGTCGCGATCGCCCTGCACGCGGGTCGCGATCGCCCACTCCACTTCCATCGGATTGTAGACGTCGATCTCCTCATCGACCACGACGACGTGCTTGAGATCACCGACGGAGAGCGCCGCCAGCAAGGCGGACTTGCCTTCGCCCGCCTGCTTCTTGATCGAGATCACGGCATGCCAATAGGCCGAGCCGCCCACCGTGACGTTAATGTCCTTGACCTTGATTCCCGTATTGGTGAGCGCGCTGCGGATTGGCTGGTGCAGTACGGCCGCACCGAGATAGGTGTATTCGAACGGCATGTGCAACGCCCAATACATTGCATCCTTTCGCATCATGACTGCCTTGACACGAACGTTCGGATTCCAGTGCAGGCCGCCCATCAGGAACGTGAACTCGCCGAAGCGCCCTTCCGGTTGCGTCCAGCCGACCGGAAGGATCTCGGCTTCCAGCACGATCTCGCAGTCAGCGACGTAAGGAAGATCGATCGTCCTGCACTGTCCGAGAGGTACGGAAGCACCGCGGATCCCGCCGGCAATCGACATTTCCTCCTGCTCCATCGGCGCACGGAAATTCGCCGCGATCATCTCTATCGGATGGGTGCCGATCGAAATCGAGATCGGAAGCGGCCGGCCGGCCTCAAATGCGCGCTGCGCGTAATGCTTGAGATTGTTGGGTGTAACGATGTCGATGCCGGTGAGGTTTTTCTCCTTCACCATGAACCGGTAGCAGCCGGTGTTGACAAGGCCGTACTCTGGATCGCGCGCCATGACGATACCAGCCGTGATCATCGGCCCGCCGTCGTGAACGGAGAAGAGCGGCACCGGGAGATCGAACAGGTTCACTTCGTCGCCCGTTAGGATGACCTCCTCCGTCGAAGACGTCTCCACTCGGGTCGGCGGGATCGGATTCGCCAGACCGGCCGTCAGCATCTCCTCGATCTCGCGGTAGCTTTCACAGCCCATGGCGAGAAAAGCCCTGCGCGTGGAACGCAGGATGCCTGACAGCACCGGTATCTTGAAGCCGATCGGATTGTGGAACAGCAGCGCCTTGTCGGACTGGTCGACGAGCGTGGCCATATGCCTGACGTCCACCGGCTGCCGCAGGTCCACCAGCTCACCGGCGGCCCGCAGCCGCTCCACGAAGTCGCGCAGGTTCTCGGTGACAGTCCGTGTCGCGGTTGGCGAGCCTGCGGAATTGAGAGGCGACGTTCCGGTGCTGTTCATCGTCATTGTCATCGTCATCCTTTGGTCGGGGCGGACGGGCGTTCGTACAGCAAGTTGTGGCGTGTTGAAGACTTATGCGATCTTGGCCATGGCAGTCGGATTCTTGACGCCGCCAATCTCCGGAGCATCCGTAATCTCGTCCCAAATCGCTGAGCAGAGATCGTGATATTTCTGCATGGTACGGATCTGTCGAAGGTCCCTTGGATAGGGAAGATCGATCTTGAATTCCTTCTTGATTGTACCGGGCCGCCCGCTGATCACAATGACGCGGCTTGCGAGATAGGTTGCCTCCTGAATGTCGTGGGTCACGAATATCACGCTCTTGCGGTGCGTGCTCCAGATGCGAAGGAGTTCCTTTCCCATGGTCATTTTCGTCTGCGCATCAAGCGCACCGAACGGCTCGTCCATGAGGTAGACTTCCGGCTCGTAGGCGAGCAGGCGGCCAAGCGACACGCGTTGGCGCATGCCGCCCGAAAGCATGTCCGGGTAGTGGTTTTCGAAACCTCGGAGCTGCAGGAAGTCTATGAGTTCCGCGACCCGGGCAGTGCGCTTCTCGGCGGGATAATTGGACAGCTCCAGTCCGACATTGATGTTTTCCCTGGCGGTCGCCCACGGCAGTAGGGCGTCGCGCTGGAACATGAATCCCAGGCGCGGCGGGATCTCGGTGACTTCGCGATTGTCGATGAACACACTTCCTTTGGAAGGGCGTTCGAGACCAGAAACGATCTTCAGCAAGGTCGACTTTCCGCAGCCGCTTGGGCCGACGATCGACACGAACTCGCCATCGGCGAGCTTGAGGTCCACGTCCTTCAGGACCGTCAGCCCGTCATAGGCTACGGAAGCGTTCTGGACGAATACCCTGTTGCGCCTGCTTGCTTCACTGCTGCTCATGAGAAACCGTCCAGTTTCGCGCTTGAGGCGTGGTTCGGCCAAGGGCCGAACCACGCGCTCGAGGCACCGATCAGAGCTTGGGTCGGGACTCTTCGACCGTGATCGGTCTGATGCTGGAATCGGCGCTCTGCATGATTGCATTCAGCGTATCGATCTCGGCCTGGCCAAACTCGCCGTTCTCTGGAACGCGCCCGACTGCGGAGTCCACCGCATACTTGATCAGGTCGTCCGACAGCGACGGGTACATTCCCCGAATGATGTCAAAGCCGAGCTGGGGATCGCTCTTGAGATCGGCGACCGCCTTGTTGAGGGCCTCAATGAAGCCCTTCGCCTCCTCCGGATGGGCACTTACCCAGGATTCCTTCACGAGTGCCGCAAAGGCCGCATAAGGCAGATCTGTGAAATCCTCCACCACCTTGTAGCCGCCTTTGCTCTTCAGGAACTCGGCGTCGATCGGCACCAGCATGCCGGCGTTCACCTTACCGCTCTCGATTGACGCGATCATCGACGCGCCCGTACCGGACCCCAGGAGCTGAAAATCCGCGTCGGGATTCAAGTTGATCTCCTTGATGGCCCAACGCAGCGTGTTGTCGGTCATGCTGCCCGGAGAGGTGATGCCGAGCCCCTTGCCCTGCAGCCCCTCGAGGCCGCCCGGACCTGCGAGGTCCTCCTTGCCGATGAGCGCGTAATTGTGGCGGCGGTCGAGGCCATAGAGAAAGACCGTTGGAATGTTGCGGCTGCGCAGCCGCACGACATGATCCCCGCCGCAGAAGCAGATATCGATACTGTCGCCGACGAAGGCCTGAACGGTCGGGCCTCCGCCTTGGAAATCGAGCTTCTCCAGCTCGATGTTGGCGTCCTTGAGATACCCTTTCTGCTCCGCTGCAAAGACCGGGAGCATGCCTTCGAAGTTCACGGCGATGCCCGCGCGGATCGTGATCGGATCGGCAGTCGCGGGAAGCGAGAGGACGGCCGCTGCAAGGACTACCGACCAGCGCAAGTGACTCAGATAGGAATGCATGAGCGTGCTCCTTCTATGTTGAAGAGATGCGGGCATTGCGCCGGTAGGGGATCAGCCAGTTTTCTATGAGGCCGATGAGCTCGTTGATGACCACGGCCATCACCATCAGGACGAGCAATCCTGCGAAGACGCCGGCCGTGTCGAGCCGCGCGCCTGACATTTGGATGTACCAGCCCAACCCGCGGTTTGCCCCCAGCATTTCGCCGAGGACCGACCCGATCAGAGCCATCCCGACGTTGATCCGGAAGGCGGCGATGATCCACGGAAGAATCGAGGGGATCTGCACGCGCCGCAAGACATAGGACCGCGATGCTCGCATCGTGCGCATCAGGTTCACCAGATCCCGATCCACTTCGCGGAGCCCCTGAAGCGTATTCAGCATGAAGACGAAGACGACCAGCGAGAATACCAGGACGACTTTCGACAGCAGGCCAATGCCGAACCAGATGACGAAGAGCGGCCCGAGTGCGATGCGGGGCAGGCTGTAGACGCCCATCCAGAATGGCTCGACGACTTGAGCGAAGCGGGGCCATGCAGCCAAGAGGATACCGCATCCGACGCCGATCGGCAGGCCGAGGGCCAGCCCCAGCGCCGCCTGCCACAAGGTCGCGGCGCTGTTCACGAGGAGCATTCCGGTGCTCGCCTGTTGCCAAAGGCGCTCGGCGATCTCTGACGGCTTACTGACCCAGAACGGGTCGATGATGGTGTTGGCGGCCCATTCCCAGAAGACGAGAAAACCGATCAGAACGACGACGCGCCAGAACGACAGCGAGAGCCCGGCGAGTGGCGCATACCGCCCGACACTGCCGACTTGCAGACTCACGACGCACCCATGGAGCCAGCTCCTAACATGCTTCCGGTGTCCTCTCTGTATGCCACGGCGAGGTCTTGGTCTTGCTGGCATGCTATGTCCGTGGGGGACGAAACACAACACTTCCTCGACTTCATTCGCACTGTCGGGGCTCGCCCCGCATCCGTCGAGCATCGCGTTGACTGCGGAACCGGGATTTGTAACATGTTATGGGGCATCTCTCATGCAGGAAGGCTCTGCCCACCGCGGGCGCTCGGCGACGCGGTAAGTGAGCCCTTCTCCAAGCCCGACGGGGAAACGCAATGCTGGCGATCGATCACATCCTATGGGCAGTTCCCGATCTCGAGGAAGGAATCGAGACATTGGAGAAGATCAGCGGAGTGAGGGCGGTGGTTGGCGGGCGCCATCCCGGTCGCGGCACCCGCAATGCTCTGGCTTCACTCGGGGAAGATGCCTACCTCGAAGTGATATCAGTCGATCCCGATCAATCGCTTGAGAACAATCTTGGCGCCACCATAAACGCGATGCAGCATGCGGGGCTCTTCACCTTTGCGGTGCAATGCCCAAACCTCGAAGAACTGGGGAATGCGGCGACGGCGGGCGGACTGCCGTTTCGCGGTCCGGAGGACTGGAGTCGGAAACAGCCGGACGGGCATGAACTGCACTGGCGGCTGGCGTTCACAGAGGGAACGAAGTTCGGTCATCTGCTGCCATTTTACATCGACTGGCTGAACTCGCGGCATCCCTCGCGCACAGCCGCGCGAGGGTTGTCGCTTCTCGAGTTCGAGGTCGCGCATCCGGAACGCGAGGAACTGGCGTCGATCTACAAGCACCTGGGCATCGACGTCCTGGTTCGCCGCAGTGATCGCCCCTCTATCAGAGCCTTGCTTCGGGGCCCCGCCGGAGAATTCGTGCTGAACTCGTAACGGCTGGACTTCATCAGATGCCCCACGCTCAACACGCTGAGGTCGCGGCGGTGCCCTCTCCCCTCGAACGGTTCGGCGCCGGCCTGCGGGCTAGGTCGGACACCATCAGCTACCTGCGGAGCGGGCTGATCGGAGAAGGGCTGAAGATCCCCGGACCGTTCGGCGACGTTTCCCTTCTGTACGCGGACTACGTCGCGTCTGGCCGGGCACTGCGGCAGGTCGAGGATTTCGTTCTGGAGGACGTTCTTCCCTTCTACGCCAATAGCCATACCGAGGCTTCGTTCTGCGGTTCATACGTCACCGCGATGCGGCGGGAGGCGCGCCGCACGATTGCGCGGTTGGTGCACGCCGGTCCGGATCATGCCGTGATATTCACGGGGTCGGGAGCAACGGCGGGGCTGAACAGGCTTGTCCAGCTGCTCGGCATTCCCGAGGCCGCACGCGACGGGCGGCCGCCTGTGATCCTCATCGGACCCTACGAGCATCACTCCAATATTCTGCCTTGGCGCGAAAGCGGCGCCGAAATCGTTCAGATCGCCGAAGGTCAGGATGGCGGTCCGGATCTGGCGGCGCTCGAGGCGGAGCTCACGCGCGCGAAGGACCGGCCGTTGCGGATCGGCGCGTTTTCGGCTGCTTCCAACGTCACCGGCATCGTCACGGACGTGAACAAGGTGACCGCGGTTCTCAAGAAGCATGGCGCCTTGGCGGTGTGGGACTATGCCGGTGGCGGACCCTATCTGCCTTTGGACATGATGCCCGGCGCAGGCATGGAAAAGGACGCGGTCGTGGTGTCGCCGCACAAGTTCCCCGGTGGACCCGGCGCCTCTGGGCTGCTGATCGTGCGCAGATCGCTGGTCACGATGGATAGGCCGACGCAACCGGGCGGCGGCACGGTCGTCTTCGTTTCGCCGTGGGGGCACGATTACGTCCAGGATCTCGAATCCCGCGAGGAGGCCGGCACTCCGAACGTCATCGGCGATGTTCGGGCAGCATTGGCATTCATGGTCAAAGAGGCGGTTGGGCAAGACTTCATAGATCGACGCCATCAGGAGCTGAACACAAGAGCGCTTCGGGCTTGGCAGGCAAACCCCGATCTCGTCTTGCTTGGCGCCGACAAGCGGAACCGGCTGCCGATCTTTTCCCTTCGCGTGAAGGGGGCTGACGGCGAACTGGTGCACCATCAGCTGTTCACACGGATGCTTAGTGATCATTACGGGGTTCAGGCGCGCGGCGGCTGTGCTTGCGCGGGGCCCTACGCCCACGCCCTGTTGGGGATCGATCATGACGCATCGGACCGAATGCGGCAGGCAATCCTCGCCGGGCGCGAGCTGGAAAAGCCAGGCTGGGTCCGCCTGAACTTCAGCTACTTGCTCGATGATGCCAAAGCCGACCGCATCATTGCGGCAGTGGACGAGCTCGCTCATCGTGCATCCAGCCTTGCCGATGGCTACGATGTCGATCCTGCAACGGCGCGGTTCCGCCCGAAAACCGCATAGCGCAGCACGCGCAATGCCATGGCCGATGCGGACGACTTCAAAGCGGCCATCCAGCGCTTCATTGCCACAGATGCTGGTGCTCGCGATGCCGACGGCAGCCGCATTTTCTCGTTGTTTTCGAGGTTTATGCGGGAGGGGCTGAGCACCGCCCCTGCCGCCACGAGGCCCGAAAGTGGTCTTTCAGGGCCGGTATTCTCCTGACCTGTTAACCGCTGTAGGTCCGGTGAACAGCCTCACGCCTCTGCTCCTAAAGGATTTGTTGATCTTTCCGGCGAACGCGATGCGCCAAATCCATTTGGACGGCAAATGGAACAGAGATCGAACGCAGCCCCTGCTGGCAGGACTGCTGCAGCCGGCACCCGATGCCGCCACAACCGCCGTTTGTGCTTCGTGCTGAGTCAGCGGCGTGTAAAGTGTCTGGGCCCAAGGTTATGATCGGCAAATGCCGGGACTAAACAGCTAGCGAGGCTGCGAATTTCCAAGTGCGCCGCTGCTTCTCCGGCGGGGCCGGTTCGGACGGGTGTGGATTTGCTGCAGCGGTTCCTGAGCTATGGCGGGCTGGAAGGGTGGATCGACCCGCTCCGGCCGGCATCTTCCGGCAGGAACGTGAAGGTGTCATCGGGACCGCCACGGCGGATATATCCGCAGTATGGGGCGCCGAAATGCATCGGCATGATCAGAGTGCCGGTGTCTGCCACGCGCTCCAGAAAGGCGCGGCGGGAGGCGCGCGCCTCGTCGGCCAGAATGTCGTTGACGGAATTGAGCTCGGGGACGGCGATCTGGAGCGGCGTGTGGAAATTGTCGGCGCAGAAGACGGCCCGCTCACCGTGCGAGGTCAGATGGAGGTTGATCATTCCGGGCGTGTGACCGGTCGAACGCTCGATGGCGAGGCCGGGCACCACCTCGAACGGCTCCTCGATGAAGTCGACGAGCCCTGCCTCGACGACCGGTATGACGCTGTCCAGCAATGAAAGCACACTCGGCTGCAGGTCGCCCCGGGCATGCCGTTCTCCGAAGAAATCGAAGTCCGCCTTGGGCATCAGGTAACGCGCATTGGGAAATGTGGGAACGCTCGTGCCGTCGAGGTTGCGCGTGTTCCAGCCGACATGGTCGGTGTGGAGGTGCGTGTTGATCACATGCGTGACCTGCTCCGGGCCGGCGCCGATCGCCTCCAGCCAGTTCATCACCAGCGTGTTCAGCATGTTCATGCGCGGATTGGGTCGCTGTTTGGCGTTGCCGACGGCCGTGTCGATGAGGATGACTGCGTCGGAAACCTGCAGAACCCAGATCTGGAACGTGACCACGATGCGGTTGACCGATGGGACGTAGTGGTTCGGCGCCATCCAGCTCGCGTGCCGCTGAAGGGCCGCTGCGAGTTTCTCCGGCTCCATCATCCCCTTGAACAGAACCGCGGGATCGTGTGTTGGTCCTGTGCTCTCGACGATGTTGCTGACAACGGCGTTTCCGATGCGTCTCGTCCACTTCACGTGAAGCCCCCGCCAGTTCGTCGCCGATTTGGAACGTATGTTATGATGTTATAGAAAGCAAACGCGGCGCAGTCGCGTTGAACGTCCACCTCCGTGGGGCCGGATCGATGGCGGAGGTCGTCCGCTCCGCACCGCGCGCTCGAAGGTTCCAGCCGAGCCTGTGGAACAGGTCGTGGCTGCGTGCGCCGATTTCGGTCGTCCGGAAGCCGAGCTGGCGTTTGCCAGCTTCTCGACGAGCGTCGGGTTGATCCTACCGAACTGCTTTCGCCGACCGGGCGTCCGGCTGGCATAGCGTGGGCGGCGACCCAAAGGCCCGCTGCAGAACAAGTCCAAGTGGTCGGAAGCTCCGGCTGTCCGACATTCGGCAATCCTGCCGCTAATGCCGGTTCAGGAAGGCGAGGAGCACGGCGTTGAACTCGGTCGCCGCTTCCGTGGCGACCGAATGGCCCGATTCGGGCAGGAGCGCCCATTCGTGCCCGCTTATGTGCTTTGCCCACATGCGCACGAGGGCCGGCGGCGCGATCAGATCGGCGCCGCCCGCGACGACCAGCGTTGGCGCCTTGATCGAGGCGAGTTTCGCGAAGGTGTTCGGAGTCCTCACGGGCTGCGCCTGTGCCCCCGGCTGCCTCGCGGCGCGGCATGTCTCGATCCAGCGCCGCGTGCCCTCGGGATCGGATCCCCGATAGGACGGGCCGACCTCACGATAGACCGCAGGCTGCTCGCGCAGGCCCGGCACCTCGATCCGTTCGATGAACGCCCGCACGGCCGTTTCGTGCACGTTCCCGGTCGTCGCCGCGGCGACAAGGCTTCTGACGCGCTCCGGACGCCAGGCGGCATAGTCCAGCGCGCCGAATCCGCCTCCCGCCACGGCCACGAGGTGGAACGCCGCGAGCCCGAGGTGATCCGCGAGCGCGTCGAGGTCATCGGCGATGGTGCCCGGTTGAACGCCGGATGGGTTCGGAACACTCTTGCCCCAGCCACGCCGATCGAAGGCAATCACGCGGAAGCCGGCGTCGGCGAGAACCGCGATCTGCGGAGCCCAGCTTGCGCTCGTCCCGGTGTTCGCGTGGATCAGGACGACCGGCACGTCGCCGGCAAGCGAATCGGAATACCAGAGATCAACGCCGGGCAGCGCTGCTGTCCGGCCGGTAATCCCGAGTTCCAGGAAAGCACGCATCTCGCCCTCGTTCGAAGCCTCTCCGGTGCAGGCAACCTCAAGCGTCCGTCATCCCGGCCGGCACGGATTCGGGCGCATGCGGCGACGGGTGCGGAGCGCTTCCGCCCGACCCCGCCGATCGTCCCGGACCATCCGTGCGTCCGGGATCTGCCAGGCCCAGCTCGCGAAGGATCGCCGCGCCGTCCTTGCCGGCGGCCGGCGCAAGGGACGATACGATCGGTGGCGTTACACTAAGCCGCAGCGGGCTCGCGAGCATCGGCCAACCGATCCCGTCTTCCTCCTTCAAGAACCACAGACGACGCGCCTCGGTTTGCGGCAGACGGGCGGCCTCGGCGACCGTCAAGACGGGAGTTGCGTCGAAGCCGGCAGCGGCAAGGCGGCTGGCGGCCCGCTCGCGCGACAGAGTGGCGAGTTCGTCGGCGACGGCGGGAGGAATTGCTTCGGGGGTTCCGGCAGCCGTTCCCGTGCGGCTCACCAGAAGGTGGCCGTCGGCGCAGCCCAGCACTTCACGGGGAGTGTCGCGCGCGCCCGCCCCGTTCCAGGACGTAGAGCTGAGCCACGCCGACACATCCTGCATGGACAAATCGATGAACTGTCCGGTCCCCGTGCGGTCCCGGCACTCGAGTGCGCCGAGCACCGCCACCATGGCCATCTCGGCACCCATCGTATCCGCCGTGGAGATGCCCGATTTCAACGGGATCTCGCCTGCATCCAGGGCCGCCATGAAGCCCGACATCGCCTGAATGACGCTGTCGAATGCCGGCCGCTTGGGATAGAGCGAATCGGCCCCGAAACCGCTGATGGCGCAGTAGACGAGCCGCGGGTTGATCTTCAGGATGTTCGCCGGAGAGAGCCCGAACTTGGCAAGCGCGCCAGGTTTCAGATTCTCCACGAGCACATCCGCCGATGCGATCAGCTGGCGGAGCGCCGAACGACCGAACTCGGTCCGGAGATCGAGAACCAGGCTTTTCTTGTCGGCATTGTTGAGCCGGAACGAAACGGAGCGACCGTCTATGTGCGGCACCCAGGTGCGCGACTGGTCCCCTCCCGGCTGCTCCACCTTGATCACCTCGGCGCCGAGATGGGCGAGCTGGCGCGCGCAGAGCGGCGCCGTCGTATACTGGCCGATCTCGATGACGCGGAGCCCGGTGAGTGCTCTCGCGAGAGGTCGAGCGGCGACCGGCGCAGCCATGCGCTCGGGCGTTCGGGCGAGCAGTTGCTCCAGATCGGCCCGATCCTCATCCGGGGCCGGAATGCGGGATGGTGCAGTGCAGGCGGAAACCGACATGCGCAGCGGTGATGCAGGCACGAACACGTCTCGCCCGGAGACCGGGTCGCGGATGCGTTGGATCATCTTCCGATGTTCGAGGTTCTCCTCGCGCGGGTAGCCGTCAATGGGGGCAATGGGGCCGCAAGCGACGCCTGCCTCAGTCAGCATCTCTATGCATGCCGCCGTCGTGCGAGCTTCGGTCCACCGCCCGATGCCTTGGTCGATTTCCTCGGCGTGGGCGACCCGGAGCCCCTGATTCGGGAACCTTGCGGCAAGATCGGGGCGGCGGATGACTGAACAGAGCTGCTCCCATTGAGGCTGGCTGCCGGCGCAGATGAGCACCCAGCCGTCGCGGGCAGGATAGAGGTTCCAGGGAGCGACGGTCGGGTGCCGGTTGCCCAGCCGCGACTTCCCTTCCCCATTGGGGATGAGCGTGCCCGAGAGAAAGGTGCCGAGAGCGAGAAAGGCACAATCGAACAATGCAATTTCGATTCGCTGGGAAATTCCCTGGAGGCGCTGGGCACGTCTGGCCGACAGCACGGCGGCCGCGGCATAGGTCCCGGCAAGCACATCGGCGATCGGGATGCTGATCAGCATCGGCGGGCCATCAGGGAATCCGGTGGTGTCCATGAGCCCCGACAGGGCCTGCACCTGTGCATCGCTCGCCGGTACGCCGCGTAACGGGCCGGAGGCGCCGAACGCCGTTACGTCGCAGACGACGTTCCCGGGCTCTTCAGGCAAGCTCATGCGCAGGAGCGATGGGTCGGCATCGCTCGAAATGAGCACGATGTCGCTCCGCGCGACGAGCGTGTCGAGAAGCTGCCGGTCGCTGCCGCACGATTTCGGTGAGACGCTCAGCTTGCCGGCCGCGAACTGCTCTCGCCAAAGCGACTTCCCCTGCGCGGGTTGCCCGGGCGGGACGCCGAGCTCGACGTAGACGACGGTGGCGCCGAGCTGCGCGAGAAGCGAGCCGCAGTACGAGCAGGCCGCGCGGGTGCCGACCTCCGCCACGACGACGCCGTCCAAGATCCCCGCTGCCATGTGCCAACTCCACCTCGGCACGGCTCCCGCACGGCCACTTCATATTGTTATACTTTGTGTGGCGGGTGGGTCAAACTTGTGACATCGTTCCCAACCTGACGGCCGGCCCCGGTTCGCGCGTCCGTGGAGGCGATGCGCCGGAGCACGGGTGGGGAGAGACCGTGCGCCAGACGCGAGAGAACGGTGATGAGACTTGCCTTTGCCTGCCTCGGCGCGGCGGGAACGTTCCCCGGCGACGGTCCAGCCGCCCCTTCCCGCGCCTGGGGGGAAGATGCGGTGAGGAGTTCTGGCGGCTGGGGAGAGCACCCGATAATCTCTTGCTCGAGTTCACCGGAAGTACCGAGATCCCTTGCTCCGATAATCACACAGACGCCGCTCAGGAACGAATGGATGCTCGGCCCGAACGGTCCTTGGAGCGAATTCGTGGCGGCCCAACAGTGGAAACGTATGGCCAGTGTGGGGAGGACCAGGAATGCAGGCACGGCTTCACCGTGACGTCATTGCCGGATGCGTGCTGATCGTCGTCGGCGCAGCGGTCGCAGTGCACGCGACTTTGTCCCTCGGCCTGGGTTCGACGTTCCGCCTGGGGCCGGGCGGCTTTCCTGCTGCGCTCGGCGTGATCCTCGTCGTATTCGGGTTGCTGCTGGCGCTGCCCGCGTTCGGGCGCGCGGGCGAATTGCCCGAGATCAGGATCGTGCCGCTTGCGGCCGTGGTCGGTGCCGTCGTCGTATTTGCCTTGCTCCTGAGATCGGTCGGCCTGGCACCTGCGGTAGCCGCCATGACGCTGGTCGCAACCCGGGCGGACGGCAGGCTGTCGCTTGTCGGATCGGCGACGCTCGCAGTCGTCCTCGCGATGATCGCAGTCGGGATATTCTCAATAGGCCTCGGGTTCCGGATTCCGATCTTCGCCTGGAGATGGTGACCCGATGAGCGACCTTCTCGGCTACGTCGGCATCGGGCTCTCGGTAGCCTTCACACCGGCGAACATCTTCTATTGTGCATTGGGAGTGACGCTCGGCACGCTGGTCGGTGTCCTGCCCGGGATCGGTGCGTTGGCCACCATCTCCATGCTCTACCCGCTCACCTTCCACATGGAGCCGGTCGGTGCGCTGGTGATGATCGCAGGCATCTACTATGGCGGGGCGTATGGTGGATCGACCGCCTCCATCCTGCTCAACCTCCCCGGGGCAGCGTCGAGCGCGGTGACATGCCTCGATGGATATCCCATGTCGAAGCAGGGCCGGGCCGGTGCCGCTCTGTTCACCAGCGCCATCGCATCATTCATCGCGGGATCGATCGGCATCCTGATCATGATGCTGTTCTCGCCCGTGATCGTCGAGTTCGCGCTCCAGTTCGGGCCTGCCGAATACTTCTCGCTCATCACCATGGGAATGATCGCCGCATCCGTCATCTCCGACGGATCGCCCGTGAAGAGCTTGGCGATGGTCATCCTGGGCATCATCGGCGGCCTTGTCGGGCTCGACATCTATACGGGCAGCTCCCGGTTCGCGTTCGGCACGCCCGAACTGATGGAGGGAATCAGCCTCGGTGTGGTGGCGATGGGGTTGTTCGGGCTGACGGAGGTCATTTCGAGCGTCGGTGAGAAGCAGCCCCCCGTCGCCAACAAGAGCATCCGCTTGCGTTCGATGCTCCCGACCCGCGAGGAATGGCGCTTGGCCTGGCCGGCAGCGCTGCGTGGGACCGCAGTCGGCTCGTTCTTCGGCATCCTCCCGGGTGCCGGCGCCACCGTGGCTGCGTTCATGTCCTACGCCGTGGAAAAGCGGATCGCCAAGGATCCCTCGCGTTTCGGCAAGGGCGCCATCGAAGGCGTCGCATCGCCGGAGGCGGCCAACAACGCTTGCGACCAGACGGCATTCATTCCGACCATGACGCTCGGGATCCCGGGAAGCGCGACGATGGCGCTCCTCATTGGCGTCCTCATGATCCACAACATCACGCCCGGACCGACGATGATGGTGGAGAGGCCGGAGGTTTTCTGGGGGCTCGTCATGAGCTTCTGGCTCGGAAACATCCTGCTCGTGATCCTGAACCTGCCGATGATCGGAATCTGGGTCCGGGTCCTCACAATCCCCTATCACCTGCTCTATCCAGCGATCCTGATGTTCGTCGCGATCGGGGTATTCTCCATCAACAACAGCGTCTTCGATCTCTTCGCCGTCGCCGCGTTGGGGGCATTCGGCTACGGCATGCGCTTGCTCGGGTTCCCGCCCGCGCCGTTCCTGCTCGGCTTCGTCCTGGGGCCGATGATGGAGGAGCATTTCCGCCGCGCCATGATCCTGTCGCATGGCAGCTTCGAGGTCTTCGTCACGCGACCGATCAGCCTGGTGTTTCTGGTCGTCGGGCTGCTCCTGCTCCTGTGGACCCTGTGGGGGGCATTCCGCTCTGTCCGGGCCAGTCCGGCGGCAGCCGAGTAGATCGGCACGGGGAAACGAGAGATAGCGGAGCCCCGGACACGGGATCGGCTGCCTTGCGTGCAGGGCCCGCGATCTTGTCGGCGCCGCCCCTTCGATTGCCGGCTTCACGCGAAGAAGCCTGGACCCGGCCCGGACCGCGCGCCGTCCATCACGCCCGACGCGCCTTGCCGTCGGCGTGTGACGAAGGCGGTCGATGCGCCGGCGCGGTACGCGCTACATCAGGAAAACGCCCTTGCCTGCGCTCTGCTGGGCGAAATGCCTGTATGCCTCCTCGCCTTGCTCGAGGCGCCAGCGATCCGTGAAGACCTGATCAACGGGAATGCCGCGGTCGGCCACGTAGCGGGCGAATTTTGCCTGTCCCACCTTGGAGAAGGTCCACGACCCGATGATGGTCAGCTGACGCGAGGTGATCGTGCTCACGTTCTCCACCGTGAAGGACGTGCTCCCCGCGATCAGAACGAGCGTGCCCCACGGCGAAAGCGACGCCAATGCCGCGGAACGGGCCTCCGGGGATGCGGACGCCTCCATCGCCACCCGGACGCCTTTGCCGTTGGTGAGTTCCCTGATCCTGGCCACCGCGTCTTCGGTCTTCGGGTTGACCGTCTCGTGTGCGCCGAGCGCCCTGGCGCGCGTGAGCCTTTCCGGCTGGATGTCGAGGGCGATGACGCGAGCCCCCATCACGGCGGCGAGCTGGGTGCCGGCCAGTCCGACCGGACCCTGCCCGAAGATCGCGATCGTGTCGTCGCCGGACAGGCCCGCACGCTTGAGCCCCTGGAATGCGGTTCCGGTACCGCAAGAGATCGCGGCGCCCGCCTCGAAGCTGAGCGCGTCCGGCAAAGGAACGAGCGTCCGCGCAGGAACCTTCATGTAAGGCGCATGGCCCCCGTCCGCGCCAATGCCGAAGACCAATGGCGTCTGCCGGTCGCACATCTGCTCCCATCCCGAGCGGCAATGATCGCACACGGTGCAGCCGGCATAATGGTGAACCATCACGCGATCACCGACGCGCGCCTGCTGCGGGGTCACGCCGGGCCCCACCGCGGCCACCACACCGCACGGCTCATGGCCGGCAATCACCGGCTTCGTCATGACCACGCGCGCGATCGTCAGTGTGCCGCGTGGCGCGCGATACATCTTGAGATCGCTTCCGCACATCCCGGAAGCCTTCATCTCCAGGACCACGTCGCCCTCTCCGGGCACCGGGTCCGGCACGTCCAGGAACTCGATCGTACTGCTGCCGCCAAAACTCAGTCCGCGCATCGCCTGACCCTGTCCGTGATTAAAGGAGAAAGCCGCCTGTTCGCTGCTCGTCGACCTTGATCAATGGCCGTAGCCCGGACGCCGCAGCGCGAAACCATCCGAGTCCGCCCCCCGTTCGTCCGCCAGCTTGACAGCCGACCTTAGAAATAATGTTATACTCTAAATGCGGGGCGAGGTCCTGCGCAAGCGAAGCGCGCCCTAATCTGCCGCGGAGGGCGATTGGGAAGGGGACGGCCTTCAGTGGCCCGCAAGAACCAGGTCGGGGGCTCTGTGAGGAGCCGCGCGTGGGACGCCGGAATGGCTCGATCGGTGCAGGCCTGGGTCGGTAGCGAAGTCCAGGAGCCTCCAGGAGGTGCCACCAGGAAAGCACTGCCGGACAACGGCAGGACGAGAGGGAGGTAATATGCGGGCGCGCGACTGCCGCGACTTGATCACAGGCGTTTCCCTGTTCGTCTTCGGCTGCGCCGTCAGTCTCTTCTCCTATTTCGAGTACGCGATCGGCACCCTGACCCGAATGGGGCCCGGCATGTTTCCGACCGCGCTCGGCCTGATCTTGTCGGCACTCGGGGCGCTGATAGCGGTGCCGGCATGGTTCCGCGCCGGCGAGGTGCCCAAGATCGCCTTGCGGCCGCTCATCGTGATCCTCGTCTCGCTGTCGATCTTTGCGTTCATGCTTCAGCCGTTCGGAATCGTGCCTGCGGTGGTCGTCCTCACGCTGGGGGCAATCCTTGCAGACGACCAGGTCGGGATAAGGGGAGCAGTCGCGCTTGCCGCCGGAATGGCCGTCACGACGGTCATCCTCTTTCAGCAGCTGCTCGGCGTTCCATTCCAAGCCTTCAGATGGCCGCTGTGAGCATCTTCCAGGACCTGGCGGGCAATATCGCCATCGGGCTCGGCGCCGTCCTCTCGCCCGACAACCTCTTCTATTGCTTCCTCGGCGTGGTGCTCGGGCAACTCGTGGGCGCACTGCCGGGCATCGGCGTGCTCGTGGCCATCTCGCTGCTGTTCCCCTTCACGTTCCACCTGGAGCCGACCTCGGCGCTGATCATGCTGGCCGGCATCTATTATGGCACCGCCTATGGCGGCTCCACGGCCTCGATCCTTCTCAATGTTCCGGGGCAGGCGTCGAGCGCCGTCACCTGCCTCGACGGCTATCCGATGGCCAAGCAGGGGAGAGCCGGCGTCGCGCTCCTCATGACCACCGTTGCATCGTTCGTCGGAGCGAGCATCGGGATCCTCCTCATGATGCTTTTTTCGCCGAGCATCGCGCAGAACGCGCTGCGGTTCGGCCCGTGGGAGTACTTCTCGATCATGGTCCTGGGGCTGGTGGCCGCCTCTACCATGGGTACCGGCGCACCCGCCAAGGGCATCGCGATGGTGGTGCTCGGCATAATCATCGGGCTCGTCGGAATCGACGTGAACAGCGGTGTCGCGCGATTCTCCTTCGGATACCTTCCGCTCTACGATGGCGTCGGGCTGGCAGCCATCGTCATGGGGCTGTTCGGGGTTCCCGAAGTCATCGCAAGCATTCGCGACGTCAGAAGGAGCGGCTTCGCCACGCGGAGCGTGAGCTTCCGCTCCATGATCCCGACCCGCGACGACGTCAGCCGCTCCTGGGCCCCTATCCTTCGCGGGACGGCCGTCGGCTCCTTCTTCGGGGCCTTGCCCGGCGCGGGCGGGTTGATCGCTTCATTCATGTCCTACGCGGTGGAGAAGAAGGTTGCGCGCGATCCGTCGCGGTTCGGGAAGGGCGCCATCGAGGGGATCGTCGCGCCGGAGGCGGCCAACAACGCGGCCGACCAGACCGCCTTCATTCCCACCATGACGCTCGGAATCCCCGGTAGCGCGACAATGGCGATCGTGCTCGGGGTCCTGATTATCCACGGCGTCACGCCGGGGCCAAAGCTCGTTCTCGATCACCCGGAACTGTTCTGGGGTCTGATCATGAGCTTCTGGATCGGCAACGTCATTCTTGTGATCCTGAACATTCCGCTGATCGGCATCTGGGTGCGCGTCCTCACCGTGCCGTATCACTATCTCTACCCAGCGATAATCGTATTCATCGCCACCGGAGCATACTTTATTCACAATAGCAGCTTCGACGTTGTGCAAGTCGTATTCTTCGGCGCAATCGGATACGCCATACGAGTGCTTGGGCTATCGGCTGCGCCGTTGATCCTGGGATTCATACTTGGACCCATGATGGAAGAACATCTCCGCCGCGCGCTACTCCTGTCGCGCGGCGATTTCTCGGTGTTCCTTGCACGTCCGATCAGCGCCGCGACCTTGGCTATCACGCTCGGGCTCCTGGCCTGGGCCTTTGCGATGTCCGTTCGCGCCGCTCGCCGGCCATTGGCGGTGGCGGCGGCCGAGGCGGACTGAGGCCGGTACCCCCGCTCGGCGCCTGAACCGGACGGGAACAAGAACCGAGTTGCAGGGAGGAAGCAGTGAAGAAAGCAGCTGGAAACACAGTCGCAGCCATTGCCGCGGGCGCGGTGGCCAGTTTGATCGCGTTCGGGGCAGCGGCACAGACATGGCCGGATCGGACCATCACCATCGTCGTCCCGTTCGCCGCTGGCGGCGGCGCCGACCCCGTGGCCCGCACGGTCGCGGAAGGCTTGCAGCAGGCGTTCGGGAAGCCGGTGGTCGTCGATTTCCGGCCGGGCGCGAATGGGACCATCGGGGCCAAGATCGTGGCCGAGGCGGCCCCGGACGGCTACACCCTCCTGGTGACCTCGCAGGCGCCGCTGGTCAACGTCAGGTTCAGCAAGAACGTGCCCTATGATCCGGACAAGGATCTGGTGCCGATCGCGCAGCTCGCCGATGCGCCGTATCTTCTCGTGGCGAGCGGCAAGTTCGGGCCGAGCACGCTGCAGGAGCTGATCGAACACGCGAAGCAGCATCCGGGTGATGTGAATGCCGGCGTCTCCGGCCTCGGCGGCCTCTCGCATCTCGCCACGGTCATCTTCCAGGAGGCGACGGGAACCGAGCTCACGCCCATTCCGTACGACGGCGTAGGCGAGCGAATCGCCGATCTCATGGCCGGCAATATCGACATCTCGACCGGCATCGGCGCGAGCGGGTTCTTGGCGGGCATCCAGGACGGGAGCATCAAGCCCATCGCTGTATTGGGTGAAACCCGGCTCCCGGAGCTTCCCGACGTTCAAACCTCCATCGAGCTCGGCTACCCGGAGGCGGTCGTGAGCGGCTGGTACGTCATGGCCGCTCCGACCGGCGTTTCAGAGGAGATCATCGAGAAGGTGAACCATGCGGTCGTCGAATACTTGAACCGGCCGGAGGTAAAAGAGCGGTTCATCAAGTTCGGAAACATGGTGAAGACCAGTTCTCCGGGGGAGGCTAAAGCTTTGATCGACGGCGAATCCGGAGTAATAAAGAAGATCATCGACGAAGGAAAGTTCACAATTCAATAGGGTTCGAGAGACAGCGGAGACCCGGTTTCGGGCAAGGGCGGAGACCGGTCCACCGCGGCCGTTGCACGGATGAGTCGGATGGAGAAACCGCTCCGCCGGACCAGGGCTACTCGCGAGCTTCCTGCCGTCACGGCGAACACCCGATGGAGCGGCAGCCCGCCAACGCGCTGGTCCGGCGTCCTGATCGCCGGAATTCGGGAACGGCACGACACAGGCAGGGAGGACGACCAATGAGAATGACTGGACTGGGGAGAGCAGCGGCCGTGACGCTCGCGGCCGTGCTGTCGCTCTCGGGCATCCGGGCCGCGACGGCTCAGGGCTGGCCGGAGAGAGCGGTCACGCTCGTTGTCCCCTTCGCGGCTGGCGGGGGCGCGGATCCCTTGGCCCGCATCGTGGCCGACGGACTCTCGAAAAAGCTAGGGCAGCCCGTCGTCCTGGACTTCCGGCCCGGCGCCAACGGCACGGTCGGCACCAACATCGTCGCCCACGCGGCACCTGACGGGTACACCCTCGTCTTCACTTCGCCGGCGCCCCTCGTGAACGTGCGGTTCAGGGCGAACCTGTCCTACGATCCCGCAAAGGACCTGACGTACATAGCGCAGATCGCAGATGCGCCGTTCATGATCACCGCCAGTTCGAAGTTCGGCCCGACGACGCTCAGCGAGCTCGTCGATCATGCCAAGGCGCACCCGGAGGCGGTGAATGCCGGAATGTCAGGCTTCGGGGGCGCCGGGCATTTGAGTCTCGCGATCCTTGAACACGCAACGGGCATCAAGCTCACCATGGTGCCCTACAACGGCGTCGGGGAGCGCATCGCTGATCTGATGGCCGGGACGATCGACATTTCGACAGGGATCGGCGCGAGCGGATTCCTGCCCGGGATAGAGGACGGCAGCCTCAAGGGAATCGTCGTGATGGGCGATACCCGCCTGCCCGAATTGCCGGATGTGCCAACGGTGGTCGAAGCGGGCTTTCCCGACGCCGTCGCAAGCGGCTGGTACATGATCGCGGGTCCCAAGGGCATTTCTCAGGACGTCGTGGACACGATCAACACGGCCGTCGTCGAGTATCTCGACGACGAAGCCACCAAGGACAAGGTCATCGGGATCGGCAACATGGTCAAAACCGGATCGCCCGCCGATGCACTCGCTCTGGTCGAACGCGAGACGAACGTCATCAAGGCTTTGATCGACGCAGGTCGCTTCTCGGTGGAGTAGTCGATCCGGCTTTCCGGATTCTTGTTTCCACCGCGCCGATACCGGCGCGATGGGACAGGGCGAAAGGTGCAGATGATCGGACACTCATCCTGGTTGCTGGAACAGGCGCTTCACTTCCCGATACGCGAAGCGCCAGCCGTCCGGCGTGCGGACGTAGCGGTCATGCCATTCCCCGGCGCTGAACGCGCCCTCCAGCGGAAGCGGGAGCTTCGGGTCCGGAACGCCGGGGTCATGGCGAAAGACGATGTAGTAGGTGACGGCCGAGGCGTGGTTCTCGTCGTGGACATCCACCACGGGGTTGGACGTGAAGTGCCGGCTGACGGCATTGGCCGGGCGCGAGGACGAGTTCATCATCTGCTCATGGCCCGTAAAGGGCTTCCCGCCGCGGATCCACGTTCCGTCCGGCGTAAAGAGCCCGACAGCCTCGGCGACACGTCCCTGGTCCGAAAGCTGGGCATGGCGGTAAAGCAGATTTCGGCAGTCGTGCTCTATTCTTCTCCGTTCGTCGGCGTCCATGGCAAGCCTCCCAAGCCAGTTATTCACAAGTTCATAAGCGCATTCGACTGGTTCATGTCAAGAAGGCGCATGAATTACTTTTCACCAGCGAGACAATAGCGTAGGAGTAGTACACTTTTCCTCACGACTGCCGCAAGTTGAGCTTTTCGGAGTGTGATTACGTCATGAGTGACATCCCACGCGTGGCAGTGGATCGTTGTGAGGATCTCGTCTCCTGCCTGCTCGAATCGGCGGGTGCTAGCAGAGCAAATGCCCGCATGGTCGCCGTGAACCTGGTCGAGGCAGAAACGCTTGGCCGCGTCTCGCACGGCATGCGCCTCGTGCCGACCTACATCACGCGGCTGCTGGCGGGGGAGGTGTCTGGAACCGCAGTTCCCGAGGTGATCTGCGACCGCGGTGCGATGACCACCGTCACGGGCAACAAAGGCTTCGGCCAGATCGTTGGTGAGTTCGCGGCGGAGATCGGCGTGCTGCGCGCCCGAGAGCATGGCGTCGCAATCGTGGCGGTTCGGCAGTCCGGGCACCTCGGACGCAACGGCCGATGGGCCGAGATCGCTGCCCGCGCCGGCATCGCCTCGATACATTTCGGCCACAGCTTCGGCCGCTATGACCTTGTCGTACCCTTCGGGGGAACCGCACCCACGATGCGGAGCAGCCCCATTGCGTTCGGCGCTCCGTTCGAGGGCGGCGACGTGGTGCTCGACTTCTCGGTCGCGGAAATGTCCGCCAATGCCGTGAAGCACGCGGCCGAGCGCGGCGCCCGACTGCCGACGAACGCCGTGATGGGAGCCGACGGCGTGCCAACGGACGACCCGGCTGTCTTCGCCGCGGGGCTGGGCGGGATCCTGCCCTTCGGCGGATTCAAAGGCTACGGAATCGCCGTGTTCGCCGAGCTCTTCGCCGGCATCCTGGCTTCAGGCGGCCCCGGGGAGCCACGGGAGAACGCGTCCTTCGGAATCTATCTCGACGTACGCCAGCTTCGCGACTGGGAGGCCTATCAGGCGGAGGTCGCACAGCTCCTGGACCACATCCGCTCGTCGCCCGCGGCTGCCGGAAGCAGCGGCATCTTCATCCCCGGCGAGCGCGGACGCCGCGAGCGGGCAGACAGGCTCGCCAAGGGCATACCCCTCACGACCGCCCTTCAGACCGGGCTGGTCAAGGCCGCGCACATGGCCGGCGTCGAAGAGACCGCGCGCGCGCGATGGCCCACGGTCTTCCGAAACGCCCCCCCATGACATCGACGTTGCACCTCGCCCGCGTCCCGACTGCGCAGCCATCCATACCCCCCAAGACGTGCCGCCTTGCACACACCCCGGACATTCGCCGCCTTCGCCCGAACGCTTCGAAACCCGAATTACGGCGTCTATACGCTCGGCAACGCGATCTCGCTGATCGGCACCTGGGTTCAGCGGGTGGCTGTTGGCTGGCTGGCATGGGAGCTGACTCGCTCCGGCGCATGGCTCGGCGTGCTCGCCCTCTCGGATGCGATCTTCACCGTGGTCGTCGGCCTCTTGGCCGGCGCGGCGGCCGACCGGTGGGACCGGCTGCGGATCGTGAAACTGGGCCAGGTGGCGTCGCTGCTTCAGGCGGTCGTGCTCTTCGCCCTCACCGCAACCGGCACGATCACGATGCCGCGCCTCCTCATCCTCACCGCTTTCCTTGGGATCTGCACGGCATTCATTCAGCCGGCGCGGCACGCCCTCATTCCGTCGCTCGTCTCATCGTCCGAGCTTCCGGTGGCGATCGCCATCAATTCTATCGTTTTCAATACCGCACGCTTCATCGGGCCGGCGATCGCGGGCATTCTGATCGTGGCCCTCGGCATCGAGGCTGCCTTCGCGGCGAACGCGCTGAGCTTCGTGGTTTTCCTCGTGGCGCTCGGCCGAATCCGCGTAGCCCGGGCTCCCGAGCCGGCAACGAGCCGGAAGACGTTCGCGACCGAACTCATCGAAGGCGTCCGATACACGGCGACCCACGCCGCCGTGGGGCCGCTCCTCGCAATGCTGATCGTGACCAGCACCGCCGGACGGGCCGTGGCGGATCTCCTACCGGCGTTCGCCGACGTCGTGTTTGGAGGCGGTCCACCGGTACTGGCCGCGCTCACCTCGTCCATGGGTGCCGGCGCCATAATGGCCGCGCTCCTCATCGCTGGAAACTCCGAACCGCCCGCTCTGATCCGCACCGTCCTGGCCGGCGCGCTGGCAATGGGGCTGGCGCTCATGGCGTTCACGGCGACGGATCGGCTCACTTTCGGCATCCCCGCGCTGATCGTGGCGGGGGGGTGCAGCACGCTGATCGGAGTGAGCACTCAGACGCTGATCCTGTTGGCCGTGCCGCCTACGGTGCGGGGCCGCGCCATGAGCATCTACGGTCTGATCGTGTGGGCCGGCCCCGGCTTCGGTGCCCTGGTGATGGGTGCCTGGGCCGATGCCTACGGGTTCAGGCTGCCCTTGGCGGTTGGAGGGCTAGGCATAGTCGGGGCATGGCTCTGGGGGCTTTCGCGGCGAAAACGGATTGCGGCGGGCCTTGTCCCGGTGCCGGGCGGCGACCTGCCCGGATCGGGCACGCCCGGTGGCGGACAGGGGCGATCGCATTGATTGGGGGCGGAACTCGCGCGCTGGACGCCGGTGCGGCGCGCGCGCCTGCAGACGCCGCGCGTCGACGGGCGGACCGCCACCGCGGCGGTTCCACAGGGAGGTGAGGTTGAGCGCTTCGGAGGCTGTCGACTATCTGATCATCGGGGCCGGATCGGCCGGCTGCGTGCTGGCCAACCGGCTGAGCGCAGGCCGGGCGCGGGTGACGCTCCTGGAGGCCGGCCCGTCCGACCGTTACTGGCAGCTTTGGCTCCCGGCCGGCGCCATGTATCTGCGGGACCATCCCGTCCTCGATTGGCGCTTCACCACGGCCGCGTCGAGCGAGGCCGGCGGCAGGTCATTCCGTTGGCCGCGCGGACGGCTTCTCGGGGGCAGCAGCTCGATCAACGGGATGAACTTCGTCCGTGGCCTGCCGTCGGATTTCGACAGCTGGGCCGAAGACGGTTGCACGGGCTGGTCGTTCCGGGAGGTCCTCCCGTACTTCAAGAGCATCGAGCGGTTCGACGGCGGGTCCGACGAGTTGCGAGGACGAACCGGACCACTGCGGGTGGAGCGTTACCGTACCATTCTCCCGCTCACCCACGCCTTTGTCCAAGCTGCCCGGCAATCGGGTTTTCCGCTCTTTCCGGACCTTAATGCAGCAACCGACGAAGGCGTCGGCTACTCGCAGATGGCGCGCAACGGCCGCTTCCGCGCGTCAAGCGCAAGGGCATTCCTGGCACCTGCCGCATCCCGTCACAACCTGCATGTGATCACCAATGCGCTTGTGCTCAGGCTCCTCTTCGAGGGGCGCCGATGCGTCGGCGCCATCTACCGGAAGGGCGACCAGGAACACCGTATCGAAGCCAGAGAAGTGATCGTGTCGGCAGGCGCGATCGGTTCGCCGCAGATCCTGCAGGTGTCGGGAATCGGCCCGGCCGAGCACCTCAGGTCGGTCGGCATCGAGGTGGTCCATGATCTGCCGGGTGTCGGGGGCAATTTGTCGGACCACTACGCCGCCACGGTCGCGCGGCGGATCGAAGGTACGCTGACGCTGAATGACATCGCAGGCAGCTGGAGGCTGGGCCCGGCGGCACTGCAATGGCTGTTTGGAAGCTCGGGACCTCTCACCTTCGGTGCGACGACGGCGACGGTGTTCGCCCGCAGCATGAGCGACGCGCCCCATCCGGACCTGCAGATCCTCTTCCTTCCGGGAATCTACCAGGCCGCTGGCGGCGGCGGAGCGCGACGGATGCGGCGGCTGGAGAAATGGGCCGGCATGCGCGTATCGGTGAGCGCCGCGCGGCCAAAGAGCCGGGGGCGAATCCATGTCTCCTCGCCGGATGTCCGCGAACAGCCCGTCATTCAGCCAGGCTACTTGACGGCCGACGAGGATCTCCAGGTACTCCTCTCGGGTATCCGGATCGCCCGTCGCATCTTCGCGGCGCCGGCGCTTGCCCCTTACGCGCGAGCCGAGGTGCTGCCGTCGCGCGCCGTGGAATCCGGCGAGGACCTGGCTGAGTACGTGCGAAGGACCGGGCACAGCGTCATGCATCCGTGCGGCACCTGCCGGATGGGCACCGGCCGACTGGCGGTCGTGGATCCGGCGCTCCGCGTCATCGGCGTCAACGGCCTGCGCATTGCCGACGCCTCGATCATGCCGAGCACCCCGAGCGGGAACATCAACGCGGCTTGCACCATGATCGGGGAGAAGGCGTCGGCGCTCGTGCTCGACGGCCGCAGCGAGGCCCGGCAGATACCGGAGCTGGCGGCAGATTGAAGATGCGCGCAGGCCCACGGCGCTCCGCCCGGCCTGCCTCAGGCCGGCTCGGCCAGCCCGAGTTCCTGCAGGATCGCCTCGCGGTCGTGATTCATCGGCAGGGCCAGGTGGGTCACCGCCGGCGGCGTCGCCGTCAAACGGAGGGGGCTGCCGAGCACGGGCCAATCCCTGCCGTCCTCCCGTATCATGAACCACAGCTTCCGCTCGATCGTATGGGCCATGCGCGATGCCTCGCGCACGGTCTGCACCGGAACGGCCTGCACGCCCAGCGCGCCAAGCCGCTCGACCAGCGCGTCGCGGGTCGTCTCGGCAAGCTCGTCGCGTGCAAGCGTATCCGGGGCTGCGCAGCGGAGGGCGTCATCCAGCGCCGAGTCGCCGGCCTCGACCAGGATGTAGCCGTCCGAGGCTGCGACCACCGCGGGCTCGGTGCGCCCCTCGAGAGAGCCGTTCCACGCGGTCTGCGTGAGCCAGGCGGAAATGTCCTGCATCGACAGGTCTATCATCTGCCCCTCGCCGGTCCGGTCGACGTGATCGAGGGCTGCGAGAATCGCGACGATGGCCATGATCCCGCCCATGAAGTCGGCAGTGGAGACGCCCGCCTTCAACGGGGTTCCGTCGGCGCTCAGGACGGCCATCACGCCCGCCATCGCGGTGATGACCATGTCGAAGGCGGGTCGGGTCGGGTACAGCGAGTCGATCCCGAACCCGCTGATCGGGCAGTAGATGAGACGCGGGTTGAGCGATCGTATGGCCTCCGGCGTGAACCCGAACTTGGCAAGCGTGCCGGGCTTCAGGTTCTCGACGAGAACGTCGGCGGTGGCGAGCAACCGCCTCAGCGCCTCCACGTCGGATCCGTCCTTGAGGTCGATGACCATCGTCTTCTTGTCGGCGTTGTTCATCCGGAACGAGACCTGCGCTCCGGACCGCGATTCCGCCGCCGTGGGCTGCTCGATCTTGATCACCTCGGCGCCGAGATGCGCGAGTTCTCGGGCGCACATGGGGGCGGTCGTGTACTGCCCGAACTCAACGATCCGCACACCTTCGAGCGGCCGCTGTCGGGGCGGCAAGTTGCTCCCATTGGTCTTTGCGGGAAGTGTCCCGGCGAGGCGGGTCAGTTCGTTGCGGTCCGCGTCCGGTTCGGGAATGCGTGTCGAATTGAGCCCCGGAGTCGCACTCAGGCGAAGAGGCGACCCGGGCAGGTAGATCTCGCGCCCTGAGACCGGGTCGAACGCACGGCGGATCATGCCCCGGAAGTCGAGGTTCGCCTCGCGCGGATAGTCGTCGACCGGAGCGAGCGGACCGCTGACCACCCCCACACCGAGAAGCTTCGTTACGCATTCCTCGGTGGTGAAACGCCGTGTCCAGCCCTCGATGAGGGGATCGAACTCCGGAATGCCGTCCATCCGGGCCTTCTGGGTTGGATACTTCGCGGCGACTTCCGGATGGCCGATGAGGGCGCAGAGGCGCTCGAACATCGCATAGGTATTGCCGGCGCAGATCACAACGTGACCGTCGCTCGACGGAAAAAGGTTCCAGGGCGCGACGGTCGGGTGACGGTTGCCGAGCCGAGACTGGTTGGCCGTCTCGCTCGTCAGAACGGAGGTCAGAAAGGATCGCAACGCCGCGAAAGCGCCGTCGAAGAGCGCGATGTCGATCAACTGTCCGATGCCCTGCCGCCGCTTCACCCGGTGTGCGGCCAGCGCCGCACTCGCTGCGTAGGTGCCGGCGATCACGTCGACGATCGGCACGGTGATCGGAACCGGCGGACCGTCGGGAAACCCTGTCGTGTCCATGATCCCGGACAGCGCCTGGACGCCGAGCTCGCTCAACGGACGGCCGGTGAGCGGCCCTGTCGAGCCGAAGGCAGTGATGTCACAGATCACGTTGCCAGGGGCTGACCCGCCAACGGGCCGGAGCCACTCCGGATCGAGGTCGCTGGAGACGAGGACGATGTCGCCACCGGAGAACAGCCGCTCCATCATCGCCCGATCGGCAGGCGAGGACGGATCCGGGCGAAGGCTCCGCTTGCCGGCCATGTAGGGCGCACGATGGCGGGCCTTCGGCGAATCCTTGGCGGTTTCGAGGGCGATTACGGTTGCACCGAGCTGCGCCAGGAGAGACCCGCAAACGGCCACGGCGCCCCTGCTGCCGGCTTCCACGACGACAACGTCCTGCAGCACCTTCGCACCGTCCATCCGCATAATCCCCCGCCCGGCCGCACCGCTTGACGCCTTCAGCACTAACACATAATGTTATACTTATTCAGCACAGCCTACGGGCTCAATCAAGATCAAAGGCGAGGATGCAGGCGTCGGTTCCGACGCAGGCGGCACATTCCGAAGCATGAAAGCCCTTCCGACGCGTCCTGCCCGAAGGCCGCGCGAGCTCGAGTGCGACAATAACCCCGGAGAGGACGGCAAATGGACTTCAGACTGACCAGCGAGCAACGGATGCTCCAGGAGTCCGTGAAGACGATGGTGGACCGGGACATCCTTCCAATCCTCAAGCGGAACGATCCTCACAAGCCGCTGCCGAAAGAGGAACGCAGGGCAATTGTGAAAGTCGGAGCGGCTCAGGGTCTGACGTCTTGCCGAATTCCGGAAAAGTTCGGCGGCTCGGGGATGTCGGCACTCGATTACGGGCTGATTCGGGAGATGATGCCGGCGGCGGTGAGCTTCGGGATGGGCGGCCAGGAGGGGCCGGCTCTACGGATTTGCATGGGCGGAAACGAGGAGCAGGTCGAACGCTACGTGCCGGCGCTGATCAATGGCGAGATCCTCGGCGCATCCGGAACCACGGAGCCGGACGCCGGGTCGGACCCGCGCGGAGCCAAGACAAGGGCGGTCCAGGATGGGGACGACTGGATCGTAAACGGCCACAAGATGTGGGTCAGCGGCGCCTACAACTGCGACATCATGCTGACCGCCGCCTCGGTGGGCAAGAACGAGAAGGGCCACAACAAGCTCATGTGGTTCGTGATCGACCAGCGCGAGTCGCCGTTCGTTACGACGAAGATCCCGACGATGGGCCTGAGGCAGGGCGCCCTCGGAGAGGCGATCTTCGACAATTGCCGCGTGCCCTCGCGCAACATTATCGGCGGCGAGGGGACTGCCTCCCGGGTGCTCCAGCAGACGTGGCTGCTGCAGCGGCCGGCGCTCGGCCTGACGGCCGTCGGCATGGCGCAGCGGGCCCTGGACGCAGCAACGGGTTATGCGGGCATCCGGGAAATGTTCGGTCGCAAGATCGGCGGGTTCCAGCTCGTGCAGGAATTGCTCGCCGACGCTGCGGCTGCGGTCGTGACGAGCCGCCTTCTCTGCTACCAGGCGATGCTCGCCATCGATAACGATGAGCCGAGCAAGGTCCATCTGTCCGCAATGTCGAAGCGCTATGCGATCGCCGCGTGCACCCGCGCCGTGTCCCTTTGCATGGAGGTGCATGGTGCAATGGGCATCAGCGTGGAACTGGGCCTGGAGGAACTCTACCGCGACATCCGGATGCTGCCGATCCCGGATGGCACCAACCAGATCATGACGTTGATCGAGGGACGCGAGATCACCGGAATTTCAGCGATCCGCTGACAGGCCGCGGCATCGGAGCAAGCTGGATGTCCTACGAAACTTTGCTGGTGGAGCCGGTCGGCACCACCCACGTCGTCACGCTGGACCGGCCGGAGCGGAGAAACGCCATCAGCCATCAGCTGATGCGAGAACTCGCCGACGCGTTGCAGGCAGCGGAACGCGACGCCTCGTGCCGATCGGTGATCATCACGGGCGCCCCCGACTTCTTCTCGGCCGGACGCGACCTCAAAGAGGCCGCGAAGAGCTCTCCCGCAGAACGCGAAGAGGCGAAGGCGGCCTGGCGTCGCGTGACCGACACCATCGAGGGCCTCAAGCGCCCGGTTGTCGCCGCCATCGAGGGCCACTGCCTGACCGGGGGGCTGGAACTCGCCTTGGCATGCGACCTGCGCGTTGCGGGCGCGGGCGCGAGCTTCGGCATCACGAGCTCACGGCTCGGAACCATACCCGGTTTCGGCGGCACTCAAAGACTGCCGCGCCTGATCGGAGTCTCCCGCGCGCTTGAGATCCTGTTTTCGGCCGAGCCGATCGACGTGGAGGAGGCCTATCGAATCGGGCTGGTGAATCGAAAGGCCGCCCGCGGCGAAGCGCTTGCGGAAGCGCTGGCGATGGTCCGCATCTACGCGGAACGAGCGCCGCTCAGCCTGGCCACCATGAAGCAGGTCGTGCGACAGGGCATGGGACTGGATCTCGCCGGCGCCCTCGATCTCGAACAAAAGCTCGGCGCTGCCCTGACCGGGACAAGCGACCGGGCGGAGGGTATGGCCGCCTTCATAGAGAAGAGGAAACCGCAGTTCCAGGGCCGGTGAGAAGCCGGTACGAGGTGCTGGCAAGGCCCGACCGAGATCGCCGCGAGCTGCGATTAAGGTCGGCTTGCGGCGGGACTGCCGAGTGAACCGCTAGAAAGGGGGGCGAATGGTCCAATTGGAGTACGGGAAGCGGCTCGTCCGGCGGGAGGACCACCGCCTCGCGCGCGGAGAAGGTTGCTATACCGCCGATCTCAAGCTGCCGAACATGGTCCACGCAGTCATGGTCCGCTCCCCGGAGGCGCACGCCCGGGTCGTCGGGATCGACGCAAGTGAGGCGCTCGGCCACGAAGGCGTGGTCGCGGTCCTGACCGGCGCAGACGCTGCCGCTGACGGGTTCGAAAGCTTCACCTTCCCCGTCTCGGTCAAGGGCCCTGACGGCCAGGATGCCCCGCGCACGCCGCGCCCGTTCCTCGTTTCAGACATCGTCCGCTATGCCGGCGAGCCGGTCGCCATCGTCATCGCGGAGACCCTGAACGGTGCGCGTGACGCCGCCGAAGCCGTCATGGTCGAGTACGAGCACCTGGCCTCGATCACGACTGTCGAGGATGCCGCGAGGCCCGGGGCCGTGGCGGTATGGAACGAAGCGCCGGACAACGTGGCGTTTGCGTGGGCGCATGGGGAACGGGAGGCGGTCGAGAAGGCCTTGTCCGCCTCGCATCACGTGACCATCCTCGAATCGGTCGTGAGCCGCGTTGCGGCCATGCCGCTCGAGCCGCGAGCCGCCCTCGGATACGTCGATCCTGACGGGGTCCACACCCTCTACACCAGCCATCAAAGCCCCCATGCGATGAAAGGGATGCTCGCGAACGCCCTCGCGCTCGATCCCGAAAACGTCCGGATCGTCGCCCCCGACGTCGGGGGATCCTTCGGAATGAAATCCGGCCTGCTGCGCGAGGAGGCGATCATCATGTGGGCGGCGCGCCGGACCGGGCGGCCGGTACGCTGGGTGTGCGACCGCGGCGAAGCTTTCCTCTCCGACGAGCATGGCCGGGACGTTCGGATCGAGGCGACGCTCGGCCTTGATGGGGAGGGCAGCTTCACGGCGCTCCGCATCCGCTACAGGATCAATGTCGGCGCCTACCTGACCAGCCGCTCGGCCTCGCACATCACGAACTTCGGCGGAATTGCCGGTGTCTATCGCACGCCGCTCATCCTCGGCGAGGCGATCGGTGTCTTCACGAACACCCAGCCGACAGCGCCATACCGGGGGGCGGGCCGACCGGACGCCACGTACGCCATCGAGCGGGTCATCGACGTGGCTGCGACAGAACTCGGCATCGACCGCTTCGAGCTGCGCCGCCGGAACCTCATTCCGGCGGAAGCCATGCCGTTCCAGACCGGCTTTCTCTTCGACTACGATTGCGGCGACTTCGCCGAGAACATGGCGAAGGCAGCCGAGGCCATCGATTATGCCGGGTTCGAGGCCCGCCGGGAGGCGTCCTGGAGGCGACAGCGGCTGCGAGGCCTCGGAATTGCCAATCCGATCGAGGTTGCAGCCGGGCCATTCCGCGCGATTGCGAAGGATCACGCTCGCGTCGAAGTCGCGCCGGACGGCACTGTAACGGTCATTGCGGGTGCCATGTCGACGGGCCAGGGGCTGGAGACGAGTCTCTCCGTGCTCGTTGCGCAGTCGCTCGGGATTCCGGCGGAGAACGTCCGCTATCTCCAGGGCGACACCGCCCTGCTGGCGAATGGGAAGGGGAGCGGCGGTTCCGCTGCACTCGCGACGGGCGGCTCCGCCGTCGTGAAGAGCGTCGAGCAGATGATCGTCCACGGCCGGGAGATTGTCGCCGAGCACTGCGATTGGCGGCCCGAGGACGTCGAATTTTCGGACGGCGTGTTCCGTCGGACCGGAAGCAACGTCGCACTCTCGCTCGCAGAGGTGGCCGACATAGCGGCATCGCAAGGGAAGGAAGGTCTGTCCGCCGAAACCTCCTTCACGCCGCCTCGTCCCACTTATCCGAACGGCTGTCACATCTGCGAGGTGGAGGTCGATCCTGAGACCGGTCTCGTCGACGTGCTCAACTATGTCAGCGTCGAGGACGTCGGCCGCGTCATGAACCCTCTCCTCGTCGAGGGCCAGATTCACGGTGGTGTCGCTCAGGGCATAGGCCAGGCGATCAAGGAGCAAGTGGTCCACGACAAGTCCGGGCAGCTCCTGACCGGCTCGTTCATGGATTACGGCATGCCGCTGGCGAGCGACATGCCCGCGATCCGCTGCGAGAGCGTCGAGGTGCCCACCGCGGTGAACCCCCTCGGCGTCAAGGGCGTGGGCGAAGCCGGAACGGTCGGCGCCCTGGCTGCCGCCATGAACGCGGTCTGCGACGCGCTCGCGCCGCTCGGCATCCGCCACATCGACATGCCGACCTCGTCCGAGCGCCTGTGGCGTGCCATCCAGTCGGCCCAGCGCGCGACCGCGGTGGAGCCGAGCTGAACGTTCCTGCACGTGGCCCAATACGACGGGAGGAAGAGATGACCAGGATCGCGGTGATCGACGATTGGCAGGGTGCGGCGCGATCCAGCGCCGACTGGGGACCGCTCGAAGCGCGGGCCGAGCTGACCTTCTTCGACGACGCCCTGCCGGACGAGGAGACGGCGGCCGAACGGCTCGCCGAGTTCGACGTGATCATGACGATGCGCGAGCGCACACCATTTCCCGCAAGCCTGATCAAGCGGCTCCCCAAGCTTCGGATGCTGAGCATCACCGGGTCGCGCAACCTCTCGGTCGATCTCGATGCACTCGCGGAACAGGGCATCGTAGCCACGAACACGGGGTTCGGAGAGGGTGGCGAGGTGGCAGCGGCGGAACTCACACTGGGGCTGATGCTGGCGGCCGCGCGTCATATTCCCACGGGGGATGCGAACATGCGCGCGGGCGAATTCCAGAATGGCGTGCCCCTCGGTTTCGTCCTGCGCAACAGGACCATCGGACTGGTGGGCCTGGGCCGCCTCGGGACGATCGTCGCGGGCTACTGCCAGGCGCTCGGGATGAAGGTGCTGGCTTGGAGCCCGAACCTGACCGAGGAGCGGGCGGCCTCTGCGGCCGTTGAATACGCTTCGAAGGCCGACCTTCTGGCCCGCTCGGACGTGATCAGCGTCCATATGGTGCTGGCGCCATCCACCGTCGGCATCCTTGGTCGAGGCGATTTCGAGCGGATGAAGCCCGGGGCGATCGTCATAAACACCTCGCGTGGCCCGCTCCTGGACGAAGCGGCGCTGGTCGAGTTCGCGAATGCGGGCAAGATCGTCGCCGCGCTCGACGTGTACGAGCGCGAGCCACTGCCGGCCGATCACCCGCTCCGCCGCGCGAGGAACACGATTCTCACGCCGCATGTCGGCTTCTGCGTCCGGGAAAACTTCGATGCGTTCTACCGGCAATCCGTCGAGAACGTACTCGCCTTTCTCGACGGCGCGCCGGTCCGGGTCCTGACGGCAGGCGCGTAGCGGAAGGCAGCCCGCGCGTCCCGGCCTCAGATCAAGAAGAGGGGCGGGATCTCACGTGCCGTGGCGATTTCCTCGATGCGCCACATGCGGTCGAGCGCATCCGCCGTGCGGCGCGGGCCGAGGTTGTCCTCGGAGAGCGCACGGAACTTCGCTTCGATCTCGAGCGGAGACTTGGGCTTGCCCATGTCCTCGCGGTCTGGGCCGCCGGCCCGGCCGATCACCGTTCCGCCGCCGCGCGTATGCACCACCACACGCGTATGGTGCTCGCGTGGATGGCGCGCATACGCTTCGGTGAACTCCGGTTCCGCGACGACTTCGACCTTGCGGATCAGAGCCCGAAGCTCCGGGTCCCAGAGCCGGTCATCCTTGAACTGGCGCGGGCCGACGGACCCGTCCAGAAGTGCGGCTGCAACGACGTACGGAATACTGTGGTCCGCAGTCTCGCGGCTGGTCGGGTTCCACCGCTGTTCGCCGGATCCGACCCCGTCCTTTGCATAGGCATAGGTCTCGACCACGACCCGCTCGACGTCGGAAGCGCCGACGGACTTCGCGGCATCCTCGGCGGCGAATATCGACGAGATCGTCACGGCGCATGATGCCCGCGGCTTGATGAGCGAGTCCCGGATGCGGTAGGGGCCTCGTTCGGGGTCCAGCCCACCGACCTCGTAGGCGTTGCGGGCAATGTGCTTGTTCCAGCCTGCGGTGCCCTCGAACGGAAGGTGCGGACCTTCGATCCCCGCCTTCGCCATGAGCGCGGCAGAGACGCCCGCTTTGCCGCCCTGCCCGGCTGCCGCGGCCTTCCACATCGACAATTGGTTGCGGCGCGTCTGATTGAGCGGATTGTTGGCGACGGCGCAGATCGCGACGGCGTGGCGGATCCGTCCGGCGTCGAGGCCGAGCACGCGGCCTGCAGCCGCGGCCACCGCGATGCCGGCGAGTCCCGACTGGTCGAAACCCGTGATCGTCGCCGCGTCGGCCAGCCCGATATAGATCTCGTAGGCGATCACCACGGCGGTCAGGAAAGTGCGCCCGTCGGCGCCGGCATATTCGGCTGCGGCCAGGATCGGAAGGATCACGTCGCTGGGATGCGCACCCCCGCCTGCACGCGACATGTGGACGTCGTTCCATTCCGCCTCGCGCGAGGTCGAGGCATTCACGAACGCGGCCGTCTCCGGGCTGGTGCGCGTGCCGGTGCCGATGATCGTGGCTCCGTCGGCGGCGGGAAGGCTGTCGGCGTATCTCCTTGCGGCCCGGGCGGTTTCGGAAAAGAAGCCGGCATAGGTCGCGGCGAAGGTGTCGATGATCCGGATCTTGGCGGCTTCCACCTCCGCCTCAGCCAGCACGCCGTAGCTCATTCCAGCCGCAAACGCCGCAACGCGATCCTGGAGGAGATCCGCCTGAGGCGATTCCGCCACGTCGTTCATGAGACCCTCTCCGTCTTCCGACCCGTTGGCCCGTTCATCGCTATGCTTCTCATCGCTATGCTTCGGCCTTCCCTTTCACGACGACGCCGCCGGCGCGCTCTTCCAGGAATTCGATGATGCGCATCGTCTCCTTGTCGTAGCCGCTGGCGATCGCCGCCTTGAAGACTTCCTGCACACGTGGCGCAATGAAGGGCTTTATCCCGTGCTTCTCCGCCTGCTCGACGAAGAGGCCGAGATCCTTCACGCCGATCTTCATGTTGCCGCCGAATGTCCGCGTCAGGATGTTTGCAGGGATCTTCTGCATGGTCGCGACGTTCCGGCCGGTGCTGACATTGATGAAGTCCAGCAGCGCTTCGACGTCGAGACCGGCCTTTGCGCCGAAGACCATGCCCTCGAAGGCGGCGACCGTGCCTGTCGTGGACAGCATGTTGTTGATGAGCTTGGCGATCTGAGCCGGCCCGGGCCTCTCCGACACATGGAATATGTTTGCCGCGTATGCCGACATTGCCGGCCGGACACGTTCGAGCATCGCCGGCGGGCCCGCGACCACGACCGAGAGCGTCCCCTGTTCCGCGCCCGGAACGCCGCCGCTGATCGGAGCGTCGAGGAATGCGATCCCGGTCGGCGCCAATCCTTCCGCAATCTCGGCAATGTGGTCCGGCCCGATCGTCGAACACTCGACGTAGACCCGCACGGCCTTGCCTTCTGCGATCCCGTCCTTGCCGAGAGCCACCGAGTGGCTCGCTTCCGGCGAGGGAATGCATGCAAAGACGATCTCCGAAGTGTCGGCGATCTCCCGCGGCGAAGGCGCGGTCGCGATGCCGCGTGCCCTGAACGGTTCGAGGGCGGCTTCGGCGACATCGTAGACCGTCAGCGGGAACCCCGCTTCGTGTATCCGCATCGCCATCGGCCGACCCATGCGACCCAGCCCGATGAACCCGATCCGCTCTGCTGTCATGGCCGTTCCCTCTCGCCGGTCCGATGGCTCGGCCGGGCTGCCCTCGATGGCGAAATCCGCGTCATCCCGCGAACCGCGGTTCCGGCAGCCCGGGGACATCGACCCGGGTGTAGAACAGGCATCCAGCGAGTGGCTGCGCCGCCTGCTCCTCGGCCGAAAGCCCCTCGCGCATCGTCGTGATGAAGAGGGTGGAGAGGTCTTCTCCGCCGAGCATGACACTCGAAGGCCGGGTTACCGGGAGTGCGATCTCGCCGATCTGGCGCCCGTGCGGATCGAACCGGACGACCCGGCCGGCGCCGATCTCGGCAACCCAGAGATTGCCCTCGGCGTCGGTCGTGCAGCCGTCGGGCCGGCCCGGACGGCCGTTGAAGTCCACGAACACCCGCCGTCTCGCAATCGTGCCACGGTCGCAATCGAAGTCGTACGCGAAGATCAGCCCTGCCCGCGAATCGTGATGATACATGACGGTGTCGTCGGGGCTGAACGAGATGCCGTTGGACACGATGAGGTCGCTGGCCATCTTGTGCGCGCTCAGGTCGGGATCGATGCGGAAGAGCGAGCCCGCTCGGTCGGTCCGCTTGCGGTGCATGGTCCCCGCCCAGAACCGGCCGGCGCGGTCGCAGCAGCCGTCGTTGAAGCGCTCGACCGAGAAATCTGCTCCCGTCTCGACCGGTTCGGTCTCGCCCGTCTCAAGGTCAAGGAGAGCGACCTGGTTGCGGTAGGCCATGATCATCCCGCCCCGCTCCCGGAAGGCGTAGCATCCGGGGTGGTGGGGCAGGCTGAAGGTGCGCGTTTCCGAATCCGGCGCGGAGCCCCGGCTGAAGAGCTTTTTCTGGTCGCAATCGACCCACCAGATCCGGCCTTCGCGCGAATCCCAGAGCGGCGCCTCCCCCAGGACGGCTGCCGGCTCCGGATAATGGTTCAGCTCGCTCAACCGGCGTCTCCTTGGAACTTCCGGGTCAGGAGGCCGGCTGCTCGTCGATGGTGAAGCGCGGAATGCGATATCCGTCGGGATGATCGCCGTAGATCAGCCGCACCGGCCGGTCGAGCGCAAGCTTCGGCGTCTCGGCGCGATCGATATTCGTGATCAGGATCTGGCCTTCGTCGAGCATTGCGGCCACGATCGTCGTTGGTGCCGGATAAGCGGGCAGGTACTGCTTGTGATAGGTGATCCAGGATAGGACCTTGCCTCTGCCGGAGACCTCTTCCCAGTCTGCCTCTGTCGACAGGCAGTTGGGGCAGCAGGCTCCCGGCGGATAGCGGAACGTGCCGCACTCGCCACAACGCTGCATCCGCATCCTGTCTTCGGCGATGCTCTCCCACATCGTCTGGTCATAGGGCGAGTAGAGGCGAGGACCGGCCATCATTCCACTCCGTAGATGATCGAGTAGACCCGGCCGACGACGTCCGAGATATACTGGACGTTGCGGCAGTTCGGCACGTTCAGACCGGCTTCCCCCCGCAACTGGCGAACCGCCTCGATCTGATGCGCCCAGCCCTGCATGTAGCTTTCGGACAGGTGCCCGCCATGGGTGTTGACGGGCAGTCTCCCGCCCGGCCCGATTCCGACCTCGCGAATGAACGGTCCGCTTTCGCCGATGCCGCAGAAGCCGAAGCCCTCCAGCGCGTAGAGGATATGGCAGCTGAAACTGTCGTAGACGAGGAGCGCGTCCACGTCCTTCGGCCCGAAGCTAACCGCGTCGTAGACTTTCTCCGAAACGACCTTATGCCCGGTGTGATAGAAATCGAGCAGGCGCGGCCTCAGCGTGGTTGAACCGTCGTGCAGATCGTATCGCGCGGCGGTCTTGATCGTCACCGGTTTGCGGCCCTGCCGCCTGGACCGCGACTTCTCCATGACGATCAGTGCGACACCGCCGTCGTTGATCAGGCAGTAGTCCGGCAGGTGAAGCGGCTCGGCGATGTAGGGCGAGGCGAGATAGTCCTCGATGCTGAGCGGCCGGCCCTGCATGATCGCAGCCGGATTGTGAGCGGCCCACGCGCGTTGGCCGACCGCAACCCCGCCGAGATCGGCCTCGGTCGCTCCGGTGAGCTCCATGTGGCGGCGCTGCATCAGAGCGTAGAGCGCACCTTGCGAGGTGAGTCCGAACGGGGCGTGATAGACGTAAGAGAGATTGGAGCCGCCTCCCATCGCCTGGGGGCCGCCGTACTGCACTTTTGCCGAGCGCTGATCGTTGCCGAAGACGAGCGCCACCACTTCGCAGAAACCCGACTTGATGGCCATCATCGCGGCGACGATGGCTTGGCTGGAATCCGCCTGGAGTCCCCAGCGTGCGGAGATCCCGTAGAGCTCGCTCGCACGCTCGTAGGACGTCGTGGCACCGACGATGAGCCCATCGACGTCGCCGCGGTCGAGTCCGGCGTCCTCGAGCGCGCGTTTCAGCGAAACCGCACCGTAGCCGTAGGAGTCGTGCGGCTTGCCGCCGTCCCGAACGCTCTTGTAGTCGGCGCGCCAGTCGCTGTGGCCGATCCCGACCACGGCCGCCACGTTGTCCACGGACAGATCGGGAGCGGCGGGCGCGATCGTTTGTGGTGCGTTCATTTGCTTCCCCCCGTCCGGGCCGATGCGCGCGCCGCTATTCGAGCGCGCCCTCTTCGCGGAGCCTCTTCACGTCGTCGTCGCTCATGCCGAGCATTTCCTTCAGGACGTACTCGGTGTGCTCGCCGAGAAGTGGCGCGCAGGCGATGCGGCCGGGCGTCCCGGAGAGCGTGCTCGGCGGGCCGTTGTAGACGACGGGGCCCATTACGGGATGCTCGACCGTCACGAGATTGCCGCGGGCGGCGAGCTGCTCGTCGCGCTCGACCAGGTCCTGCGCGTTCTGCACCACGCCGGCCGGCACCCCGTTCTGCTGAAGGGCCTTCATCAGGGTGTAGGCGTCCTGCCGGCCCGTCCAGGCGACGAGCATGCCCTTCAGGCGCTCCTTGTGGGCGAGCCTGCCCGCGTTCGTTGCGAAGGCGGCATCGCTGGCGAAGGATTCCGAGTGGGCCACGCCGCAAAGCCTCTGCCATTGCTCGTCCGACCGGACGGAGATCGCAAGCCATTCGCCCTGCGCGCAGCCGAACAGACCATACGGGAAGATGTCTGCGCTCTCGTTCCCCACCGGCTTGGGGTTCGTGCGGGTGAGGCTGTAGCCGACGATGCTCGGCCCCAGCAGGTTCATGGTCGATTCGAGCTGGGAGACTTCGATGTACTGCCCCTTGCCGGTCCGCTTGCGATGGATCAGTGCCCCCATCACGGCCACCAGTGCATGCCCGGGATTGACCGAATGATCGGGATAGTTCGTGCCCGGCCCGACCAGGGTCCCGTCCTCGTACCCCGTCACCCCGTAGATGCCGGAGAGCACGTTCAGCGTGTGCCCGACGCCGCTGTAGGTGGCCTGCGGCCCGCCCGACCCCTGCAAGGGCATCGCGACGAAGATGAGATCGGGCCGAAGCGCGCTGAGGTGGTCGTAGCCGAGCCCGAGCCGATCGAGCACGCCGGCGCGGAAATTGTTCATCACGACGTCGCAGCTCGGTACAAGACGCCGCAGCGCGTCGACCGCGCCCGGCTTCTTCAGATTGACGGTGAGACTGAGCTTGCTGGAATTGCGGTTCGTGAAATAGGCGCTGCGATCGGGATCCTTGATGCCGCCGGCATACGGACCCATCGTGCGCGGGAAATCCGGGTGCGTGCGCGTCTCGATCTTGATGACCTCGGCGCCGAAGTCTGCCATCGCCTTCGTCGCGAAGGGACCTGCGCCGCCGATCGTGAAATCGAGCACGCGGATGCCCTTGAGCGGCAGTCGGCTCTGGTCGCGCGCCATGCTGGCGGGAGTGAGCTGCACGTTCATGGCGTGTCCTCTCAACGAGATTGCTGGAGCTTTTCGCCGGCGACGCCGAGCGCGCCGAGCACCGCGTCGTTGTCCGCGCCCGGCGCACGGACCGGGCCCGGCTGCCTGCGCGGCGTCTCCGACATCCGGAAGGCGGGTCCCGGCCAGGTCGCCATCCGGTCCCCGATCGGCTGGTCGACGAACCAGTTGAGGAACTTGAGCTGCGGGTTGTTGAAGAGATCGCTGATTTCGCTCTTCGGCGCGGACAGCACGTTCCGCGCCTGCAGCTCGTTGTAGTTCTGGTACTTGCTCTTGTTCTTCGTCAACGCGGCGATCATCTCCGTCGCCGCTTCGCGCGCCTCCGGAGTCCGCCGGAAAGCCTGGTCCTGCCACTTCGGATCGGACAGATCTTCGGCGCCCGGAATACCCTCCTTCTGGAGCGTCTTGACGAGGTTGAACCAGCTCCGGGTGATCATGTTCATGTTCGCGTAGACGAAGATTTCGCCGTCGGTCGCCGGGAACATCCCGATCCCCGCTTCGTCACTCCGCGGCAGCCGGCCCCGGACGCGGCCTTCCGTAGTGTAGACCTGGATTGCGCTCTCGAGCGTGTGGACGATCGCCTCATGGATGGAGACGTCGACGTGCTGTCCTTCTCCGCTGAGCAGAGCGTGCCAGAGCGCGATGAGCGTGCCGGAGGTGGCGTGGAGGCCCGCGATGAAGCAGGATTGCTCGCCGAAGAGCTTGAGGGGCTCCCGTTCGGGCAGGCCGCTCAATGTCATGAAGCCGCCCATCGCCTGGCTGATCAGGTCGTCGGCCTGCCAATCCTTCCACGGTCCGCTCGACCCGAAGGGCGTGACGGTGGTCCAGACCAGGGCCGGCTGCTCCGCTTTGAACGATGCATAGTCGAGCCCGAGCGCGGACAGGCGGCCCGGGCGCTCGCTCTCGACGACGATGTCGGCCGTCGCGACCAGGCTGCGGAACAGATCGGCGCCGCCCGGACGCTCCAGATCGAGCGTCACCATGCGCTTGTTGGTGTTCATGTAGGCGTAGAAGGCGCTCGTGCCGGTGGCGTCGTCGACCGGTTGGACCGTTCGCATGGGGTCGCCGGCGGTCGGCTCGATCCGGATGACTTCGGCACCAAGGTCACACAGGATCTTCGTCGTGTAGACCGAATTCGTGTCGGCCATGTCGATGACACGGACGCCTTCGAGCGCTCTCGGCGTGAGCGGCGTTTCATCGAGGTGCATGGGTCCGTTATCCTTCCAGCTCGAACCAGAAGTCCGACCACTGTCCTTCCGGTTCATCCTTGAAGACAGCCTTCGCCCGCTTCCCGATGAGCGCGAGGCTGCCGGCGATCTCGACATCTGCGTTTCGCAGGTATCCGCCCGTCGCGGTGCTTGCGCCGTCGAGCTGGACGAAGACGATGACGTATGGCGGCGGGGGGCTCCGCGCGAACTTCGAATGGACGATCGTAAAGGTTCGGATCGTGCCGGCCGGGCCGACTTCGACGAGCTCTTCCGTGTCGCGGTAGCTCACCTCGCACACGCTCTGCGGCGGGAAGATCACCCGGTCGCCGCCTCGCACCCGAGCGCCCACGAGGCGCTTGTTCTTCAGCTCTTCGAACATGCGCACGATCAGCGGATCGGGCACATAGACCTGCGGGACGTCCCAGCTCGCGTCCACGAATACGATGCCTTCGGGATCCGGCCTCGGTTGGCGCTTGGCCGCTTCGGCCGGCCGCTCTGCGGATCGGATCTCGCTCATGCCTCGAGTATCCCTACTTCATGGATCTGGAAGGCAGCTCCGATCGCCGACACGACCGCCCGCGGCTGCTTGAAGGACACCTGCCGCTCGCCCGCTTCGCCTCGCAGCTGGCACGCCGCCTCGATCACCCGTATCAGCCCGGTCGAGCTGATCGGGCTGCCGCATGTCGCCCCTCCGGACGGATTGACCGGGAGGTCGGAATCGCGATGGAAATGGCCGTCACGGATAAGCGCGGCGGCATTGGAGCCCCTGTTCAGGCGAAGCGCCTCGATGCTCATGAGTTCGAGGATGCCGAACGACGCGTAGACTTCAGCCAGGCCCAGTTCCGTTGCCGGGTCCTCCAGGCCAGCGGCCTGGTAGGCGCGCCGTCCGGCCTCGGCGAGATCGGAGCCGTCGAGATAGCTGTTGTCGTTGGCCACCATGCGCGAACCAATGGTTCGTCCGCCGGCATAGGACCCGAAGCCGGTCGCATAGACGGCGGTGCGCGTCCGGTCGCCCGGTTCGCTCCCCACAAGCACGGCAGCGGCCCCACTCGAACGCGGAGAGCTGTCCATTCGCTTGATCGGCCAAGCGATGATGGGCGATGCGAGCACCTCCTCGACGGTGACGGCCTGCCGCAGCTGGGCGAACGCGTTGAGCACGCCGTTGGCCCGGTTCTTCACGACGACGCCGGCCATGGCGGCCTCGTCGAGCCCGTTCCTGGCCATGTAGGCGGACATCTGGACGGCAGCCGAGGTGATCGCGTTCCGGGTGACCTGCCGCTCGGTGAACGGGTCGTGGAGCTGACCGAGCGCGCCGGTCAGGCTCGGCGCCTCGTCCGCGAGGTCGGCGGCGACGACCAGGACGCGTTTCTTCCGTCCGGAAGCCACGTAAGAACAGGCCAGCCGGAAAGCCGCGAGGCTCGAAGCGGCCAGGACGTGGACGCGACCGAGAAAACGGTTCGAGCCGGGCAGCCCGGCTATGCCCCAGTATTGCGGCTCGTCGACGCCGAGTGTCGTGGTCGGCGACATGGCCAAGATGAGCCCGTCGACATCCTTCGCATCGACCTGCGCATCCTCGATCGCCTGATGGGCCACGCGGCCGAGCAGGTCGGCATAGGTGAGATCGGGCAAGCGGGTCCGCATTGGAACCTGAGCCGTCCCGAGGACATGGGCGAGCGGGCGGGCCTTGTTCATGCGGCGCCTCCCGCCCTCAGATATATGGCGGTTACGTGCTGTCCCAACGGGCCTGCGAGGTCGAGGACGAGGGCGCTCGAGGGTCGGCTCGTCCCCTTCGCAGCCAGTGCCCGGCTTGCCTCGGCAACTTGCCGGAGGCCGGTTGCCGCGCCGAAATAGGCGACCGCCCCTCCGCCGGACGCGTTGAACCCGGCGATGTCTTGCGCCGATCCGGTCGATAGCGCGCCGAGCGCACGCGCCTCGGCGGCGGGCGTCGGCGCGGCCGCCTCGACGATGCCGGCGCTCCCGCCGTCGACGTCGTCCGTATCCGGAAGGCAGCCCAGAGCTTCGGACACCCACTCGGCCGGATCCAGGCGCTCGTCCTCTGGAGAATAAGGGCGCGACACGCTCGCGATTCCGGTCACGCCGATGCCGGTCCGGGACCCGCTGCCGCGCTGCAAGACGATCGCGACTGCCCCGTCGCAGAACCCGGAGCGGGCCCAGACGGGCGTCGCGCCCGCCGGCGTCTCGGTCGCGTCAGCCCAGGCGCGCGAGCGCATCCGATCGGCATAGGCTTGCAGGCGGCGCGGATCCGAGCCCTCCAATCCGGACAGCTCGTTCGCCTGCAGCGCCGCGAGTGCACGCGGCGACGCGCCGATCGGCCGCGCATAGAACGGGTCCGCCTGGTTCCGGCGCGAATCCTCGCGGGCGAGCTTGGTCGCGGCGCCCCAACCGACCAGCAACAGGTTCTCCGCCGAGCCGGATTCGATCTGAACGACAGCTGCTCCGAGCCCGTGTCCAGCGCTCGACGGCAGGTTCAGGTACGAGCGACCGTAATTGCCGGCGATCTCGCCGCGTCCGGGAACCGAGAGGCCGTCCAAGGTATCGCTGGCTACGGTGACGACCGAATCGATTGCATCGATCGGCAGATTGCTCACCGAAAGCGCCGCGAGGACCGTCTCCCGGACGGCCATGTCGAGGCGGTCGCCGAAGGGCCGGCCCAGCCTGCACGCCCAGCCCGTGATCGTGGCGGGCGCGGTCACGGCGCGTCTCCCGCCGCCATCGAGGAGCCCGACACCGGCTCAAACCAGAAATCGGGCGCTCCATCGCCGGGTTGCGCCTCGCCGGCGAAGCGGGCGACGAGCCTCGCACCCCGCTTCGGCAAGTCATCTCCCTGGTCCAGCCGCAGAAGCGCGAAGACCGGCGCCGCCGCCCCATCGACGGCGACGCGGCCGAGAACGAACCTCGCCAGGATTGGCTCGCCGAAATCGGCTGCCCAGTCCGGCGGCGCGCAGGTCAGGAACACCGCGCCGGGGCCGATCTCCACCCATCGTCCATCCGATCCGCAGTCCTTCGGCGGCATCGCCGTCCTGGGCGGCTGCCCGGCGTGCCACCCCAGCAAGCGCCGCTCCGATCGGAGCGCCGTAAGGAAATGGCTTCCGAGCCGCCCGGCGGAATGCCGGAAAACCGGTTGCCACCGGTCCTCGAGCACGCTGCTCTTCCGCTCTGCCGCCATCAGACCTCCCACGGCAATCCGATCAACGACGGTTGCTCGATATAACATTATTCCATATGAACCACAGAACGATGTCAACCGTCATGACGGAACCGGCTTCGAGAGATCGCCCCAGCTGCTCTTGCGGCCGCTGTTGCGCGGACGATTTCGCGCTGGCCGGTCTCGGCTCGGCGCAGGATCTCCTCGTCGAGGAGCAGCCCTTGGCCACGGCTCGTGAACCGGGTGTCTCTCACCCGGAATTCGACCGAAGCGCCTTTGGATGCGTTGGCAGCGGGCAAACGATGGGAGCGGGCCTTGCCGTACCTTACTGAACCCTCACCGCGGCGCGGGACACGCACGGAAGTCCGGCCCGGAATCTTCCGCATCGTGGCTGAGAATCCGGGCGCGATGACCTATCATGGGACAAATACCTACATCGTCGAGGACCGGTTCGGGACAACCGTGATCGACCCGGGGCCGGGCGACGAGGGGCATCTCGACGCTGTCCTCGCTGCCGTCTCCGCCAAAGTCACGCGCATCCTGTTGACGCACGGGCATGCCGATCACGTCGGCAATGCCCCCGCGTTGCGGGCGGCAACCGGCGCGCCGATCTATTCGCACGCGACGGTCCTGGCGGCCGCCCCGGCGGATTTCACGCTTGCGGACGCGGACACCGTCGCCGGTTTTACTGCTGTGCATACGCCTGGCCATGCACCCGATCACGTATGCTATGCGCGCGAGGACGGCCTCCTCTTCAGCGGCGACCATGTGATGGCCTGGTGCAGCACGGTCGTCGGGCCTCCGCATGGCGACATGGCAGCATACCTCGACAGCCTGCGCCGTCTTCTCGCTCGGCCCGAGAACCTCTATCTCCCCGGGCACGGGCCTCAGCTTCCGGACCCGCGGCCATTCATCCAAGACCTCCTGAAGCATCGGCTCGATCGCGAGGCAGAGATCGAAGCGGCGTTGCGGCGCGGGCCGAGCACGCCGGCGGCGCTCGCCGAGTATCTGTACGCGAAGGCGAACCCTGTCCTTCGTCGGGCTGCGGAGCGGAACGTGAGATCTCACCTCACGAAGCTCGCAGCCGAGGGCCGGGTGGAGCAGGTCGGCGACTTCTGGCGAAGCGCCTGATCCAGGTGGCGCTCGGACGCGCACTGGACCCATTTAGAATGACATTATATCTTTGGCCAGCTTTGGGAGGTACGCGCGATGGACGAGCAGGAGCGCTTGGCGCTGGGCCGAGATATTCGGAGGGAAGTGCTCGGAACCTCGTATGTGGGGGATGCTGGTGCCCCGGAATCAAAGTTCAAGCAGGCTTTTCGGCAATTCACCGAAGAGCATTGCTGGGGCAACGTCTGGGTTCGTCCTGGCCTCGACCGAAAGACCCGAAGCACGCTCAACCTGGGAATGCTCGCCGTAATGGCGCGCTGGCACGAGTTCGAGGTCCATGTGCGCGGCGCCTTGAACAATGGCCTGACGGAGGACGAGATCATCGAGATCGTGCTTCAGGCTGGCGTCTATGCCGGCGTCCCGATTGCATCTGAGGCCATGCGCGTGGCGGAGCGCGCCGTCACCGCTTACCGGGTCGACCAATCCCGCTGACCAGCAGGAGCAGCGGGATCACGCGACGATTTTCCCGCTTCCTTCTTCGAGCCGGGTCGGGGAAACGGGGAGAGTGCTGGCCGTCGTGTGCGGTAAGCGCCGGCATACCGGGCCCGTGCCGGACGCCTACCGGACCGGCTGCACCGCGGCCAGTCCTTCCAGCGCCAGGCCGTATCCGAGCAGTTCGACCATCCGCTTCTTGAGATCCTGTGTGAGCATCACGCGCGTGTACCGCCTCAGCAGCGGCGGACGCTGCAGCATCTGTCGAGCCAGCACCCATGCGCGCGGAAGGAGGTCTTCGCGCGCGAGAACCTCGTTGACGAGCCCGAGATTCTTCGCTTCGCCGGAACTCAGCACCTGCCCGGTGAGGAGGAAGTACCTGCCGCGATTTGGGCCGAGAAGCAGCGGGAAGACGACGTGAACACCGTCACCCGGGACGAGCCCGCCATTGAAATGCGCCGAATCCTGAATGGTCACATCGTCGGACGCCAGCACGATGTCGCAGAGAAGCGGGATTTCCGCATGCCGGGTGGCAGGGCCGTTGATGGCGGCAATCATCGGAACCTCGATGTTCAGCAGGTTCATGAGGAGGTGCTTGCCTTCCCAGTACCAGAGCTTGTCCCACTCCTCGGCTGTCACCGGATTCCTCGGATCGTGATGGCCCCCTTGGCCGCTCGGCTGCACGGCCGGCCCGGCATATTCTCGTCCGGTTCCGGTAATGATGATGATCTCGTTGTCCCGGTCGCGCCCGACATCGAGGAAGGCGCGCTCGAGATCCTCATGCGCCCCCTTGCCCCAGCGCAGGGGACCGCCATCGGTGTGAAACGTCATCTCCAGGATACCGTCTTCGCGACGCATCCGGATCCGCTCGTAGCGGTTCGCGTAGGTGTCGAACGAGCTCATAGTGTTGCTCTCCAGGAGAAGGGTTCCCGACGGCGAGGCCCGCGCCGGGACGGATCAGCCACGGCAAGGCCTGCGCAGTTTCGCGGCGGTCGCGTTGCGCCACCTCGCGGACAGCGTGTCCAGGGTCGCCACGGCCGAACCCGGCCACCAATTGCAGGAAGCGCGCCGTTGATACCGCGCGCCACCGCATGAGACGGAGCCGTGCCACCTTGGCAGGAGCGCCAGCAGACCGGGGCCAGGGGGGCGAAGCAAAGGCGGACGCCGCTCCCGGCGGAGCGGCGTGCCGGCAACCTATTTGAGCTGGAAGACGCCAGCGTCGACCAGAACCTGCATCTCGGCGATATCGCTCCTGATCAGCTCTGCAGCATCCTCCGGGGTGCCGATCACCACCTCATAGCCGAGGTCGTTCACCCGCTTCTGGATGTCGGGATTGGCGAGCGTGGCCCGCAGTTCCGCATTCATCCTGTCAACGATCTCGCGCGGCGTGCCCTTCGGCACGAATGCCATGAACCAGTTGCCCTTATACACGCCCTTGTAGTCGCTCTCGTCCGTTGCAGGGACATCCGGCATCAGCGGATCGCGCTCTTCTGCCATCGCAGCGATGTACTTGAGCTTGCCGGCCTTGACCCCCGGCATGAAGCCTGCCGCGAACCCGAACCCGAGGTCGACGACGCCGCTCATAAGGTCGGCCTGCTGCGCACCGGCGCCCGTGTACGGCACGACGTTGAACTGCACGTCGGCCTTGTATTGCACCGTAGTCACGGCAAGATGGCTGTTGCCGCCAATGCCGGAAAATGCTGCATTCACCTTGCCCGGGTTCGCCTTTGCGTAGTCTATCAGCTCCTGAAACGTGTTGTACGGCGTTTTCGCATTGGCAGTGATGAAGGTCGGTGAATACGTCACCTGAGCGACAGGCAGGATATCTGTTTTCGGGTCGTACTCGACGTTCGGCATGAAGTTGGCATTCACCGCCGGCGCACCCGACGTGAACAGCATGGTGTAGCCGTCCGGGTCGGCTTTCGAGGCCGTATTCGCTCCGATGGTGCCGGCGGCGCCTGGCCGGAAGTCAAGGACGAAGGCCTGCCCGAGCCGCTGGCTCAGGTCGTCGAAGATGATGCGGGCAAGAGGGTCGGTCCCGCCGCCGGCTGCCCACGGGATGATCACGTTGACCTCCCGGGTCGGCCAGTCCGAGGACGCGAGAGCGGGGCCGACAGCGGCCGACGAGACGATCCCGGCGACGGCGAATGCCGCGGCCCACACCTGCGATACCGTCATCTGAGCTTCCTCCCTGTTGTGTTTATAATGTTATATCAGCAGAGTGTGGTTTCGCCGTCAATGTTGCAGCCCGACGGCGCCGGGCGGCCGGCCCTGCACGGCTCTGCACCGGTTCGCTCGTTTCAATGACGTGGCGATCCGGCCGGTCTGCCGGCCCCATCGCCTGTTCAACGGCGTCCGTCACGCGGCCTGTTGCCGAAGCCCGCGTCGGTTCGGGAAATGCGGTCAGGTGCCGCTGCAATGCCGCGACCCCGTACCGTTTCTCCGCCTGGCCTCGAACCCGGATCCGCCCTGCTGCGGTACCCCAAACGAGCTCGGGATGGGGTCCACCGGCGAGGGCTGATCCCTTCAGGCCGAATGTGCCGATTCGCGGAAGCTGGGCACGGCCGCCTCGAACGCCTCCAGCCAATCCTCGAGCGCCGGATGCCCGGGGCGCCAGAAGCCGTCGAAGCGGAAATCCAGGTATCCCAAAGCGCAAGCGGCTGCGATGTGCCCGACATGCGGTTCGCCCGACAGCGCCTGGAGGTTCCGCTCCAGGAAAACGACCCCGCGGATCACCTTCTCCCGCTGATGATCGGCCCAGGCGACGCTGTACGCCTCACCTTCATGATATCGCCTTTCCGACATCTGCAGAATGCTTGCATCCATGATGCCGTCGCCGACGGCCTGCAGACGGAGAGCCGGGAAGCGGCGATTCCCGTTCGGCACGATCCTTCCCCCGCCAGCCTGCGCATCAAGCCATTCGAGGATCACCGGCGAATCGAACAAGGCCTCGCCGTCGTCCATGACGAGGGTCGGCAGTTTCCCGAGCGGATTGATGCTCCGGATGGGATCGTCGGGGTCCCGCGGAATGCTCACGATCGTGCGGATCCGGTCGGATACGCCGCAGAGACCGGCCCCCACCGCAATCTTTCGGCCGAACGGGGAGGTCTTCGAAGAGTAGAGTGTCCACATGTTCACCGTGCCGGCTGGGGTAATCGGGTCGGAGCAACGGCCGAAGGTCCGGCCGGCCTTCTGGCGGCCTTCGGTTGCTGCGAAGACGGCCGCCGCGCTCGCGAAGGATGCGACCTACGATGCCTGAGCGCATGGCGGCGGGTTGAGGACGCGAACAGGCGTGCCGCGGAGGAACGCGGCAATGTCCTCGACCGCGTCGCGGTAGAAGAGGCGGTACCCTTCCTCCGTCACATAGCCGAGATGGGGGGTAAGGACCGTATTGGGCGCATGACAGAGCGGATGGTCGGGCGAGAGCGGCTCGTCGTCAAAGACGTCGAGGGCCGCGCCGCCGATTTGTCCTGCTTCCAATGCCCGAACGAGCGCTTCCTCGCTGATGATCGGTCCGCGCGACGTGTTCACGATGAGGGCGCCTGGTTTCATCGTTGCGAGCTCTTCGCTGCCGATCAGGCCAATGGTCGTGGGGCCGAGCACGAGGTGGATGGTCACGATGTCGGAGTCGCGCAGGAGATCGTGCAGCGGCACCCGCATGGCGCCCGCCGCAGCAGCCCTTTCGTCGGTGAGGTTCGGACTCCAGGCCAGCCGCTCCATCCCGAAGGCGCGGGCATATCCGGCCACTTCGGTTCCCTTCCGGCCGAGGCCGATTATGCCGATCGTCTTTCCCTTCAGGCCGAGACCTAGCGTTGTCTGCCAGCGCCCGCAGCGGATCGCCCGGTCTTCGGCCGGAATGCGCCGCATGTGGGCCATGATCAGCGCCCAGGTCAGCTCCGCGGTCGGGTATCCGAGACCGCCTGTGCCGCAGACGAGCACGCCCCGTAAGCTGGCTGCAGCAAGGTCGATGGCGCTGTTTCTCGACCCGGTCGTGACGAGCAGACGGAGCTTGGGCAGTCGCTCGATCAATGCGGCGGTAAAGGGGGTTCGCTCCCGCATGGCCACGACGACGTCGAAGTCGGACAGGCGCGCCTCGAGGTCGGCGAGATCCGTCAGGTGATCGGCAAAGGCCTGCACGGTGCACCCGGCCAGCAGGTCCCAGTTCGCAAGCGAGAGCGAGACGTTCTGGTAGTCGTCCAATATGGCGATCCGTGCCACCGACCCACCCTTATGATCTCCGGCTGGTGCCCCGGATTATCCCCGGGGACCGGCCACCAGGCAGCCGTCGCGGCGGAGGAGATCACGGAAATCATCTGAATACAATCCTATCTAGCAAGATTATTCGCCAGCCGCTTGCGCCGGAATCGTCTTTGTGGCTCAAATGGAGAAATGGCGGCCGATATAGAATATGTGCGAGGCGAGCATGTGGTGCCTCCTCCCAGGGCGCTTTTCTCATGAATACGGATAAGATATAATGAATGTTACTGGGCATAGCACTAAGGAATTCTTGTTTTTCTTCTTTGCTACATCTGCCTTGGCGCCCTCGCCCTTGGCGTGGGGGCACGTTCGGGCGGTAGGTCAGCGGATGAGGTTGGCCCGGCAGAGCAGAAATGGTCCTGCGCAAGGCAGCAGCGCGCGTGCGTGCTACGCGTTCTCCGAGCGAGCCGCGGGACAGCAATCTTCCATCACGCCGACCGATCGCATATAGGCCGCGCGCGATCGCGTGCTTCCCGGAGGCTACCCCGCATGCCCTGGACAGAGGCGAATGGTACCGTGTTGCGCTACGAGCGCCTCGGCAAGGGCCCTCGCACGATCCTGCTTCTGCATGAGATGGGAGGCACCCTGGAGAGCTGGGACTATGTGGTCGACCTGCTCGCGGAAAGCTACGGCGTGGTGCGCTTCGACATGCGCTGCACGGGGTTGTCCGAGTGGAAACCTGGTCCCGTGACCATCGAGGACCTGAGCGGAGACGCCCTCGCGCTGCTGGACGCGCTCGGCGGAACCGGGCCGGTCGCAATCGCGGGCTGCGCGGTCGGGGCCGCCGTCGCCATCCATTTCGCCGCTGCCTTCCCCGCACGCACGGCGGCACTCGTGGCAATGTCGCCGGCCATCGGTCTGCCCGAAGAGGCGAAAGCGGCTGCCCTCACGAGGGCGGCGCGGCTGGAGGCGGGAGGCGTCCGCCCGACGGTCGACGAGCAGCTCGATCGCTCATATCCGCCGGCGCTCAGGCAGGATCGATCGCGCTTCGCGGAGGTAAGGTCACGCCGACTCGCGGCGAACCCGTTCGGCGCAGCAGCGTTTGGGCGAATGCTGGCCGGTCTCGACCTCTCCGCAGCCCTCAGCCGCGTCAAATGCCCGACTTTGGTGCTCGCGGGGCGGCACGATCATGTCCGGCCCATCGCAGGGGTCGCGGAGACGGCACGCCGAATTGCCGGTGCGCAGATGGAGGTGCTGGAAACGGGGCACTTCATGCCTCTTCAGACGCCTGAGCCGGTTGCGGCCGCCTTGCTCCGCTTTCTCGACGCCCGCTGGCCGTGAGCGGCACGTGACGCGCCGGGCAGGCAAAGGTGAACAGGAGCCGCAATGTGGTGCGTCCGCCCCGCAGATTGACCTCGGAAGGCGGTTGTGGTCATGACATTATCCCGATGTACCATTCCACGTTGATCCGAACTGATCGCTTGTCCGAAGTTGGCCGCTGTCCGCTCGGCTTCCTCCGTGATGCCGGCATGCCCGGGGTGGCCGTCTTGCGGGCCACACGCCATTGAGATCGATGTCCATCGCCAGTTCTGGACAGATCCTGACAGCAGCCCTCCGGCCAGTGCGGACCGGAGCTCATCCCGGGTACGGAAGCGGATATGGACACTGAGGGAATCCGCGTTCGCGGAACGTCTTCGAGTCTTTACGAGCAGGTTCGGAGCGACCTTCTGGAGAGGATCCTGAGCGGCGAGTTCAAGCCCGGCGACCTCCTTCCCACCGAGGAGGCGCTTTGTAGGGAGTACGGTGTGAGCCGCATCACCGTGCGTCGCGCGGTGGCTGACCTCGCCGCAAACTTCTTCGTGACACGCAAGCGCGGTGTCGGGACCATCGTGACGCGTCGTCTGTCCGACCGCCGCGTGTTCCGCCTGAGCGGGTTCTTCGAGGAAACGACACGGTTCGATCAGACGGAGTTCCTGAACGTGGTGGAGCCGGCGAGCACGGAGGTGGCCGAGGCCCTCCAGATCGAGCCAGGAACGCCCGTGCGGCATCGCCTCCTCGTCTCCGCCCGGAACGGCGAGGCCTTCACGATGATCGATCGCTACACGATCGAGCGGAACGGAGCGCCGGGTGAGGGCGGTCGCGGCGACGCTTCGAGGCTCGGCCCCCGCATCGAGCGCGCCGAACAGGAGCTCGCTGCGACGAAGGCGAACGCGCTCGTCGCCAAGCATCTGGGCATCCGCCCTGGGCGCCCGATCCTGATCGCGTCCCGGGTCTATCTGAGCAGTGACGACCGGCCGGTGCGATATACGATCTCCAGGTACCATCCGGACCGGTATCGGTTCACTGTGGACCTGCGCCCCGCGCGCGACAACATCATCTTTGAACCCTCTGGAAGTACGAGCCGGCGGAAGGCGTGAGGAGCTCAGGTCTTCGAGGATGCACCGGCGCCTCGACGCGCACGAAGAACTCTATCGGCTGGTTGCCATGGACGAAAACGAGGTTTGGTTGGATCTCGTGGAGGAGGAACGAGAACACCTCGGACCGCCTGTCCCGTTCCTTCAGCTCGGAGGCCTTTCCGGCTGGCACCGAGCAGATGTTGGTCTTCATGGAGGATTTTGGCAGCAATTGAGAGGCGATGTTGTCGGTACCTAAAGTCGACCCGCGAGCCGGGCCGATCTGAAACCGCATCGGCCTTGATGCTTCCGATCACCACCGCACCCCTTGACCGGCTCACCCACCACTGCGACATCGTCGAGACCGGCAACGACAGCTGGCGCTTCAAAGCGCCCGGACCTGAACCAGACCATCGCGCCGCGAGACGGCCCTGACCCGCCTGCGCAGGTTGGGAAGCTCCGGCACGTCAGCCCGTCTCTCGCACCGCGCAAGGAAGTCATGCTCGGTCAGCCGCTTGGCTGGCCGGAATAGGCTTTGCCCGAGAGTCCTCGACGACAGGTCCGCCAGGGGCGTCGCCATACGACCGGCGACGCTCGACAGCGGGTGTCCCTCACGGGCGTGAACGCGTTTGGCCTCGACGGCGAATTTGCTGCCCGGGAAGCGGAGAAGTTTGATCTCGCTCAAAGCAAGCCGGCAAAACAGGCGCATCCTGCCACGGTGACCAAGCAGCAGGCGTGATCGAAGCGCCCGCGATCGTGGAGGATCCCATGACTGACACGGCAGAAAGCCGGCCGGAAGCGGCCGAGACGGTCGAGATGCCGTCCGCCAGCCGGCGCACCTTCCTTAAGGGGCTCGCCGGCGCCGGGGCGGCGATCTCCCTTCCGGCCACGGCGGCGCGCGCGAACGGCGAGATCGGGTTCTGGGCCAAGGACCTCACCGACGACAAGCTCGTCGAGATGTTCACCACGATCCTGCGCATCCGGTGGCATGAGCGGACGATGGCCGACAAGATGCTCACCGATCCGAGCTACCGCGGCTACAACCACTTCTACGCCGGCCAGGAGGCGGTCGCCGTCGGCGTCTGTTCGGCGCTGCGCAACAGCGGCGGCGTGATGGAGGCGGATCTCGTCTATTCCACGCACCGCCCGACCGGCCACGCCATCGCCAAGGGCATCGACATGAAGAAGATGGCCGCGGAGAACGAGTTCCGCGCGACCGGGCTCAACGGCGGCTACGGCGCGGAGATGCACATCGCCGACAAGTCGATCGGCTTCATGGGCGCAGACGGCATGATCGGCCCGGGCCCGGTGATCGCCACCGGCTCCGCCTTCGCCATCCGGGCGCGCGGCAGCGACCAGGTCGTGGTCAATTTCGGCGGAGACGGCACTTACGCCACGCCGCACTTCCACAGCGCGCTCAACAACTCCGCGATGCTGAAGCTGCCCTTCATCTACGTGCTGGAGAACAACCTCTACCACCAGTACGCGCACTATTCCTATTCGTGCCCGATGAAGGACATTGCCGACGCGGCCCAGACCTACCGGATCCCCGGCGTTGTCGTCGACGGCCAGGACGTGCTGCAGGTCTACAACGCCGCCAAGACCGCCGTGGAGCGGGCGCGCGCCGGCGAGGGGCCGACGCTGATCGAGGCCAAGACCTACCGCTACTACAATCACTGGGGCGCACCCGGCGCGAAGCCCGGGGAACTCGGCGCCTTCGGCTACGATCCCCTGGCGATCTCCTCGTTCAGGCCGGAGCGCGAGGTGCGGGCGTGGATGGCCCGCGACCCGGTCGACATCGCGCGCAGCATCCTGATCCGCTGGGGCGTGCTCGACCAGGCGAGGGCCGATCAGATCGAGAGCGACGTCAGGGACGAGGTGACGGAGGCCTTCGCCTGGGCGGCAGAGCAGCCGCTCTGCAATCCCGAGGACGGCCTCAAGCACGTCTTCGCGGAAGGGACCGTCCTTCCCCGCCAGTTCGGCTGAGCGCCCCCGAGGCGCGGCGCAACGAAGCTTCGGAGGTTACGACAATGGCACGCAAGACGTGGATGTATTCGGTGCTGGAGGCGGTCCAGCACGAGATGCGGCAACGCCCCGACATGGTGTGGATATTCGAGCTGACCCCGCCGGTCGCCTCGAATCCCGGCAAGCCGGTCATCAATCTGGAGAGGGAGTTCGGCCGCAAGCGCGTGGTCAACACGGGCATCGACGAGATGTGGATGGCGGCGGCGACGCTCGGCGCCGGTCTCGCCGGCAGCACCGCCTGCACCTACATTCCTTATCAGGGCGCGTGCATGCCCTTCCAGATCATCCAGAACCATGCCGGCAAGCTCCGCCACATGACGGGCGGACAGGCCGAGATGCCCGTCGTCTTCATCATGGAGATGACCGGCCAGACCCCTGGCTTCGCCGGGCAGCATTCGGATTACGAGATCGACACCTATTACGCCCACATCCCCGGCGTGCGCACGGTCATCCCGTCGACGCCGACGGACGCCAAGGGCATGATGGTCTCGGCCATCCGCAGCCGCGACCCGGTCGTGTTCCTCTATCCCGCCGGCCTGCGCGACCTGATGGAGGACGTGCCCGACGAGCAGTACGAGACGCCGCTCGACAAGGCGGCGGTGCGCACGACGGGGAGCGACATCACCATCGTCGGCTCGGGCGCTAGCATGCCGGAGGTGATGAAGGCGGCGGAGGTTCTCCGGGAGGAGGGCATGGGGGTGGAGGCGATCGACCTGCGCTCCCTCAAGCCGATCGATACGGAGACGCTCGTCAATTCCGTGCAGAAGACGAAGCGGCTCCTGACGGTCGACCAGTCCTACTACACGCTCTGCCCGGGTGCGGAAGTGATCGCCAGGGTGGCGGAGAACGTCGACGGGGCGAGGTACAAGCGGGTGGCCTTCCCCGACGCGCCGCCGCCGGCATCGCCGGAAATGTTCCTCTGGATGCGGCCGAACGCCGATCACGTCGCCGCAGCGGCCCGCAAGGTCGTCGCCTGACGAACCGCGGAGCCCGCCCCGATGGCGGCGGGCTCCGGCGCCTTCATCTGACCAGAGCGGCGGTATCCCGCCCGGAGAAGATCATGAGTCCAGTGTCGACAGCGGCGACCGATGACGCGCCGGCAAGCCAAGCTTGCAGCGAATGCGGCAGCAGGGAGATCAGGCCGGAGACCGTCCGCTCGGCGTTCTGGCACGGCGAGCGCCTGGTGGTCGTGGAGGACATCCCCGCAGCCGTCTGCGGCGGATGCGGGGAGCAGTTCTTCGACGACCAGACGGTGATGCTGCTCGACATGCTCCGCGGCGAAGGCTTCCCGACCGCCAAGGCGTCGGGCGAAATGGTCGCCAGCGTGTTCTCGCTGAAGGCGGGTCGGGCCTAGCCCGATGGCGGGTCATCGCTTCGCCTCCGCCTGCGCGGCTCTTGCGCTGCTGCTCGGCGCCGGAGCCGCCGCGGCGCAGGAGGACTACGGCTTCATGCCGGAAGGCGGAAAGGCGCTGCTCCTGGAGATCGTCGGCGGTAACTTGGACACCCTCCGCGGGATCGCGGGCCAGACCCGAAGCGAGGCAGAATGGCACGAGGCCATCCTCCCGATGGCCGAGGGCGTCGACGAGAGGGCGGTCCGCACGCTCGCCGGCTATCTCGCCCTCAACATGCCCGTCGAGCCCGCGCGGCTCGCGGAGGCGGAGCGGACAGGCGATCTCGCGGCAGCCCTTCCGCCCGACGGCCGGGAGCTCGCCTGGTACGGCTGCCAGTCGTGCCATTCCCTCTTTGCCGGCTACCTCACTCAGGACCGCGACCTGCAGGGCTGGCGCAGCATGTTCCTGTCACCGTTCCACCGCGAACTGCGGATGACGGAGAAGGAGCGGGAGACCTTCAACAGCTACTCGGCGATCAACATGCCGATGAAGGTCGAGGACGTGCCGGAGGAGCTCCGGTTCTGAGCAAGGCATCCGCCGCCAGCGGCGGCCGGTCTGAACGAGACGAGAGAGCACCGATCATGAGACAAGCGCAACTCGCCGCCCTATTCGGAGCCGCCCTGCTGGCCGGCTCGGCCGTCGTTCCCGTGCGGGCGCAGACCGACGACGTCTTCGCCTTCATTCCACCGGGGGGCAGGACCATCATCGCGCAGGCGGTCGCGGAAGGGCTGCCCGCCGACGAGCTCGCCGCCATCCTCGCAGCGCGGCGCACGCGCGAGGAATGGATCGCCTACCTGACTGATCGCCAGGGCTCGGTCCCCGCACTGCAGGACCTCGGGGAAATCGAGATCGCCACCCTGGCGGACTATCTCGCCTTCCACATGCCCACGACCGCGGTCGCCGCGCAATCCGATGCGAGAACGCTCGAGCGGACGCTTCCACCCGACGGGCGGGACTACACGCTGGACTATTGCCAGTCCTGCCACATCATCACGGTCGTCGTGACGCAGGATCGCACCCCCGAGGCGTGGCACGGCAGCCTCAACAAGCCGAGCCACATCGAGATCAAGCTCTCCAAGCAGCAGCGCGAGGAGATGGTCAACTACCTCGTGCTGAACGCCGGAATCCCGATCGACCTGGTGCCGGAGGAGCTGAGAGCCGGCGGCGCTTCCTATTGAGCCGCGGATGACGGCGGGCGGCGCGGGAGGGGGCGGTGCTCTTCAATTCCTTCGCCTTCCTCCTGTTCCTGCCGCTGACGCTCGCCGTCTTCGCGATCCTGCCCGCGCGCTGGCGCTGGGGCGTCCTGCTTCTCGCCAGCTACGGTTTCTATGCGGCCGGTGAACCACGCAACCTGGTCTGGCTGGCCGCCGTCACCGCGGTCGCCTATTCCTGCGGGCTGGCGCTCGGCAGGGTGGCGGCGCCGGCCTGGCGCAAGGCGCTTCTCGCGGGCGGGCTGGTCGTCATCCTCGGCGCGCTCGTCGCCTTCAAGTTCTACGACTTCGCGGCCGCCGAGCTCGAGAGCCTGGCGGGGTCGGATCTCGCGCTGCCCCGGATCGGCATCGCCAATCCGGTCGGGTTCTCCTTCTACGCCTTCGCGGCGGCGAGCTACCTGATCGACGCCTATCGCGGCGGCATCGTGCCGGAGCGGATTGCCGGCCGCTTCGCGCTCTACGTCGCCTACTTCCCTAAGCTCCTGGCCGGACCGATCGAGCGCGCCACGACCTTCCTGCCGCAGCTGGCGACGCGCATGCGCGCGGAGCCCGACCAGATCGTGCTGGGCCTGCAGCTGATCGGATGGGGCCTCTTCAAGAAGGTGGTGATCGCCGACAACCTGGCACCGCTGGTCGACCGCAACTTCGCCATCGCCGCCTATGCCTCGCCGATGGAGCTCCTCGTCAGCGTCTACTTCTTCGCCTTCCAGATCTACTGCGACTTCTCCGGCTACACCGATATCGCGATCGGCGTTTCGCTGCTGTTCGGCATCCGGCTGATGGAGAACTTCCGGAGGCCCTATCTCTCGCGCAGCACGAGCGAGTTCTGGGCCGAGCGCTGGCACATCTCGCTCGGGCGCTGGTTCCGGGACTATCTCTACATCCCGCTCGGCGGCAGCCGCGCCGGTCCGCTCCGCCGCTATGTGAACGTCATGGTCGTCTTCGTGGTGAGCGGCCTCTGGCATGCCGGGCTCGGCTATGGCGTCGGCTGGACGTTCCTCGTCTGGGGCGCGCTGAACGGCTTGTACCAATGGGTCGAGATCGCGCTCGCGCCGCTGCGCCGTCGGTTCGGCGAAGCCTTCCCACGGCTTGCGGCGAGCGCGCCCGTGGCCATTCTGCAGGTGCTCGTCACCTTCCACCTGATCCTCTTCACCTGGATCTTCTTCCGCGCGCGGTCGATCGCCGACGCCACCACGATCATCGGCAAGATCTGGGCCTTCCTGCCGGACCTGCCGAGCCTCGCGCTGCGCTACCCGTTCACCACGGAGCATGCGATCGGGGCGTCGCTCATCGCGCTTCTGATGGCGGTCGAGATCCTGGACGAGCGCCGTCCGCTCGCGCTCCGGCTCGCCGCCGCCCCCGTGATCCTGCGCTGGAGCGCATATTATGCCGCCATCTTCGGGCTGCTCGTGCTCGGCCGCTGGCACGCCCAGCAGTTCATCTACATGCAGTTCTGAGGCGGCCATGGCTCACGCGGCATCCGTCGAACGCGGCGCTCCGGCGAAACCCTCGCTGGCGCGCTCCGCCGCCCTTTTCGTCGCGATCGGCGCCGTCCTCTATCTCGCCCTCTATGCCTGGAGCGAACGGCTGGTCTACCGGACGGGGGACAGCAACCCGTTCTTCAAGATCGCGACCGCGCCGCGGAGCGAGTTCGATTGGGTCGTCCTCGGCGCCTCGCATGCGATGCCGCTCGATTTCGACGATTTCAACGCCGTCATGGAACGGGAGACGGGGCTCTCCATCCTCAACCTCGCGGCCACGGGGGCGGGGCCACTCTACAACCGGTTCGTGCTCGAGCATTTCCTGCGCGAGCGCGGGACGGCGAACCTCCTCTACGTCGTCGATTCCTTTGCCTTCTATGACGGCGCCTGGAACGAGGGGCGTTTCGCGGACGTGAAGCTCCTGCGCCGGACGCCGTTCGATGCCGCACTCGCAGGCGCCTTCCTCTCCTATGCCCTGCGGGAAGGCGTCGACTGGCGGGTGCCGCTCGACTACGGGACCGGCTTCTCGAAGATCAACAATCCTGAACGCTTCCGGCCCGACCGCTGGGAGGGCGAGGCCCAGTTCGAACGCACCTACCGCCCGTCGGGCGCGGCCGAGGCCAGGCGCATCGAGTATCTCTTTCCTGCAATGCGGGCCGGGCCGGCGGAACTCGAGCGCAATCTTGGAAGATTCGAGGCTCTGCTCGATGAGGCCCGGCGCTCCGGGGCCGCTGTTACCGTGGTGCAGCTGCCGATGCCGGCCTCGTTCTACCGCAGGCTCCCGCGCGAGGCGGAGTTCGATGCCGCGCTGGGAGCGCGGCTCGCGGCGCGCGGGATTCGCTTCAGCGACTTCTCCGGTGCACTGCCGGAGCCGCGGCACTACTTCGACACGGACCATCTGAACCGCGCCGGCGCGACCGAGTTCTTCGCGCGCCACCTGCGCGACCTGCTTTCCGCCGGCGCACCGGTGCGGGACAGCACCGCCGGGACGCAGTCGGGCCGGCGGGCGGATCGCCGTCTCATGATCCGGTAAGCGGGGGTGGAGCAGGCCCGCTTGCCTGACGGCCCTCCTCACGAGCGAAGTAGCGCAAGGTGGCCTGCTCCTGCGGGTCCGGACGCGCGACGCAGCTCACGAGGTGCGGGCAAGGGAAATCCTGGAGCGCTGCGGGGGGGGACGACGTCCATGTCCACGATCTCTCGGCGGCTGCCAAGGAGGGCGCCGAAATGCGATCCAGAATCTCGGAACTGGTGGATGAAGCCGGCCGCGAATCCTTTCCTGCGAGCGACGCCCCGGCCTTCACTCCGGGAGCAGCCGGCGGTCCGCATTAGCTGCGCTTGATGTTGCACCTGGCCGGAGGCCCGCCGGCGTTCGCCGAGGTCCGGCTGCGCCGGCACGCGGGTGCAGCGAAGCGAGGGACTGGCGGCGGCCGCTCAGGCCATGAGCTCGCGCGCGATCACCATGCGCTGGATCTCACTCGTCCCCTCGACGATCTCCAGGACCTTGGCCTCGCCCAAGAGGCCCGAGGCGGCACATTCCTCGAAAACGCCGAGCGCGCCGTGCACCTGGATCGCCTTCAAAGCCGCCTCGACAGCGAGTTCGCTGGCGAAGAGCTTGGTCTTGCTGGTTTCGTTGCGAAATGGGCGTCCGCTGTCAACCAGCGCGGCGGAGTTGCGGACCATCAGCTCGGCCGCGTGGATCCTGGTCAGGATGTCGGCGAGCTGGAACGCAAGGCCCTGGTGCTCGAGGATGGACTTGCCGAACAGCACCCGATCGCGCCCGTGGGCAATGGAGAGATCGATAGCCCGCCTGGCAAGGCCGAGGCCGGTTGCTGCGACCAGAACCCGGCCGATGCTGAGGACGCTGAGCACCTGCTTCAGTCCGTCGCCGCGGCGCCCCACCCGATATCGATCCGGGATACGAACGTCGTTGAGATAGAGCTCGACAGAATCCGCAAACCGCCAACCGATCTTCTTCGACGCCCGGCCGACGGTGAAGCCGTCGGTGCCGACCGGGACAACGAAGCTCGTCAGGCCCTTCGGCCCGAGCTCCGGCTCCGTCACGGCGACGACGGTCGAGAAGCCATGCATGGGCGTCCCGGCGTTGGTGGAGAAGATCTTCGCTCCGTTGAGGATCCAGGTATCGCCGTCGAGGGATGCACGCGTCCGGATGTTGGCAACGTCGGAACCGCCGTGGGGTTCGGTGACGCCAAAGGAGGCGATCGAGCTGCCGGCGCAGATCGGGGCGAGAAACTCTCGCTTCAACTCGTCGGATCCAAAGCGAGCGACCAAGGACGCCGGCGCGCTGTTGCAAAGGAAGATTGCGGCGAAGGACGGCTCGGTCCGCGCCAGTATCTCGGCGACGATGGCTGCTCCACGCGTCCCGAGTCCGGCACCACCGTATTCCGGGTCGTAGGCCGTGCCGAGGAACCCGAGTTCACCGAACTCACGCACGAGTTCTGTGGGGAACAGATGATCGCGCGTGAAGCGCGGCATCTCCGGTGCCATGCGCTCGCGAGCGAAGCGGCCGACCGAGTCCGCCAGCATCGTCTCGTCTTCGGTGAAGTCCAACATCGGCTTTGTCTCTCTGGCAGCTCAGGCCTTTGACGCAAATCGGGAGAGGGTGGCGGCGGCGGTCTCATGTCCGCAGTTTTCCGCGAAGGCCTCGCTGGCCGCGGCATCCCAGGTCTCTGCGTCGCCCGCGGCAACGAAGCGGAAGGCCTGCTTGGTGGAGCGCACCGCTGGCGCGGGCAGCGCGGCCAGCCTGGTGGCGACTTCAAGCGCCCGCCCGAGGGCACCGCCGGCCGGAGCGGCGAAGTCGGCGACGCCGAGCCGGACAGCCTCGGTGCCGTTGAGCGTCTCGACCCCCCAGACCAGTCGCCGAGCACTTGTCGGTCCGACGCGCGACAGAAGAGCCTTGAGCCCCCAGGGCGGCAGCCAGCCGTTCGGCACCTCCGGCAGGCCCCAGCGGCTGTCCTCGGCGGCCACGACGAGGTCGCACGACACTGCCAGGATGAACCCGCCGCCGAGTGCATGCCCCTCCACCGCAGCGATCACGGGCGTGTTGAGGAAAGCGATGCGGCGTGCCATCGCCGCGGTCTCGGCCTCGTTGTCGACCATGCCCGCGAGGTCCAGGCGGCCGAGCTCCTTCAGATCACTCCCGGCACAGAAGCTTGGCGCCGCGCCGGTGAGCACAATGGCGCCGACTTCCGGGTCGCGGTCGAGAGCGACCAGCGTGCGGTCGAGATCGCGCACCATCGGCGAGGAGAGGGCATTGCGCCGTTCGGGCCGGTCGAGGGTGACGATAGCAATCCGGTCAGCACGCTCGGTCTTGATCATGGCTGTGTCCTTGGCGAGGGGGGCGGGTCACTTCATCAAGCTCGGTAGCCATAGCGCCACTTGGGGAAAGAAGAGGACGATGGTCAGACCGATGAGCTGAAGCCCGATGAAGGGGATTACGCCCCGGAAGATGTCCGACAGTTCCACGTCGGGCGGGGCGACTGCCTTCAGGTAAAAGGCGGCGGCGCCGAAGGGCGGCGTCAGGTACGAGACCTGCATGTTCATGGTGAACAGCACCCCGAACCAGACCGGGTCCAGGCCGAGCTGCCGAATGACGGGCACGAAGATCGGCATTGTGAGGAGGACGATGCCGATCCAATCGATGAAGCAGCCAAGCACGATCAGGATCAGCATCATAAGGCCGACGGTTACCAGCGGCGGCACGGGCAGTCCGCTTATCGCGCCCTGGAGGAAGGCGGTGCCCCCGGCCATGGTGTAGACGGCGACGAGGGCAGATGCGCCGAAGAAGATCCAGGTCAGCATCGCGACTGTGCTGCCGGTGGTCCGGACTGCCTCGTAGACCATCGGCCACGACAGCTTGCCGTGAACGAGAGCAATCAACATTGCGCCGAGCACGCCGACGGCGGCTGTCTCGGTCGGCGTCGCGATCCCGAGGTAGAGCGAGCCGAGCACGGCGGTGATGAGTGCGAGCGGGAGGACCAGCGCGCGCGACAGCAGGAGTTTCTCGCCGAATGGCATTGCGAGTTCCTCCTCCGCCGCCAATGGCCCGAGCTCCGGGTTCCGGTAGCAGAGAACGAGCACGTAGATGAGGTAGATGGAAACCAGCAGCAGGCCGGGTATGACGGCAGCAAGGAAGAGGTCGCCGATCGAAACCTGGGCCACGAGACCGTAGACGATCAGCACGATGCTCGGCGGCAGCAGGGTTCCAAGCGAGCCGCCTGCGCAAATGACGCCTACTGCAAGCTTCTTGTCGTACTGCCTCTTCAGCATTGCCGGCAGGCAAACGAGGCCGAGAACGACGATCTCCGCCCCGATCACGCCGACCATTGCGGCGAGAATGGTGGATGCGAGCAATGTGCCGACGGCGAGGCCGCCGCGCAGCCGACCGGACCAGATATGCAGGGCGTGGAACAGGCGCTCCACGACACCCGCCCCCTCGAGAATGCAGCCCATCAGCACGAACAACGGCACCGAGATCAGTGCGTAGTTGTTCATGAGGGTGAAGATCCGGCTCGGCACGAGAAAGAGCGAGTCGACGCCGAACAGCCAGATGCTGAGGATCACGGCTGTGGCACCGGTCGCGAAGGCGAGCGGAATGCCAGTGGCAATCAGGACGAGGAGGAGACCGACGGTTACGAGACTGACGGTTTCACCGGACACGACGGTCCTCCCGGATCGCACGGGTGAGATTGACGAGGATCTGCAGGACCATCAGGGCGGCGCCGATCGGGATGGCGAGCTTCATCACCATGGGCGCGCGCGAGTTCCAGCCAGCGCCGGTGCGCTCGCCGCCCAGCACCGATGTCCAGGCCTGCTGGGAGCCGTAGTAGAGGATGGCGAGCAGGAAACAGAGGCTGAGGAGATGGGCGAAGACCGACATCACCCGCTTGGCCCGCTCAGGCAGCAGGCGATAGATGAAGTCGATGCGCACGTGCGCGTCGTTCTTCACAGCCGCCGCGCCGCCTAGAAGGTAGTGCACGCCCGCGAGCGCGATCACCAGCTCCAAGCCCCAGATCGTGGGGGCGTTGAAGAAATAGCGCAGCGTCACGTCATAGACCGTCACCGCGAAGACGACGAGATAGACGAGGCTGGAGTAGTCCCCGATTTTCTGGCTCAGGAACTCAATGGTGCGGCTGATCGAGCCCATGACAAGTCCCCGGGCGGACACGAATGTCACGAAAAGGGCCTCCCGCGGCACCGGCCGCGGGAGGGACAGAAGAGGCCATCAGTCGAGAAGGCCGACGCTCTTCAGGTACTCCTTCTGACTCTCGACCGCGCGGCGGGTCAGGTCGTTCTTGGCCGCGTAAGCGTCCCAGGTCTCGACTGCGGCGGCGCGGAACTTGCGCCGGTCTTGGTCTGACCAGTCAACCAGCTCCACGCCTTCCGCGGAGAGCTTCTGTGCCACCTCGGCGTTCTGCGCCTCCAACGTGTCGATCATGTCGAAGCTGAACTCGCGCACCGCCTCGGTGAGGGTCTCCTGCAACCGGGGATCGAGAGAGTTCCACACCGCGAGCTTGATCGAAACGTCGCCCGCCGGCATTGAGTGCACACCCGGGTAGACGGCGAACTTCGCCTTGTCGTGGAAGCCAAGTTCCGCGTTCATGCCCAGCGTTCCCCAATCGGTGGCATCGATCGTGCCGTTATCCATGGCGCTGAACACTTCCGAGCCCGGCAGGTTGACCGGCACGGCGCCGAACTTCGCGAACAGGTCGGACGCCATTCCCTGGGGCAGACGGATCTTGAGGCCGTTCAGGTCATCGACGCTGGCGACCTTGCGTGTCGTCGGCAGCGACTCGACGCCCCAGTAGGCAACTCCGATCGGGTAGATGCCGAGCGGCTCATAGGCTTCGCGCAGCAGCTCGAGGCCGCCGTGCTCGTAGAACCATTCCATGCCCTGGCGCGGATTCTCGTAGGCGGCGTTCAGGTCGCCAATGGCCGCAAACGCGGGATTCCGGCCGGTCCAATAGACGGTTGCCGGGTGGTGACCGTCGAGGATGCCGTGCACCACGGCATCCAGCGTCTCATTCACCCCGACGACGGCGCCGGCGGGCAGCGGTGTGATGTTGATCTGGCCGTCGGTTTTCGCCTTCACGTTCTGGGCGAATCGCTCGAAGGCTGCCTGGTTGGCAGTGCCCGGCTGCCAGAGTGTCTGGATCCGCCAGTTGTAGGTCTCCTGGGCGTAGACGGCCGCCGTGGAGAGTGTGAAGGCTAACGCGGCGGCGCCGAGTTTCAGGAAGTCGCGGCGAACTGTCTTATTCATGGCGTCTTCTCCCTTTCTGCTGTCATTGCTGTCGTCATCGTGCGGCTCCGGCGTCTTTCCGCGCCTTGCGCGGAGCCGCGGCCAAGATCACGCCCCGGTCGTCTCCCGAGCCGGGGCGTGATCGCGGAACAGGTCGGAGTCCATTTGCCCAAGCGGCTCGGCTATGCGCGCGGGCGCGTAGTCCATCCGCTCGAGGATGTGCCGGCGGATGTCGACGCCCGGTGCGACCTCGGTCAGCACCAGCCCTTCCGCTTCGACGTCGAAGACGGCGCGCTCGGTCACGATTCGCGCCGTTTGACCCCGGTCCCGCACTCCGTCGCGGACGCGATACGTGACGCTTTCCGCCTTCGCGGCGAACTTGGAGATCTTGCCGTCCCGCCGGATGTCGAGCCGCCCGTCCTCGAACCCGACGTCGAGCCCGCCAGTCGTGAAGGTTCCGGTGAACACCAACCGCCGGGCGTTCTGAGCGATGTCGATGAAACCGCCTGCGCCGGGATTGGCCGTGCCGAATCTGGACACATTGACGACGCCCTCTGCGTCGAACTGGGCGAACGCCAGCGCCGCGAAGCGGCACAGCCCGCCGTCGATGGCGTCGAGCTGATACAGACCGTCCATGATCGCCGACGGGTTGATGTTGGCCGAGAACTGCCAACCCGACATCACCACGCCGCCGTAGGAGCCGTGCTCCGTGGTGAACCAGTAATCGTCGAGGCTTGCGCCATCGAGAAGGCCTTCCTCGGCCATCACCAGCGGGATGTCCGCCGCCGCGCCGAAGCCAAAGATCGACAGCTCGCGCTTCCGAACCTCGCGCGCGGCGCGACGGGCGATCACCTTGTCCGGCGACATTTCCGGCCGCGGCAGCTCCGACATCGCCCGTCGTGCGCCGGAGAAATAGGCCGGGTCGAAGCTGACGTCCGTGGTCATCATCATGTCCGGCGCCACGACGATCTCGTCGATGAAGTAGCCCGGAATCCCGACTCCGGAGGCTGGACGGTCGGCGCCGTCCACGATGCGGCGAACCTGGGCGATCACGCGACCCCCGGAAGCCTTGGCAGCGAGGATCAATCCGATGTTCGCTGAAACCAGCGCCTCGTCCTCCCAGGAGAGGTTTCCGGCCGTATCGGCGCTCGAGGCACGCACGATGGCGACATCGATCGGCCAGGATGGATAGAAAAGGAGCGGTTCGCCGCCGATCTCCACCTTCTGGACCAGCGGCTGCTCCGCGCAGGCGGTGAAGCGGCCGCCGCCGAGATCCGGGTCGATGTAGGTGCCGAGGCCGATGCGCGTGAGATAGCCGGGACTGCGGCGGGCAACCTCGCGCAACCAGTGCATCGAGGCGCCGATCGGCCAGGAGTAGGCCTCGACACGGTTCTCGCGGATGAGGCGCATCAGCTCCGGCCGCCGCCCGGTCGCCGGGTCCACCGGGTTGATGTAGGACCCGGACACGATGCGCTTCATCAGCCCTTCGCGTGCGACATGGTCCATGCCCTTGATGGCGCAACCGTCACCCGTGCCGCAGGGAAAATAGAAGGTCAGGTCGCGCGGTGCGCCAGTCTGGTGGAAGCGCTCGCCGAGCGCCTTCAGCACTGCGTCCGGCGTGATCCAGCCGATGACGCCAACGGAGGCGACGGTCGCGTTGTCCGGGATGGAGGCTACAGCCTCCGCGGCGGTCGTGATCTTGGCCATTTGGGTTCCGTGCCGTTGAAGGAGATCCGGCGCGCTCAATCGAGCGCGGCACCGTCGGCGTTGAGAATCTGGCGGAGGTCCCTGCCGTCGATGGCGCGGGGTGCAATGCCCTCCCGGACGGCGATCGCCGCCGCGTGGCCGATGGCGTGGCCGTAGCCGAAGCATTGGGCCGTTACGCGAGCGGAGGCGACCGCCTCGTGTTCGGCCGAGAGACAACGCCCCGCCACAAGGAGGCCATCTCCGCGCTCGGGCACGAAGCAGCCGTAGGGGACCTCGTAAACGTCCTGGAGGAGCCACTCGACACGCGGCTTCTGCCCGGCGTGCAGCTCGATCGGCCAGGGCGAGCGGGCGATGCCGTCCGCGAACTTGGTGCCGGCGACCACATCGCCATTCATGAGCCGAGCCACACCGGCCGCCTGGCGGGTCTGGCGAACACCAACCTGGACGCCGGTGTCATTGACGAAGGAGGCCTCGCAACCGGCAAGGTTGTCGCGGAAGAAGCGGGCGTACTCGCGCATCTGCAGCCGCCCCTCCATCTCCGCGTCGGTGAAGTCGCGATAGTAGAGCGTGTTCAGCTCGCGGCCGTCCGCACCAACGATGCGCGTGCAATTGCACAGGAGCTCGCCCGGCCGGGTCGTGGTGAACAGCCAGATCTTCGCGCGCGGCAGGCGATACTCGCCGCCGTTGTTCTTGGCGACGATCATGTCCGTCACCTCCGGCGGCATGATCGTGTCCATGCCGTAGGCCGCCCGGAAGCGCTCCACGTCGACGCCCATGAGGCGGAAGATCATTGTCGGATTCTGCACGCGGCCGTTGTCGCCGACGAAGCAGGGGAAGTCGGCCATGGCGACCAGGTCCGCATCGCCGGAGGCGTCGATCGCCACGCGCGCCCGAACCTCGAGCGGCCCCTGCTTGGTGTACACCATGGCCCCTTCGACCCGGTCGCCCTCGATGAGAACACCGGTGGCCACGGCGTGATAGATCACGCGCACGCCCGCCTCGCGCAGGAGGTCGTCCGCCGTCTCGCGCCAGACCAGTGGGTCGTGCACGCGGGTGTAGGTCTTGCCGTAGCGGACCGGATCCCCGAGGCCGCCGCGCGCGGCGATCCTGCGCACGAACTCGTCGGCGAATCCGAACACGACCTGGCGAGGCGCGGCCGACCGATCGTCGGTCGCCTCGTACAGGCCGCAGACAGTGCCGGAGTGTCCTGCAACGGCGCCGCCGCCGCAGAAGCCATAGCGTTCGATCAGTGTGACATCGAGCCCCTGCCGCGCTGCGGTAACGGCCGCGGCAAGTCCAGCGGCGCCGCCTCCAACCACCAGGACGTCGGAATCCAGGCGCGATGCGCTGCGGGCGTCGATGACGGAACCGTTCCTCACCGGCTCATCCTCCCTCTGATCGACAACTGACATATCAGTTGATGGGCAAAGGGGTCAACCCATATGTTCGTACTGCTGATTGCAGGAGGTCCGATGGTCGATAGCCCTCGCGAGACAAGTCCCGGCCCATCGCTGGCCGAGGAGGCCTATCGCCGGATCGAGGACATGATCGTCGTAGGCGATCTACCGCCCGGAATGATGATCTCCGAGAACCAACTCGCCGATGACCTGAAGTGCGGCCGCACCCCGGTACGCGAGGCGCTTCAGCGCTTGAAGCTGGAAGGCTATTTGGAGATCCATCCGCGCCGCGGCGCCCTTGTCACGCCCGTGGATGTTCGCAAGCAACTCGAACTCCTCGAGGTTCGCCGCTCGCTCGAAGATCTGATGGTGCGCCTCGCCTCCGAGCGCGCAACCCGGCAAGAACGCGAGCGGATGATGGAGCTGTCGCTGGAAATTCTCGAAGCCGCCAAGGCGGCAGTGATGCCGCGCTACTTCTCCGCCAACAAGGAGATCCATATGCTCTGTGCCGCGGCGACCAGGAACAGCATGCTGATCAAGACCATCGGCCCTGTTCACGGGCTATCTCGGCGGTTCTGGTACGCCTACATCGAGGATGAGCGGAGGTCCGAGGCTGCAACCCTGCACAGTCGGTCGCTCAAGGCAATCGCCGCCGGTGACCAAGCCGCGGCCTCCGAGGCTGCGGCGGCGCTGATGGATTTCCTCGAGCGACTGACACGGCTGGCGATCGAGCGTCGTCTCTAACCAGCGATTTTCCCGTTGGATACTGGTGGGGCGTGAATTCGCAGCCTACCCGACAGCGCCCAGCATCTTGCCGCGGAGGAGCTCGTTCGCGACCTCGTCGGCGAAGTGGCGGCCGAAGCGGCTATCGAGGAAGTACCGGACTCCCTCCGGCCTCGCTGCCGGCCTCGACCCGCGCACCCTTCGCGTTCTCCATTTCGGCGCGGAGCGTCAGCCCGCGGAACCGCTTGAGATAGCCACCCCGCTGTTCGGAAGGATGGCAGTAGAACCTCCACTCGATGTTCTGGCCGCGCTCATGCGCAATCCGCCCGTCGATTGCGGCGCGGCGGGGCCGCCCTCACGCATCCGCCCGCCCGGCGAGGCGGCCGTCGCGGAGGAGGTGGATGCGGTCGAAGCGGTCGAAGATCTTCTCGTCGTGGGTGACGGCGATCACCGCCGCGTCCTGGTCGGCTGCGACCTTCCGCAGGAGGTCCATGACGATGGCGGCGCGCTCGGAATCGAGCGCCGCGGTCGGCTCGTCGGCGAGGATGATGCGCGGCTGGTTGGCGAGCGCGCGGGCGATCGCGACACGCTGGGCCTCGCCGCCGGAGAGCTTGGCCGGGAAGGCGTGGCGGCGGTGGCCGACCTCGAGATAGTCGAGAAGCTCTTTCGCCCGCGCCTGCGCCGCCTTGCGCTCCAGCCCGGCCAGATGGAGCACCACGGCGACGTTGTCGGTGGCGTTCAGGAAAGGCAGCAGGTTGTGGAACTGGAAGATGAAGCCGATCTTGTCGAGCCGCAGCCGGCGGAGGTCGCCCTTCAGCCAGCGGCCGTCATAGACGGCCTCGCCGTCGAGCCGCATGAAGCCGCTGCTCGGCTCCGTTATGCAGCCGATCACGTTGAGGAGGGTGGTCTTGCCGGAGCCGGAGGGCCCGAGCAGCCCGACGACCTCCTGCGGGCGGATGGCGAGGCTGACGCCGCGCAGCGCGTCGACGCGGGTCTCGCCCTCGCCGAAATGCTTCGAGACGTCACGGAGCTCGACGAGCGGCTCGACGAAACCCTCGGCGGCGGCGGGCGCCGGGTCCCGTAGCGAATCCATCTCAGCCCCCGAGCGCGGTCGCGGGGTCGATCTTCAGCGCGAGCCGCACGCCGAGACCGCTCGCCACCACGCAGACGGCGATCACCACGAAGGCGAGGGCGAGCCCGTCCTCCGGCTGCAGGACGACGCGGCGCGGGAAGACGTCCTTCACCGTCGAGATCAACAGTGCGCCGATCCCGAAGCCGATCACGCCCATGGCGAGCGCCTGCTGCAGGACCAGGCCGGCAATGGTCCGGTCGGGCGCGCCAATCAGCTTCAGCGTGGCGATCTCCCGCCGCTTGTCCATCGTCATCGTGTAGACGATCAGCGCGATGATGACGGTGGAGACGACGAGCAGGATCGAGGTGAAGAGACCGATCTGGCGGCGCGCCTGCTCGACCACGGAGCGCGTCAGGATGATCTCCTGCTCGGCCTGGGTGATGGCGGCGAGATGCTTCCAGCGCCGGACCGCCTCGGCGACCGTGTCGGGGTGGACGCCCGGCACGACGCGCGCGACGACGGCGTTGACACTGTCGACGCTGGCGGCGGCGGCCCCGCTCCGCGCCCGCTCGCGGCGCATGGCGGCGGGGTCGAGCTCGAACTGCAGCGTCTGCGCATCCGCCAGGGCGACGAACACGACCGGGTCGCCGCCGGAGGCGACGAGGTCGCGCGTCAGGCCGACCACGGTGTAGCCGTCGCGGCCGAGGCGGACGACCTCCCCGACCGCAAGCCCCGCCCGGGCGTCGGCGATCATCTCGAAATGGGCGCGGGCGATCGGACGGCCCTCGGCGATCCGATGCGGCCCGCCGGGCCGGCCGGGCTCGTAGCCGACGATCTGGAACCGCAGCTTGCGGCCGGCATGGAAGGTCTCCGCCGTCTGGAAGGTGACGGCACCGGCCTCGGCCACGCCGCCGAGGCGGGCGATCGCGGCGCGCGTGTCGCTGGGGATGCGGGAGGCCTCCGCGAAGGGCCCGCGCGAGCCCGCCTGCACCACCCAGAGGTCGGCTGCCGGCGCGCGCGCCAGCGTGAGGGCGTCGACGACCAGCCCGCGATAGATGCCGATCATGGAGAGCACCACGCCGAGAAGCAGGCTGAGGCCGATGCAGGTGAGCAGAAAGCGGCCAAGATTGTGCCTGATGTCGCGATAGGCGAGGTTCACGGCGAAGCTCCCTCGACGCGCGCGCGCCGACCTTCGCGCAGGCCCACGCCGCGCTCGGTCACCACGCGGGCGCCGTCCGGCACGCCGGCAAGGATCTCGACGCGGCCGTCGAGGTTGCGGCGGCCGAGGACGACGCGACGCAGGGCGAGCCGGCCGCCCTCCACGGTCCAGACGGTGCCCTCGCGCTCACCGGGGCGCTCGATGGCGGTCTCCGGGATCATCAGCACGCCGGCGGCGGTGGCGGTGCGGATGACGATCTCGGCCTGCTCGCCGAGATGGAATTCGGTCGGGCAGTCGCGGCACTTCACGAAGACGCGGCGCTCCTCGTTGAGGCGGTCGCTCTCGATCCCGATCCGGACGATCTCGGCCGCAAACAGGCGGTCCGGCAGCGAGCGCAGCCTGACGCGCGCCGGCTGACCGGGCCGGAGGTCGCCCGCCCGGCTCTCGTCGACATAGGCGAGCACCCATACGGTATCCGGGTCGACCAGCGTGAAGACCGCTTCGCCCGGGCCGATCACGGCCCCGAGCTCCTTGTGACGCTCCACCACGAGCGCGTCGAATGGGGCCGCCAGCGCGTGGTGGTCGAGCTTGACGGCGTCGAACCGAAGCTGGGCGCGCGCGTTCGTCACGCCGGCGCGCGCGACCTCGGCGTCGCGCAGCGCGATCGCCCGGTCGGCGGCGGCGACGTCGGATTCCATCTGCGCCTGCTCGGCCGCCTCGACGGAGACGGTGCCGCGCTGCACGAGGACCTGGCGGCGGCGGTTGATCTCCTGCTGCTGCCCCGCCACCGTCTCGGCCTTTGCGACGAGGGCGTCCGCCTTGTGCAGGCCCGCTTCCGCGCTCGCCAGCGCCGCCTCCGACTTGGCGAGCTGCGCCTTCTGTTCGGCATCGTCGAGGCGGGCGAGCACCGCCCCCGCCGCGACGCGGTCGCCGTGATCGGCGGAGAGCGCGGTGAGGATCCCACCGATCGGGAAGCCGACGCGCGACACGATCCGCGCCTCGACCGTGCCGAGCCCGAACACCTCGAACGTCACCTCCTGCTCCGGGGCGGCGACCCGGACCGCGACAGGGCGCACGGCCAGATAGAAGAAGCCCGCCCCGCCGACGGCCGCGAGCAGAAGGAGGGAGGCCAGGATCCGGCGCCAGCGCATCACGGCAACGCCTCAGCGCGCCGGCCGGCGAATGCGGCGAGCTGGACGTCGAGGAGCCGCAGCCCTTCGCCGACGAGATCGAAGGCGCGGTCGGCGATCGACCAGCGCATGGTCAAGCCCTGGATGATGGTCATGACGAGAAAGGCGAGGTCGGCGGGGTCGACCGCCCTGTCGATCTCGCCCGCCTTCTGCGCTTCCGCCAGAAGCAGCGAAAGGCGGCGGTGGAAGCGTGCCATGAGCGCCCTGAACATCGCGCGCATCGCCGGGTTCTCGGCGTGGAGCTCGCGCGAGAAGAGGATGGAGGGGATCGCCGGGACGTCGCGGATCAGGCCGAGCTGCGCGGCCACGATGCCGCGGAGCGCGTCGAGCGGCGGCACCGGCTGCGCGGAGGCCGCGCGCCAGCGCAGCTCCATGTCGGCCCGGATCCGCTCGACGACCGCGCCCCACATCGCCTGCTTGGTCGGAAAGTGCCGGAAGAGGGCCGGCTGCGTCAGGCCGACCGCCTCCGCGACGGTGCCCGTCGCAAGCCGGTCCGGCCCGCCCCGGTCGGCGAGCGCGAGCACCGCGTCCACGATTTCGTTCTTGCGCACCTCCGCGCTCTTCCGGGCCATCATCGTTGTAACCGTAGCGAGTTATCACTCACTAACTAAGCCGGTTCGCGCGAGCAGGAAAGCGCCACCCTGTCGCAGCCGCGGGCCGCGCGTGCGACCCGCATGGTTGCGGCGGACCGGGCGGATTCGCAGCCGCCGAATGCGGGGCGTCACTGGCCGGCCGCTCCGTTGCGTCAAGGGGTCAGAGGGCGAGCGGCAGGGACAGCGTTGCCTGGAGCCCGCCGAGCGACGAACGCCCGAGGTCGAGCCGGCCGCGATAGAGCTCGGCGATGTCGCCGACGATCGCCAGGCCGAGGCCTGCGCCGGGAACAGCCTCGTCAATGCGCCCGCCGCGCACGAGCACCGCCGCCACCTTCTCCGCCGGGATGCCGGGGCCGTCATCCTCTACGGTGAGGACCAACTCGCCGCCGGAGCGGCGGGCGGCGATCCTGACCCGGGCGCGCGCCCACTTGCAGGCGTTGTCGGCAAGGTTTCCCACCATCTCCTCGAGGTCATGGCGGTCGCCCCGGAATGCGAGATCCGCGGCCGAGTCGGCTTCGATCGCGAGGCGGCGTCCTTCGTAGAGCCGGCGCATGGAGAACGCGACGTCGGCGAGGACGTCCCCAACCGACGACCTGACGCCGAGGACCTGCGCGGAAGCGGCGGCGTGCGCCCGCGCCAGATGCCGCTCCACCTGCTCGCCGATATTCGCCGCTTCCCTCGCTATGACGGCGGCGGGCTCTCCGCTGAGGCTCGCGGCTTCGTTGCGGATCACCGTCAGCGGGTTCCTGATCGCATGGGCGAGATTGCCGGTCTGGGTGCGGGCGCGGGCGAGCATCGCCTCGTTGTGGTCGAGGAGCGCGTTGATCTCCTGCACCGCCGGCAGGACCTCCGCCGGCGCCTCTTCCGTCAACCGTTCGGCCCGGCCGGAACGCACCGCTTCGAGCTCCCGGCCGAGCCGCCGCAGCGGGTGGAGGCCGTAGCGGACCTGGACGGCGACGGCCCCGACGAGACCCGCCGCGAGCAGCGCGAGCGTCGCCGCGAGCTGCCGGACGAAGGCATCGACGTCCTTCTGGATGTCCGTCACGGGGCCGGCCACCACGTATACGAAGAGGCCCGGCGCGTCCGGCAGGCTGATGTCCTCGACCACGGCACGAAGGTCCTCGCCTTCCGGGCCGGCGAGAGCGGCGGCGCGCGGGCCGTCCGCGGGTGCCGCCGCCGCCGTGATCCGGAAGCCGGCGAGCGACTGCGATGCCGCGACGGCGTCGCCTGATGCCTCGACCTGCCAGTACCAGCCCGAATGCGGCCTGTTGAAGCGCGGATCCGACGGGATCCAGCTCAGGACGAAGCCGCTCTCCGGCGCGACCTCGCTGGCGGCGACGAGCTCGACCAGGTGATCGCGCAGCTGATCGTCGAAGCGGCGCTCGATCTGGGCACGGAAGAGCTCGGTCAGGAGCAGACCGGCCGCCGCGACCGAGGCGATCACCCAGAGAAGGGCAGCCGCCGCGAGCCGGGCCGTCAGCGATCTAGGGCGCGCGATCGTGGAGCGAGACAAGCTGGTAGCCCTGGCCGCGCATCGTCCGGATGGCCTCGGCGCCAACCTTCTTTCGCAGGCGGTTCACGAGGACCTCGATGACGTTGGAGTCGCGGTCGAAATCCCGGCCGTAGATGTGGTCGCTCAGTTCGGTCTTCGAGACCACTTTCTCCGGGTGGTGCATGAGGTAGGAGAGCGCCCGGAACTCGAGTGCGGTCAGGTCGACCGGCGCGCCTGCCCGGGTGACCCGCCCCGAGACGGTGTCGAGGGCGATGGCGCCGTGGACGAGGACGGGATCGGCATGGCCCGCACCGCGGCGGATCAGGGCCTCGATCCGGGCCACCATCTCCTCCAGTTCGAACGGCTTCGCCAGGTAGTCGTCGGCGCCGGCGCGAAGACCGGCGACCTTCTCCTGCCAGGTGCTGCGCGCCGTCAGGAGAAGAACGGGCATGTTCCGGCCGTCGCGCCGCCACGCCCGAAGTACGCTGAGGCCGTCCATCCTAGGCAGGCCGAGGTCGAGGACCACCGCATCGTAGGCCTCGGTCTCGCCCAGGAACGCGCCCTCCTCGCCGTCATAGGCGACCTCCACCACATAGCCCCGGCCTTCGAGGACGCGCTCGATCTGCAGTGCGAGCCGAGGCTCATCCTCGACGACCAGGACGCGCATGTCAGCGGCCGCCTTCAGTCGTCATCGGATCGCAGGCGACGCTCGCGACGCCCCTTCCAGGAGACGAGGGCGAGGTCGCCAGCGCGATAGACGGCCTTCAGGACGCGGCCGTCGGGCGTCAGGATCTTGGCCTCGTAAACCCAGACGCCAGCGCCGTCATCGTCCTCGCGCTCGAGTTCGACCTTGATCGCCTCGCCGCCGAAATCCTGCCGGACCCGGGCGAGGAGATCGCTCACCGGCATGACGGAAGCCGCACCCGGCCCGTCCCGAGACGAGGACCGACTGTCACCGGCGACGGCCGTCCCGAGGGGCGGCGCCGCTGCGGCCCAGCCCAGCGAGAGGGCCAAGGCTGCGGAAAGGACTCTGCTGCGGATGTTCACCATCAGTCTGGGCTCGCTGGGTGTGCGGCGCATTCATCGCGACGGTTTCACCGGATCGCGCGATCGGCCGCGATCCCCACTTCTAACCGCGGCAACCTGACGGGAAGCTTACACCCGGTTTCAGCATCGCGTGAGGCGGCGAAGCGTAGCGTCCATCCATCGCAAGTCGTGGAGGACACGCAATGAAGACCACAGCAGCCACAGCCGCCGGCGCTCTCCTCGCCATCATCGGAGCAAGCGCGGCGCTTGCCGATTCCGACCGCCCGACCGCCGGTACCATGACCGAGCAGGCGATCGCGCAGATCGTCGCGTTCGAAGGCTACGACGTCGTGCACATCAAGCTCGACGACGGCATCTACCACGTCCGCGCCTACGAGCCGAGCGGCACGCCCGTGCGGCTCCGGCTCGACGCCGCCTACGGCAGCATCCTGTCCGGCGACCTCCGCCACGGCCCGGACGCGGACGACCGGGTCTCCCTGAAGTGACGCCGCCTCGGCGGGCGGCCGGCAGCGGCCGCCCGCGCCCTGCCAAGCGGCGGAACAGGAGCACTCCATGATCCCGAAGATGATCGGCCAAGGGCTCGCGGCGGCGGCAATCATCGCCGCGCTCGCCTTCGGCTACCAGACCTACAAGGACGCGCAGATGGACCTCTCCGACCTGCGTCCGGCCCCGGCGGAGGCCGATCATGGCGAAAGCTAGGACGAACCTGCAGCTTCCGGTCCTGCTCGGATTCCACGCGACGGTCGCGGGAGGTTTCCTCGTCTCCTATCTCACCGGGGACGGCGACGATTTCTACTTCATGCACGTCTTCTCCGGGTACGTCGTGCTGGCGGCGCTCGCCCTCCGCATGGCGATCGGCGTTCTTGCGCCGCCGGGCAGCATGCTCCGCCTGCCGAGGCCGGACTGGGGAGCGATCGCCGGCTTCCTGCGCGGTGCCGCCACGATGGAGCGCGGCGTCCTCCTCAAGCGGAGCCCCCTCCACGGCCCGATGGCCGTGGCGCTGCTCGCCGGGCTGACGGCCGCCGCAGCCTCGGGCGCGATCGCCGATTTCGTCCTCTCGGCCGAGGACCTTCACGAGGCGTTCGGCGAGGCGGCGCTCTTCATCGTGATCGTGCATGTGGCGCTCGTTCTCGTGCTGCACGGAGCCAAGCGCCTCGCGACGCCGCGCGCGGCCGAGCCCGCCGCGACACCCCTTTCCGCCACGTCCCGCACCGGAGGTGCCTCATGAAGAAGAAGCAAGCCGCGCTTGCCGCCGCGCTCGCGCTCGGCATCGCAGTGCCCGTCGCGATGGCCGCCGACCCGGCGCGCGAGGCGATCCTCGCAGCCTACGCTGCACAGGCGAAGGCGGAGGACGCGGCCTTCGCCGCCTTCTCCGCCGAGCGCGGCCGCAGCCTCTACATGGGCCCGCACCAGGGGGGAAACCCGGAGACCAACGCCTGCGCGGCCTGCCACACCGGGAACCCGGCCGCGACGGGGCGGCACCGCAAGACCGGGCGGGGCATCGAACCGATGGCCGTATCGGCCAACCGGGCCCGGTTCACCGATGCCGGCGAAGTCGAGAAGCAGTTCGGGCGCGATTGCAAGAACGTGCTGGGACGCGCCTGCACCGCCCGCGAGAAGGGCGATTTCATCACGTTCCTGTCCGCCCAGTGAGGAGAAGGCCTGCCATGAACCAGCACGTCCAACCCGCCGACCTCCGCCAGGCGCTCGGCCGTTTCGCCACCGGCGTGGCGGTCGTCACCACGCTGACGCGGGACGGCACGCCGATCGGGATGACGATCAACTCATTCAGCTCGGTCTCGCTGGAGCCGCCGCTCGTCCTGTGGAGCCTGTCGCGCCGTTCGTCGCGATTCGCCGATTTCGTCGCCGCGGACCGGTTCGCGATCAACGTCCTCGGGGCGGGTCAGGAGGCGGTATCGAGCCGGTTCGCCGGGCCGAGCGCGCGCCGCTTCGAGGGCCTGGAATGGGCGCCCGGCAAAGGCGGTGTGCCGCTCATTGCCGGCTCGATCGCGGCCTTCGAGTGCTCGCACGCCGAGCACGTCCCGGCCGGCGACCACCTGATCCTGCTCGGCCGCGTCGAGAGGTTCGAGCACCGGCCGGGAGAGCCGCTCGTGTTCTTCGCCAGCCGATACGGCCTGCCGCGACAGGCCGCCTGAGGAGCCCCAGATGAAGAAACCGATCATCGCCCTCGTGGCAATCGCCGGCCTCACGGCCGGGGCCGGCAGGCTGTTCGCCGACGAGTACGAGCGGCTCCCGCCTGTCGGACACGCCGCGACCGCGAAGGAATGCGGCGAGTGCCACATGGTCTACCAGCCGGGGCTGCTTCCGGCGGCGAGCTGGGCCGCGATCATGGACGGCCTCCCCGATCATTTCGGCGAGGACGCCTCGCTGCCGCCGGCGCTCGCGGCCGAGATCAGGGCCTATCTGGTCGGCGCGGCGGGCGCGGGCGGCCGCCGGCGCGCCGACGGCACGATCCTGCGGATCACCGAGCAGCCGTGGTGGATCCGCGAGCACGACGAGGTCCGCGCTTCGGAGTGGAAACGGGCCGAAGTGATCAGCAAGGCGAACTGCGTCGCCTGCCACAAGGACGCGGAGCGCGGCCTCTATGACGACGATTACTGAGGCCCGAGGTGCCGCATTTCAGGAACGGCCGGTAACGAAGCTGGCCGTAAGGAGCCATTCTACCCGGCGTTGAAGTGGTGTGGCCGAGCTGACGCCGTCTGAGGTCTCTTGGACCTCGTCGGACGT